>CAMWQM010000004.1 GCA_947176375.1 uncultured Helicobacteraceae bacterium
CTGGGGTGAGTGGATGATAGATACAGGTGGAATGGATAGAAGTAGATGGCAAGCACTTTCATCAAACAGACAAAGCGAAATATCTCCAGTTGTGATAAATGGAAACAATGCTTTTGCTTGTTCAAGTAGTAATAGTGCGGTGTTGTATTTCTAAATATAGCTGATGGTAATTTATATTTTAACCCTGCAAATATAGGCAATATGTATGGTTTGCAAAATCAAAAAAAGGATTTTGTAATGTATTAAAAGAATCTTACCTAGTGGTTTAGAATTATTATGCTAGCTACAACAAGAGCAGTTAAATTCTAAGTTTTAGATAATTTTAAGAATCTAGCTAATTAGCTTCTTAAACCAAACAATTTATTTAAATTTATCTTTTTCAAATATTTAATAAGATAAATATTTGAAAATAGTCAGGATAGTAAATCTTAAAAGTATAAAATCTTAAACAATATTTTTAGATTTTAAATTCTAATTGTTTAAATGGATTTTTAAAATCTTTTTTAGATACCAAAAAATAGAATCCCAAATTTTTTATAAATTTCACATATCACAAATTCAAAAATTTATCTTTTTTCTTAATGATATATTTAGTTTTACAAGTAAGCTTTGATATATACACTATTTAGATTGATTATCAAAGTGTTGAAGTTTATCAATAGTATTCTCGCAAAAGCCCCCCTATCTGTCAGGTCATAGTTTTCATAAAAACCACAGGACATTAATCTATCAACAATGGCTTCTTTATATAATTTAGCAAATCGTTATTGGTAAGATTATCAAAATCTACATCTCAACCCAAATTCAATATATCCATTTCTTTTTCTGGAAACATCCTTATCAGGTCTCCTATGTTAATATTTGCATCTGATTAAAAACTATCAACCAATAGATGAGCGTTCCACTTACTACTCATAAAAGAGACTAGAATTCTAGCCAAAAATCTTGTGATATTTATTTCTTTTTTGGCTTTTTATTGCTCCTATTTCTAGTATTTGGGGTCTTTTTGCTACTACTTCTATTGCTATTTTTATTATTTCTAGGACTTTTATTTTTATTATTTTTATCTTGTTTATTTTCTATTTTCTCATTACTTTCTAAATCTTCTTTAAATTTATTAATCTCATCGCAAGAAATATCATTTTTACTAATAGCATCACAAAGATAAGATAGAAGCTTGCAAATAAGCTGTGCAGTATCAATTTTAGAGTTTAATTGTGTGTATAAATCAAAAGCTTTTGATGAAATTTTATAATCTAGGATTTTATCTATAAAATTATCATTTCCACTAGAATCTGATAGCTCAAATAGCTCTAATTTCGTTTTTATCTGCTCTTTTATTCTTTTTAAATCTCTGAATTCAAGTGGGGTTACTAAAGTGATTGCAACGCCCTTTTTTCCTGCTCTACCCGTTCGCCCGATTCTATGCACATAGATTTCTGGATTTAATGGCATATGGTAGTTAAAAACATGGCTAACATCACTTATATCTAGCCCACGACTCGCCACATCGGTAGCTACCAAAATCTTTACTTCATTTTTCTTAAAAGCATTTATTGCCACTCGTCTATCTCTCTGCTCCATATCTCCGTGAAGTGAAGCTGATTTATAACCCCTTGACTGCAAAAAATTAGATAAATTATCTGCTTCTTTTTTCATTCTAGTAAAAATTATACTTTTTTGTGGAGCAATTACATCAAGCAGTCTTAAAATTGCATTCTCACGCTCATTTTCATTGATAATATAATATTTTTGCTCAATATCTGTATTTGTTACATTAATAGAAGTGATTTTTACACTTTTTGGATTATCTAAAATTTTATTTGCTAGATTCCTAATTTGCACAGGCATAGTTGCTGAAAATAGCAAAGTTTGCCTAACTCTAGGCAAGAATCTAAAAATTTCCTCAATGCTCTCTAAAAACCCCATATCAAGCATTTTATCACTTTCATCTAGCACTATAAATTTTGGATTAAAATTTTTAATTCTATTATTTTTTAGATGATCTAGCAGTCTTCCGGGAGTAGCAACCATAACTTTAGGTTTTTTGTCTAATAGTTCAATTTGCCTTTTTATGCTTTGCCCACCATAAATACATATAGTTTTCGTGCGAAGAAATCTACCTAGTTTAAAAACTTCATCGCTAATTTGCATTGCAAGTTCTCTTGTTGGTGTGATAATTAGCGCTTCAATTTGTGAATTATTTTCCAAATTACTTAGTATTGGAATAGCAAACGCCGCTGTTTTTCCTGTGCCTGTTTGAGCTTGGGCTATTACATCGTGTCCTTCTAAAATCAATGGTATTGTTTTTTCTTGCACTGGGCTTGGAGTATTAAATCCTGCTTCATTAATCCCTTTTAAAACCTTTGTTTTTAGATTAAAATGCTTAAAACTAAAACTAGCTTGTTTTTCATCATTTTTCATTATTCCTACTTTTCATAATATGTTTGATTTATTACAAAAAATTGATTATACCAAATATAAATTAGTTTTTGATATAATCCGCACTTAAAATATAAATTTGGAATTATTTGAATATGGAGCTTTTTTTAATAAATCTTTTTGATAAACTGCCATATCTAACAACCCTGTTAGCTGGAATCTTAACATTTTTAAGCCCTTGTGTTTTACCACTTATACCGCCTTATATGTCCTATATTGGCGGAATATCAATAGAGCAGCTAAAAGAAAACTCACTAAAACATAGAATCTACATTTTCCAAAGAGCATTATTTTTTGTATGTGGTTTCTCTTTGATTTTTATATTAATTGGAATCTCATTTAACACTGCGCTTGGAGTATTTCTAAATAATAAAATCACAAATTATATTGCAGGCGGTATCATCATAATATTTGGAATCCATTTTTTAGGAATCATTAGATTTAATATTCTCTATAAAACAAAAAAATTAAATATAAAACACGATTTTGGGCAAAATACAAGATTTGCAACGCTAATAAATATAGTTTCGCCTTTTATTTTAGGGATTGGATTTGCACTTGGCTGGAGCCCTTGTGTAGGACCCATTTTAAGCTCTATAATGATACTTAGCTCTACTGATTTAAATAGTGGCTTATGGCTTATGGTTGTGTATGCAATCGGCTTGGCACTGCCATTTTTACTAACTGCACTAGCAATTGAGCGATTTTTTAACCTATTTAATAAAATTAAAAAATACTCTAGAATTATAGAGATAATTAGTGGAATCTTGCTCATTTCAATAGGTATAGTGATAACCCTTGGCGGACTTGATAGATTAAATGCTTTGATTTCATAGATTTTTAAAGGGAGCTAAAATATGGTAATTAAAAATGCTTTGATAGTTGATAATGAAAATGATTTTAAAAAAGATATTGAAATAAAAGATAATATTATCACAAAAATAGATTCTAATATTACTTCAAAAAGTGAAGTTTTAGATTTAAAAAATAAAATTGTAATACCGCAATTCATCGATTTTAATGTATTTCCAAAAAATAAATCTTTATCAAGAAAATCTCTTCTCTCACTTGCTAAAAAAGCTAAAAATGGTGGTGTTGGTATAATAGCATTAAATAGCGCTTGCTCACCAAAAATAGATAATGAAATGGTAATAGAATTCATTCGAAGCATAAATAATAATTTAGAAATTGAGATATTGCCTCTAATCTCATCAAATGATACAGAAGGAAAAATCTGTGATATTTCAATTATGAATACACTTGGTGGAGTTGGTATAGGGCTAAATAGTATAGAAGATTCAAATACGATAGACAAAATTGCCAAATATGCAAAAATGCTAGACATTCCGCTTTTTGTCAATGCTGATGATAATCTGGGTGGTGTTATAAATTATGGTGAAATGAGTGCGATTCTTGGACTTCCTGCTAGGAACCCCTTAAGTGAAATAAAAGAGGTAGCAAAGATATTAGAAGTTGCAATTTTCTATAATATAAAAGTAGTTTTTAGTGCAATAAGTGAAATGCGAAGTATTGAACTAATAAATGAGACAAAAAAATATGATAAAAATATTTTTGCTGAAGTTTCAATACACCATTTAAGCCTAAATGATAGTGCTTGTGAGAACTACAACACAAATGCAAAACTAAATCCACCGCTAAAAGATAAAAAAACACAAGAATTATTACTGGAATCCTTACAAAATGGCAAGATTGATTTATTAACTTCGCTTCAATGTGCCTGTTATAATTCAAAAAAAGAACAAATCTTTAGTGAAGCTGAATTTGGGATTGATAGCATAGAGTATTATTTCTCACTTTTATATACAAAATTGGTAAAAACTAAAATCATAACTTTAGAAAAATTAATAAATATTTGCGCTCTCAATCCTGCTAAAATTCTAAATCTAAATTGCGGTGAAATAAAAGTTGGCAAAGAGGCTAAATTAATGGTGCTAGACTTAGAAAAAAGCTATAAACTAAAAGATGATTTTTTACCATATAATGGAGAAAAGTTATTTGGAATCATAGATAAATTTATCTAAAAATTATAAAGGAAAGCTAATGCAGGAAAAAATATTAAATATTTTACATCTAATAGCAGATGAAATGATAAAAGCAACAGTAGTAGGCTCAAAAGCTATTTTTATATTATTTTTTGGGATATGGCTATCATATTTTGTAGCAGGTAGAGCAAGAAAACTTTTATTAAAAACGCTAAAAGATGAAATGTTAGCTAATTTTTTATCAAAAGTAGCATTTGTAGGGATAATAATAATGGCGGTTGTCGTAACACTCGGCACAATGGGAGTGCAAACTACCTCAATAATTGCAGCTCTTGGTGCAGCTGGATTAGCAATAGCACTGGCTCTAAAAGATTCTCTATCAAATCTTGCAAGTGGAATTATGCTAGTTGTTTTTCGTCCTTTTACAAAAGATGACCAAATTGAGATTAATGGGCACATAGGGATAGTTGAGGATATATCATTATTTCATACATATATGAGAATGCCCGATGGTAAGGTGGTGATTTTACCAAATACAAATGTTGCCACATCTGAAGTAATAAACTACACTGCAAAGCATTCTAATTCAAGGCGAATCAAAGAACCAGAATTAATTAATAGCAAAGAAGTGATAAGAAGGATTGATTGGCTTGTTGGAGTAAGTTATACAAGTGATATTGACAAAGTTAGAGAAATCATAAAAGATGCTGTAACTAAAACAAAAAACATAAATGATGGACTAGAGGATAGCTCAAAGTCTATTTTTATTGGAGTGAATGAACTTCAAGCAAGTGCAGTAGAGTTTATCGTGCGTGCATGGGTGGTAGATAACAACTCATTTTTTTCAACAAAATGTGCGATGATAGAAAATGTAAAAAAGGCATTAGATGCAAATAATATTGAGATTCCATACAATAAACTGGATGTTAATTTAATAAAATGAAAAATATAAGAATTAAAATTGGCAATTTATTTATTATTCCTTCTTGAGAAAAAATATGCTGTTTGCAAAATTTTGTTGGTATCAAAGAGGATGAGAAATATTTTTTCTTTTATTGTGAGAAATGAGTTGGCAAATACAAGCAAAAAACTTTTTGTAAAGATTTGTTTGGGCATAATTAATATCTTTTTTATTCCAATAAAAAAACTAGAAAATAAAGAATGGAAAATTATTGAAAATAGAAAATTAACAGAAAAAGAGGGCTGTGATTTTCAATACTATATTGGAGATAAATACATAACACCTTTAAATTTTGATAAAACTTTTCTTAAAATGAGTGTAAATAGACATAAAGCTATTGATAATTTTCTAAAAATTGACTTTGCTAACAATACTTCTATTGACTTTCATAAAGATATTAACAAGAGGCAATCTTATGTCAATAAATAGAATAAAGTTAATCGGTGCTAGTGTAGTAATAACTTGTAATAAATATTTTGAAATTATAAAAAATGGCGGGATCTTATTTGATAATGATAGAATTCTTAAAATTGGCGATTTTTATGAACTTCAAAAGTCAAAAAAAATACAAGGAATCTTTTATAATTCAAGTGTTATAACACCTGCTTTTCTAAACGCACATATTCACTTTGAATTTAGCAATAATAATACTTTACTAAAGTATGGAAACTTCGGAGAATGGCTAGATTCTGTTATTAAAAATAGAAATGAGCTATTGCAAGATTCTAGAGATTCCATAAAAGAAGCAATCAAAGAAAGTTTAAAAAGTGGTGTAGTAAGTGTTGGTGCTATAAGTAGCAATGGAATAGATTTAGAACCTTTAAGTCAATCTCCTCTAAAAGTAGTGTTTTTTAATGAAATTATGGGAACAAGTGAGGAAAATCTAGAGCAAATAAAAGATGATTTTGATACTAGATTTAAAAAATCACTTCTTTTGTCTAATGAAAGATTTAGAGCAGCAATTGCACTTCATTCGCCTTATTCTTTGCATAATAAATTAGCTACTTACGCAATAGAGAGGGCAAAAGAGCATAAAATGCTACTCTCTGCACATTTTTTAGAATCTAAAGAGGAGTTGCTCTGGCTAGAATTCAATAAAGGATATTTTAAAAATTTTTTTAAGCAAAACAATCCAAAACCATTTTATACAAGAGAAAGCTTTTTGAGACTATTTAGCGAATGTGAAAGTTTATTTACTCATTGCTTGTATTTAAATAATGATGATTTTGCTTACATCTCAAAACTAAATGCTGATATTGTAAGCTGCCCTAGGTCAAATAGACTACTAAACAATAGATATTTTAATTTCTTTAAAGCAATGGATTTTAAATTACCACTAATCATAGCAACAGATGGTAAAAGCTCTAATAATTCACTTAATATTTTAGATGAAGCAAGGGTAGCGTTATTTGCTTATCATAATTTTAATATCAATTTTTTAGCAAAAGAGATTCTGCTTTCTATCACTGCACGACCAGCAAAAAGATTGAAATTTAATAATGGATTTTTGGAGAAAAATCAAGCTAGTGATTTTGCTATTTTTAATATAAAAGATATAGATAAAAGCACTCAGATTCCGCTTGATTTCATACTTAAAGCAAAGGAAGTGCAAGATTTATACATTAATGGAGAAAGGATAGATATTGAAAATTATTAAAAAAATATTTCAAATTTTTGTGATAAAACCACTAGATTTTATACAAAGATATTTTAAAACTTTTATATTTTTATTTATTGTATTACTTATAATATCCTCAAGTGGAACAAATAAAAATCTAGATGCAAATTTAGCAAAGCTGTATTTAAGAGGTCCTATTTTAGAAAGTGATACATTCCTAGCACAAGTTGAATCTTTAAAAGATTTTCCTAATTTAAGGGGTGTGCTTTTAATTATAGATTCCCCAGGTGGTGGGCTTGCTGCTTCTGTTGAAATAGCAGATATTATAAAAGATCTAAATTTGCGTATTCCTGTTATAGCTTATGCGCAAGGCACAATGGCAAGTGGAAGCTACTATGCTGGAATGTATGCACATAAAATAGTAGCTAATCGTGGCTCAATGATTGGCTCTATTGGCGTAATTTTTAGTGGATACAACATAGAAGAATTGATGAATAAAGTAGGTGTAAAATCTCAAAGCCTAAAGGCAGGAGAGTTTAAAGAGATAGGCACTATATCAAGGGCTTGGAGTGAAAACGAAAAGTTATATTTACAAAATGTCCTAAATCAGCAATATAATATGTTTATAACCGATGTGGCAAACGCAAGGAGATTAAATAAAAATGATTATAAAAGTTTTGCAGAAGGCAAGATTTTTAACTCTTATGATGCACTCAATCTTGGGCTTATTGATTTAGTTGGCACTAAAAATGATGCTGTTAAAATCTTGCAAGAATTAAGTGGTGTTAAGAATATAGTTTGGGTAAAGCAAAGTGTTATTGATACATATTTAGACAAAGTATTAAGCAAAACTATTAGTGAAGTATTTATGAATCTAGTGAGAATGCAATGACTTTTATAATTTTAATCAATACTAAAGATATGAGAGGATTAGTGCATAAAGTCTCTGGCGTGCTACTAAATCTTGGTTTCAATATAGAAAAAAATGATGAATTTGTAGATAAAGAGAGTAATCACTTTTTTATGCGAACAGAGATAAAGGCGCAAAATGAGATTAAAAAAGATATAATTTATCAAAAATTGCAAGAGATTCTGCCACAAGATAGCAATATTGATATTATAGAAGAGCAAAGAAAATCAATAGTAATTTTATGCACAAAGGAATCTCACTGCCTAGGTGATATACTTATTAAACATTATAGCGATGAGCTAAATATTGATATAAAAGCTGTGATTTCAAATCATAATAATTTGGAATCTTTAGTAGAAAAGTTTAAGATTCCATATTTTCATATATCTCACACTCTGCCAAATCAGGAGAAATTAATCATTGAAAAATGCAAGTCTCTGAATCCAAATCTCATAATCCTAGCCAAGTATATGCGAATCCTCTCTCCAAATTTCATAAAAGAATTCCCAAATAAAATTATAAATATCCATCATTCATTTTTACCTGCATTTATTGGAGCAAATCCATACAAACAGGCTTATGATAGAGGTGTGAAAATCATAGGTGCAACCGCACATTTTGTAAATAATGAACTAGATTGTGGTCCGATAATAGCACAAGATATTATGCAAGTTAATCATACTTACTCTTGGAAGGAAATGCAGAGAGCAGGACGAAATATCGAGCGTGCGGTTTTAGCAAAAGCAATAGATTTAGCCCTAGATGATAGAATTTTTATTCATAAAAATAAAACAATTATTTTTTAAAAAATTCTTAAAAAAATATTAATTTATGTTATAATTCCTCATTATCTCATTTCAAGGTAAAAATCAAAGTTATTTTATTAAGGATAGTAAAAATGCGAGTTTTAATCATAGAAAATGATGAGAAGTTAAGTAAAATATTAAGTGATATATTGAATGCTAAAAAATATCAAACTGATATTGCTGAAAATCTTAAAGATGGCAAATACTATGTTAGCATTAGAAATTATGATTTAGTAATATCAAATTGGAATCTAAGCGATGCAATTGGTGCTGATATAATAACTACAATAAAAGATAAATCTCCCAAAGTTCCTATTATAGTAATTTCTTCCAAAGATTCGACAGAAGTTGAAATTTCTGCATTAAATAGTGGTGCAGATGATTTTATTAAACAACCTTGCTTACCAGAAGTTTTTATTGCAAGAATTGAAGCCAGACTTCGCTCATGGGGAACAAGCTTAATAGAAATAGAAGATTTAATAATAAATCCAGATGAAGAAAAAATAATATACAAAGGACAAGAAATAGAAGTAAAAGGCAAACCTTTCGAAGTGCTAACTCATCTTGCAAAACATAGAGACCAAATAGTTTCTAAAGAACAACTTTTAGATGCTATTTGGGAAGAGCCTGAATTGGTAACTCCAAATGTTATCGAAGTAGCAATCAATCAAATTAGACAAAAAATGGATAAACCTTTAGGAATTGCTACCATTGAAACCGTTAGAAGAAGAGGATATAGATTCTGCTATCCTAGAGCAGCTCAAGAGTAAAATTTAAATATTTTTTATTTTATTTAGATTCTTAATTAGATTCTAAATAACTTCTTAAAAATCATCTATCTTTAATAATTTTTTTAAAAGCAAATCTTTAAAAATATATTTCTATGTATTTTAGCAAGGATTCTATTTATCAAATTTTAAAGCAAAACATTCTCACTTTTATTCAAAAAAAGATAAATTAAATAGCTGTAGCAATTATCAGTAAAATAAAATTTTAGTTATTTCTATTAAAGTCATCTAAATTTATCTTATTTATTATTAAATTAAAGGCATCTCAAATTAGATAAATTTGCTTAGTTTGCAAAGTTTAGATTAAAATAAAGTGCATCAAATATACAAAAATAGATTAAATTATTTACAATAAAATAGGGTTAACTTTTTTAAAAAAATATTAAATTATTTTGCTATTAAAGTTTTGAAATAGTTTAATGTTTGTATTATTCCTTTATTGCTATAAAAGTGGCAAAATTAGCCCACCTAAAAACCACTTCTACATATTTAAATCCTGCTTGTTTAAGCAAAGCTATATTTTCATCTTGTGTATATGGAATGAGGATATTTTCTAGTGCTTCTCGTTTCTTTGATATTTCTGTATTGCTATATCCTTGCTTTTGCTTAAAATTATGATAAACATCGATTAATTTCTTATCTAAATATTTATTTTCACAAACAAGCTTTTCACTAAGCACTAAAATTGCATTAGAATTTAGTGAATCAAATATATTTTTTAGCAAGGATTCTCGCTTTGGCGGACGAATAAATTGCAAAATATAATTCAAAATCACTGCATCGAATCTAAATTCAAAATCTAAAATATCAGATTCTATAAATTCTATATCAAGCCCATAAGCTTTAGCCTTACACCTAGCTAAATCTAGCATATAAGATGAATTATCAATTCCAAATAATCTTTTATTTTTAAACTCTTTCATTTTTGCTAAATACACTAAAAGATTCCCTGTAGAACAGCCTATATCACAAATATCATTACAATTTTTTCTAATTGAAAGTAGATTAGAAATTAGCTCTATATTATCACGATAATATGGGATTGAGCGTTCTATCATATCATCAAATACACTTGCTACTTCCTTATCAAATGAAAATTTTTTATTAATTTCTTTTTGAAAGATTCTATCTTTTTTACTATTTTTCATTTTTACACCCTTTAGATTCCAGTTTAAATTCCAAATGCGATTCTGCTAAATCTAATAAGCAAGAATAATATCACTATTTTTAATAATTTTTAGAGATTTTTCTATATCAATTTCAATCTGCTTTTTTAGAGATTCTAGCTTATCAAACATTTTATTATCTCTTATTTTTTTTATAAAAAATATTTCTATTGTTTTTGGTATTTTTTTGATATTTTTATTTATTATATGACTTTCAATCGCAAAACTCATATTTGTGCTAAGCCTATTTCCTAAAAATGAAATTGAGTTAAAAATATTATCATTAATCTTTGTATATGTTGCATATACACCATCTTGTGGGAGAATGTATTCATCTGCTTTAATATTAATAGTTGGAAACAGCTCCTTTCCACCTACACCCTGCCCTTTTACTACTTTACCTTCAATACAATAAAATCTACCTAAAAGTTTATTTGCTAATTCTACTTTTCCATTTAAAATAAAATTTCTAATATAAGATGAGTGAAGCGGAATCTCATCTAGCAGAATCTCTGGAATCGAAATTACATTTAGATTTGCTAGCTTTGGAATATCATTTGTGCCATAATTTCTATTTTTACCAAATTTAAAGTCTTGCCCAACAATAATAGTCTTTAAATTCGGAAGCTTTTTAATCAAATATTTTATAAATTTCTTTCCACTTACATCTTTAATTTTATCAAATTCTATGTAATACATTTTATTTTTAGCATATTTTTCACGCTTATTGTAGGGTAAAATTGAGCCTCCTTTTGAAAGTGGCATTTTGATAAATAAAATAATTCCATTAGAATTCAAATGCTTAAAAACAGCCTGATGAGCCAAGTGCATACTATCAAATTTCCCTATGGTGATGTTTGTAATATTATTGTTTTTTGATATTGATGAAAATTTCTTCATTTCCTTCCTTTCCTTTGAGAGAAGACTTGCTTATATTCTTTACACTAAAACCGCTAGATTTAATATATTTTATAAACGAATCTAGTGTCTTATTAATTATTTCTTCTTGCAATACCACTCCTTTTTTATTTCGCCTTGCTTCTTTTCCTACCTCAAATTGTGGTTTAAAAAGCAAGATAGATTCACCTTTTGTGAGTTTATAAATGGAATCTAAAATATTATTTAATGAAATAAAGCTCACATCACACACAGCAAAATCAAATATATATTCACTCTTAAAATTCCTAATATCGCAAGATTCATACACTTTAACTCTACTATCTTTTCTTAATGTTTCATCAAGCTGATTTACGCCCACATCTACGCAAGTTACGCTTTTTGCACCATATTTTAATAAAACTTGAGTAAATCCACCTTTAGAACTACCAATATCAAGCACATCTAGTTCATTAAAATTAATATTATTTTCCTTCACATAAAAATCTAGCTTTTCCCCTGCTCTGCTTACAAAAATCTCTTTTTTTAGAATCTCAACACTACTCTTGCTACTAACAAAAAAACTAGGTTTCAAAATGATATTATTATCCACTTTAATAAAACCATTTTTTATAAGCTCTAAAGCTTTGTTTCGACTTTTGGTAAAGTTATTTTGCATTAAAAAAATATCTAATCTCACTTCTTATTTATTCTTTTACCATATAATATAGATTCTAAAATTATTTATAAATTTAAAAAGCTAATTATACCATAAGCACGATAATTAAAGATAATCACATTATATGAAATATTGTATATTTAACTTAATCTAATCTTAAAAATTATAGGGATATAATTTTGTTTCCTATAAGGGAAATTTAACCATAAGGAGGGAGAAATTTGAAAAAAATATTTTTGGGTTTGATGATTTGTATTTCTTTTGGAATAGCAGGAGAAATGCAATATTATGATAAAGTTATCTCTTTATATCCTAATAAAAATGATAACAAAGCAAGTGGTAGACTTTTACCTACAAATCCTTTTGAAATAGTAAAAACTGATGGGGATAAGGTTTTATTAAAAATTAGTGGTTTTGTAAATCCAAAAGCTCCATCTGTGCTTTATCTAAATGATACTCAAAGGATTATTGTAGCAGCATTTGCAAAAAATACTCCACCAAAATTACTAAATGTAATTCAAGGTAAAAATGGTAAATGGGATAAAGCGGATATTGAAGTTTGGGCTACAAAGGCAGAATTTGTAAAAGATAATAAAATGATGTTAGCCAAAGCAAAAGAAATCTATATGCAAAATTGTGGAATCTGCCACACAGCACACAAAGAAAATGAATTTAGTGCAAATCAATGGCCTGCTACTTTTAATTCAATGGTGAATAGAACAGCTATTGACAAAGAAGACAGATGGCTTGTGATTGAATACTTACAAAAAAATGCAAAAGACTATAAAGGACAATAAAATGGGTATTGATAGAAGAAAATTTTTAAAAGTAGGTGCAAGTTTAAGTGCTATACCTCTAATTCCTAACTTAGCTAGTGCTAAAACTAATGCTTCTAGCATAAAATCTGGACTTATTAAAAATGGGAGTATTGTTACAGCAGCACACTGGGGGATTTTAAAATTAACTATAAAAAATGGAAAAGTTACTAAAAGTGAGCCTTGGAGTAAGCTAACCAAAATGGATAATCCACTTTGGTATCAAACTCCTGATATGATTTATAAATCACGCGTAAAATATCCTTATGTAAGAAAATCTTATTTAGAGAATCCTAGCAATCCAAAGCCAGAACTAAGAGGAAAAGAAGAATTTGTGCGAGTTAGTTATGACAAAGCAATCAAACTAATTGCAGATGAATTGGCAAAAACAAGAAAAGAAAAAGGAAATGAAGCAATCTTTGCAGGAAGCTACGGCTGGAAATCAAGCGGAAATATGCAGAATCCTAGAATCTTACTCCATCGCTTTATGAATGTAACAGGTGGTTTCGTAGGCGTTACAGGGGATTATTCAACAGGTGCTTCACAAATAATTATGCCTTATGTGGTAGGCTCTATTGAAGTATATGAGCAACAAACTTCGTGGGAAAATATTTTAAGCAACTCTAAAATTGTAGTTATTTGGGGAGCTGATCCACTTGCTACACTTAGAATCTCTTGGAGTGCAAATGAGCAAAAAGCATTAGAATATTTTGAAAAGCTAAAAGAAAGTAAGATTAAAGTTATTTGTATCGACCCTGTTCGCACAGAAACTGCAAAATTCTTAAAAGCACAATGGGTGGCTCCAAAGCCAAACACTGATGTGGCTATGATGCTTGGAATGGCTAGCCATCTAATTGCTACAAACAAAGTTAATTATGAGTTTTTGAATACTTATACAATCGGATTTGATAAATTTAGAGATTATTTAGAAGGAAAAAGTGATGGCATAACCAAAGATGTTAAATGGGCTAGCAAAATCTGTGGAATTAGTGAAAAAACTATAAAAGAATTAGCAGAAACATTCTACGATAATCCTACTATGATTATGAGTGGCTGGGCTATGCAAAGAGCTCATCACGGAGAGCAACCACATTGGATGTTAGTGACTCTATGCTCTATGATAGGACAAATTGGGACAAAAGGCGGAGGATTTGGACTTAGCTATCATTATAGCGGTGGCGGAGTGCCAACTTGCAAAGGTGGTGTTATTGGTGGAATGAGTGCTGGTCCTATTGGAATCTGGGAAAATGGCAAGTTTAAAGGTATGCCAAAAGAAAGTGAGCAGTTAGGTGGAGCTAAGTGGCTTCAAAATACAGCTAGCCTATCTTTTCCACTTGCAAGGATTGCTGACTGCTTACTTAATCCAGGTAAAACAATAGAGCATAATGGAACTAAAATTACTTATCCAAATATTGATTTTATCTATTGGGTAGGTGGAAATCCACTCGTGCATCATCAAGATACAAACACTAATGTAAAAGCTTGGAGAAAGCCTAGAACGATAGTTGTAAATGAGATTTATTGGACTCCAACTGCAAAAATGGCAGATATAGTAATGCCTACAACAAGTCCTTATGAAAGAGACGATATAACTATGGCAGGTGATTACTCAAATATGTACATTGTGCCTATGAAGCAAGCTGTCCTACCACTTGAAGAAAGTAAAGATGATTATGAGATTTTTAGTGATTTATGTAAAATATATGGGAATGATGTCTATAATGCATTTAGTGAAAATGGCAAAAAAGCAAAAGATTTCATAAAAGAATATTACAACTCTGCCCTAAAACAAACTCAAGCTTATGGAGAAGCATTTATTACACCTATGCCTAGCTTTGAAGAATTTTGGGCTAAAAATGAGCCTATAACATTTGAACCTACAATGGAAAGCCTAGAGTGGGTGAGATTCGCTGATTTTATAGAAGATCCGATTTTAAATGCTTTAGGAACAGAATCTGGATTGATTGAGATTTACTCTAAACATATTGAAAAATATAAATATGATGATTGCGGTGCTCACCCAATGTGGTTTGAACCAATTGAATGGTTAGGAAATGCTACCAAAGAAGCGCCATTCCATTTGATCACAAATCACCCAAGCGACAGACTACACTCTCAACTATGCCATACATCTTTGAGAGAAAAATATGTAGTGCAAGGTAGAGAGCCGATTTTGATTAACAAAAATGACGCTAAAAAACTAGGTATTAAAAATGGTGATGTAGTGCGTGTGTTTAATAAAAGAGGAGAGGTTCTAGCTGGAGCAGTAGTAAGTGATGATATTATGCAAGGGGTAGTTAGACTTTGCGAGGGTGGATGGTATGACCCTGATGATAAAGGACTTTGCAAATATGGTGGAGCAAATGTTTTAACAATAGATTTGCCTACTTCAAAACTAGCAAATGGAAATATTGCTCACACTGGACTTGTGAATATAGAGAAATTTAAAGGCAAACTTCCTGAAGTTACAGCTTTCAAAGCTCCAAAAGGTGCAGTTGATTAATAATCTTGAGCCCTTTTAGGGGCTTTTATAGATTTACTTTTTGACCTTAAATTTTTGTTATATTTGTGTTTCAAAAGCTGGATTCTATCTTTGATTTTGATAAAAAATAAAATATATTAATCTTATAATACTTATTTTTATAGCTAATTATAAAGCTCTTTATTTTCTTTGAACTTTATATTCATCACAACCAAATTGAACTCCTATATCACAAGCTTTACCATAATATTCTTTAGCTTGATTTAAATTATTTTCTATACCATCTCCATATTCATACATATATCCAACTCTTCCACAGCTACTAGCATTTTTCCAACTTTACAAAGCCTATTAGCTATATTAAATATTTTTTTACAAGAATCTTTATTATGATTAATATCATTCTTCAACTAAATGCCCTTCAATCTCAAAATCCTCACCAAAACCAAAACTATAAATTATAGTTTTGTAATATCATTTAAAGCCCAATTAGAAATTTTCCCCAAATATAGTCTTATTATATTCACTTAGCAAAATAGATAATCCTTCCATATACAAGGTCTCTTTTTTATTCAAATAGTAGAATCTAGTGGAAGAAGCTAATAAAAAGACAATAATAATGCCAATATAAAAACAAAATAATTTTATTTTTAACATATGACGGCATCACTATAATCAAATTTATATTGCTATAATTGTAAACTATGCTAATTAATTTCCTAGCTAAGAATAAAAAAATTAATTCTAAACATTGAATCTAAAATGCATTATATCGCCATCTTTTACTATATAATCCTTGCCTTCGCTTCGCATAGCTCCAGCTTCTTTAGCCTTTAGCTCCCCACCATATTTAATAAAATCGTCATAAGAGATAGTCTCTGCCCTAATAAAGCCTTTTTCAAAATCCTTATGTATCACACCTGCAGCTTGTGGAGCTTTAGAACCACTTTTAATAGTCCAAGAACGCACTTCTTTTATACCCGCAGTAAAATAATTTATTAAACCAAGTTTATTAAATCCTGTGCGAATGATTTGCTCTAATCCAGATTCCTTACAACCTAGCGATTCCAAAAATTCCTCTCTTTCACTATCACTAAGTCCTACCATTTCTTCTTCAATTTTAGCACAAAGCTTAATAACAACAGCTCCTTTTTTCTCTCCATACTCTCTAACTTTGCGGACAAACTCATTATCATTTTCTAGCGCACTCTCATTGACATTTGCCCCATAAATAACTTCTTTGGCACTCAAAAATCTAAGCTCACTATCAAGCTCTAAAAATTCCTCACTATCTTTAAGCTTAAAATTACTTGCAGGATTATTAGATTCTAAATGTGTCAAAAGTTTATTTGCTATTTCTAGCATTTTATCTGTGCCTTTTTTAGATTTAGTATCTTTTTGTAGTTTTAAGATTCGCTTTTGTAAAGTCACAATATCCGCTAAAATCAATTCTAACTCAATAATTTCAATATCACCTATCGGGTCAATCCTACCCTCTACATGTGTAATATCAGAATCTTCAAAACATCGCACAATATGCAAAATCGCACTAGATTCTTTAATATTTGCTAAAAACTGATTGCCTAGTCCCTCTCCCCTGCTCGCACCTTTTACAAGTCCTGCAATATCGACAAACTCAATTACAGAATGCAAAATCCTCTCAGGCTTTACTACTTCAGAAAGTTTTGAAAGTCTTTTGTCAGGCACTTCAACAATAGCCTTATTTGGCTCAATTGTACAAAATGGGTAGTTTGCAGCCTGTGCATTTTGTGTTTTAGTAAGAGCATTAAAAGTGGTGGATTTACCTACATTTGGAAGCCCTACAATGCCTATTGAAAGAGCCATTATTTAGCCTTATCTTCTAAATTTAAGATAAAATCAACCACACTTCTAACACCAGCACCACTTGCACCATAAGGATTTATATCCCATTCTTTTTCTACAAATGCTGGACCAGCAATATCAAGGTGAATCCATTTATCCTTATATTTATCTCTAATAAATTTTCCTAAAAATAATCCAGCAGTGATAGCCCCACCATAGCGAGATGAAGAGACATTTGACACATCTGCATTTTTGGATTCTATTAATTTTTCTAAATGTCTATTGAAAGGCAAGAGCGCCATTAATTCACCACAATTTAGTGCTATTTGTTCAAATTCTCTTTTTAATTTTTCATTATATCCCATAATACCACTACTAAACTCACCAAGAGCCACCACACAAGCTCCTGTAAGCGTTGCTAAATCAATTATATAATCTGGCTTTAAATCCTGTGCATAACTTAAGCAATCAGCAAGAACCAATCTACCCTCTGCATCAGTATTTTTCACCTCAATACTAATTCCTTCCCTGCTAGCTAAAATATCATCAGGCTTATAGGCGTTACCTCCTATCATATTTTCAACAGCACCAATTATTCCTAATACTTCAATATTTGGCTTTAACTCTGCAATGCACTTCATTATCCCAAGCACAGCACAGCCACCACCCTTATCAGCTTTCATTGTAGTCATATAATCAGCAGGTTTAAGGCTAAGTCCCCCACTATCATAAGTCAAACCCTTTCCAACAAGAACAACTCTAGCCTTTGGTTTCTTGGGCTTATATGATAACTCTATAATTCTAGGCTCATTTGGACTTGCTTTTGAAACCGCTAGCAAGGCTTGCATTTTCTCTTTTATAATAAATTTTAAGTCGCCAATATTACACTCTAATCCAACTTCTTTAGCAATTTTTGTAGCTATGCTAGATAGTTTAATCGGTGTGCAGTCCTCTGGCGGTGTATTTACAATCTCACGCACTAAATTTAGGCTATTTGCAACTACTTTTACCTTTTTTAATTCATTTACAAATTTATTGCTAGATTCTATTATATAAATATTTTTTAAGCTAATTTTATTGCTTTTTTGCTTATAGGTGTTAAACTCATACTCGCCTGCCAAAATCCCAAGAATTAAAGCATAATTTTTTTGACTATCATTAAAACCTTTGATTGATGCACTTTTAATATTAAATTTCTTTAGGATTCTAACTATCAAAGCCCCACTCTCACGAATACAATCGATACTAGAATCTTTCAAAGCAAAATAAAATTTTTTAGTATTTTGCAAAAAAATGAATTCTCCACTTTTTCCACTAAAACCTTGTAGTGCACAGATTTCAGCCTCTTTCTTTGGAATCTTTTTAAAATCTGTGATTAAAATAATTTCTATATCGCCACGGAAATTATTACCAATTTCTATATTTATCATTTTATCTCCTTGTTTTCTAATTCTTCGCTTAATTTATTTAATCTTTTATCCACTCTTTTTGTCTGTGTTTTGAAATAAAATAAAACACCACCTACAAATAAAATAATAAAAGTTAATAAAATATATGGATGATTTTTAAACCATTTAAGAAGCTCTAATATTTTCTCGCCAAAATACCATGCTAAAACTATTGTTATAGCAGCCCAAATCCACGCACTAATGAGATTAATAATTGCAAATTTTACAGCACTATATCTAGTTAATCCTATGCTAATGGGGATAATTGTCCTCATACCATACATATATCTTTGTACAAAGATGATAGGCCAGCCATATTTTTGAAGCAAGAGATGAGCTAGGGCAAGCTTTCGCCTCTGATTAATGAATTTCTTTTGAATATAACTTTTATTAAATCTTCCTATATAAAAATATATTTGATCACCAACAAATCCTCCAAGCCCAGCCACAAAAATAGCTAAAAATACATTTAAATGCCCTGTATGGGAAGCAATTCCTGCAAAAATTAGCCCAAGCTCACCCTCTAAAATGCTCCATACAAATAATATAACATATCCCCAATCCTCTACATAAGTATTCCATAAATTAATAATGAATTCTTCAATTCCCATCTCAAATATCCAAGATATTAAAAACTTTGGTTTGCTTTTGTATTTCTTTAAAGCTATCAAACTCTTTTAATCTAAGTAAGAAACAAGCCTCTACACACTCTCCACCTACTGCTTTTATCAAATCGATACTAGCTTTTGCAGTGCCTCCTGTGGCTATTAAGTCATCTATCATAACAACTTTAGCATTTTTCTTACCTCTAAAAGCATCGATATGAATCTCCATTTCATCAAAGCCATATTCTAGGGCATATTTTTGACTAACGGTTGTAAAGGGTAGTTTGCCTTTCTTACGAATCGGCACAAAGCCAATACCAAGCTTATAAGCTAATGCTGCACCAAATATAAATCCTCTGCTCTCAATTCCAACTATAAAATCAAGTTTCTGTTCCTTATAGCGATTGTATAAAAAATCAATCAATTCGCTAAAAATCTCGCTATCACCAATCATTGTGGTAATATCATAAAATAAAATTCCATCTTTTGGATAATTTGGTATTTTTCTAATAGAATCTAAAATTTTTTGTTCATCCATATCTCACCTTTAAATTATATTTTAAAGCAATGCTTCAATTTTCTGCTCTAGCTCTCTAATTCTGCTTTTGTATTTATCGCTTTCAATTTTATATTGTGAATTGCGCTGTTTTAGGACTTTTATTTCATTTTTCATTGTGTTTAGTTCTTCTGTTAAAATATCAATATTTCCTAATGCCCTTTGAAGTTGGAGCTGATGTTTGCGTATTAGAATCTCTGCTTCATGCAGAGTTAGCTTGATTGTTGCAGAAGTCTTTTCCTCTTTTTGGGCAATGCTTTTGTAAAATAAAGTTTTTATAACCATAAATAGCACAAACAGAATAAATGTTGTAAGTAAAAACCATTGTGCAATTTCTAAAGCCATATTAATCCTAAAAATTAAAAATATGCAATTCTACCAAAAATACACTATAAACTAAATATTTTTGATACCTTTTATTGCAATCCAACCAACTCTTTTACTCTATCATAAGTTGCCTTTGCAATCGGTTTAACTTGCTCTGCACCATCTTTTAGAATATTTAGCACATAATCTTTATTATTTTGAAGCCTTAAATATTCATCTCTAATAGGAGTTATAAAATTAATCACAACCTCACATAAAGCTTTTTTAAAATCTCCATAGCCCTTATTTTCAAACTCCACTTCAATATCACTTCTACTTTTTTTACTTAAAAGTTCATATATACTTAAAAGATTGTAGATTCCTACCCTATTCTCATCAAAAATAATATTTGAACTAGAATCTGTCGTGGCTCTTTTAATTTTTCTTTCTATTTCATCATTGCTATCTAGCAAAAATATTGCGTGATTTGGGGATTTTACACTCTTGCTCATTTTAATTTGTGGATTATCTAGTCCCATTATTCTAGCACTCTCTTTGATTATCAAAGGCTCTGGAATCTTAAAAGCCTTGCCATAATCTCTATTAAATTTTATTGCGACATTTCTAGCTAATTCTATATGCTGCTTTTGGTCAGCTCCAACAGGCACTAAATCAGCTTGATAAAGCAAAATATCGGCAGCCATAAGGGCAGGATAATTAAAAAGTCCAACATTTATGTTTTTAGAATTTTTTTGAGATTTATCTTTAAACTGCGTCATTCTACTCATATCACCCATTTGGATATTACAATCAAGAATCCAAGCAAGTGCTGGATGCTCATCAATATCACTTTGAACAAATAGAGAGCTTTTCTCAATATCTATTCCACAAGCAAGGAGAGTGCAAGCCAGATTTAACGTATTCTGCCTTAATTCATTAGGATTCTGCTTAATTGTGATTGCATGAGAATTCACAATACAAAAAATATTTTCATATAAATCTTGCATCTCAACCCAATTCTTAATAGCACCCAAATAATTACCTAGATGAATATTGCCTGTAGGCTGAATCCCAGAAAAAACTATCTTTTTACTCATAACTTAAATTTCCTTTTATTATTTATTTTTGCTTACTTTTTTGCTTTCCAATATATTTATTATTTTATTTTTCCTGTGAAAAACAACACTTCATATCTAGCCTCTAGAAATGGAATCTCAAATTTTAGCCTTTTTTTATCACAAAAAGATAGATTCCCACCACCAAATAAACCACAATTTTTTAAATGTGCTAAATACTCTTCTCTGCTAGAAAAATTCTCTCTAAACTCCTTAATCTCTACCTCACCGATAAAATATTTATTTAGTAGTTTTATTAAATTATCACTTGATTGAAGTGGAGAGGTCGTCCCTAAAAAATTATGCAAAGAAGCAAGACTTTTATTTGTAAAAATACTAAAAGCAATTTTACTAAACTTCTTTGAAGGGTTAATTTTACTAAATATAGATTCTAAATCTAGTGCCCAATGAAGCGATGAAGAGGATATTAACAAATCAAATTTTTTACCAAATTTATAATCATTAAAATCTTCGCAATAAAGCTCTATTTTTTTAATATTTGCTAATTTTTTTGGATGAATTGAGAGCAAAGAAGCCGAATTATCAATACCAACAAAAAGCTCAATGTTAAAAACTAAATCTTGTAATTTTTGAGAAACATTTAGTGCTACATTCCCACTACCTGCACCCAAATCAAGAATAGAATTTATATGTTTATTTAATGATAAATCAATTAAGATTTTAGCAATCTCATCTTGAATATTTGCGTATTTATGGTAATTTAGTGCAACTTTATTAAAAGAATGCTTATAGATACTCATAGTAAATTTATTTTATTAAGTCGAAGTTGATGCCTTCCACCCTCAAATTCTGTATCCAAAAAAATACTAACAATATCTTTAGCAAGTCCAATCCCAATAACTCGCTCTCCAAGGCAAAGCACATTTGCATTATTATGCGCTCTTGCATATTTTGCCATATATTCATTAGCGCAAAGAGCTGCTCGAATCCCATCAATCTTATTTGCACAAATTGACATTCCAATACCACTTCCACAAATTAAGATTCCAAGTGTATTTTCATTACTATTAACTTCCTTGCAAACAAGCTTTGCATAATCCGGATAATCCATTTTAGTATTATCTTTTGGGATAATATCAATTACCTTGCTTACTTTTTTATGCTCTTTTAAAAGTGTTAAAATTTCTTTTGCCAAAACTACTCCAGCATGGTCACTTCCTAAAATACAAATCAAACTAAACTCCTATAATAAAATCCTAACTAAAAATTGTATTGGAATAAAAATTATCTGTGATAATGATGGAATTAATAGGATTCCAAATAAAATGAAAATTCCAAATCGTTCTATTTTATTAAAAAATAGTGGTATCTTATCACTATTAAATTTTAATGATAAATATCCGAGTGCTTGCGAACCATCAAGTGGTGGAATTGGCAGAAGATTAAAAACTGCTAAAACTATATTATAAATCACAAGATATAACAAAAATGAAAATAAGATGGCACTTGCTAAATTACTCTCATCTACTCCTCCAAAAACTAGCTTAATGATAATACTAGCGATAATTGCAATAGTTAAATTGTATAAGATTCCAGCAAGTGAGACAAAAATTGCAGCATTATACCCACCATTTTCAATGACTTTTCTAATATCTACAGGCACAGGTTTCGCCCAGCCAAATAAAAATGGAGCTTTTAATAAAAATAATGCAAGTGGAATGATAATAGAGCCTAGCAAATCAATGTGTTTTATTGGATTTAGGCTTAATCTGCCTTCAATTTTTGCACTTTCATCGCCATATAAAAGAGCAATCAATCCATGCATTATCTCATGCCCAATGATTGCTACAAGGAGTGCTGATATTTGAATAATTAATTTAAAAATATCAATTTCGCCCATTTTACATTTCTAAAACTTTAGAAGATTCTATCTCACTAGATTTAAGAGCATTCTTCTCTGCTAATTCCTCAATTCCTTCGATTCCCTTAAACATTCTCTCCCAACGAATCTTATAGACATTTCTGCTACCAAATTGTGCCTCATCACTATTTGCAAGATTAAGACTTAAATATATAAACCAAGGGGTGCCAATAATATCGCGATATGGCACAACTCCCCAGAATCTAGAATCTTCGCTCCCATCTCTATTATCCCCAACCATAAAGAAACTATCATCCTCCACCTTGTGATAGAAAATTATATTTCCATCATCATCTTTTAACCTACTCATCGCATTATTTACTATAAGTAGTTTATCATAAGCTATGGGATTATTTTTATTATAATGGATTCCCTTATATTGCTTAATAAGAGGATTATACACAAATCTTTTACCAAAAAAAGTTTTAATCTCATAATCACTAAAATGAGAATCTATATAACTATCACCCTCATTTGGTCTTAAATACAAACCATCTTTAGCCATAATAATCTCATCTCCACCAACCCCAAAAGTCCTTTTAACAAAATATGTTTTTTCTAAATGTGGTGGAATGAATATTACAATTTCACCTCGTTTTGGACGCTTTCCTTCTAATAAATGCCCATTATTATTAAAATCTGGCAAGATAGGCACTTCAATCCATGGAATTCTAGGAATGGGGATTCCATAAGAAAATTTTTTAACAAATAGTAAATCTCCCTCATACAAAGTATTTACCATTGAGCGAGAGGGAATTACAAAAGCTTGAGCGATGAAAAACACTACAAATAGCACAATTATAATAGTGCCTACCCAAGTAGTTGAGAATCTATATAGATTTATTAATTTTTTTTTCATTTTAGCTTGCCTTGAAATTAGTTTTTAGAAATTGTATTTTGAATTTTAGCAGATTTGATAGTATTTTGCAGTAATGCACTAATTGTCATAGGTCCCACACCACCTGGAACAGGTGTAATATAAGAAGCTTTTTTAGAAACATTTTCAAAATCTACATCTCCTACAATTTTGCCATTCTCTAGCTTATTTATACCAATATCAATAATAATTGCATTTTCTTTTATCATATCAGCACTCAAAAGATTAGCTTTACCTACACCCACACATACAATATCTGCCTTTAGTGTGTGTAATTTCAAATCTTTGGTTAAAATATGACAAATGCTAATAGTTGCCCCTGCATTTAGCATTAATAGTAAAAGTGGCTTACCAACTATATTACTAGCTCCAATAATTGCGACTTCTTTTCCCTCTAGTGAAATATTATAATGCTTCAATAGATTTATAATTCCAAGTGGTGTAGCAGGAACAAAACTATCAATATTAGCACATAATTTACCACTATTGCAAGGATTAAAACCATCTACATCTTTACTAGCATCAACAGATTCTAAAATCTTACCTGCTTCTATATGCCTTGGGAGTGGGAGTTGAACTAAGATTCCATTTATATTTTTATCTTTATTTAATTTATCTATTTCCTCTAAAAGTTTTTTTTGTGTGATAGTTTCATCAAAATGTAAGAGTTTAGATTCTATTCCCACACGCTTACAAGCCCTTGCTTTCATATTAACATAGCTTGTGCTAGCTGGATTATCTCCAACTAAAATCACACACAAACAAACCTTAATACCTTGATTATGCAGATTCTGCACTTCTAGTGCTAAATCTTTTTCTATATTTTGGCTTAATGATTTGCCATCTAAAATTTTTGCTTCACTCTGATTGCTACTCATTATTTTCCTAAATAATTACATAAGACACGCTAATACACGCTTCTATTTTCTTTAATTCTTGTAAGATATTATCACTAATATTATTATCTACTATAATCATTGCTAAAGCCTCGCTCTTATCATTTCTCCCAAGCCTAAAGTCTGCAATATTAATATTATGTTTCTCCATAATCTTACCAATATTGCCAATAACTCCTGGAACATCTGTATTTTTAAATAAAATCATTTTCCCAAGTGGCTCTATATCCATAGAAAAACCATTAATATCAACAATTCTCAATTTATCTTCATCAAATATACATCCACTAACTGAAATATTATCCTCTGCACTAACTGCTTGAATGGTTATTAGATTCTTATAAATGCTTGAAGCACTCTCTTTTGTATCGATATTAATATTTATTCCTCGTTCTTTTGCGACAAATAAAGCATTTACATAATTTATACTATCACCAAGTGAATGATTTAGAGCTCCGACTACTGCAAATGTAGATAAAGATTCCACATAAGGAGCTATTTTCCCACTACAAGTGATATTTAAAGTGCGAGTAGCACCTTTTACAATCTGTGATATAAAAAATCCAAGCTTTTGAGAAAGCTCTAAATATGGCTTTAAATAATGTGGTAATTCACTCTCTCTAATAGGAATATTTAATGCATTTGGATAGCTACTGCCACGAGCTGCTTCAACTGCGATAGTAGCTGCTTGAATAGCTATTTTCTCTTGAGATTCTAAAGTATTTGCACCAATATGTGGCGTTACATAAATATTAGATAAATCAAGTAATGGATTTGAAGTAGCAGGCTCTTTAGTAAATACATCTACTCCGAGCCACCTAATTTTGCCATTTTTTGCAGCCTCTAATATATCATCTTCATTATACAAGCCACCTCTAGCACAATTTATTAAAATCACTCCATCTTTCATTTTGGCTATTTCATTTTTTGTGATGATGTTTTTTGTTTCGTTATTTTTTGGCGTATGGATAGTGATAATATCACATTTCAAAATATCATCTATATTTTTTGTAGGTTTTATTCCTGCATCTATCATAATAGATTCTTTAATATACGGGTCATAGGCGATTATATCCATCTCAAAAGCTTTTGCTCTAGCAGCAACTCTTGAACCAATATTCCCAAAACCAATAATTCCTAAAGTCTTATCTTTCAACTCTGTGCCATACCAATCCTCTCGCTTCCAAACTCTATCATTTTTTAACTGGTGATTTGCTCCAGGGAAATTTCTAACTGCATTTATTATATGAGCCATTGTAAGCTCAACTGCTGCAATAGTATTTGCAGTAGGCACATTCATTACAATAATACCCCTTTTACTGCAAGATTCAATATCTACATTATCCACACCTACACCTGCACGCACAAGAGCTTTTAACTTTCCAACAGAGTTTAAAAATGCTTCACTTACTTCGGTAGAGCTTCTAGTAATAGCGACATCTGCTTCGCTAAGCTTAGTTAAAAGTTCATCTTTTGGAAGATTTGAATAATCAAGCATAATAATATCATTTTGATTTCTCAAAAAATCAAGCCCTGCATTGTGTATATGGTCGCACACTATAATTGTATATTTTTTCATTTATTATCCTTATTTTAATTAATACTATAAGCAATATTATATTTTTGTAATTCACCTACTAGCTTTTTTCTTAACCCCTCACTATCTAATGCAACCTCTAAAGTTATAAAATCAGAGGTTTTTTTGTAAGCGAATTTTATATTATTAGATTTTAAAATTTCATTTAAACAGAAAAATTTATATGAATCTAGATTTTTTATTTGCAAAATATTTGTTTTCTTTTGATTAGAGAAATCTAACTCTATAAAAAGTTCTGAGCTAGGATAGCTGTAGGTTGGAATATTAGTTGAGGTAAATAGATTAGCCCAGCTAGGAGATTTAATGGCTATATTCTCTACTTTTAACATATTACTAGTTTTAGATTCGCTAATATTTAGAGTGAAATAAGATTGAATATCTTTTATATTAATTTTATTTACATATACATTTATCCCAAATAAAACAACTAATAATATCAATATAAATACAAAGAATAAAACTATATTTAATACTGAATTCATTTAAGTCTATCTTTTAAAATATCCCCTAAAGTCATTTTTTCATCACTATTATAGTTTTTTATTTCATCTTGTTCTTTTTTTCTTGCTAATTTTTTAACAGAGAGTCTAATCTTGCCATTTTGTAAATCAATATAAGCGACACTAGCCTCAATATTATCACCTAACTTTAACTCATCTTTTTTAAGCGGATATAAATCTTCATTCTTAATTAGTGCATCAATGCTATCATTTAACTTAACAAAGATTCCAAAATCCTTAATCTCTACAATATCTCCCTTTATCACATCACCAATTTTATGCTCTTTATTAAAAATATGCACTGGAGATTCTAGTAGAGCTTTTGCACTTAATGATATTTCTTCATTTTCTTTATTAATTTTTGTTATTTTAACTTCAACTTCATCACCTAACTTTAAAACATCTTTACATTTTTTTTGTTTATCCCACGATAAATCCTCATTATGAAGCAGTCCATCAATATTACCAAATCTAATGAAAGCTCCAAAATCTGTTAGCGTTGCAACACTTCCTTTTAGCACATTACCAACCTTATACTTTTTACTAAACTGCACAAATGGTTTATCTGTGAGTTTTTTAAGAGATACTCTAAGTCGTTTTTTACTAAGGTCAAGCTCAATAATTTCTACATCAATTTCTTCACCAATCTTTAAATAATCTTGTGGTTTTTTGATATTCTTTTCCCAAGCAATTTCTGTAATATGCAAGAATCCCTCAATATCATTTCCTGCATCAATAAAAGCACCATAAGGCTGGATACTACTTACCACAGCTTTGATTGTATAACCTACTTGTAATTGCTCTGCTATATCTTCCCAAGGATCTTTACTTAAAGCTTTGATTGATAAAGAAAGTTTTTGTTTCTCCTCATCATATTTAATAACTTTTACTAACACACTATCGCCAACTTTATACAAACTCGAAGGATTTACGAAATTTTTATGTGTCATTTCTGAAGAATGCACCAATCCCTCTATTCCATCTATACTAACAAAAATACCAAATTGGGTTATATTTACAACCTCACCTTTTAATGGCTCTGTGGCATCTAAAATTTCTTTAATTTTTTCTTTTTTATTTTTATTTACTACATCAAAATATCTTTTTCTTGATACAATAATATTATTATCATTTATTTTGGTAATGCAAACTTTTATATTTTTTTGTTTAGAATCTGGTTTAATAGCAGATTCGCGCATAGGCAAAAAGCATTCTATATCTTTTTCTTTCCATTTTACACTAAAACCATTTCTATTTTTATTTATAATCTCAACATCAATTATTTTATTAATTAAATCATTAGTTTCTGCTTTTAGCTCTTGTATAACTTCTCTAATTTTAATTTGTTTTTTAGCTTGTTTATGTGAGATTTTAGTTCTACCATTACTTTTACTAACAAGCAAATCTATCTCATCACCAATATTAAAAAGAAAGTTTCCATTATCATCTTTTATTTCATCAATACTTATTCTACTTTCAGTTTTATGCCCTATATCAATCATAACAACATTGTCATTAATTTTTATAATTACACCTTTTTGTATGGATTCTACATTATCTTCACTCGTATCAGAGTTACTTTCTTGATTAAATAGTGAAGTAAATTTTTCGCAATCTTTTCTATCCTTACTGCTTAGCTCTATATCCTCTATACCTTTCGCCATTTAAGACCTCACTATTAAAATTTATACTTAACCTTGTAGTTAAGTTGGGCATTATTATACCAATATATCTTAATACTTAACTTATTTTACAAAAAAATTGACTAGAATTAAACATATTTGGGATAAAAATGCAATGTTGGTTTGTGTAATAATTTACATAAATGAATATAAATTAATTAGATCTATGTAATAAACCACAATAAATATGGAAAATTAATAAAAATACTTTTAAAAAGTATTTTTGGGATATTCTATAAAAACTTATAGAATATAAATAATTATTTTAGTTTTTCTTTTATTGTTTCTACTATTTTACTAAAGGAGTTTGGATTATTCATTGCCATATCAGCTAGAATCTTTCTATCTAATTCTATATTTGCTAATTTTAAACCATAAATAAATTTTGAATAGCTAATATCATTTATTCTACAAGCAGCATTAATTCTAACTATCCACAATCGCCTAAAATCTCTTTTTTTCTGCTTTCTATCACGAAAAGCATAATACATACTTCGCTCTAGTTGTTCTTTTGCCTTTCTAAAGTGCTTTCTTCTGCCACTATAAAAACCTCTTGCTAATTTTAATATCTTTTTATGTCTTCTTCTTCTAACTACACCTGTTTTTACTCTCATTTTTTATCCTTTACCTTTTTAATTTTATTTCTAGGTGGTGGCTTAAAGCCTCACTTTCCCAAAGTTTGGGGGAACTTATCTATCTAAATTTAGCATTTTGTTAAATAAAATACTAACTTACCCTCTAAAACAACTACATTAAACAAAATAATTGCTTAACCTGCTTCACATTACTAGAATGCACATAATGTGGTGCATTGAGATTTGCCTTTCTTTTTGGAGACTTTTTAGTCAAAATATGACTTTTAAAGGCAGAACCGCGCTTAATAAGATTCTTTTTTAATTTGAATCTCTTTGCAGCACCACGATTTGTTTTCATTTTAGGCATACAAACTCCTTTATTTTTAAAATAAAAATTTTGATTTTATCAAAATAAATTAAAAAATTTACTTAAATTCTATACTATTTAATAAGTATTTTTAGATTCTAGAATCTTTTAAAACTAATTTATTCAACTGCTATATAAAAATTTATAAATTTATTTAATATGTTCCACTTTTATTTTAATCTTAAACATTCATTTTAAGTGATAAATCAATAAATTTAGCCTTGTGAATTAAACTTCCAGAGCTAATTGCATCTACTCCACTTTTAGCATAAGATAGGATATTATCTTTAGAGATATTCCCGCTTACCTCTAGCAATACAGCACTAAAATTAGCATTTCTAAAATCTACTACTTCTTTTATTTCTCTAGGATTCATATTATCACACATAATTATATCCACTCCATATCTCATCACTTCCTTTGCAGATGAAATATTTTCACACTCAACTTCAATTTTAGAAGTAAATGGAATCTTTTTTCTTGCAGTTTCAATAAAGCTTTTTAAATCTTTAATATGAGCAAGATTTGTATCTTTTAGCATTAAGCAATCATCAAGCCCTAAGCGATGATTTACTCCACCACCATTTAGCACAGAATATTTTTCAAAGATTCTCAAATTTGGACGAGTTTTCCTAGTATCTAGCAGAATCGTATCAAAGTTATTATCCCTTAAAATCTTAATATAAGAATTCACATTCGTAGCAATCCCGCTACTATGCTGAAGCATATTTAGCAAAGTCCGCTCTATCTTTAAAATATCCAAATACGAGCCTGTCAAATTTAGCAAAATATCATTTTTATTAAATTTATCTCCATCTTGAACACTAAAACTATATTTAATATTGAATAAATCTAGCAAAGTCCTAGCGTATCTTTTACCGGAGAAGATTCCGCTCTCTTTTGCTAAAACTCTTGCACTAGCTTTTTTATCTTCTGCAATTTTGCTAAATAAATCTCCCCTGCCTAAATCCTCTAGCAATGCTGATTTAACAAACTCTACTTCTAAAAGCTGCGAATTAATATTTTTAGATTCCACCAAAATATTAAAATCTAAAGTATTTTTTAAGTATTCATTTTTACCTAAATCCAGCATATTATTAGAATCCAAATCTTGTGATATGTTAGATTCTGCTTTTAAATTTGGTTTGTTATAATATTGCATATTTACACCTTTTTTAAAAACTATGAAAGCTCAAGCATTTTATTTAGCGCACTTGCAGCATATTTTATACTCTCGCTATCGACTTCTATTTCATTATATGGCATATCATCGCTATACGCTTTCATTACATTATACAAGTCCTCTAAAGTTGTTTCATTCATAGTTGGGCATTCTGGTTTTGAACTAGATAAAACAAAAATATTTTCTTTATTTCCATTCTTTTTAGTAAGACGATTTACTAGATTAAACTCCGTGCCAATAGCCACTTTCGCATTCTCATCTAAATTTGTAACAAAATTGATAATCTGACTTGTAGAGCCTACAAAATCTGCCAATTCTACGACTTTTGGGTCGCATTCTGGATGCAGGGCTATTATAATATCACTAAATTTATTTCGATAAAACTCAATATCTTCCACACTAAAGAGCTGATGCACAGAACAGAATCCATCATAGCAAATAATCTCTGAATCCTTTATCTCACTATCACTACTCTGACCTAAAATAGAGTATTTTTTATTATTTAGTTTTGCTAGATTCACCCCTAGACACCTATCTGGCATAAAAAAAATCTTTTTATTTAAACCTAATGCGTAATCAAAAATTTTAGCAGCATTTGAGCTAGTGCAGATAATACCTCCCATTTTCCCCACTTTAGCCTTCACATCAGCATTTGAATTAATATAGGTCATAGGAAAAATCTCATCATTTGAGATTCCAAGCGAATTTAGCTTTTTAAGGCTTATATCAAAATAACTTGAATCTATCATTCTAGCCATAGAACAACACGCAAGACGAGGCATAATCACTCTTTTTTGGGGAGCAAGAATTTTCACACTCTGTCCCATAAAGCTAACTCCACAAAATACGACTAGTTTCTCTCTTGTACTGCTTGCTTTTTTAGCTAATTCTAGGCTATCACCGCTAAATGAAGCAAGCTCTACTATCTCATCTCGTTGATAAAAATGTGCGACAATTAAAGCATCTAACTTCTTTTCTAAATCTTTAATTTTACTTTTAAAATCCATTTTTATCTCCTTTAGTGGATTCTACTAACTTTTTAAATAGTTTCTCACCAAAACTAACTTTAATATTATCTTTTAAAATTTCAACATTTTTAGCAAATAAAACTATCGTTGAACCCATTTTAAACATTCCTAATTCATCGCCCTTTTTTATGAGTCTTGGTTGTTTGTAGAGAAATTTTCTACTTTTGCCCCTATAATTTTCGCATAATCGTGGCTCAATATAAAAAATAATTTTCCCTACATTTAGCGCCCCAACAGCAACAAAATAAATATAATCTCCAAATCTATCCCTTGCCTTTAGCACAACTCTCTCATTTCTTACAAAAAGATTCGTATTTTTATTTAGTGATTTTTTATGCACAGGCAATAAAGCACCTTTAAAATGGGTTATAGAAACCACTTCCATATCGCAAGGAGAATGATAGCGATGATAATCCTTCGGACTCAAATACAAATTCACATAGCTAAAGCTAGAATCTAGCTTGTCTTTTAATAAAGATTCTACACTATAACTAAAACCCTTAATCTGCAAAGCCCTATTATTACTAACACTCCCACTTTGCATTACAAAACTATCACTAGGTGAGATAAAAATATCCTCTTTTTTATCAAATTCTACAATCTCTCTTAATCCTCGTGTAAAAAGTTCATTTAAACTTTTATAGCAATAATAAGGCTGGAATCTATCTAAACTTATATCAAAAGCTTTAATATAAGTCTTATTAATAAAATTTTGCAAAGGCTTATAAAACCTTATATCTGCGATAATTCCAAAACATATAGATACGATTTTTGTAAGATTCATTTAATTCCTTAAATTTTATTTTTCATATAACTTCCAAAGTGGATGCTCATAGATTTCTGGACGATTAATCAACACTTCAAAAGGCTTAAATCGCTCTTTATATCCTAAAGAGTGGTGATTTTTTATCCAATAACCTGGATAAAAATAAGTGATATTTAACATTTTTGCAATTTCTAACTGCTTTAAAATCGAAAATGTCCCAAGTGATAAATAACTATAATTATGGTCATAGAAAAAATATATAGAAGACATTGCTTTTGGCAAAATATCCACAAATGCCACGCCAATTAGCTTATCATTAATATAATAGCTTATCTCTTTGCCAAAATTCATAGCACCATCAATAAACATATAATAGTACTTATCTTTATCAATTTTATTGTATTCCCAGCCTTTTTTGATATTCATAATGCTGTGATATTTATTATATAGCTCTATTTTTTCTACGCTATAAGTTGGGTTTCCAAGGCTTACTTTTAGCTCTCTATTTTTTCTAATAACTTTTTTTAGATTATCTGAAAGCCTAAATTCCTCTACAATCTGGCGAATCGAAATACATTTATCACAATATGGACAAAATGGTGCGAAAAATACTTCTCCAAATCTCCTCCATCCTCTCTCCAAAAGAGCATTATAAAATTCATTTGAACAGGATTCTATTGAAGCATAATTAAACTTTGTCCCATATCCATCAATATAGGCACAATCCCCATAGGAATAGTAAAACATAGCATGTCTATAAGAAACCCTATCCAAAAATTTGCCCCTACATATTTTCTATAAAAGCTAGTGCTTCTTTTAAAACCTCTCTTGCACCTTTTGTTTCTACTTTTTTGACTAAATCACTTGCTAGATTGTCATTTATTTTCCCAACAATACTTTCTTTTATGATTTTTTTTCCATCTGGAAGCCCAATAATAGAATCTAATCTAACTTTAGAATCTCCATTAGATTCTAAAGAATCTAGCAGTCTTGCATTTATGCCAATAGGCACTTGACATCCACCATTAAGAAGCTTTATAAACTCTCTCTCAAAACCACATTCAATACTTGATTTAGTATCATTTAGCTCCTTTAAAATATGCAGAATCTCACAATCTTCCCTACACTCAATCCCCAAAGCACCCTGCCCCATCGCTGGAATCATAATTTCTATATCTAGTGGAGTGATAAAAGCCACATCAGCATTACTTAAACCAAGCCTATTAACACCAGCTTTTGCTAAAATTATTGCATCAAATTCATTATCATTAAGCTTTTTAAGCCTAGTTTGCACATTTCCTCTTAAACTAATAGTTTCTAAATCATTTCTCATAGATTTTAGTTGCATTGCCCTTCTAAGAGAGGTTGTGCCTACTTTTGCACCTTTTGGCAAGGATTCTATACTGCTAAATTTATCACTCAAAAGACAATCCCTAATATCCTCTCTTTTTATTATACAAGCTAAAACTAATCCATTTGGAATCTCAACAGGAACATCTTTTAGCGAATGCACAGCTAAAGTTATCTCATTTTTTAGTAATAATTCTTCAATTTCTTTTGTAAAAAGCCCCTTTCCACCAATTTTAGCCAGTGGCGCATCTAAGATTTTATCACCAGTAGTTTTTACTATTTTTAACTCACATTCTATTTGAAATCGTCTCTCTAGTTCATCTTTTATAAAATTTGCTTGCCAGAGTGCTAATACACTTCCTCTTGTCCCAATTATCACTTTTTTCATAATTATTTCCCTAAATTTTTAAGAATACTTTAAAAATTCTGTGATTATACAACATTAAACTTTAAATTTTATCAACACACATTCATTTAAATTAAGGAAAAATTTAGATTTAAGATTTTCAAAATATTTAATATTAAAAAATAAAAATTATTTTATTTTCAGCTTTTTAAAATTTTGAATCAATTTACTTCGGATGTTAAATTTCATTCAAATAAAAATTAGAATCTAAGATTAAATATTTTTTGCTTAATATAAATCATCCCTATTAACAGCAAAATTAAGTGTTCTAGATTTTATAATTTGCAAAGCTTTATATTAAAATGGTTTTATAAATTTTTTCTAGTATAAAAATTTTTGAAGCACAAAACTTATATTTTACATAATTATAAATGATTTTTAACACTCAAAAGCTTATAAAATTTTTAATTAATGAACTTATTCTTAGATTCCTAAATTTTCTAGCAATCTTAATATTTATAATGAAATATTTAAAGATTCCATTAATCTAACAAATATTTGATAAGGTCGTAGCTAGTCCACCAAGTGATGTTTCTTTATATTTAATATTCATATCTTTACCAGTTTCATACATCGTTTTGATAATATCATCTAAGCTAACTTTTGGTGTAGATTTTCTGCTCATCGCCATTCTAGCGGCACTTATGGCTTTGATTGCTCCAAAGGCATTTCGCTCAATACAAGGAATCTGCACCAGCCCACCAACAGGATCGCAAGTAAGTCCCAAATGATGCTCCATTGCAGCTTCAGCCGCATTGCAAGCAACTCTCACATTAGCACCCATAACAGTAGCCATCGCTGCAGCCGCCATAGAGCTAGCGGAACCAATCTCTGCTTGACAGCCCGCTTCTGCCCCGCTAATACTCGCATTTTTCTTATACAAAGAACCAATAAGCATAGCTGTTAGTAAAAAGTCAATCACTCTCTCATCACTAAATCCCACATTATGATTTTTAAGATAGAGCATTACCGTTGGGATTACTGCACAAGCTCCATTTGTAGGAGCTGTAACCACCATAGCACCGCTTGCATTTTCTTCAGCAATGGCAATTGCATAAAGTGATATAAAATCAATTATCCCAAGTGGGTCGCTTGTAAGTGAGATTCTCTCATTTAGTCCTACTGCCCTACGCTTTAGCTCTAATTTTCCGGGAAGATAGAGTGATTTTGGGTGGATTCCATTATAATAGACTTCTTGCATAACCTCCCAAATCTCAAAGCAATAATTTCTAATCTCTTCTTTTGTGTTAAACTGCAATTCATATTCATAAGAAAGTTGTGCTAGATTCCACCCTTTTGCCTCACATAATTTTATAGCGTCTTTTGCACTATTTATTTCTAATGGCATTTTTTTAGATTTTGTCTTTTGCTTATTATTTTTTTGTTTTTCTAACTCATTTTGAGTTAGCACAAATCCCCCACCGATAGAATAATAAATCTCCTGCTCTAACAAATTAGAATCTCCGTCAAAAGCCTTCAATTCAAAGCCATTTTGATGAAGTGGCAAAAAAGTTTTACTAAAAATAATATCTTTTTTGTAGCTAAAATCAATATCTTTTTTATTTGCTAGTTTGATTTTTCTACCCTTTAATGCACGATTGATAATAGATTCTTGCAAAGTGAAATCTAGCTCTTTTGGTGTTAGATTATGCAAACCCCAAATAATAGCTCTATCGCTCAAATGCCCCTTACCTGTAAGAGAAAGTGAACCATAGAGTGTGGATTCTATTCTTTCTACTTTGTTTATCTTATCCTTTAATTTTGCACAAAACATATTCCCACCAATTAGCGGTCCTAAAGTATGCGATGAGCTAGGACCTATGCCAATTTTAAAAATATTTAGATTACTCATATTTTAACTTTATAAAAGCTTATAAACTACGCTTGCTATAGTTAATAGTCCTGTAATTAGCACAAAAATATCAATGAGCGGATTTTTCCATTTTTTCATATTAGCCACAGAATAGATTCCAATAATAGGCATAACAAACAAAATACTAGCGATAATCGGACCGCCCAAATCCTCAATAAAGCCTAAAATACTAGGATTAATATAAGCTACTAAAACTATAGTAATAAACATAAAAATTGTGGTAAATATGCTAATAGCCTTTGTATTTGGCTCTTTACTCATACTTTTAATACTTTTTCTAACGATTCCATTTAATCCCTCTGCTGCTCCAAAATAATGCCCAAAAAATGAACTTGCAATCGCTAGAAATGCTACAAGTGGTGCTCCATAAGAAATGATAGGGTTTTCGAATTTATTTGCAAAATAAGAAAGAATCGGGATATTTGCCTCTCTTGCAGCTGCAAAATCAGCTTTATCTAAACATAAAATACAAGAAAAAACAAAAAACATAATAAAACATAAAAGCATCAAAGAAGTGCCAAAAAGAATGGTATTTGCCTTTTTTGGAGCCAAATCTCCATATTCTCTCCTCACACTTTTAGAAAAAGTCGAAATTGCAGGAGAGTGATTAAACGCAAAAACTAACACAGGAAGTGTTAGCCAAACGATGATGATAAAATCTTTAGCCTCTGGTACATGAGTGATTGCCTCAATTTTCCAATGTGGAATTAGATAGAGTGAAAATAAAAAAAGCACAAGGCATAAAGGATAAACAAGTGCGTTACATATCTTAGTGATAATCTCCTCTTTAAGAACCATAACAAGCATCATCAAAGTCACCAAAATAAAAGCCAAAATAGCTCTAGTCATAGGATAAAGTTGCCTTGTGGATTGGTCAAAAAGGCTTGTTAAATTTAGCTGATTAATAAAAAAGCTTCCAAAAGTATTTGTGATTCCCACGCCATAGGCAAGACAAATAGGATAAATCGCAAAGAAATATAAAATCGTAATAAATATACTAACACCTCTCCCCCAATGTTCCTCTGCTGCGTGAGTAATATCTCTCTCACTATCACTTGAAGCACAAACAAAGCGAGATAAAGACCTATGGCTAAACCAAACCATAGGGAATATTAGCAAAGTCATAACCACCACAGGCCAAAAGCCACCAACCCCAGCCTTTATAGGCAAAAATAAGATTCCAGCACCTACCGCAGTGCCAAATAGTGAAAGCATCCACCTAGTATCAAATGAATTCCAGGTTTTCATTTATAGCTCCTTAACTTTAAAGTTATAAAAAGTATTATAATAACTTCTTACAAAATAATTTATAAAAATTTAAAATTATCATTAAATCTAAAAATAAAAATTCATAATGAAAAATGAAATGAAATTTGACTTTTAAGCAAAAATCAATAACTAAAAACAAAAAGTTTTTTAAATTGTTTAGCTTTTTAAGCAGAATCTTTAATTTAAAACATCGAGAAATTTTTTAATATGAATGATTTAGTATTCATCTTTAAGTATCAATCTAAATTCTTTTCAAAATTCTTTCATAATAGATAAAATAAATATTTGCCCTGTTTTGTAAGATAAAAACATAAACTTTTTATAAATATTGCCTGTCATTTGTAAAAACGCTAATTCTTTATAATGCTATTTTGAGATTGACATTATATTTTTTCAAATTTTTCTATATTTATTTCTCCTACCAAATAACTATAACATTAGACAATATTAAAGTTGTGCTTTTTGGAATACAATCTTTGTCTTGCTACGCCCATTTTACCTTGCTAGATTTGTATGAAAATAATCTTTAGCAAAAAAGTATTGACATACAAACAACCATTAAGAAGACTAAAATGAGCCAGAGCCAAAACACCCACATACCCACTATTATTTACTACATATTCATCAAAATCTTATCATCTTTATATAAAAATGCTCAGCTAAGGAGAGGCTAAAAACTTCTATTTAATCTAAAAATATCTCATAAAATTCTGCTTCATTATTTGGATTCACATTGCTTATAGTTTTATTGATTGCATTTTCAACCAAAGATGAAGACATAAGCGAATAGATTGTTAATTAATTTGGCTTTAGTGATTTGATAATTTCTAAATCTTTATAATAATTCTTTTGTTTGATTAGAAAAGTTAAACATTAAATCTATATTTAAAATTGGTAAAATTCCTAGCGAATCTTTAATTTTTTGTGCTATCTCTTCTTCACTACCAAATTTTTCATAATGCCCTATTTTTCTCAAAATATCATTATTGAAACTCTGCACACCAACGGATAATATATCCACATTACCCACAAATTTTTCTAAAATTTATTTTTAAATGGCTAGTGGTGAGGACTCAGCCTCAAAAGAAACTTCTTTAATACCAAAAAAACTTTTTTGCTCAAGTAAATATTTCTAAAAGCTTATCTTGTGTAATTAAAATAGTCCTGCCGCCAACATAGATTGAGCTAAAATTACAACCTAGTTCTACTTAATTAACATTAATCTCCTTGGGCAGAGATTACAATACTCTATTACTCTTTCTTCGTTAAAATAAGAATCTATTAAAAAGTAATAATAGCAAAATGTAGCACAAAATGGTATGTGGGTATAAAAGATAATTGTTTTTGTTTTGTATGATAATGGCAAATGGGTAGATTTAGAATATTTAAACTTAAGATAGTGCTATGCTGCATAATGCATAACACCAACCGCAAACATTAAAGATAAATCTCCTTATTATTTCAACTAATCGCCCACACTTTTAGAAATCAAAAAAGTGGATTCTACCAAAAGTAAAAATACAATATAGCTTAAGTTATAAATAATAAAGCAACCTTAAATAATTAAGAATATCAAATCTAAAAAATTAATTACATTTTATCATTAATACTAATATCTTTTTTAATTTTATCAAACAATTTGTCACCTATTCCATCAACTTTTTTAATATCTTCTATACTTGTAAATTTATTTTTAGTCCTGTATTCAATAATCTTATCAGCTTTTTTACTACCTATGCCATCTAATTTCATAAGCTCCTTTTTATCAGCAGTATTAATATTTACAGCACCTAATGCAAAACCAAATAAAATACCAATCATAGCTAAAATCTTAATCATTTCCTATCCTTTATAATATGAATTAGATAAATAGTATAGCATCTTGAAGTAAAAATACCAAAAAATAGAATTTAAAATTAGATAATATTTTATAAATATTACTTAAAGTATAAATTTTTAAATTAAATTTATTTATATTTTTTAGATTCTAAAATTTGCAATTTTTTAAAATCCTGTTAGATTCTTTTATAACATTGTAGAAAAAATACTTTTGAATTCTTAAAATACTCATTAAAAGCTAACTATAAGTAAATTTTATTAATTTTTGATTATTTTTAAAAATGATTTTGATAAGTTTTGTATTCATAAAGATTTTAACTTTATTTAAATTGTAGATTTTAGACTCTCTAAAAATTATTTTGTTTAAACAAAGATTACCATAATAAAATTACAAAACTAATACGCTAACTCTATCAATCAATCTTTTGTAATATATATTCATTTCTACTAATAAGACTGCTTTTTTAGTATTGTGTGGTAAAAACTTTGCCCTAGAATCTTATCAGCATTTTGAGCTACCTGGACCATATTTATTCTCTAAAGCTTCTTTAAAAAATTCTCTTTGAGATTTTGGAATCTTATCTGGATGATTTTTTATCATATGTTCTAAATATTTATCATAGCTAGGCATTCCCACCAAAAGGTGGAGAAATCTATCTGATTTTTTATACAATGCCTTTAGCTTATTTATATATTTTTTTATATCAACCATGTGCCTTAATTTTTCCTTCATAATCACTAGCATTTTTATATGGGCTTTCTGCTAATGGAGGCTCTTGAGCTTTGCTACTAATTGCACGATAACACACTCTTAATGTAGCAAGAAGCACGATAAATGTTATAGCCATAAATAATGCACAAAGAATTGCATTGATTAAGTTATTATTAGCTACTAAATTTGCACTAGCAGCCTCTTTATTTAGCTTTTCTTTTTCTGTATTATCGCTTGAACTTAATGCTTTATCTAATAGCTCATCTGCTTTTTGCTTTTGATTTTGATAAATTGCTATGTGGCTAACAGCATCATGGACTTTTTCTCCATTTGCAGGTAGAAGCTTTTGCACACCAGCACTCATAGTAGATACTAATACCCAAACAACAGGTAGAACCACAACCCAAGTTAATCTTCCTTTACCCATTTTAACCAAAACACTAACACCAAGAAGAAGTGCAATTCCAGCTAAGAGTTGATTGCTTACACCAAACAAAGTCCAAAGTGATTTTACCCCGCCTTGAGGGTCAGTGATCCCTTGATATAATATATATCCCCACGCTATTACACATATTAATGTTGCAATAATTCCCATAGGGTATGAACCAATATTTGCCATTGGTTTATAAATATTTCCTAGCACATCTTGCACCATAAATCTACCAGCCCTTGTTCCTGCATCAACGGCAGTTAATATAAATAGTGCTTCAAAAAGTATTGCAAAGTGATACCAAAATGCCATTGAACCATTATTAAATAAAGGCATTTCTGCAATAATGCTAGCAAATCCTATTGCAAAAGTAGGTGCTCCTCCTGTTCTACTTAAAATACTAGGTTCTCCAACTTCTTTTGTAAAAGCAATAATATCATTTGGAGTTATTTGAAAAATTCCATTTGCCCAGCCATTTATTGTATTTGCTGCTGCGGCAGCAGCGGCAGCATAACCCTCTGGATTATTTATTACATCAAGTCCGCTCATTCCTGCAGTTCCTAATCCCGCAGGTGCTACATTTATTGTAAAATAAAGACCTGGGGTTAGAATTATTGCTGCTATTAAAGCCATAACACCAACCATAGATTCCATAAGCATTGAGCCATAACCTACCATTCTAGCATGAGATTCTTTTTCTAACATTTTTGGAGTTGTTCCACTAGATATTAAAGCATGGAATCCGCTTATAGCACCACAAGCAATGGTTATAAATAAGAATGGAAACAATTTTCCAGAAAATACAGGACCAGTTCCATTAATATACTCTGTAACACTAGGCATACTTACACTTGGCTGAACTATTAAAATAGCTACTGCCATAAGCACAATAACACCAATTTTTAAAAATGTGCTTAAATAGTCGCGTGGGGCAAGTAAAAACCACACAGGTAAAATTGCAGCCACAAAACCATAAACTATCATAATATAAGTTAAATTAATTGGGCTTACTTTAAAAACTTCACTCCAATAAGGGTCAGAACCGATATGATTACCAAAATAAAGTGCTAAAATTAATAATACGAACCCTATCACACTAGCCTCGCCAATTTTTCCTGGGCGAATAAATCGCATATGAATTCCCATATATATTGCTATAGGAATTGTCATTGCTATTGTAAATAATCCCCAAGGAGATTCTGCTAGTGCATTAACCACAACAAGTGCTAAAATTGCAATTATCAACATCATAATGCCTAAGATTCCTATCATTGCGATAGTTCCTACACCCTTTCCTAGCTCCATTTTTATCATCTCTCCTAAGCTCTTTCCATCTCTTCTTGTAGATAAAAATAGCACTACAAAGTCATGAACTGCTCCTGCTAGAACAACACCTACAACTAGCCAAATCATACTAGGTAAATATCCCATTTGCGCTGCAAGGATTGGACCTACTAATGGACCTGCACCAGCTATTGCTGCAAAATGATGCCCAAAGAGCACTATTTTATTTGTAGGAACAAAATCTCTCCCATCATTCTTCACTACTGCAGGAGTAGCTCTATTATCATCTAATCCTAACACCTTGTAAGCTATATATTTGCTATAAAATCTATACGCAATAGCATAAATACATACTGCTGCTACAACAAACCAAACTGCATTTATACTCTCACCTTTATGTAGTGCTAACACAGCAAAACACGAAGCACCAATAAAGGCTACAATAGCCCATAAAACATAACTTAACATTTTATTCATTCTTACCCCTTATTCTTAATTTTAAGCTTTAAAATAAAGCCCATAAATTATATAATAATCAAAATAAATATTGTATTTATGGAAGCTATTATGATATTTAGTAGGTTATTAAGTTACGATATTATATAATTTTATTAGAAGCTATATCTAAAATAAAAATCTTTTAATAATTAAGATATATGGTAGTTATTTTTATTACAATAAATCATATCCAAATAAGTTATAAACTTATAAATTTAAACTATAACTACCTTAAAAACAATATATTTTATTTAAAATAGATTCTAAATGCTAAAATTTATTTGCCACTAAAGCAAATAGATTTATTATAGAATCTTTTTCTATCTAAAAAGCATAGTGCCATCTTTATTTGCAATTAAATCTTTCATACTTAAATAGCTATTTAATGCACTAATATATGCCTTTGCAGTCGCACTCATAGTATCTATATCAAGCCCATGCCCAATTAAAGCTGGTTTATTTGGCTCAAATTCTACCTTTACTACCACTTTAGCAAGAGCATCTTTTCCACTTGTAACAGAGCATACTTTGTAATCTTTTAGTTTTCCTTGAAAACCACTAATTCTATCAATGCTTTTTAAGATACAATCCACAGCTCCATTTCCTAAAGCACTATCACTATACTCAACATCTTCTTTAAAAATACTTGTTGCAGCACAAAACTTCCCACTAGAGCAGATACTCACTTGAAGCATATTTAGTCTAAAAACTTTAGGAATATGCGTAGTCTCCTCCCCTAAAATCTCTCTTAAATCATCATCGAAAATATCTTTTTTGCTATCGCATAAAATCTTAAACTTATTAAAAGCATTATCCAATTCATCATCATTTAATATAAAGCCCAAAATCTTAGCTTTATCTTTAAATGCTGCTCTACCTGAATGCTTTCCTAATACAAGTGTGGAATCTAGTTCAATTCCTATATCACTAGGATTGATTATCTCATAAGTTTCTTTATTTTTTAACATTCCATCTTGATGGATTCCACTTTCGTGTGCAAAAGCATTTTTCCCTACGATTGCCTTATTTGGCTGTGGATTAATCCCTGTAATATCACTAACAAGCTTGCTTGTTGGATAAATTTCTTTTGTGTTTATATTTGTATCAAAATCACTAAAAAAATCTCTCCTAGTTTTAATACTCATAATAACTTCTTCTAGTGAAGTATTTCCTGCTCTCTCCCCTAATCCATTAATCGTGCATTCAATTTGTCTTGCACCATTTTTAATAGCTTCTAGCGAATTTGCTGTAGCTAATCCCAAATCATTGTGGCAATGGATAGAAATAATGGCTCGGTTATTTACAAAATCACTTAATTCTTTAATAATTTTTCCAATTTCATTTGGAAGTCGATAACCAACCGTATCTGGAATATTTAGCGTAGTAGCTCCTGCGCTTATCACTGCATCTAATATCTCTTTTAAAAAACCAATATCACTTCTACATGCATCTTCGCAAGAAAATTCAACATCTTCACACAAACTCTTTGCCAAACTCACTGCACTAATTGCTCTTTTTATCACTTCATCTGGCTTCATTTTTAGTTTATATTCCATATGAATAGGACTTGTAGCTATAAAAGTATGAATTCTTTTATTTTTAGCAGGTGCAATGGCTTTACTTGCTGTGATAATATCATTGTCCAATGCCCTTGAAAGAGAGCATACGCAAGAGTTTTTCATAACTTGAGCTATTTTACTTATAGCCTCAAAATCACCTGGACTTGATGCAGCAAATCCTGCTTCAATAACATCTACACCTAGTTTTTCAAGCTGAATTGCTAACTTAATCTTTTCTTCTATATTCATAGAAGCACCAGGACTTTGCTCACCATCTCTTAAAGTAGTATCAAAAATTTTTATTATATCTTTCATTTATTTTCCTTAAAATATTGTTTTTTATGTTTATTAAATAAATTTAAAGGCAGGGATTATCGCAGCAACAGACTTTTAATACACTTTGTAAAAATAAAAAAATTATTATAAAACACTATTTCCTCCAAAAATTAAGCCCTCATACTATCAATTTTTAAATAATTTTAAACTTAAGAGTTATTAGTTTTTTTAAAAAATACCTTTGCAATGAGAACATATAGACATCTAAGAAGCCCAAAAACTATATAGAGACTAATACAAGTAAATATTATCTCCATAGGACGAATGAAAATTGCCGCAAGAATGATTATTAAAAATATCATTTTGGCTAGATTCCACTTTGTATGCTTAAAATTAGGATACCTAACATTACTAACCATTAAGATACCAATCAAAAATGCCGCCACAAGAAGTATGAAACTATGATTTGAAAAGATCGCATAACGTTTTTCTAGCACTATCATTGCAACCACAAAAATAGCAGCAGAAGGTATGGGAAGTCCTATAAAATATCTGCTAGATTCATCACTTGTAGTAATATTAAATCTAGCAAGTCTAATAGCTCCAAACACCACAAATAAACAGCTAGTCATAGCTCCAAATCGCCCATAAGAATGCCCTATTGAAAAATATAATAACATCGCGGGAGCACAACCAAAAGCAATCACATCACAAAGCGAATCAAACTCTACACCAAATTTTGAAGATGTATTAGTCATTCTAGCTACCCTACCATCTAATCCATCTAAAATCATTGAGACTACAACAAACCAGCAGGCAAATTCAATCTTTCCATTCGAAGCATAAATTATGCTCAAAATTCCAAGAAACGCACTTGTAGCTGTAAAAAGATTTGGGATTATATAAAATGGGTTGATTTTCATAATAATTTTCCTATTAGAGTTTCTCCAGCAAATAAATTATCTCCTATCTGCACATTAATCTTGCAAGGCTTGTACAAAGTTAAAATAAAATATCCATATTTCATAAAGCCTAACCTATCGCCTGCAAATGCAGAATCTATCTCATAAATATTAGCTTTGTTCCAAATTTCTGGCATTAAAGTGATAGTATAAATAGTCTTATCCTCCATAATACCCTTAATAAAATGCTTTGTATTTAATAATTCTTTTAAAGATGAATTATTTTTAATAAATAAACCATATCTAAATTTAGATTCTATTTTGTCAATATATGTGGGGGTTCTAAAGATTCCATTATCAAAAAAGTTAATTTTTATTTTTATTGACGTGCTATTATCTTTGATAATTATATCTTTAATTATCCCATCACAAGGGGCTAATATAGAATCTTTTTCTCTATAACTCGCTATTCGTTCAGTATTTCTAAAAATAAATACAACAAATATCAATACAATAAAGACAAATAAAGCAAGTATTTCTAAATGTATAAAGATGAATACCAAAATTAAAATAATGCAAAATAATATGGTCTTAATACCCTCTCTTGCGATAACTTGTGCAATGGTTTGCTTCTCTTTTGGTTTATTCAATGCTTATATCCTAATTCAATTTAAAGCCTAAATAGACTAAATAAATCTATTTTAGTTTTATTCCTCTGTGTTTTCTCTTGCAATAAGCCTACTTTCTAGCTCATTTTTACCCTCAAACTCGCTAACAATCTCTCTTACCCTATTTCCAGCAATTACTTCTTTTTCAAATAATTCATTAACTATCATCTCAACAGCCTCTCTATAGTCCTCTAATGTGCTTTTTACAAAGTTATATCTATCATTTAATGTATTTTTTATGAAGCTATCCATTCCTTCAGCCATTTTTTCACTAAATTCTCTTTGATTGCCAAGTCCTCCACCCAAAAAGGCATTTCTAGGCTTTTCTAACACCATTAGTCCGCTTACATCTGTCATTCCATAATAGCTAATCATAGATTTTAAAATATCAGTGGCTCGTTCCAAATCGTTACTTGCACCCGTTGAAATCTCTCCTAAAAATACATCTTCAGCTGCTCTACCGCTTAAAAGAACATCAACCTCAGCAATCAACTCGTGCTTTTGCATTAAATAGCGGTTTTCCTCTGGTGTATGAAGTGTATATCCAAGTGCAGCCATACCACGTGGAATTATAGAAACTTTATTCACAGGGTGAGCACCTTTTGTCATCTCTGCTATGATTGCATGTCCGCATTCGTGATATGCTACAATTTTTTTCTCCTTTGGGGAAATTCTGCGAGATTTTTTCTCTAATCCCGCAATACTTCGCTCTATTGCCTCTTTAAAATCCTGCTGTGTAACTTCTTTCTTATTCGCTCTACCTGCCAAAAGTGCAGCTTCATTAATAATATTTGCTAAATCTGCCCCTGCAAGTCCCGCTGTAAATCTAGCAATCTCGTGTAAATCCACATCTCTAGCAAGCTTGACAGATTTTATATGCACTTTTAATATCTCAACTCTTCCATTAAAATCTGGCTTATCCACCAAAACCTGTCTATCAAATCGTCCTGGACGAAGCAGTGCAGGGTCAAGCACTTCAGGGCGGTTTGTAGCAGCAAGGACTATAACAGGAGAAGAATCTGAACTAAAGCCATCCATTTCTGCTAAAAGCTGGTTTAGCGTCTGTTCCCTCTCATCATTTCCACTAATCATTCCACCTGCTGCACGACTTTTTCCTATTGCATCAATTTCATCGATAAAAATGATACTAGGAGCTTCTTTTTTTGCCATTTCAAATAAATCTCTAACTCTGCTTGCTCCAAGCCCTACAAACATTTCAATAAAGCTACTTCCGCTCATTGAAAAAAACGGCACATTCGCTTCACCTGCCACAGCCTTTGCAAGAAGTGTTTTTCCAGTTCCAGGAGGTCCAACTAATAGCACACCTTTTGGAATCTTTGCCCCAATATTTGCATATCTATCAGGGTATTTTAGAAAATCTACTATTTCTATAACTTCTTCTTTTGCCTCTTTGTTTCCTGCCATATCATCAAATTTTACTTTTGGTTTTTCGGCATTTACAAGCTTTCGTGAATTACCCATACCAAAGATTCCATTTCCCATATTTTTTTGCATTCTACTTGCAATAAACATCCACAATCCAAGTATAATAAACACAGGAATGAGCCAACCTAGCATATCAGTAAACCAATTTGTCTCACTAAAACCACTATAAGGGATATTATTAGAATCTAAAAGAGGAACAAGTGAGTTATCGCTTACTTTTCTTACATTATAAGTAACTTTTTGCCCATTGATAATGCCTTGAGCTTTTATCATTGTTTGTCCTATGCTAACTTGCTCTATTTCTTTATTTTCAATCATCTTTTTTAGCTCATAATAGCTTACACTTTTTACAGCTCCACTACTTAAAAATCCGCCACCTTCACCAAAAGAGAGAGCTTTAAAAGCTAAAATTACAACGATTGTAAAAATAGCAAATATTATTATAGGATTCCCATTTATTGGATTATTTGGTTTATTATTTTGATTATTTTCTCTCATTAATTTTCCTTAAATTTTTAATAATTTTAAACAAATCCATTCATCTTGTTTTTTTCTTTCTAACATTTTTAATCCCTTAAAATACTCTAATAAATCCTCTTCATATTTATCTAAAATCCCAGATAAAATTAAAATTCCATTATCTTTAAGAGATGAGATTAAATTACTTTTCTGTTCTATAATCACAGATGCAAGAATATTAGCCACAACTATATCAAATTTTTCATTTTTATTTATAGTGCCAAGCCATATTTGTGTAATTGTAGCATTATTTTTTGCAAAATTTTTCTTTGCCTCATTTATTGACAATTCATCTATATCACAAAGAGATACAATAGCTCCTAGCTTATTTGCACAAAGCGATAAAATTCCACTTCCGCAACCAACATCAAGCAAAGTGGTTGATTTATCAATATCGCAAGTTTGAAACATTTGTAAGCACATAAAAGTAGTGCTATGATGTCCGCTACCAAATGCCAAAGATGGCTCTAAAACAATATCTATAATGCAATCATTTAAATCTAATTTCTGGCTAGATTTGGAATCTAGTGGAGACTTAATTGATTTGGCGGAATTTTTAGATTTGTCTTTATTAATTTCACTATTAAGGCTATAATCTAAAAATTGCATATTAGATTCTAATGTGGAATCTACTTTAGTTTCTAAAGATTCTAAATATGAAGCACACCAAGGCGGACGAATATAGAATCTATCACAAATTATAGGAGTGATAGAATTTTTATACTCATTAATCCAATCTTTGTTTTCCTTTTTTATTGTGCTATGCGTGTAAATTACCTGTTCATTGTTAATATTGCTTAAATGTGTAGATAAAAAATTTAAATGATTTAGTAAAGAATCTATAATATCTTTATCTGTGCGGATTATTATGCTTGTGGTGGATTGTGCTTTGGCTTCTGTGGATTCTAGCTCTATAGCTGTGCTTATTTCATTTGCTATTTCTAAATTTCCTATGTTTTGTGAATGTTGCACAATTTCTATTGCTTCGTTTGTAAAATCTGCTATCTCACTAATAAATAAATCACAAAATTTATTTGGCGTAATGCAAATCTCAAAATAAAATTCATTCATAATATATCAAATATTATCATTTATACCTAAAACAACTTCTAGTTTCTCCTTTAGAACTTGTGGAGTAAAAGGCTTTACTATATAGTTATTAACTCCTGCCTTTAGCGCAGTAATAACTTCAGCTTTGCCACCCTCTGTTGTAACCATAATTATAGGAATATCAACGAATCTCTGGTCAGCACGAACCTTTTTTACCAAATCTAACCCATTCATCTCTGGCATATTCCAATCTGTGATTAAAACCTTTATGCCCTCTATTGTATCCATTATTTCCCATGCCTGCAAACCATGCTCAGCTTCTAAAATATCCTCATAGCCTAGTCTTTGAAGTGTATTTTTTATAATTCTTCTCATTGTAGAGCTATCATCAACAACAAGTAATTTCAATTTTCTATCCTTTTAGTTAAGCAAATAAGCTTATAATATTACCATAATTAATCTTAATTTTTTAAACTAATATTTTTTAAAAATTTCTCTCAAGTCTATCTTCCCCTCATAAAAAGCCTTTCCGACAATAACTCCACTAATTTTATTGCTATTTTGTAACAATTCTAAATCTCTTTTTGTGCTAAAACCACCACTTGCAATAGTTGGAATCCCACTTGCCTCAAAAATCTCTTCGCTAAAGTTTAGATTTATCCCATCTAGTGTGCCATCTCTATTTATATCTGTGCAAATTATAGCCTCAATATTGCTATCTCTAAATGTAACTGCAAAATCAAATGCCTTAATTTTGCCTGTATTAGCCCAGCCCTCTGTTGAGACGAAGCCATCTCTTGCATCGATTCCTAGAACAATTCTATATTTTTTAGCCATTTGTTTTGCAAAATCCATATTTTTGAGTGCGATTGAACCTAAAATAACTCTATCTATTCCTAGATTCAAATATCTCTTTATTGTATCTTCATCTCTTATTCCTCCGCCTAGCTCTATTTTTAAATTGCAAGATTTACGAATATGTTCTATTATTTTTAGATTCTTTGGGCTTCCAGCAAATGCACCATTTAAATCAACAATATGTATCCACTCTGCCCCAAAGTCTTCAAACTGCTTTGCAAAATCAACTGCCTCTCCATAAATTTTAGCACTTTGCATTTCACCTTTAAAAAGTCTTACAGCTTTGCCATCTTTTAAATCTATCGCTGGTATTATTATCATCTTTTGCTCCAAATTTTAAAAACTAAAAGACTAACTAAACTTTACATAAATTTATATAAATATTAAGATTTAGTTTTTGGCTAATTTTGATTTTAATTAAGTTTCAAAAGTAGCTAACTTGCACTTTAAATTATATAGAATCTTAAAAACTAAAATATAAAAATTATTTAGAATCTTCTAAAGATTCATCTAATTTTATTTGAATTATCTCATCACTATATCCATAGCGCAGAATCCAGCTTGATATAGCCTTGTTAAGATGATAGGTAAAGTAAATTAACTCTAGTTTATTTTCCTTTAAAGTTTTGGAATCTAGGATAATTTCCTTTTGCTTATTTTTATTTGCTTCTACAAAAAGATTGATTAGATTCCTTGAAGATTCTCTATATGGATAGTATTTATTAAAAACTTCTTCATATTTATTAATCAAAGATAACCCTAGATTCACCACAAAAATAATCATAAATAACGATGAAATAAAAGCAATAAACTTATTATTAGAATCTTTACACTCTAGCAATAAAACAAACAAAGCAAAAAATATAAATCCAAGCAGCATCCAAGTCGTATAAGGAACATTAATAGCACAAAATCCAATAATCCCAATAATACCGACAATTATCATTGCAAACATTATAAAATACTTTTTTGACACTCCGCTAAATAGCCTAAAAGATAGATAAATCAATAATAAGATTCCAAATAATACAATGGGTAAAAAAAGCCTATTATTATGGACTAATAAAGTAATATTATTAAATATATTTTCAAATATTGAGGAATCTACCAAAACTTCCTGTTGTCTTTGGCCTCGCCCAGATAATATAGTCATAATAAAAGCGCTAGGTATCATAAAAATAAATAAAGCAAAATAATAAAAAATGGATAAATTTATCTTATGTCTATTTTTTAAAAGCAAAATCTTTTCTATAAACAAATAATAAAGCAACATAAAACTACATAATCCAAAAATCCCAAGAGACGTCATTTCAAGTCCAAAAGCACAAAAATAAACAAATAGAAATAAAATACCAAAATGAAAATAAACATTTTTAGAAAATCTAATTTCTTTTTCAAATAAAAAATAATATAGCAGTGGTAAGAATACGCTCACAGAAATTCCAGCAGTGAAAATATAGGCTGCTTTTGGAACAAACTCTATATAATCAATAGTCATATAAAGAATAAATAACGAAATGGTGATAAAAATTATTTTAAAATCCTTTTTATCATTTAAAAACCACAATAAAAGTGAGCAGGCAAAAAATGTTAGAAAATAAAATACAACTGAAAAAAATGATGAAACTATCCTAAAAGCATTTAGCGCATCTACACCAAAAGCAATCAAAAATTCCCCAAAAGGACGCATACTAATAGACATAAGAATATCACCTATATGCCTACCTCGCTGCCAACCAAAGCTCGTTGTTGTTAAATGATAAAAACTATTATAATCCACGCTATAAACCCAATCATCATATTGCATTATAGCTAAGCTTTGATTTGCAACTATTAATAACATAATGGCGATAGAATATAAAATTAACATAATGTTAAAATTAGAAGATACAAAAAGATAAATATCCTTAAAACTAAAATATATATTTTTAGTGTAATTTGAAATAGCAGCATTTGTAGAAGTGTTAGCTATGGAAGCATTTGAAGCATAATTTATGGAATTACTATTTGCAAAAGTTGAGTTAAAAAACTTAACTATAAGCATTTTATTTTTTAGATAAGCAATAATGCTAAGTAGCAAAATCACTATACAAGCCAAATGTAGTATAAGCTTATTTTGCAGTTTTAGAGTATATGGTATGTTTTCAAATATTGTAGAATCTAGAAGCATTTCTTTGCTCTCAAAGGTGCCTATGCCTGAAGCATTATTCATCATAACATTATTAATATATTTTGGCAGACTAGTAAAATCTGGATAGATTTTATAAATATCACTTTTTCTAAAAATTTTATTATGCGTCTTTACTCTAAAAGAGTAGCTAAAGGTGGAAAATTGCTGAGTATTTAAATAGTCTATGAAGTCTTGTTGGCTCCAAAAGTCATCTTGCTTTTTAGTGCTATTGTTTAATAAAAGCGTTTGTTTAATATCAAATTTTATATCATCTATATAACCATCATTTCTACTGCCCCCCCCCTAAGAAGTAAAATACAGCTACTATGATACAAATAGAAACAAGTAATATATAAACTACACTTTTTATTTTGGCACTATTATCCTTTATATCATCCATTTAAAAACCTTTTAATATTTTGTATTTGCTTAGATTTTGACTTTAAATTCGGGATTATACTATAAAAAATATTTTAGAGATTTAAAAATCATTATTATTTTTCCATCATCATATTTAACAATAAACCATTTTTTACGACTATAAAATTAATGCAATTTTAATAAACTAAAATTACTACATATCTTTTAAAATCATATTTATGGAATCTAGTGGTGAAATCTCAAAGGTATTAATCTCTATAATTTTTGAAACATCAATAAATGGAAATGTTCTCAAACTAAAAACATACATCCAATCATATACATCAAAATAATCTGGTGGCAAAGCACAATAAGGTGTATATAGAATCCAAGTTGGCACATTTGTTTGTGATAAAAACTCAATAAATCCACTCCGTAAAGAAACGATTGCTTTAGAAAGCCTAGCCAAAGCAAATGCCTCATTAAAAGTGAGCTGGCAAGTTTTATAATTAAGTCTTTTATCAAAATCTAGATCTTCCCCAACAATATTTAGAAAAACATCATACCCTTTTGATTTAAATCTAGCCATCAAAAAATTCCAAAAATTACCATCATAACTTCTAGCACTTTCAGCCTCTGGAGCAATGAATATAAACTTCTGCAAATCCAGCCCAATTTCTGCAACTTTTTTTAACATATTATTTTCATCGATTATAGGGATTTTAATTCTGTTAAAATGCAAATCCTTCTCACTAAAATCAAAATGCTTATAAAAACAATCAAAAACATTCATAATATTATGCATTCTTGCATTATAGAATCTTGTCGTAAAGCAAGTGATAAATCTAGTATTTTCATAAATAAACTCATCTCTTGCACTTAAAAATATATAAAAATTTTCATCTATATTTTGTTTATTGATATATGAAATTTTTGGATAAATCGAATTTATCATATCGATATGATATTTTCTGATTACTAATACACAGGGATTCTTAGTATTATATTTTTTATTAAGAAAATCAATGAAATATGTAAGCATCGTGTAGAATTCGCCACTACCTGATTGCACAACATATACAATATCATATTGTTGAAAGTGTTTTAAATATTGCTTTTTAATTTCATCAATTTTTCTGATTTTAACATTACAAAGATAGTAGATTTTATATTTTACATTATAAATAATTTTTATGCTAAATATTTTGAAGATTATAATTAGCTTATACTTCCTTCCTTTGTGAGAATTACGCAAAGTAATCGTCTCTACCCCCCCCATAGTAGTTTTTGAACTTTTTTATTTAAATGTTTATTAATGCCATACCCGCTTTTAAAAGTTTTCTCAACAATATTTAAGCCCAAAAACTTATATATTGTCCTATTTTGCTCTTTTATTTTCCTATAGATTCTCAATTTTAGCTCCTCCTTTTATAAAATATTTTTATCAATTAAATCTTTAAGGATAGTTTCTATTTTTGGAGCTTGTTTTATTTTAGAGTAGTTTTTTAAAAACATAAATCCGCCTTTAAAAAAATTCTTATACATTTTAGTAATTGCCTCTCCTAGCTTGTATTCATAAGATTCCATTAATCTTAAATCTAATAATTCTTTTAAATGCTTATTTTTCTTAATCACTCTATACAAACTAAAAGGTAGCCTAATTCTGCTAGAAAATCCCCTCTTTTGCACTCTTTGATAAACTTTAAAAAATAAATGAGATTCCACATTTGGCAAGATAATCTCCCTTGCACTTTCACTCAAACCTAACACTTTTAGGGAATAAAAATCTAAAATCTCTTTATTTGGATAGTAAATCTCTAAATTTTTGCAATCTCTTGCGATAATATCACAAAATCCCGAACGCATAGATACCACACCACCACAAGATAAAGCCAAAGCAATAGCTTCACTCAAAGTAAGAGGTAGAACATAACTCCCATTAAATAAAAAATGATTTTCCCTTGTCAAGTTTAAAACAATGCTATAACCGCTTTCTTGCAGTTTTGCGCATTTAGCCCTAAAAATAGCAAGTGGCATAGAAGCCATAGACCTTGCTTCTGGCAAAAAAAGAATAATTTTTTCAAGTGGAGCTATGGAATGTAGTTTAGATATTAGATTCTTATTAATTTTTGGCATATTTATGGGCTTTGCTAAAATCGTATTACTAGAGAGATTAAATAGAGTTAAATACATTTTTAATATATTTTCTTTTATAATTTCAATTTTTTGCAGTGGAATGGGATGAGCTGGATACAATTTACCCAAAGTTGGAATTTTCACCATATCATTTGCTAGATTCATAGATCCCCCCCCCCATATCATAAATAATATAATCACTAATATCAAAGCATTCCATTATAGCTCTATGGGAATCTTTAATCACAAAAATAATTTTTGAGCCAAATTTACGCTCTAAAACCTCTTTTAGCGAACATAGAAAGTAAGTATCACCAATCCCGAAGTTAGATACGAAATAATAAAAATTATTATTTAGCTGTTTCATAACTATCCTTAAGGTAAAGTAAATTGGACTGCTTCCTTATCAATTTTATATTTAGATAATCCCATATAATATTCACTAGGTATGATAATAGTACCCCCCCCCCATTTTTGAGTGAAGTAAACTTGAAGGCGCTTATTTTCATTTACATTACCATAATGGATAAAATAAGAATCATCTATATAAAAAACTTTATTATTCATTAAATTAATATCATTTAAATATGCAAAATATGAATCTAAATTTATATTTTTTCCTGTTTCGATGGTATAATATTTTTCCTCCCACCAAGAATTATCATTATGTTTTTCAAATATATCAAAATAATCTATTTTCATTTGACTATAAGTAATCCCAAAAGACCATGGCTTATTTGCGAATCTACTTAAATACATGTCTAATGAAAAGTTATCAATATTATTTCCTATTGCATATTGCTTTATTTCCAATAATTTTTTAGCTAATAATTCTGGCTTGATGAGAAATAATATATCATCAGAATCTATATTAAAAAAATCTTTATAATTATTTTGCTTTGCGTGATAGTATGTGCTTAAATGTGCATATGCTGCATTTTTCCATTTTGGTGTAATAAATGCTTTAACAAGTTTTGAGAGATAATCATTTTTAATGCTTTTTATAAACTTTATATTTAAATCCTTAAAAGTAATTCTTCTTAAAATATTAAATTCAAGCTTTTTGTTATCACAAATAATATAAAAATCTCCACCCAAAATATTAATTACATCAATCCAATACTGCAAACATATATACGCATCATCAGCAAATCTATTAAACTTAAGATAAAAAATTTCTTTTGGTTGTTGTTTGTTTATATTATTCTTATATAATAATTCTATATTAAATATTTTTTGTTTATTTTTTTTATATTCAAACACAAGTGTATCAAACAAATAGATTCTTCTAAATTTACCACTTAGTGTATTTATGTTAATTTTTCTAAAAATCCTCAAAATAATTTTTACTCCTTTTTTTAATTTTAATAATTAGTTTTTATAAATTATTATTTATCTTGTAATGTATTTTTAATTTAGAATCTCTGGCTTTATTTATTGCAAATGCCATTTTTAGCCCGCTAGGCTTATTATCATTGATTAGGATTCTCTCTCCATTTGGGAGATTAGGGATTAGATAGTCGTATCTAATATTATTTGCTTTTAGGAAGCTTTTTAAAGACTTTATATATTTTTGTTCTCTTGCAGTTAAAAGTATCACTACGTCATTTGGACTTAATTTGCTAAAGAACTCCCTCGCTCCCTCAAGCAATGTATCAAATCCATCAATTTTAAATCCATTATGTTTTAAAATCGTTCCATCAATATCAAATATCCAAGTTTTATTTAAGGTTGATAATTCCAGCTCTTTACTTCTCGTATTTAATTTGTTTAGATTCTTTATATCTTCTATTTTTTTTGAATTTAGATTCTTCATATTTAAGTTATTTGTATTTTGATTATTCATTTTAAATTCCACATTAGATTTGCATTAGCTTTGTAGAATCCATTTTCAATAAATATGTTAGTTTCTATGGATTTAGATTTTATTGTGGAAAATAAATTAGATTCAAACTTAAAATCTCTACTAGATTCCATATTAAATTTAGTATTAATTTTAATCCTATAGATTCTATTTTTTATTTTAAATTCCGCATTCCAAAGATTTTTCATAACACTTCTCCTAGCTTCACTATTCCATTATAAAATGCTCCACATATAGAATCATAGTCCTCCCACGCATAAGTAGTAAGGCTTAACCAAATGATAGAATGAAGAAGCTTAATTTTATACCTAGATACATTTGGAATACAATCAAAGAAAAACTCCTCCATATCAGCCCAGCTATTTGGCTTTATAGCAAACTCAACTTCCTTTTCTTTAATATCAAGCGTGAATTTCTTACAATTAAAATGGTCATATCCACCATTTAGTGAATAATAAAGCTTTGCCCAATCATAATCCTCATCGCCATATAATTTACTTTTGCCAAAGTATCCTCTGGGATCGATTAGAATTGCATTCATATTAAATGTATCAAACATTAGATTTGAGAATGTGCAATCCCCGTGAATTAAACAAAATTCTTTAGGATAAATTGAGGCGATTGCTCTCTCTAGCTCATCTTTATTAAAAAAGACATTTTTATAATATGAGCCATTGATTTTAATAAACTCATCTTTGGCAAATGGAATTAGGTTCTCAACCTTATTTAATCTCTCTAAAGTTTTAGTTAAATAAGTCTCTTTCACATCAGAGATATTTGCTTCTTTTTTGGATTCCAGATTATGGAGTTCTTTTAGAGCATTTATTAGCTTTTTTAGGATTTCTTGTTTTTGGGATTTTGTTAGGCAATCATATTTAAAGATATTCTTACCTACAACCTTTTTCATCACCAAAGGCTCATAGCTATGAATCTCAGGGATATTCTTATATCCTAGCGCTTTTGTGTGCCTATACCAAGCAATCTCATTTTTAGCAATTTCCTTACCATAGTCTGTAATGCCTATCTTTGTAACATTATCATCGATAAATTCTATTTTATTAAAAGGTCTGCAATGCAAAGTTACATTATTATCCGCATATGCTAGCATTGTGCCAATCTCTCTACTTCCATACAAATCTAGCCTCTCAAAACTAATATTTTGATTTTGAAGCCATTTGACGAATGCTCCCTCTTCGCTGATATTTTCTAAAACTCTCTTACCACTAAAGATAAATAGCCCAGCTACGCCATTTTCTTTGGATGGTTGCTTTATGAATTGATTATCAATATAAGAGTAGCGACATTCAAATTCCTTTGAGATTCCTATGTAGTTGGTGGAATCTATTTTATTATTTAAATTAGAAACTAAATTATTTTTGGAATCTAGTTTGGTTTCATTGCTAGATTTTATATTTTTGGAATCTAAATATAATGATTTTGCAAAGTCTTTAAATTTAGCTAAATGGGGGGGGGTAGAGGAGGACTCTGAAATAGAATCTAACGCAGTAGAATCTAGCATTAAATCTTTTAAATTGGATTCTACTTTTATGCTAGATTCTAAAGTGGAATCTAAAATAGGATATTTAGAATCTTTATTGCTTTTAAATCCTTGTGTAGAAAATTCATTTGAATTAGAATCTTTTTTATTAGTTTCGTTTAATTGATTGTAAGTTTCTAAATTAATAGAGTTTTTAGAATAGTGAGTGAAAGCTTTAGAACTTAAAATATTTTCTATTGGTGTTTTTAGAGCTTGTGAGAGGATAATATCACACCAAATTATCATAAATGGCTCATTATCGCCATAAGGTGCGATAGCCTCTTTTATCCCAGCAATTGTGCCTTGTTTCTTAGCTTGTAATAGTTTGTAGTCATAATTTTTAGCAAAGATATTTAGATATTTTCTTAATACCTCAATTTTATAATCAGCAATGATTGTGAATTCTGCCTCACTAAACATCTCAAATATATGAAAAATTATAGGAAGGTTATTCATAGGCACAAGGCATTTAGGCTTGTTTCTAGTTAGCCCTTCTAATCTTGTGCCTCTCCCACCTGCTTGAATAATAATATTCATTAAAAAACCTTTTAGAAACTTTTATTTTTACTTTATCATTGTTTAAAAATTATTAATCTTCTCTTCCTAAAAAACCAATTATAAAACTAACTTACAAAACTATTTATTTTTAAACTATCACTGCAATCTATTTGTTAAAAAATGCTAGGATTCTAGAAAATCAAATAATTTAATTCTATCAATTTAGTGCAACTATTTATAATTTATTGCAATGATTTTATAGTGATTGTTTAAAATAAATCTGTAATATTTACAAATCTAATCTTAATGTTTAATTAATAGAAAAGATTGTGATTTGGCTGTATAACTTGTTACTACTTTTATAATATCTATATGATAGATTGATTTTTATTAAATTATTTCATATTATCAATAAATACTATTATTTAATATCTATCTAAAATTTTCATTAAGAAGCTATTTAATATTTTAGTTAAAAAATTAAATAAAAAATTTCATCTTACTTGTTTGATTGTTGGTGTTTTGTGAAATTTATATGAAGTTTCTCTTGCTTGTTAAAAGCAAGAGAATTGTATTTTCAGAATTATTTTTATATTTTATATGTAATTATTCTACTTCCGCATCAATTACATCATCATCTTTTTTACTTTGATTAGCAGAGTTTTGCGCATTTGCATTATCACCATTTTTTGCATACATCGCCTCTGCTAATTTATGACTAACATCATTTAAAGCTTTTATTTTGCTCTCAATCTCCTCTTTTGAAGCATTATCATTTTTTAGAGTTTCTTTTAGGTCGTTAATCGCATTTGTAATATTTGTCCTATCATCATCACTCAAGCCCTCTTTTATCTCACTTAGAGATTTTTCTGTTTGATAAACTAGTGAATCTGCAGTATTTCTAGTCTCAATTAGCTCTTTTCGTTTAGAATCTTCCTCTTTGTGAAGCTCTGCATCTTTTACCATTTTGTCAATTTCACTATCACTTAATCCGCTTGAACCTGTGATTTTAATCTCTTGAGACTTACCTGTGGCTTTATCTTTCGCACTAACAGTTAAGATTCCATTTGCATCAATATCAAATGTTACTTCAATTTGTGGCACACCGCGAGGAGCCGATGGAATCCCTGTTAAATCAAATTTACCAAGAGATTTATTATCTCTTGCTAACTCCCTCTCCCCTTGTAAAACATGAATGCTTACTGCTGGTTGATTATCTTCAGCAGTTGAAAAAACTTGTGCTTTTTTCGCTGGAATTGTAATACCTCGATCAATTACCTTTGTCATCACTCCGCCTAAAGTCTCAATTCCAAGGCTAAGTGGCGTTACATCAAGCAATAGCACATCTTTTACATCACCTTTTAAAACCCCACCTTGAATTGCCGCTCCAATCGCTACGACTTCATCAGGATTCACAGATTTATTTAGTTCTTTATTTGTAAATTCTTTAACTCTCTCTTGCACTTTTGGAATCCTAGTTGAACCACCAACTAACACTACTTCGCTAATATCGTTTTTATCTAGGCTAGAATCCTTAATTACCTCATCAATTTTTTTAATAGTTTGCTCAATTAAATCATCTATTAGAGATTCAAACTTTGCTCGGCTTAATTTTTTTACCAAGTGTTTTGGACCGCTAGCATCTGCTGTAATGAAAGGTAAGTTTATCTCACTTTCACTTGCGCTTGAAAGCTCTTTTTTGGCATTTTCTGCTGCATCTTTTAATCTTTGCAATGCCATAACATCATTTTTTATATCAATTCCGCTCTCATCTTTAAACTCATTTGCAGCCCAATCAATAATACGATTATCAAAATCATCGCCCCCTAGGAATGCGTCTCCACCTGTGGCTAAAACCTCTACAACATTATCACCAGTTTCTAACACAGTAACATCAAATGTCCCGCCACCCAAATCATAAACTACAATTTTTTCAGAAGTTTTTTTATCCAATCCATAAGCAAGAGCAGCAGAAGTAGGCTCATTAATAATTCTTAAAACATTTAGTCCTGCGATTGTTCCAGCTTCTTTCGTAGCTTTTCTTTGACTATCATTGAAATATGCAGGGACAGTTATTACCGCTTCACTTATGCTCTCTCCTAGGTAACTTTCAGCATCTTCTTTAAGCTTCATTAGGATTTTTGCACTAATTTCTTGTGGGGTATATACTTTTCCGCTTATTTCAATCGCACAAGCACCATTTCTATCTACAATCTTATATGGAAGTCTTTTTTGTGCTTCTTTTGCTTTGTCCTCATTAAACATTAAGCCCATAATTCGCTTAATTGAATAAATTGTCTTTTCTGGATTCGTGACTGCCTGTCTTTTAGCGCTCTCGCCTACTAAAATCTCGCCTTTATCTGTAAAAGCCACGATTGATGGAGTAGTGTTTTTTCCCTCTTTATTTGCGATAATCTTTGCCTCATTTCCTTCAAATATACTCATTGCTGAATTTGTAGTTCCTAAATCTATTCCTAAAACTTTGCTCATTTTATTCTCCTTTAATTATTTTTTGTAATTGCTACCATAGATGGGCGAATAACCCTATCTTTGTATTTATAGCCTTTTTGGATAACTTTAGCTATATCGCCATCGTTTTTATCCTCATCTTTTACCTGCATAATTGCATTATGAACATTTGGGTCAAACTCACAATCAGTTGAGATAATTTCAACATTATGCTTATTTAATGCTTTTAAAAAATTATCTATAGTCAGCTCTATACCCTTACTTATATTTTTAACATTCTCACTAGATTCAAGATTTGAATCTATGCCATTTAGAGCAGATTCCAAAGTATCAAGAATTGGCAAAAAATCTTTTAAAATATTTTCATTCGCATACTCTAAGCTATGATATTTTTCTCTCTCCATTCTCTTTTTAGTATTTTCAAAGTCTGCATAAGCTCTTAAATACTTCTCCTCAAGCTCTTTAATCCTTAAGTCTTTAGAATCTAATTTAGATTCACTAGATTCTGTGGAATCTTCGCTAGTTTCATCGCAAGATTCGCTTAGTTCATTAGAATCTTTAGAATCTAGCTTATCTTTAGAATCTTCTAAATCTCTATCATTTAAGCTTTCTTTACTCAAAATTAACCTCCTTTAAGATGCAATCTCATTATAAAAATCTTTATAGTTACAGCAAAGCTCGCCAAAAACAAACATTTTTCCATAATTATTCTCTAGCCTAACATCCTGTATAAGTGCTAAATATCCATCAGGAAATAAATCAAAATAAAAGCCATTTTTAAGCCTATAATAAATATGGCTATTAATGATTTCTAAAAGCATTTGACTATCTATAAGATTTAAAAACTCATAGCCAAAGTTGAAAATCTCTGTATCTATGATATTTTCAAGCTTATAAAATAAGCTATTAACACAGACGCTTTTTGCAATCATTTTTATATCTTCAATATTTTTATATAAAAATTCTTTTATAAAAGAATAAATATGTTCAGAAAATGGTAATATCGCCTCACTATTTTCAAAAATCAAAATAATATATTTATTGTTAAAATTTATTATTTCTTTCAAAATCTCATTATTTAGAATCTTAATATTGCAAAATATCCCATTCTTTTTACTTGCACTTTTAACCTTATCTATATTATCTATAACTAAAACATTATTTATATCAAGATTGCTCCTCCAATAGTTTTTTAAAGTATTATTCGTAGGAATCCTACCACTACTAATATGAGGCTGAAATAAGATTCCCTCTTCGACCAATACCTTAAAGTAATTTCTTATAGTCGCAGAAGAAATTTTCATATCCATAGTAAGACGAAGAGATTCTGAACCAATAGGCTCTCTATCTTTAATATAAATAGCTATCATTTCGTTTAGCAACTCTCGCTGTTTACTATTCACTTTGAAAATCACTCCTTTAATTTTTAAGAAATTCGAAATGTATTATAACATAAAATTTTAAAAAATTAGCACTCAAATTAAAATATTGCTATTTTTTAGTATATTTTTAATAAATATTAGTCTAATTCAATCAAGTTTTATTAGCATAAAAACTAAATTTAATTGATATAAATTATTTAATTTATTTTTATAATATCGTTTATAATTTTTTATGATAGAATCCTACACTATGATTAATAATATAGATAACAAAACAATAAAAGAGATAAAAACTATTTCTTTATCAATGTTTAGAAAAGGCTTTTTTAGCATATTTAGTGGAGCAATATCTTGCAAACTAAATGAAAATAAATTTATAATAAATAAAAGTGGTGCGATTTTTGATGATATTTCACCAGAAAGTCTAGTAGTCCTCTCTCACAAACGCAATTACAGCTGGAATGATGCAAGCACACATGCAGATATACACTCCTATATCTACAAAGAAATAAGCGAAGCAAAATGTATAGCCTACACTCTACCATCATTTAGCATAGCATATTCAATTAGTCATTTTAAGATTATTCCACAAGATTACTATGGCTATATTAATTTTAAAGAAATACCCATCTATGACCCAAAGGAATACAGCAGTTGGCGAGAGAGAGCCGATGTTGAAATTTGCAATTTTTTCAAACAAAATAATATAAATTTTATGGTGATAAAAGGATATGGAATCTATGCTTATAGCAGGGATTTAGCACAGCTTGCAAAAACTATTGATATGATAGAAAATAGCGTTAAGATTCTAACACTTCATAACCTTGAAAACACTATATTTAGATACAAAGTCGAAGCTACAAATCCAGATTTATTTTAAAAAAGATAAAAAAATGATTAGATTTTATATTGCAATTTTTATACTAATTTTTATAAATGGCTGTTCGCTAAAGCAAGATTCTACGCTAGATTCTACCTTGGATTCCACACTAAAAGTGGAATCCAAGGTAGAATCTAGCCAAATAAATATAGATTCTAATAAAGATTCTACAAAATTAGATTCCACTTTAAAAAATGAGATTGTAAAAGTCAAATTAAGCTTTGTTGGTGATATTGTGCTAGGTGATTATAAAGGTGCTACTGGAGCGACTTTTAACGCCAAATTTAAAGAGGTAAAAGGAGACTACTCATATTTTTCCAAAGGGGTAGCTAAAATTTTTAGTGAGGATGATTTAAGCATTGGCAATTTGGAGGGTGTTTTAACTGATAAAAATTTGCCCACTGCGTTTAAGAAACCATTTAGTTTTAAAGGCAAAAGCATTTATACAAATATTTTAAAAAGTTCAAATATTGAAAGTGTAAATATCGCTAATAATCACACTAGAGACTATGGAATGGAGGGCTTTAAGGACACAAAAAAAAATTTAGAGAATGCTAAAATAAATTATTTTGGTGAAGGGAATCTAAGCATAGTTGAAATTAAGGGTAAAAAATTTGGCTTTGCTGGGCATCGTGGCTGGAATCTCAATGTCAAAAAACAGGTTAAAAATGATATTACCAAGCTTAAACATTTGGGAGCTGATATTGTGATTTTTACTTTCCATTTTGGAGAAGAGAGAAAACATATCCCAAATAAGATTCAAATTGAGTTAGCACATTTTGCAATAGATAATGGAGCTAGCTTGGTAATAGGACATCACCCGCATGTTTTGCAAAGCATTGAGGAATACAAAGGGAAGAAAATCATTTATAGCTTAGGTAATTTCATCTATGGTGGGGCTAAAAATCCGAGTGATAAAGATAGTATGATTTATCAAGTGGAATTTATTTTTCACACAAAAGATTTAAGAATAACACCACAAACAGACTATATCACAAATCTAAATGCGATAGATTCACTAGATACTAATACTACTTTAGTGCATAATATTATCCCTGTTAGCATATCATCAAATGATAATTTTAATGACTATTCACCTAGAATCTATGATAAAAATAGTAAAGAATACAAAAGGGTCTTTAATAGGTTAGAGGAATACAGCAAAACCCTACAAACAAATAACTAGATTTTAGTCTTTAAATTTAGAACTATTTTGATAAAACTTTATTAGCACTTTATCTCATAAATCTAAAACTCAATTTATAAAAATTCTATCCCCAAAAAGCTTTTTTAGTTTTAGTAATATTGCATATAAATCTGATTAGTTTTTTGACCCTCTTTGATTTACCCTCAAATGTAGCAGCCATTTTTCTATAACGCATTTCATTATCATATAGAGCACTCACACCCCGCCTAAAAGCATTTTGCAAGTTTTGATTAAAAATATTTAGTAAAAACCCCTCTAATCGCCTCTCATATACATTTGGGCTAAAATCTCCTAAAAATACATTCTCATTTGCCATTTCTAAATACGCATTATCATCATTATCAATTCTTTTAATTTCATCTATCGCATCTTCTAAACTAGCAAATTTATGGATATTTATGAAAGCTTTTGGATTGATTTGATAATCTGGCTTTAGCAAAAAATTAGATTCTATATTTTTAGATTCCACATTTACACTAGAATCTGCGGAATCTAAAATTAAGCTAGTATCACCCCAATATATAGGAATACACCCAGCGGCAAATGCATCAAATAGCTTTTCTGTTAAATATCCATTATAGCTTGCATTCTCAAAGCAAATGTTAAATTTATAATGTTGTAGCCACTTATGCTTACTACTTTGAAAGTCGTTATACCTATCACCTATCGCCCCCCCCCCCAATGTTGTTTTTATATCTTCCACCAGAATCTACTTTTTTATATTCGCATAATTTATCAAAAAATAGATTCCTAGGTGTATAGCGGGGAGAAGAGGGATTAGTCACCAAAAATGAACAAAATCTCTCCCTAACCCTATCTACCTTTATTCTAGTAATTTCACCTACACCACTAAAACACAATGGTAATCTCAAATGCCTATCACCAAAATCCATATAATCAAAACTAATAGCATAATCAGCGATATTAAAATTAGCCCTTACATTCTCCCCTGTCCAATAGATTCTAATGCATTCATATTTCAAATGCTCAAACCCAAAAGGACCATAAAAAATATAATCTGGATTCGTGCTGTATCGCACTTCAAAGTATTTTTGCAATATTTTAATAAAATGATTTTCATAAAAATTTTTCTCATTATCCTCATTATACCAATCAACCACTCGTATGTTTAAAACTTTTTTACTCAAAATATCTCTCCTCAAATCTTTATATCAGCTATTTTTTTGACTCTGCCTTTGAAATACACTTCATCACCAACTTTTCTAAAATGCATTTTATCCTTACTAGGTGGGATTAAAACTGCACTTGAATCTAACAAAGAAAGCCTATTTGCTATGTAAAATACAGCAGCTCCCCCTGTGCCACAAGCTTTTGTAATATCCTCAACCCCTCTTTCATAAGTAGAAATTAGAGCAGTTTTTCTATCTTTTATAAAAGCGAAATTCACATTTGCGTTATATTTTTTTCTTAAGTCTGTTAGCATTTTATTTACATTTTTTGGAAGAATTTTTTGACTATCCACAAACACTACTAAATGAGGCACACCAGAATCTAATAAATAGAAATTAAGCATTTTAGATTTATTATCTTTATCACCCTGCCCTACACTATTTTTAGTTTTTATAAAATCCTCTATACTTTGCTTAATATTTTCTTTTACTAAAATAACTTTAGTAAAATTTACTTCTACATTGTCTTTTTCTACGCTAACTTTTATCTCTCCTGCTTTACTTAAAAAGCTATGAATTTTGGGTGCTAGATTATTACTATAAGCATAGTGTGCCACGCATCTTGAAGCATTCCCACACATATTTGCTTTACTTCCATCCATATTATAAAAATCCCATTCATAAGTAAATTTTTCATTTGGTAGCAAAGCTACGAGCCCATCTGCACCAATTCCCTCAAATCTATCGCAAAGCTTTTTAGCTAGATTTGAGTAATCACCTTTTTTAAAAGTATGAAAGATTAAAAAGTTATTTCCACTCGCACTATACTTACTTAACCACATTTTAGTTCTCTTTAGAATATAGGATTCTATAAATAAAATTAAAACTTAAAGTAAAAAATAAAATATAAAATACCACTTTGCTTTGAGTGTGCATTGAGGCAAATTCGCTTGAGGCAATCGCACTCTCCCCTAGCTTTTGGGTCTCTATGATATAAGGTGAATAATACAAACTAAAAAGCAAAATACAAATCACGCTAATTGAAGCGCTTAAAAATAAAAGGATTTTATTAATCCTCCCTCCACTACCTAGCCTAAAGCTAATAATCTCATAAAAAACAATTACAAAAGCACTAAATAAAAGCAAAGTATTTAGTTTGCTAAAAATTGCTGTCATTAAGATTCCGCTCTCAAACTTGCTAATATCCACACCAAAATCATTTGCATTAAAAATCACAGAAGCACTAAAAGCTCCACTAGCAAAGATAGAACCGATACAAAGCCCAAGCAGCCACATATAAAATGCCATAGAAGTTTTAAGAAATGTTTTAGAAAAAAAGAAATTCATATTTTTCCTTTATAAATTTTTATTATATTTTAGAATTCTAGCTTTAGAATGTAGAATTCTAAAGCTATGTTTTTGTTTAGATTCCGCTAAATACCACATTATTTTGATTTTATTTCACCACCTATAAAATAATAGTCAAATTTGCTTAAATCCATATCTTTATAGATATTTCTTCCATCAAAAATTACACTCACACTCTCTCCTATCCTGTCAAAATCTGGATTCCTAAACTCTTTCCACTCTGTTATAACAACCAAAGCATTAGCATTTTTAGCGGCTTCATATTTATTCTCAAAATAATTAATTTGAGGAAAAAGTCTTTTCATATTTGGCATTGCCTTTGGATCGTAAGCATTGACTTTGGCTTTATTTTGAAGCAAAAAAGTAATCACATTTATTGAGGTAGCTTCCCTTATATCATCAGTCTCTGGTTTAAAGCTCAGACCCCAAAGACAAAAGGTTTTATCCTCTAAATTTAAGCCAAAATGCTTTTGTATCTTCAAAGAAAGAATATTTTTTTGATAACGATTTACTTCCTCTATTGCATTTAGAATCTTTACTTCTACTCCCTCATTTTTGGCTGTTTTTTGCAATGCTCTAATATCTTTGGGAAAGCAACTTCCACCATAGCCACAACCAGGATAAATAAAGCTATATCCAATCCTAGAATCTGAGCCAATCCCAAGCCTAACATCATTTATATTTGCACCCACTTTTTCACAAATTTGACTAATCTCATTTATAAAGCTTATTTTTGTGGCAAGCATCGCATTTGAAGCATATTTTGTCATTTCTGCAGATTCTGCACTCATAGTGATAATCCTATCATTCTTTAGAATAAAAGAAGAATATAAGCCTTTCATCACATCTAGTGCTTTCTTACTATTGCCTCCAAGCACTACTCTGTCTGGAGACATAAAATCCTTTAGCGCTACACCCTCTTTCAAAAACTCTGGATTAGAAATGCAATCAAATGTGGCGTTTTTATTAATAAGATTTTGCTCTATTATTTCTCTTACTTTTTTTGCACTGCCAACGGGAACGGTTGATTTATTCACTATTATTGTGTAGCCACTAATATATTTTGCAATATCTGTTGCAGCACTAATCACATAGGATAAATCTGCACTTCCATCTTCTCCCATCGGCGTGCCAACTGCAATGAATATAATCTCAGCATTCTCATAGGCTAATTTTTTATCGGTGGTAAAAAGAATTTGCTCCAATTTTTTGTTTTTTTTGATTAATTCTTCTAATCCAGGCTCATAAATAGGGATTATTCCAGATTCTAGGCTTCGTATCTTTTCTTTATCAGAATCTAGCATAGTTACATTATTTCCCACTTCAGCAAAGCAAGCCCCAGCTACAAGCCCTACATATCCACTACCAACGATAGTTATTTTCATCATTTTCCTTTAAAAATCTTATTTTTGATTTTTGGAATTCTATCACAAATCTAGCTAATCATTTTACACTGAATAAATGTTCTTCAATCCATTAATTTATCAATCTGTCTTGTATAGTAAAAATACTTCTGTAAGACTAAAAGCGAAATAATATCCTCCCTCTCTTTATCAAAAAACTGCGAGATATAGCTATGTGCATTATTTATAATCTCTTTTGCTTTATTTGGGTGAGAGAGATAATACTCCAGCTTTTCTTCTAAATCTAAATAATCATCTCTAATCTCTACATAATGCACATTTGCCTCCAAAATCCCCTCCATAAACCAAGTCTCAAACTTTGGCTTTGGCATAAAGGCAAGAGAGTTTGAGCTCATCACCCACTTAAGATTGCTTGCTACATCATTGCCCTCTAGTGAGAGCAAAAATTTATAGGGCAAATGATCTTTTATACCAATTTTTGGCTTTTGCCAAGAGTGATGAATGTCTTTAGAACCTGTGTGTCCTAAATCACACATTTTATTACTAAAATACTTTTCAAAAAATTTCACTCTATGGCTTTGGTAGATTCCACCTCGATAAAAAAGCTTATCTTGCTTATCCTCCCAAGTATATGGGTCATTTATGAAAGTAAAATGTCGCACTTTTTCTAAATTTAGCAAAATGGAGTTAGAAGATTTTAGCTTTAACTTGTCTTGCTTTTTATTTGAAATATATTCATATTTTTTAAAATCTAAATTTTTAGAATCTTTGCTAGATTCTTTAATTTTTAAAACTTCTCTAGCAAATTCTAACCCCTGTAACCCATCCCCACTAGCTAAATTTGCAATATTTGTAAAATCTATTTGCTCAATCGGGCGAGATTTGGTAATACTAGGATTTGGCAAAAAATAATTTACATCACCAAAGGCAAAATTTGCCGTAAAGCTTTGTGGAAAATGCCTTAAATATTCCCAGGAATCAAAGCGATACACACTCTGCTTCTTACCAAATCTAACAAAAGAAATGCTCTTTGCCTCATCTCCTAGTTTTACAAAATCATTTAATCTATTATAATAATTTACTCTTTGCTTGATATATTCGCTATCATCTCTATCCTGCCAACCTTTTAGAATCTTTTCATAGCTAGTATTTAAAAAGTATGGTTTTAGGCTTCGCAAGATTCCCTTTAGATTGTAAATAAAATAATTATTTTTCACCTTAAAATTCCTTAATTCCCTAAAATTAAAAGCCCAAAGCATCCTTAAAATATTTTATTGTTCTCTCTAACCCTTCTTTTAGCTCAATTTTTGGCTCCCACAAAAGCTCTTTTTTGGCTAAGCTAATATCGGGCTGTCTTTGTTTTGGGTCATCTTGTGGGAGTGGAAGGAATACAAGTTTAGATTTAGATTCTGTTAGTTCTAGCACATTTTGAGCAAGCTCTAGCATAGAAAATTCCTTTGGATTGCCTATATTTATAGGTCCTGTGAGAGAATCTTTACTATCCATAAGCCTTATCATTCCCTCTATCAAATCATCTACAAAACAAAAGCTCCTAGTCTGCTTCCCCTCACCATAGATTGTAATATCCTCTCCCCTCAATGCTTGAATGATAAAGTTACTCACCACTCGTCCATCATTTGGGTGCATTCTGGGTCCATAGGTATTAAAGATTCTCATCACTTTAATGCGAAGTTTATGTTGGCGATAGTAATCAAAAAATAGTGTCTCTGCACAGCGTTTCCCTTCATCATAGCACGCACGAATGCCTATTGGATTGACGCTTCCTTTGTAAGATTCTACTTGGGGGTGAATTTCTGGGTCGCCATAGACTTCGCTTGTGGAGGCTTGGAGGATTTTAGCTTTTGTGCGTTTGGCAAGTCCTAGCATATTAATCGCTCCCATTACAGAGGTCTTAGTCGTCTGCACTGGATCAAATTGATAGTGGATAGGAGAGGCAGGACAAGCAAGATTATAGATTTCATCAACCTCCACATATAGTGGAAAAGTAATATCAGCTCTCATAAATTCAAATTTAGGATTTTTAAGCAAATGAGCGATATTTTGCTTTGTGCCAGTGAAAAGATTATCCACACAAAGCACCTCATCGCCTCGCTCTAGCAATCTCTCACATAAATGTGAGCCTAAAAATCCAGCCCCACCCGTTACTAGAATCTTCTTACATAGCATTGATACTCCTATTTTAAAAATCTAAATTATATCAAAAGAAAAATTATCACAAGTAAAATTTATCCTAAATTATCACTCTAATACCATTTCTATCAAATATTCTAAAACTCTACCAAATCCTAATTTCTTTTATATTTATCTTTAAAATCTTTTTATAAAAAAGTATTTTTAATCCTTATTATTTGGTATTTTTAGATATTTTAAAGCTTAAAACTTAAAAAAAGACTCTACTATTTTCAAGCACTACATTTAAAGAGCAGCCAATTAAGAATAAAAACTATCTTGTTTTAGAAATTTTAGATATTTATATTTTTGCTTATTAGATTCTGTTGATTTTCTACTTTATTTTTTGCTATTGAACATATTTACAAAATTAATAAAACTAGAAATTTCTGTATTATTTACGATTAAAAATACAAAAATATTTATATATTTTTAGCAAAATATAGATTTAAAAGCCACAGATAATAATAAATTTATTCTAATTTTAAAACTTCTAAATCTATTACCTCTTTTATGCTATTATAGGCTTTAGTTGTTACCCTAAATTCTACTCGCCTTGATTTTTCTTCACTCTCTAGTGGGCGTGAAAATGACATTCCATTAGAATGCAAGACTTTCATAAGCCATTCTTTCTCATCATTCTTTGTATTATTTAAAAAACAATATCGCATAACATTTAAAGCTCTATTTTGCGATAAAGTAGCATTATATAAAAAGCTATCATTAATATTATTTGCTCCCCGCCAAATATTTGAAGCGTGTCCCTCTATAATAATTTCTTCAATATCATCTCTATATTTATTTATTATTTTCATATATCTCGGGAAAAAATCATCTAAAATGACTTTAAAATCATCTTTAATATCTGACTTACCAATCTCAAAGATAGAATCTAGCTCATTAAATCTAATAGTATTTGTATCATCAATACTTGCATTCCATTTACTAAAATCCCCTGAAAACTCACGCACTAAATCATTATTAATATTTAATTGCAAATCAGAATAAGCCTTTAGGATTTCACTCATATGATCATTTAGCACAGAGAGTTCTTGATTTTTTTTAATCAAAGCTTTACTTTGATTTTGTGTGATAAACATAAAGGTAATTGCAAGTAATAAAAATACCATCATAATACCAGCAAACATATCTGATATACTAATCCATTCAAATGAGCTTTTCAAAATCTTTCCTTTACTTTATCTTTAACTTTGTTAAAAATTAAGAGTATTTTGCCTTTTATAACCTCTGCCCTATAATTTCTTTAATTCTTCGCAAAAACCATTCATAGTCGCCCTTAAAACCACTGCTAATATCATTCATAGAAGTTTCTATATCTTTTAGAGAATTTCTAGCAATATCTTGCATATCATTTGATTTTTCTATTGCTATTTCTATTTGTTTTTGCACAATTTCTAACATATTTAAAAACTCTATATTCGACTTATTTAGCGATATAGAATTACTTTTTATATAATTTGAAATTTCACTATTTAAATCTCTCATAGCCTCAATATTAATTAAATTTAGACTCTTTGAAGTCTCAATGCTAGAGAGGCTAATTTGCTCTAAAGTTTCCAAATATTTACTAGCCATAGATGAAAGCGTAGAATCTAGCGAATCTAAATATTTATTATTCTTAATAGAAATATTGCTTAAAATCTTATGTTCTACATTTGACATATCATTAAAATATAATTTTGCTGTATTTTTTAAATGTTTTATGCCATCTTTATTTATATCACTTATCATTTCTCTTGTGCTTTTACTAATTGACAATGCACTAGATTCTATATCTTTGCTTAATTTTTGATAGCTTTGAATTACAATCTTATTACTTTCTTGCATCGCATTGCCTAAATCCTTAATATCTTTTGCAGAAGAAGTAATATTATCTTGTAAGATATTTACCAAATTTTTTATATTTTTAGTTGAAGTATTTATATTATTTTGTAGTGCATTACCCAAATCGTTTATATTTTTAGTAGTGTTTGAGATATGCTCTTGCATTAGGCTATCTCTGGTATTTAATTCGCTAATAATTTTTTTATTAATATTACTAAAATCTTTTATTGTAGCGATGAATACTTCTTTTATAATTTTTTGTGCATTTGAAATTAGACTTTCATTCGTATCTTTTAGATTAGAGATTAGCTTTTTATTTGTATCTCTTAAATGAGTATTTAATTCTTCAAAAAATGTATTCATAAATTTTAATGCTTCTATTGCAGAGCTTCCTAGATTCCTCATTTCACCTAGTTTTTCTTCTAAAATTAAATTTTGAGATTTATAATCCTGCATAATAGAGCTAACCTCTTTATATAGCTCGATAGTTTTCTCATCTCGTTTTAGTAGACTATCTGTGATTTTTGAGGTATTGTTAAGAAAAGTTGTTGCCTTTATTAGAATCTCATTTGAATCTAGCATATTTTTCTTATGTTCCATTTGCCACGATAGCAAGTTATCCACCGCTTTATTAAATCGTTTAAAATTCTCACTAAAATGTAAATTGATATTATCGCTAAATTCTTTTGAAAGATTACTAACAGAGCAAATCACATCGGCATTAAAATCGCTTGAGAGCTTTTCTAGCTCTTTTGAGAGGGTAAATCTTAATTCTTGAAACTGCTTTATTAAATCATTTGAAAGTGTTTTATTTATAGCTACAATATTTGTATTCATTTTACTTATAGAATTTTGAAAAGTATCACCAAGTGCAATAGTGGAATCTGATATTTTATTTAACAAAATTGCATTTGCCTTAAGCGTATTATCATTAGATTCCGCTAGTTTTAAAATGGCATTTTTCACTTCATTATTTGAATCTGCTACATTTTTTAAATCATTGAGTTTATCTAGCTTTTGAATCTGCAATGCAATGAAATCAAGACTATCTTTATCATCGCTTTTAAAACCTACAAATTTTTGATAAATACTAATTAAAATAGATAGACTCATACCCGCAATAGAAGTGTAAAACGCAACCTTAAGTCCATTTAGCAAATGCGGTATGGAGACTTCCATATTATTTATATTAAAATCTAATAACCCTACAAAAATACCTATGAAAGTCCCAAGAACACCAAGGGTTAGAATTATACTTCTAAAATCTTTATGATTTTTTGATTTGGTAGTTTTTATATCAATGGCTACCAAAACAAGCATTATTATCGTAAAAATTATGTTAATTATCATTTCCCACCCTTATATTATCTTTTTCCTTTATTGAATTTATTATTAAATTCATCATCACTCATCCACTCTGGCTTTTGCAAACCACTTTTTTTATTTATCACTTTAAGATAGATTCTAATTATTAGTAAAATTACAGCCATTGTAACTACTGCAGAAATCACAAGCTCTAGGCTATAATTATTTGGAAATATTAAATCTTTCATTTCATACTCTTTGTATTTTCATCAACTAAAACAAATAGATTCTTATATTCAAGATCGCTTAACATATTCATAACTTTTATAAAATTTTCAAAATTACTATCTTTATGTCCATTTATAACAATACTAGTATCCTTATCTAGCTTTGAGATAGCATATTTTAACTCTTCAAAACTAATTTTTTTATCATCAAGATAAAAATTTCCGTCATTATCTATGCTAATTACCCTATCACTTTTACTTACATTTGAAATATTAGAAGCATTTTTATCAACTTTTGGAATCTCAATATTAATTTGATTTTGTTTAATGAAAGTAGCTGTGGTTAAGACAATTACAAGCAAAACCAAAACTATATCAATGAATGGTATTAAATTTAGCGAATCTATTTTTTTCATAATTTAGAATCTACCTTTCAAATTGCCTTAACTAAATACTAAAATCATTGCGATTTTTTTCCATATCCCAAAGCATCAATAAAACTTCACTTTTTCTAACTAGCAAGTTATATCCGACAATCGCAGGAATAGCCACAATAAGCCCAAGTGCAGTAGCCTTTAGCGCAAGTGCTAGTCCTATCATAATATCACCTGTATTTAGCGCATTATTTTGCCCAATTTCAATAAAAGTTAGCATTATCCCGCCAACCGTCCCAAGCAACCCAATATAAGGAGCATTTGTGCCAATAGTAGCAATTAAAGTGAGATTCTTTGTTAAATCAATTTCTAGTTTTTTTCTATCACAATAGCTTAAATAATCAATTTTTCTAAAAGTCCAAATTCGCTCCATTATAAGAGCCAAAACTATAATACTAAGAAAAACTAAAAAGCCTAAAATCCCGTATTCAAGATAATCTTTTATTGTCATTATGCCTTCTATTATTTTGATATATTTTTGTGGTGATTAATTTTTGGATTCTATCTCAAAATAACTTATTTTTATATTTTAATTTATGTTAAAAAATAAAAAACTTTAGTCTAAAGCTATAAAGTTTTATGATAAAATAACACTAATATTTAATTATAAGGAGTTTTTTTGGAAAAAAGTTTATACTCTACACTAGGTGTTTCACAAAATGCCTCAAGCGATGAGATTAAAAAGGCATACAGAAAATTAGCTAGAAAATATCACCCTGATATTAATAAAGAAAAAGATGCTGAAGAGAAGTTTAAAGAAATCAATGCAGCCTATGAAATATTAAGTGATGAAAAAAAACGAGCACAATATGATAAATTTGGCGATAATATGTTTGGCGGGCAAAACTTTAGTGACTTCGCAAGAAGCAATCAAAATATAAATTTAGATGACATTTTAAGTCAAATTTTTGGTGGAGGATTTGGAAGTAGTAGCTTTGGAAATGGGAATTTTAGTGGAGGTTTTAGCAATGGAGGCTTTGGAAACAACTCATTTGGTGGATTTGGCTTCGGTGGCTTTAGCAGAGATGAGCTAGATATTAGAAAAAACATTACGATTCCATTTGAGAGTGCCTTACTTGGCGGAAGCTATCATTATAGTGAAGGAAGTTTTGATATTAAGATTCCAGCCGGAATTAGAGACAATGAAACTTTAAGGATTAAAAATAAAGGCAGAAGTGCAAATAATATGAGTGGCGACCTGCTCTTAAAAGTAAATATTGCTCCTTCAAGCGAATACAAAATACAAGATGATATTTTGACAAAAGAAATTGATATTCCACTCAAACTAGCGCTATTTGGTGGAAAAGTAAAGGTTAAAACTCCATATAAAGAAGTAAATCTAACAATTCCAAAAAATACAAAAAATAATCAAAAATTTAGGATAAAAGAGCACGGACTTAAAAATCGCAAAACTAGCTCTATTGGAGATTTATATTTGATTGCAAATATAATTTTGCCAAAAGTAGAGGAGCTAGATTCTAAACTTGCTAGTTTAATGAGTGAAAAACTCCCAGAGAGTTAAAATAACAAGCTAAAATAAAAGCTAGATTTTAAGGAGGAAAAATGTATAGCTATGAAGAACCAGTATTTTTAATAAGTGTCGTGGCAAAAATTCTCTCAATCCACCCACAAACCTTAAGACAATATGAAAAAGAAGGGCTTATTGAGCCAAGTAGGACTGATGGAAAGATGAGACTATATTCACAAAAAGATATTGATAAAATTAAAATTATTTTAAGGCTAACGCGTGATTTGGGTGTGAATCTCGCTGGAGTTGATATAATTTTAAGGCTAAAAGACAAGCTAGATGAGCTAGATTCTATGATTGAGGATTTACAGCAAAATATAAATAGACAAAGTAATACCAAAAATAGTGTTACGATAAAACGAAATTCTTATGATGTAATAATCTTTAAAAAATAATGTTTGCATTAGAAAATCGCCCTAGCACTTTAGCAGAATTCATCGGGCAGAGGCATTTAGTTGGCAAAAATTCTCCGATAAGAAAAATGATAGAAAATAACTCTCTAATTCATTTATTTTTCTTTGGACCACCAGGTTGTGGGAAAACGACATTAGCTAGAATCCTAGCTAAAGAATTAGGCAGAGAGTTTTTAGAGTTTAATGCCACTTCGCTAAAGATTGAGGAGATTAGAAAAAATATTTTAAACTTTAAAGATTCCATTTTTAAGCCCATAATTTTTATAGATGAAATTCATAGACTAAACAAAGTGCAGCAGGAAGTTTTACTTCCATTTATGGAGGAATTTAGTGCTATTTTTCTAGGTGCTTCAACGCAAAATCCATACTTTGCACTGACTTCTGCTATCCGCTCTCGCTCTTTTATATTTGAATTTTATGCCTTAAATAAAGATGATTTAAAAGAGATTTTACAATCTAGCATAAAAAAATATAATCTAAACATAACAAAAGAGGCAAAAGATTATCTAATCTCACATTCAAATGGCGATGCAAGGGCTTTGCTAAACATTTTAGAAGTGGCAAAAAATGACTTAAGTATAGAAAATCTAAAGCAAATCAAGCCTTTAAGCGATGGAGTGAGTGAAAACAGCGTGCATTATGACTTTATTTCTGCACTGATAAAAAGCATTCGAGGAAGTGATTGCGATGCAAGTATTTACTATCTTGCAAAGCTCATTAATGCAGGCGAAAATGCCGAATTCATCGCAAGAAGATTAGTGATTTTAGCAAGTGAGGATATAGGAAATGCAAATCCGAATGCGCTAAATATAGCAAATAGCACGATGCAGAGTGTAGCAAAAATTGGCTATCCAGAGAGCAGAATCATTCTCTCTCAATGCGTCCTATATCTTGCTGCTTCTCCAAAATCAAATACTGCATATAAAGCGATAAATAAGGCACTAGAATTTGATAGCAAAAATAGAGATTTAAAAGTTCCACAAAATATAATACAATTTAATAAAAATTATAAATATCCGCACGATTTTGGGGGCTTTGTGGAGCAAAATTATATGCCAAAAGAGGCAAATGCTAAATTTGTGGAATGGAGTGATATTGGATTTGAAAAAACCCTGCAAGAGTGGCTTAATAAAATCAAATCAATTCATAATCCAAATAAAGCAAAATAAGAGTTTTATAATCTATTTCATTCAAACAAAAGAAATAAATTATAGCTTTAAAAATTTAGCTAGAATCTAGCCTAATAAATTTAGATTCTACTAGATTTTATTAGACTTCAAAAAATTAGATCTAGCAAAAACATATAAATTAAGGTTAAAAAATAATGAAAAAATTAGCAATTAGCCAAATAATCAAAATCAAAAATACTAATAATCAAAAAGGACACTACAAGCATTCTGTGCCATTTAAAGCAATATTTGAAGTGCTTTTTAGCAAAAATGGGAATCCTAAAATTATAGATTCCGTAAAAATTGATTTAAACTCATTATATAAAGATAAGGATTTTGTCGTGTGGTTTGGGCATTCATCAATTTTACTCTACCTAAATGGAAAAAAGATTCTAATTGACCCTATCTTGCAGTCAAATGCTTCGCCATTCAAAAGCTTTATTAAGCCATTTAATGGAGCAGATATTTACAGTATTGATGAGCTAGGCGAAATTGATTATCTACTAATTACGCACAATCACTACGACCACCTAAATAAAGATAATATCAAAAAGCTAAAAGATAAGGTAGAGAGATTTCTCCTGCCACTTGGGGTTGGAAAATATATTACAAAATGGGGAGTTAATAAGGATAAAATAGTAGAGCTAGACTGGCAAGATGAATATCAAAATAAAGAATATAAACAAATAGGTGGTAACAAAGATGAGAAAAAATATAATTTAAGATTCCACTTTTTGCCAACTAGGCATTTTTCAGGAAGATATATAATCGATAGTAATAAGAGCCTCTGGGGTGCATATCTAATAGAAACAAATAAACATAAGATCTATATAGGTGGAGATTCTGGATATGGAGCGCATTATAAACAGACAGGAGAGAAATTTGGAAATATTGATTTGGCATTTTTAGAAAATGGGCAGTATAATATGGCGTGGAGAGATATTCACCTTTTTCCACAAGACACACTCAAAGCTGCACTAGATTTGAATGCTAAAAGTCTTTTTCCTTTGCATAACTCAAAGTTTAAACTTTCCACTCACAGCTGGAATAGCCCACTAGACGAACTCTCAAAGTTAATAAAAGAAAATAAAACGATAAATCTACTCACTCCCAAAATCGGCGAAGCTCTCTATATATGGGAAGAAAATAATACAAAAGAATGGTGGAAGTAGGATTTAGTTTCTATATTTTTAGAATCTAGCCTTAAAATTTAAATTTGACATCTAGATTCCGCCTTGCAGAATCTATTAAATTTATCATTTCCTCTCCTGAATACTATTTTTTAGCATATTCTATATTTTTCATTTTATTAAAAATTCTATTATTAATTGTAAAAATTATATTTTTAGTTATGATAAATTGATTTTTTCTTTCTTTTCTTTATTCTCGATAATTTTAGCGTATCGAGCTCTTTCAAAACCTCTTTGCTAGAATCCTCATTTATAGCTTCAAGAAAATTAAAAAAAGCTTCATCTATCATATCCTTTTTTCTTAAAATAAATGTTTTAGCATCTATTTTAATTTTTATCCAACCTCTCTAATAAATTTCAAATTTATCAAATTATATTTAAATATTTACACAAATCTAAAATATTTTCAAAATTTAATAAAAATAGTGTGATGAGGACAGATATCACGATAATTGATAAAAATATAATTTTAGAAAATATTTCCCCAGCTGTTTTTACTAAAAAATAAAAAATGTTAATACAGAATCTATTTAATCCTCAAGCCCCAAGGTTACTACAAATGAATCCAAAGAGAATCTTAAGCAATACCTATATCGACTAACAGATGAGCTAAAAATAAAGATAGTAAATCTTCAAAGAAATAGAGTTTCTAAATATTATGAAAGAAAAAGATACTTGTAGTAATAAAGTTTTATTCTACTAAAATACCCCCTTTAATTTTTTGCTTTTTTAGAGGATATTAAAAAAATTTGTAAATAAAGAAATTAATTTAAACCCACTTAAGTATTGAAAATGAAACTTTTCAATTTTTTATGTAAAGATTTTGTAAATAAGGGGAATCTAAAGGGACTGTAGCTTAGAATCTAGCCCTATCTTAATAATGTAGATTCTAAAGTAATATTAAAAAAATAATAATTTAATCATAAAAAATTTTATTTTATCTCTAGATAAAAGAGAATCTAGCAATTTAAAATCTAATGATAAAGCTTTTAGCTTACAATTAAACATAACAAACTTTGATACAGAATCTAATTTATCTAAAATACAGATTTGAAAAACAAAATTCACTAATATAGTTCTATCTCTAAAGATTTTGCTCTTATGAGTGATACTATCTAATAAAAAGTCAAAAACAAGATTTTAATCTTGTAGATTCTGCAATAGAATCTAACCTTAAAAACTTGATTCTAGAATCTTTAGGCTTAATGTGGTGACTTCTTTGAGTTTTGCTAACTCTTTTTTAAGGTTTGTAATTTCTCCTTTTAGTTCTTACTTTGTTATAGAATCTTTTATGTTCTTAAGAGCAGTTTCTAAAGCTTTTATGCTTTAATGTCTTTATTTAAAGATATTATCTCGCTAAAACAGGAAGGCTATACTCTCTCTACGGAATCTCGCTGTAAGTTTGCCTTTTATCGCAAAATCTAGCAGATTTTTCATTGTGCTTATTTTTATTTATTACCATATCTCAAAATATTGCAAAATCTCTAGCCAGATTTTTGTAAAAAGGGTAGTAAGCATAGTTTTGACTTATTCTTCAGTCTAAAACCATCTACATAAAATTTAAAGTTATCATCAATATATAAAAGTTTATAATTTTTATTTTAATGTTTTGTAGTGAATTAAGAATTTAATAGTTGATATTTATTTATAAAGATTTATGAGTGATTGTTAGAATCTTTTGCAATAAAAATATTAGCAAAGATTCTAGTCAGTAAATTCATTAAAAACAAAGTTATTACCTTGCTTTTAAATGATTATCATCTCACCCGCCAAGTGAAGTAGCCTGAATAAGTATAGGAGCAGAGAAAAACAATTCACTTGTATTAATCAAAAATTCAAAATCAAATAAGCAAACTCCAAAAAACAACATTACTAACATACAACAATTAATTTACAATGAATTTAATAACATTATTTTTCTTACTTATAAATTTTAAGGTTGCAAGTCTATTTAAAAGTTGTGGTTTTTGATAAAATTTTGTATTTTTTTAAAAACTGAAAAAGGAACAAAATGCAAAAGATTTATTTATGTAGTTTTGGAGATATAAGATTAAATATTTCTAGTTTTAAATTCTATCAAAATGCCCTAGATTTAGATATTTTTGATGATATTTTTATTTACAATGAAACAAATCTAAATTTAGATTTTAAAGACAAAATGAAAGATAAAATCTACTTAGAATCCAAAATAAGGGGGGGGGGAGTAACGTAAGTCGTGGCTTTGGATTCTGGTGCTGGAAGCCTCAAGTTATTTTGCAAAGTCTAGAGCAAATAAAGGATAATGATATTTTAATTTATGCTGATATTGGTTGTAGCTTCGATATAGGTGGCAAAAACAAGCTTAAAGAAATGATAGATGAAATAGATATAAATGAGATAATGGGCGTATCATCTCCCACAAGAGATAAAGTCAAACCTAGTAGCTTTAAGGGATGCTATGGAAATACTATTTTTGTAAATAATTTTGATGAAAAAACTTGGAGTAAGGCGGATATTTTTGCACATTTTAATGTGCTAGGAAATAAAGACATTATGGATTCGCCACAGATTGCTAGTGGATTCATTTTTATGAAAAAGACGCCAAAAACGATAAAAATTATGCAAGAATGGAGAAATATTTTTTATAATTATTTTAATTTAGTTGATGATAGCACAAGTAAGATTCCAAATGATAAAAATTTTATGGAAAATAGGCACGACCAGAGCATTTGGAGTGTGCTAAATAAAATTAATAAACTAAAAAACTTTAAAAATTCTTATCCCATCATTGCATCAAGGAATAAAATATTTTTAGATAAAAATGACTTTAAATTCCATCCTAACAATGTAATAAAAATACTAAAGCTTCTTAGCAGAATCTATCCTACAAGACAAGGGCGAGTGTATATAAGAAAAATTCTACACATTATAAAATACTTTTAATTGTAAATTATTTAGTATTTTTTAGAGCCTTTCGTAGATATTTTTAAGAAAATTTGATAAACAATTTTAAAAAATATTAAATTTTGATATTAAATCCACTATAAATAAGCTTTTATCTAAATAATTAGTTAAATATTTAGAATCTAAATAATTGCTTTTATAAGTTTAAAAGTCGTAATAAAACTATCTAATCAAGCAATAAGTCATATATATCCTAATCTTTACTTTTGTGCTTGGGCGAGGATAGTCCTTGAATGCAATTTTTATCGTGGTTTGTATATCATTATCAAGGATAAGTGAATTTGAGCTAGATTCTATGGTTAAATCTGAAATGTCACCATTTGGATAAAGATTAAAAGAAACAACATTCTTACCATCCTTTTTTAGTATTCTTGCTAGTTCTGGATAACCTCTGCGATTAATATGATACTGCGTAATTCTCCCTATTTCACTAAGATTATTAATAATATAATCTAACTCCGCCATTCCATAATCGCCCAGCTCACGCCCATAAAGCTCGATGATTTCCTCTCTATTTTCTTTTGGGATATTTTTTGATAAAACATAATTTAGCGCTTGTTTATAATTCATATCATTAGTTTGATATGGGTTTATTGTTCTTTGATTATAGATTTGCAAAGATGAGAGATTAAGAGAATTTTCATTAGCAGAATCTTGTTTATTAGTGGAATCTAAATTATTTTGTGGAATCTTACTTATCTGGCTTAGAGATTTAGCCTCTTGATTTTGAGTTTTTATGTTTGATTTTGGAATCTTATTTGCATTTTGTGACTGATTTGTTTGGGTTTTTGGGATTGTAGAAATTATATGATTTGAAGAATTCATAGTAATAGCTGGGGCTGCTTGAGATTCTTTATCTAATTTATCTTGTAATTTTTGTATAAGATTCTGTGTAATATAGCTATTTATATCCTCTTTGCTAATATCACTTTTTGTATCGCCACCTTTTTTAAAATTTAGTGCGATTTTTTTCTCCTCTTTTTTAATGATTTTAATTTTATATATCAAATTATATACAATTACGCCTAGCATAATATGTAGCAACAATGATAATATTAGGGCTATTTGAAAAACCTGTGATTTGTTATTTTTATTCTTTAATTGCATTTTAGCTATTTTTTAATACTATTTCTTTCATAGGCATTTAGAAAATATGAAAGTTTATTTTCATTTTTAGCAAGAAAAGTTCCAAAGTCTTCGTTATTACTAAATTTTGGCATTTTATCAATTATGAAAGAACCATTCTGTCCGACAAATAAAATATAACTAGAATCTTTGGAATCCAAAATAATAATTTTATTTTTCATATCTAAATTGATAGTTTGAGACACCATAAGCTTTTGCTCTCTGAAATATGGAAAGCTAATGTTACCACTTCTTTTAAACATTCTTTTTTTAATTATAATTAGAGCAATAATTAGCCCAAATAAAATCATCACAACCAGCATATACCGCCAAGTCTCAACTTTAGAGCTAATATCATTTGGCATTGTATTAATACTTGAATTTTTAATTATACTAATTTGCTCTTCAAGTGATTTGGCAGATTCATTATTTGATAGAATTGAAGAGACTATACTAATTTGGGGTTTGATTATAAGTTTTATTGCATTATCCGCATTTAGAGCCTCTAAAGTATATTTTAGAGCAAAATTCTCCTCACCTAACACTATATAAACATCATTATTTTGTGAAAAAATCTCAATATCGTTTATCAACTCTGTGTGTGTGGATACTTTATTTTTATTATAATTTAAATCTTTTAAAATAATCGTGCTAAAGCTACTATTATCTTGCTGTATAATTTTATTTTCAAATTTAGAATCTAAAAGCAATAGAATCTCTAAAGATTCTTTATTTGGGGTAATAGTTATATCATTTAATTTTACACCATAAGAAAGAGATAAACAAATTGCAATAAATACTAAAAACTTCACTTATAATTTTTCTTTTGTTAAGTAGTAAATAATGGCATTCGAATCTAAAATCTCATTTATCCTAATTGCAAGGCTTTTCTCATACACCATAACCTCGCCCTTACCAATAATCCTATCATTTACAAATACTTCCACACTTTCACCTGCTGGTTTTTGCAAATCTATAACCGTGCCTTTTTCAAACTTTAATATCTCTGCTATGCTAATTTTTGTGTTTCCAAGCTCAGAGCGAAAAGTTATATCCATATCCAAAAGCCCAGAATAGCTTTCCATCATCTCTTGCAAATATTTTGCTAATTCTATATCCTTTGGATTATGCACCAATCTGTCATCTAGTATATCATCATTATCAGCCATTTTCCACCTCATAGATAATGCAGCGCAAATTTTCAAAATTATAGCTAATTACATCAATATAATTAGTTATTTTTTCATCTCCTATAAACTGCGGAATTCCAAGCTTTAAAATCCTACCTTCTTGCTCATATAAAACTTTGGCTTTGCCAACTATAAGATTTGCAATCTCTTTTGAAATATCCATCAAAGTATCGTTATCAACCTCCTGTGTGCCTAAAAAATCTAATGCAAATTTCTTTAATAATTCATCATTAACAACAATAATAAAAGCCTTTTTATCTAGTGTAATTTTAGAAGCAAAAGGGCTTTGAAAAATAGAATTATTTGTTTCTAAAACGATCCCCATAGATTCCTTTATAGCTCTTAGCAGTGCATTTTGCATTATTTTCATAATATCTCCATTTTCCTTTCATATTTGCAATATTTATAAACAAAGCAGTTATTACACTCTGGTTTGACAGCCTTGCAAACATATCGTCCAAATAGCACAAACCCCTGATGTAAGATACTGCGATTATTTTTAAAAATTTTATTTAAGTCTTTTTCGGTAGATTCTACATTTTTTGCATTACTTAAGCCAAGCCTATGAGAGACACGAAATACATGTGTATCGACTGCCATTACATTCTTGCCTAAATATTCTAGTAAAACTACATTTGCAGTCTTTTGCCCAACACCAGAGAGAGATTTCAAACTATCTTGATTTAATGGAATTTCACCGCTAAAATTACTCATAACTTGCTTTGCCATATTAATTATATTTTTTGATTTATTGTTAAAAAAAGACACGGATTTAATAATATCTTTTACCTCATCAATATTTGCTTTGGAGAGAGATTTTACATTTGGATACTTTTTAAATAACGCAGGAGTTACGATATTTACTCGCTTATCTGTGCATTGAGCAGACAAAATTACACAAATTAAAAGCTCATATAAATTATTATATTTTAGCTCACTCTTTGCATCTTTGTAGCGCTCTACAAATAGTTTCTCAATTTCTTTGTGATACTTATTATTTGTCAATTTTTAACCCCTATAATTCCTTGACTATCACTTCTCTTGCTTCACTCGTCCTTAATGCTATTCTAGTATTGTTAGATATAATTGCAATTGTGCTTCTATCAAGTGACTTTTCTAGCAAACTTGCTTCCGCCCCTTCGCAGATTCCAAGTGAAACTAATCTCTCTCGCAATATATTATCATTCGTGCTTATTTTTGATATTTGATAATTTTTATTTTGTTTCATATCTACTAAAGTCATTGTTTTTCCTTTTACAAAGCTCTTAAAATTTTATGAAAACTGAATTTTGGATTCCATATAAATTTATATTATAGATCGCTTGATTATTATTAAAGTCTTCTAAAAAATATCTCTCAATATTTGAAGACATATTATTTAAAAATAAGTCAATTCCAAGTGCAGTGGAGTAACTTACCCAATCATACTTAATATCGCTTGAGAGCAAATATCCATACTCAAGTAAAATCTGCGGACTCTCTCCAATGGAGCTTGCAATAATAATATTACTAGTATCAATTCCTCTTAAAAGTGATAAAAATGAGGAATTATAATTTACTTGTGTGGATAAAATCTTAAGTGGTTTATCTTTCAAAAAATTTATTTGTGAAAGCAAAAGCCCAGATTTTACCACAGGCGTATTTAAAAATAAACTACTTTTTGGAATATTCTCTTCTTCTCTCCTAAGATTAGAGCTAAAATTTGCTGCAACTTTATTTGTAATAATATCTTGCATAAAATTGATTTCACTTTGGATTGCACCATCTTTTGTGATTTCACCTAGCATTTCCCCAAGTGTGCTATCATCGTTATAGGCTATAATTATCTCACCTTCAACTTCTTTTAACAAACTATCAATTTGAGTTTTATAATCTATCCCTCCAAAGACTATATTTGACTGCACAAAATTAGAATCCTTTGCAATGGTAGGGATATAAATAGGCATATTTATATTTTCTAACACGCTTAAACTTTCTTTTTTACTCAAAATTGCAATCAAAAAATTAAAATGTTCATTATCAATTAAGTCAATCACTCTATTTAACGAATCTAAATTTTCATCTATACTATCAAAAACCTTGAATCTAAAATCAATATTCCTAGAAACAAGATAGGCTAAAATCGTATCTATCGTAGTTGTAGAATATTTACCAATAATTTTTTTTGGGATTAAAAGTGCTATTTCAAGTCTCTTTCCAAGTGGATCAAATCGGAATCTATAATATATTCCAATTTCCTTGCTATACTCCTCCATTAAGCTTTGCAATTCTTCATCATCTATGGTTTTATCAAATCTTGCAATAAATGATAATATTTTTTTTTCTTTGCTTAAATCTAGCAAACAACTTTTGTTACACTTTTCTGGATTGATATTTATTATTTCAATCTTTGCTGGTGGAATATTTGAAAAAACATTACTCTCTGCAAATACAATAATAGGCAAAAATAATGCCAAAAATAATTTTACTTTCATACTTTAATTAAACCCTTATCTTATTTTCCAAATGTGCTTTTGCAATTTTAAAATCCTGCATTGCATTTTTTTTATTTTGTTGATTTTTTAATAAATCACTAATTTGATATGTTACTATAAAATCCCTTTGTTTATTCAAAAGATTATCAAAGATTCTGCCTCTTAAATTTTCTATATTTTCATCTACTGAAAAATGCCTTAAAATCTCACTTCCAAAAATGATGATTAATTTCGGATTTATAGAATCTAGCTGAGATTTTAAAAATACCAAACAAGCTTTTATATGAGTATCATTTATTTGTGTATAAGTATTGCATTTTACTAGTGAGAGCAAACTATAAGATTTCTCATTAAAAACATTTTTTGCGATATTTGCAACCATATCAAAACTTGCACTATATCTTGCTAGTGGCTTTATCGTGATGAATGCAATAGGGGAATCTTGCACTAAAATCCCACTAATTCTTTCCCTATTGCTTTTATTTAGCTCACAAAGTGAGCAGTTTGCAATCACTTCATCTAAATTATCTTGTTTAAAAATCTTATCTTGCCCTTTGTCGACAATAATTTCATCACAATACATTTCCCCACATAATCGCTTTAAATAAAGTTTTTTTAAAAATAATGCTTTATCTAACATTCCCCAACTCACTCTTATTTCAAACTAAAAAACATAATTATCACTTTTTAAACAAGTAAAATAAATTTTTTGCTCATTATTAGAATCCAGACTATTAAAATCTAATAGCATTGCACTTGATTTTGTTTTCATAATTTTTTGCTCTGTATTTTTAACTACAAGGAAACAATTTTTAAAATCTCTAATCTCTACTTTTGCACGATAAAACGCCTCATCTGTGCTTAATTCTATCAAATCTTCCTTAAAATGCTGGAATCTATTTGTGTGATAATAATAATTTAGATTCTTATCAAAAATAATTTTAAATGATTGAGATTTTAGAATCTGATTACACTGGCTTGCATTTGGGCTAATTTTAGTTTTATTAATTTGGAGGATTCCATCATTTATGCTAAATTCACTCCCATTTAGCTTATAAATAGAATCTTTTTCAAAAATAAAATCAAATGAAAAAATAAAAATAGGGCAAAGTAATAAAACTAAATATCTCAAATATTTTCCTAATATAAATAATGTTTTGCTATGATTCTAAAGAAAAATAAATAAAAATAAAGTAAAGAAATGCAAAAAGTAGTAATTTTAGGCAAACCAAATGTCGGCAAAAGCTCACTATTTAATTGCTTTTTAAAGCAAAGGGTCGCAATAATTTCTGAGATTGAAGGCACGACAAGAGATATAAATATAAAGCAAACTCAAATTAATGATATTGATTTTCTACTTTGCGATACCGCTGGAATCCTCCCAAAAAGCGAGGGAATCTTTAGAGATATAAAGAATAAGATTCTCTCTTTTATTAATAGTGAAGATATTATAATCTATGTGCTTGATGGCAAGGAAGCGATTGATGACTTTGATGTAAAGATTTTTAGAAGTCTAAAAAATGCGCTTTTGGTGATAAATAAAATTGATATAGCAAAAAATAGATTACAAGATTGGGAATATGGAATCTTTGGAGCAAAAAATATATTTTATATCTCTACAACACATAATCGCGGACTTCAAGGGCTAAAAGACTATATTGGATTCTTGCTTGCTAAAAATCAAAATGATGAATTAGAAGAACTAGAATCTAGCAATTTAAAAACCCTAGATTCCACAAATATAATAAATATTGGGATAATTGGCAGAGTAAATGTCGGCAAAAGCTCGATTTTAAATGCACTTTTAGATAAAGAACGTTCAATAGTAAGCGAGATTGAAGGCACTACAATCGACCCTGTAGATGAAAGGATTGAATATAAAAATAAGATTCTAAATTTTGTCGATACCGCAGGGATTAGGAGAGCTTCTAAGATTGAGGGGATTGAAAAATTCGCACTAGAGAGAACAAAAAAGATTCTAAAATCTAGCAATATAATTTTGCTGATTTTGGATGCTTCAAAGCCCTTTGTCGAGCTTGATGAAAAGATTAGTGGATTAAGTGATAAATTCAATCTTGGAATAATCATAATCCTAAATAAATGGGATATAAAATATGCTGAATTTAGCAAAATTAAACAAGAAATAAAGCGAAAATTTGCCTACCTTTCTTATGCTCCTATAATTACTACAAGTGCTGTTACAAAGCGAAATATAAATGATATTAAAGATATAATTTTGGAAGTGAGTGAGAATTTTAATAGGCGGATTCCAACTGCAATTCTAAATGAGAGTATAGCTAATGCGACTAAAATCCACCCAATCCCTAGTGATAAAGGCAAAATGGTAAAAATCTACTACGCTACGCAAATAGATTCTGCTCCGCCCCAAATCGTGCTAATTATGAATAAGCCGAAGTCTCTACATTTTAGCTATAAACGATATTTGGTAAATCATTTGAGAAGAAATTTTAATTTTAGCGGCTCTCCGATTTTGATATTCCCAAAAAGCAAAGTAAGAGATGAGAATAAAGATTCTAAATCTAATGAAATTAATTCCAAAAAGTATTTAATAAATAAAACTAATTTAGATTCTATAGATTCCAAAAATACAGAATCTAGCGAAAACTAAATGTAGAATCCAAAGGCAGAATCTAAAAGATGCTATGATAAGTTAAAAGAAAACTCTACAAAAATAAAAATAATTCTTAAAAAATAAAAGCTAAAGCTTAAAAATTAGATTCAAGTTTTAGAGTTTCTTTGAAATGTCCTTAAATTTATATTTTTAAAATGGAGAAAAATTAGTATGATTTGCTTTGTTAGCGGGACAAATACAGATATAGGCAAAACATTTATAAACATAGAGTTAAATAAAGCCTTAATGACTAAAGGCTTAAAAATAGCTTCACTAAAACCTATTGAAACAGGAGTAGAAATAATCCCAAAAGATGCGCTCCTGCACTCTAACAATCAAAGTGAAAAAAAAGATATAAAAGAAGTTTGTTTTTACACCTTTAGTCTTCCTAGTGCCCCATTTATCGCTGATAAAGATAATACAATAGATTTAGAATACCTAAAAAAAGCTATAAAAAAATCTAAAAAAGATTGCGATATTTTGATGATAGAGGGAGCTGGAGGGCTTTTTGTGCCGATAAAAAAGGATTATTTTTTTATTGATTTAATAAAGGATTTGGGGGCTTTTTGCATATTAATAAGTGATGATAGGCTGGGCTGCATTAGCAGTCTTTTGAGCGCAAGAGAGATTTTAGAAAATAGGGAAATTGATTTTATTAGCATAACAAATATGTTTAATAAGAGTAATTTTTTAGAGATTAGCTATCCATTTTTAAGACATTTGGAACAACATTTTATCTATCAAATGCAAAGAGATGAAATAGCTAATTTTTTAATCCAAAAAAGCCAAAAAAATTAAGCAAAAAAAAATATTTTAAGCTTATAATTCAAAAAATTTATTTTAGAGGAGTTGTTTTAATGGAGAGGTTAAACTCATATTTTAGAAAAAAACGCTACATTATGTATCTAATCACCACTTTTATGATAATGGTAATTCCATTTATTAAAATCAATGGAAATCAAATTTTTCTTCTATCATTTGACAAAAAGCAGCTTCACTTGCTTGGAGTTGTATTTGATATGCAAGAGCTTTATGTGATGCCATTTTTGTTAATTACTCTTTTTGTTGGAATCTTTTTTCTAACAACACTTGCAGGGCGAATCTGGTGTGGCTGGGCTTGTCCTCATACAATTTTTAGAGTAATTTATCGAGACATTATTGAAACAAAGATTTTGGGCTTAAGAAAATCCATAGAAAATAAGCAAATAAATCCGGATTTAAGCACAGGAATAAATAAATTTAAAAAGATTCTTGGAATCTTAATTTGGTTTATTTTATCTTTAATTGCAGCTTCAAACTTTTTATTTTACTTTGTTCCACCGAACGACTTTTTTGCCTATATGAGTGATTATCACAATCATATGGTGCTATTTATATTTTTAGTTGCAATAACTGAATTTCTTACTTTAGAAATTGCGTTTGTTGGGGAAAATTTTTGTATTTATGTATGTCCTTATTGCAGGGTGCAGTCTGTCCTTTATGATAATGATACAAAAACTATAATTTATGATAGCAAAAGAGGCTCTGCTGTATATAAAAATGGGACCTTGCTTGATAAAAAAGAGATTGATGGTGAGTGCATAGCTTGTAATAAATGCGTTCGCGTCTGCCCAACGCATATTGATATTAGAAAAGGTTTACAACTAGAGTGTATAAACTGCCTTGAGTGCGCTGATGCGTGCAGTAGCGTAATGGATAAACTAAAGAAAAAGACACTAATTTCGTGGAGTAGCACAAATGCACTTCTAAATAATAACAAGGTTAGATATTTTCGTGGGAAAACTATTGGCTATATTTTAGTTATAGCTATTGCGCTAACTATTGCCATTACACTATCGCATAATAAATCAAGTATGCTTTTAAATATCAACCGAACAACAGAATCTTATAAAATCCTAGAAAATGGAGAAATTGAAAATCACTATATAATGCTATTCCAAAATACGGATAATAAGCCACATACTTATTATTTCAAGGTTTTAGATAATCCTAATTTAGAAATTACCAGACCATTAGAACCATTTACGCTAAAAGCTGGTGAAAAAGCCAAAAAAAGAGTATTTTTAAAGACAATCGAGCAATCTAATGCTATTTCTAATGCTTCAAAAGATGCGATTATTCCTATAAAAATTATGGCTTATGCAATAGACGATGAAAAGATAAATATAACAAAAGAGAGTATTTTTGTTTATCCACAATAATAAAAAAATTATTAGCCAAAAGATAAAAGCTAAAAATATTGCTCCTTTAATGGAGCGAATTGAGTTTTTAAGAGAGCAGGATCTAGATTGCAAAATAGAAATTAAAGATATTATAAAAATAGATTCTATACAAGATTCTACTAATTTAGATTCCACGATAGAATCTATAAAATTACATTCTATGAATTTAAATACAGATTTCACAATAAAGCAAGATTATGCCATTTCAAATAAGGCGCAAAATTCAACATTAAAGGATTCTGTAAAACGAAACCCTATAACGCAAGTTTCTAAAGAATCTGCAATAAAAAATTTAGCAACGCAAGATTCCACAATTACGCAGACTCTGCACAAACAAAATAAACAAATAAAATCCAGCCTATATTTTGAAATTAAAAATTTACTACTAGATTTAAAGCCGTGGCGAAAGGGACCATTTGAGATTTTTAGTAATCTAGTGAAAAGCGAATGGAATAGCTCTATAAAATTTAATATACTAAAAAATCACCTAAACATAAAAGATAAAGTAGTAGCAGATATTGGCTGTAATAATGGATATTATATGTTTAGAATGCTCCCATTTGCCCCAAAAGAGATAATAGGATTTGAGCCGAGTGCCTTTTATAAATGTCAATTTGACTTTCTAAATAGTTTCATTAAAAGTGAGATTAAATTTGAACTACTAGGATTAGAGGATTTGGAAATTTATGATAAAAAATTTGATTTTATCACTTGTCTTGGAGTTTTATATCATCGCACAAATCCCATAGATTGTCTAAAGATTCTAAAAAATTCACTACATAAAAATGGTGAAATTATTATAGATAGTTTATTTATCGATAGCGATGATGATATTGTCTTAAGTCCGCTTTCATACGCTAAAATGAAAAATGTTTATTTTATACCAAGCATTAAAGCGCTAAAAAATTGGCTTAATAGGGCGAATTTTAAAAATATTGAAATTATTGGGATTAAAAAAACAGATTTTAGTGAGCAGAGACAAACAGAGTGGATAAATGGAGAGAGTTTGAATGATTTTTTAAATCCAAATGATATAAACAAGACGATAGAAGGCTATCCAGCGCCTCAAAGAGTATATATCAAAGCAAGTTAAGGAGTATCAAATGGCAGATGAAGAACAGCAAATTATAGAATCTAGCAGTGAGCTTAGAATCTACAAAAAAATAAATAAAGATTTTTGTGGCGAAATTATAGAGATAGACAAAAATAAAGCTAGTGTGAAGTTTATTCCAACTGACAAAATGATAACCGATGATAATATGCTAGTGCATTATGGTTTTATATTTTCATCAGCTTCATTTTGTGCTATGGCTGCGATTAATAAACCTAATTCTATGATTATTTACTCAGAAGTCAAATTTTTCTCTCCCATTGAGGTTGGAAATGAAATAACATTTAAGGCAAATGCTTTGCAAAGTGATTTAAAAAAACGCGAAGTGGTAGTCGAGGGCTTCCTCTATAATATTAAAATTTTTGATGCAATATTTCATATTGTAGTATTTGATAAAAGCATCTTTAAGATTGATTTTTCTAGCATTGAGTAGAATCTAACACAAAAAACCCATTCTATCTAACAAAAAAATATTAATTATTAGATTCTACTTTTAGCATAAATCTAAATTAGAAATTTAAAAGCTACAATTTGCTTATGACAAATAATTCTATAAATTTTTTAAAAGCTTATAATATGGCTTTTGATTTTTATAGATAGAAAATATTTATCAAAAGCACATTCTAAAATAAATCAAAAATTACTTTCTTTTTAATATTTTTTTAATGGAATCTAAAAAATACTCAATATCACTAAAATTATGACTATAATGCAGACTCACTCGAAGCCACGAGGGCTTGAGAGAATAATCGTTTGTAAGCTCATTAATATCTATTTCATCTTTATTTAACAAATCGTGTCCATAGGGTCCAGCACAGCTACACCCTGCCCTAGTTTCTATATTATAATTATATGAAAGCTCATAAGCCAAATCATAAGGTGAGATAGATTCTGCATTAAAACTAATAATGGGCAGTTTTTTGGCATCATTATTTACCCCATAAACCTCTATCCCACTAATCCCTCTCAATTCATTAAGCATAATTTCATATAAAATTTTCTCTCTTTTTGCAATAAAATCAAGCCCAATCTCATTTCTATACTGATATGCTAAAGTCGCCTTAAAAAGCCCTAAAATTGGTGGAGTGCCTGAATCTTCTCTACTTTCTATATCATCAATATAATAATGAGAATCTTTAGAAGCGTATTTTATACTCCCACCACCGCTAAATGTTGGTGCTAAATCTAAATCAAAAGGATCTTTTCTAATGCAGAGGATTCCACAACTACCAATCCCACCTAATAGCTTATGTGGCGATAAAAATGCACTATCAAATAAATCACAAGCAATATTTGAATGTGGAGAAATAGAGGCTAAGTCAAAAGCTACACTTGCATTATATTCTCTAAAAATACTAGAAATTAGCTCATAGGGCAGAATAATTCCAGAGACATTTGAGGCAATATTTAGCGAAGCAAAGATTTTTTTGTGTTTAGATTCTATGTTTTGAAAATTTGTATTTTCTAAAATCTCTCTCAAAGCTCTCAAATCAATCAAATCACCATCTAGTGGAATCCTAATGCTTTTACAAAATGCCTCTCTTAAACTTATCTCATTTGAATGGTGTTCATAAGGTCCAACAATCATAAGTGGAAGATTATGCAAAATCTGCTCAAAAAAATTATTAATAGATGAATTTTCACTAGATATTTTTACAAAAGATTCGGTAATAGAATTTTTGCTAGTTTGATTTTCATTAGATAGAGTAGAAGCAATTTTGCTAGTTTGATTTTGCATAGGATACTTTGTAAGCAAATTTTGCCTAGCTATAATAGAATCTAGCCCTAAAATTTGCTTTAATTTTGGTGAGATATAAAGTCCATTTATTTCTTGATATTTTTTCATAGCACCGCTTGCACCATATCCGCTAGGAATAATGCAAAAATCATCACTTAATTCTAACAAATCTTTTAGCTTCTTTTTAGATTCCAAATACACTTCTGAGATAAACTTCGCATTCCTAGAAGTCTCTGAATGTGTGTTAGCATAGGATGGCAGAATCTCATTCATTCTATTTAGTATAGTTTTAGATTCTAACCCGCTTGCAGTCCAATCAAAATAATAAGTATCTTTTTTTAAAATAATATCATTTCTAACAAATTCTAATAAATCATCGCTACTATCGATCAAATCTCTAAAAAAATTCATTTTATGCCTTTAAAATTAAAGAAATATTTTAATAAAAATTGAGATAATATTTTAACAAATATTTTATAGAGGGTAAAATTTGAAACACTATATTGATTTCATTAATACAAAAAATTTATCAAAAAATAAACTAGCTCTAGGGTTAAACTGCTCTATTGATGAGATTAGAATCTTGCAATATTTATCAAAATGTCTGTTGGATAATCAAAATAATTTTTTAGTATCAAGTGTTATTGAAAATGTATTCAAAGCCAAAGGAGCAGAAAGCACAAACTATCTAAAACATATAAAATCACTGCTAGATTTAGAATATTTATATTTAACAAATGACGCAGGGGCAAATGATATTATGCTCTTGGAACTTTTAAATAGCTATATTAGCCTAACTCCTAGTTTTCTAAAGATTTTAGAGAATGGTAAAAGTGATTTTGACCTACCAAATATCGTGCCTTATAAAGATGATTTGGATTACTTGAAAGATGAATTTTTAAAGATTAATTTACTTCAAAAACTTGCATTTTTAAGAAGAGCTGAAAAGAGTAATTCTAAAATTTATATTGATAGCGAAAATAACCTAAATTCCATAACAAGCTGCATTACAAAGAGACTTGAAATCACCACAAAAAAAATTAATATTTTGCATTTTCTAAAGCCATATATGTTAAATAAAGAAGAAACTATCATATTTTTTACTTTACTCAAAGAGGAATATTACGCAGAAAATGAGCGAATGCGTGAGATTAGCACGCTAATAGAACTAATTAGCAGTGATGAGTATTCAAAAATTAGCAATAAATATATTTTTGATGAAAAAAGTAAATTAATTCAAAGTGGCTTAATTGACTATGATGAGGATATTCTAAGCCCATTTGGTGGCACGATAAATAAAAGTTTCTATATTCCTGCTCAAATTTTGCAAAAAATAATTTACCAAAAGAGAGAGAAAAAATCACAAAAAATCCTAATAGATTCCATTATGAAAAATCAAGATATTTTCGAGCTAATCACGCCAAAGACGAATCTAAAAGATATAATTTTGCCAAGCAAAACAAAAGAAGTCATAGGGCTTTTAATACAACAACTGGATTTAAAAGTTGTAAATTTGCTTAAAAAATGGGGCATAAAGGATAATAAAAGAGGAATCGATGCAAAAATTATATTCTATGGACACCCTGGCACAGGTAAAACTATCACAGCTTACGCCCTATCAAATGCACTAAAAAAGCCTATTCTTAGCCTTGATTGCTCTAAAATTCTATCAATGTATGTGGGTGAGAGCGAAAAAAATGTGCGAAGAATCTTTGATACTTACAAAAATATCACTAAAGATTTGAAAAAAGATGCTATTTTATTACTTGACGAAGCAGACCAATTCTTAAGCCAACGAAGTGTGCTAGGCAATAGCAGTGTAGATAAGATGTATAATCAAATGCAAAATATTTTTTTAGAACAGATTGAAAAATTTGACTCTATTCTTATTGCGACTACAAATCTACTTGATAATATAGATCAAGCGTTTTCTAGGCGATTTAATTATAAGATTGAGTTTCTAAAACCAAGTATTGAACAAAGAAAGCTAATTTGGAGGCAACTACTTCCCAAAAAAGCAAATTATGCAAAAGATTTTGATTTAAATAATCTAGCAAGTTTTGAGCTAACAGGCGGACAGATTAAAATCATCATCAAGAATACTGCCTACAAAGTTGCTACAAAAAACAAGCCAATCTTTACTATGGGTGATTTTACAAGCGAAATTAGAAAAGAAATAGATTCTAACTTTGAGGGTGTAAAATCACTAGGATTTTTAAAATAAATTTGCATTTTATTTAAATTAAAATACTTTGGTAAGTTGTATTTCAAGTGCATTTAGGTGCGTTAGAGTAGATTATGCTTTTATATATAGAAAAAAGATCTAAATAATGCTATTTATAATTTTTGAGCCAGACACTAAAAATAGATTTATATTGTGAATTTGCTGGATTTTTAAAAATCCCATAGTAAAGCTTCAATCGGAATTTGCTAGACTATTGCTTATACAGAATCTAATAAATCATAATTTAGCAATTTTTGGACTACAAAAAGCTTCAATCAAAATCTAGCAAAAACTAAAATCCAAAAAACTAAATTTATAAAACTAACAATAGATTAAATAAATGCTATTAAACTCTTCAAAATCTAAAATCATTTTAAAATAATGCAATTTTAAGGCTACTAAGCACTCTATGGATAGCATTCTTTAAAATTTTAGCAATATATTTTTAAAGAATTAGCTATTTTCTAAGCATTTCGTGGAGCAGTAGTGCTTTCCTCCTTTGCTTATTGCTTCATTTTTTGAGATAAAAGTCTTACATTTCTCACACTCAATCATATCAAAAGATATTTCATCACTACTTTCAAATTCTGTCTTTTTCTTTCTAAAAAATATAAAATAAATCACAACAATAACGCCCACAAAAATAAACAACTTAACCATTTTTCCCTCCTTTTTGTTTATAAAAATAGATTCTATTGTCTTTTCTAATAGTATAATTTGAGATAGCCTCGCTACTTCCTTTATAAAATAAAAAATATCCATTATTTTTTAGTAAATCCTGTGTTAAATAAATTAACCTCTCTGTGCTACAAAACGCACGCGAAGTAATTAAATCAAAAGAATTTTGCTTAATATTTTCAACTCTATCTCTTAAAATTTTGATATTTGATAGGTTTAGCGTGATTTTAATGTGGTTTAAAAAACTAGCTTTTTTTGCATTTGGCTCAGTCAAAACAAAACTAGAATCTCTCTTAACAATCCCAAGCGCAATAGCAGGAAATCCACCTCCACTACCCACATCAAGAGCATTTTTAAAATCATTTATAAAATTAAGTGGATAAATAGAATCTAAAATATTCTCTAAAACCGCCTCTTTGCTTCTATATGCGCTAATACTATGTATTCTACTCCATTCTAAAAGCTCATTACAAAATATCTCAAATTCATCTTTATGAGCTTGCATTAAAGCTGCAATATTTGCATTAATTTTAATCATATTATTAGCATTCCATCGCCATAAGAGTAGAATCTATATTCTAACTTTTTGGCAATTTCATATATTTCTTTTGTCTTATTTAGCCCTATAAAACTAGCTACAAGCATAATTAAGCTAGATTTTGGAAGATGAAAATTTGTAAGCAAATAGTCTGTTTTTATAGGTTTATTAAATGGATTTAGAAAAATATCGCACTCACCACTTAAAGTGCCATTTTGACTTTGAAATTTATTAGAATTATAGGCTGTTTTGCTTCTAGCATAGTGTTCAATACACCTTGTAGCAGTCGTTCCAATGCAAAGAATCTTATTTGCATTATCAATTTTATTTTTGGAATCTTGTGAGATAAAAAAGCTTTCTTTGTGCATTTTATGCTCTTTGATATTGCTAGATTCCACTCCGAAAAATGTCCCAGCCCCAATGTGAAGCGTAACGAAGCAGTGATTTAGTGATTTTATTTTTTGCATATCATCATCACTAAAATGCAAGCTAGCAGTCGGTGCTGCAATAGAACCAAGATTTAGAGCAAAGACACTTTGATAATCCATTACATCATTTTGATTATCGCTCCTTTTTATATATGGTGGGAGCGGAATATGCCCAATAGATTCTAATATTTTAAATAATTCTATTTTATTTATTTTTTTATCAAATTGATAGAATTCTACGATTCTAAGCCCATTGTCTAGCAAAGAAAGAATCTTGCATTTCAAATCATTTGGAAAAATTAAAATATCATCAATCTTAACTCTGCCTTTAATTTGCACCAAAAAGCCATTATCTAATGCTTTATGATATAAAAGCTCGATTTTTGCCCCACTCTCCTTTGCTCCATAAATTCTAGCTTTTAGCACTTTTGTATCATTTAACACTATTAGGCAATCTTTTGGAATAAAATTAAAAAATTCCTTAAAAGTTGTATGTATAATACTATCTTTGCTTTTATTATAAACTAAAAGTTTTGCACTATGCTTTGGATATAGCGGTTTTGTGGCAATTAAATGACTAGGCAAAATGTAGTCATAAGAGCTTAGATTTTCTTCCATAATACAAAACTATTCATCTTGTGTTTCTTCAGGATTTACAAATCTAACGATAATAATTGAGATTCCATAAAGTAAAATCAATGGAAGTGCCATTAAAAATTGTGTGCTTACATCAGGTGGAGTTAGGAATGCCGCAAGGACAAAGATTAGCACGACAGCAATTCTAAAAAATCTAATTAAAGTTTTATCTGTTATCAGCCCAAGTTTTGCTAGGAAAAATGATACCACAGGTAGTTCAAATGCGATTCCAAAACCTATCATAGTTTTAGCAAAGAATCCAGCATAATACCCTATACTAGGCATTGCAGCAAAATCTTTAGCATTTCCAAAATTTATTAGATAATGCAATCCAAATGGAAATACAACGAAATATGCAAATAATGCACCTATTAGGAACATTATCGTAGCGGATATTACAAAAGGTAAAATTAGCTTTTTTTCATTTGAATAAAGCCCTGGTGCGATAAAAAGCCATAACTGCCAAAATATAATAGGTGATGAGATGACAAAAGCAGCAAAAAATGAAACTTTAATAGCAGTTATGAATGCCTCCCCAACCTGCACAAATACAGGCTTTGAACCACTAGGTAACACTTCTATCAATGGTTTTAGCATAAGATGGAGTATCTCTTCATTAAACCCAAAGCATACAAAAAACATCACAATTAGCACACACACTGATATGACAAGTCGCTTTCGCAAATCAATTAAATGTGGCTTTAAGTCCTCTAGCATATTTTATCCTTATTTTGTTGCTTTAATTTTAGATTCTGCTTTTTGCTTTGTAGATTTAGTTTTTGGAGTCGCTATACTTTCTGTTTTATTATCTTTTGCTTTATTTTGCTTTTTGGCTTTTGTGCTTGCGCTTTTAGTTTTAGAATCTTTTGTGGCTTTGGTAGCTTTAGGGTCAGTTTCCCTAACATCTTGCTTTTTATTTACTTTGGTTTTATAAATAGCTTCATCTTTGCTAGATTCTACTATTTTATTAGATTTTGTTTTATTTTGTTTTATTTTGCTATTTTCTTTTGTTTGTTTGGATTCTAATTTAGATTCTTTTACATTGGAATCTTTTTTTGTAGATTTGCTAGATTCTGCAATTTTAGCTATCTTTTTAGATTCTACTTTGCTTGTTTTAGTATTTCTAGGAACTTTTGCTTTCTTTAAGCTCTCATTTTTAGAATCCAAATTCTCATCTACTAAATCAATCTTAATTGTAGAATCTGCAGAATCTATATCTTTTACTTTTGGCTTTAGATTTGAGGCTAGTTTTTTGCCTCTTTTTTCAATCATTTCCATTGTTAAATTTTCTTTTGGCTCATTAGATTCTGTAACTTGAGCTAAATTTTGAGATTCCAAAGGTGAATTTAAAATATCACTTATTTCTTTGATGTTGCTGTCTTTTGCTATGCTTTCTTTTATATTATTTGCACTATTTTCAAACTTTTGCTTGTATTCTAGTGCTTCTTGCTTTAGCTCACTTATATGTATCTCTCTATCTAGAGTTTCCTTTGCGTCATTTATCGTTTTTTTGACTGCTTTAAAAAATTTTGCAATATTTACAAAAGTTTGTGGAAGTTTATCTGGACCTAGAAAAATGACTGCTATAATGACAATTACTAATATTTCACCAAATGAAAAATCAAGCATAATGACCTTTATAATTCAAATTATTTAAAAAATGATAAATGCTATTGTATCGCATTTTTAAACTTAAGATTGTTATAATTACTAAAAAAATATTTTATTTAAGGGATAAAAATGGTAGATTTAAAGCTACTGCTAAATGATTTTGAAAATACAAAAAAATTACTTTTAAGTCGAAAAGTTGATGAAAATAAACTACTAAATATTAGTAATCTTGCAAATGATTACAGAAATATAAATAAGGAATTAGAGGAGCAGAGAGCATTCCAAAATGCGAATTCAAAGCTATTTTTTGAATATAAAAAAAACGGAAAAGATATAAGTGCTTTGCAAAATGAGCTAAATATTTCAAAAAATAAAATCGCAGAGCTAGAAAATACTCTAAATAATTTGCAAAATAAGTTAGATTCTGCTTTGCTTGAGATTCCAAATATTCCAGATTCTAAAACTCCACAAGGAAAAGATGAAAACGATAATGTTATTTTGCAAAATATTTTAGAGCCAAAGCAATTTGACTTTAAGCCAAAGGAGCATTGGGAATTAGCAGAAAACAACAAATGGATAGATTTTGAAGCGGGGGTGAAACTATCAAAAAGTAGATTTAGTGTTTTAAGAAATGAGGCAGCAAAATTAAATAGGGCTTTGATTAATTTTATGTTAGAACATAATGCTGAATTTGGCTTTGAGGAGGTTTGCACTCCTGTTATCGTAAATAAAGATTCTATGATTGCAACTGGGCAGTTACCAAAATTTGAGGATGATATGTTTAAGATTGCAAATTTTATTGATACAAGCACAGAAATAAAGAAAGGACACAATTACAAAGGACACGAACTTTATTTAATCTCCACTGCCGAAATCACACTTACAAATTTATTTAGAGACACTATAATCAAAAAAGAGGATTTACCTTTGCAATTATGCGCCTATACACCTTGCTTTAGAAAGGAAGCAGGAAGCGCAGGAAGAGACACAAGGGGAATGATACGCCAACATCAATTTGACAAAGTCGAGCTAGTAGCAATAACCACACAAGAAAAAAGTGATGAAATGCAAGATTTAATGCTAAATTGTGCAAGTGGAATCTTAAAAAAGCTAAATTTAGCTCATAGATTCGTGCAGTTATGTAGTGGTGATATAGGCTTTAGTGCGAGCAATACTATTGATATAGAAGTTTGGCTACCAGGACAAAACTGCTATCGTGAAATTAGCTCTATTTCAAATGTGCGTGATTTTCAAGCAAGAAGAGGAAAGATTCGCTATAAAGATGGCAAAAAAAATATCTTAGCTCATACGCTAAATGGCTCATCTTTAGCTGTGGGGAGAACATTAATTGCAATAATGGAAAACTATCAGCTTGAAAATGGAGATATTTTTATACCAGAAATTTTAAGAAAATATATGAGATAAAAATATGCCAGATATAAATCAAAACGATGATAAAAATATAATCTATCTTGACGAAAAGAATAAAAAAAATATCCTAAAGGGAATTTTATTAAAACTTAAAAACATCCCAAATAATCTTAAAAGTAAGATTAGCACCTTAAGTGAAAAATTTAGCCCGATTTTAAAGAAACTAGAATTTATCAAAACAATATTTAAAAATAAGAAGATTCTCTATCCTAGTATCGCAGGGGCAGTTATTTTACTAATAGTTTTAATAATTCTAATTGTTATATCAAATAAAGAAGAACCACTCAATGCAATATACCAGCCAAAGCCAACTATAACTCCGTCAGCTAATGTGAGTTCAACAAATATTTATCAAACAGATAAACAAGAATTACAAAATCTTATAGAAAAAGCAAGCTTACTTTATAATAACGGGCAAATAGCCGAGGCACTTGACATTTATAATAATATTTCTATTTTTTCTCAAAGTTTTGCAAGCTTTAATCTAGGCGTAGCAAAGTTAAATAATAAAGATTATAAAGATTCTATTGATATTTTTACTAGCACAATAAATTCTGGTGAAAACATATCAGCAGCTGCGATTGACGCTGCGGTAGCTTCATATAATTTAGGCAATGCCAAATATTATGATTATTATGTAAATCTTGCTAAAGGAACTATGATAGAGTGGTATAATAAGCCTCTTTATTCCTATCTTTATTCACTAATTAACTACTATTCAAACAATTATTTTAATACTTTCTCATCACTTAAAAACCCAAATTCAACTTTTTATGCTAGTGAAAATAATCAACTATTAACAAGAATGTATATCGCCTTTAATGACGATTATAACGCACTTTCAACACTACTAAATAGACAAGATAATGCAAATCAATATACCATTGGGCTTTTATATGCAAGAATGGGCGAATATGATATGGCTTATAAAAGCATAGATTCTTATCTAAGAGATACCAGCAGAGATAATATAGAAGCACAAATGGCACTAGGATTAATAGAGCTAAAAAGAGCAAATTACACTCAAGCCTCAAAAATCTATACGAATCTTTTAGAAAAAAATGATATGAATGATTTAAACAACATTTATCCCATAAAAATAAAGCTGAAAGATTCTTTATTTGATATTAATTTATTTCAAAAAACCTTTTGGAATCGCACACAAGGACAAAATAACACTATATATTATAAAATTTTATTTTATTTTGCGCCATTTAGAGTGTTTAACATTAATGATACAATCTCTATAATACGTGAGGGTGGACTAGAATTAAAAATGAATAATATTGAAGAGGCAAATAATGTCCTACTTCGTAGCGTTATGCTTTCTCGTATTAATGAAAATATCACGCAAGGACTAAAAGAGCTGTTAAGATATAATGTAAATAATGCCCTAGAAATTATCAAACAAGCTACCCTAGCCTATCCTAATCATCAAGTTTTACAATATAATCTTGGCTTACTCTATGCTCAAAGCAATGATTTTGAAAATGCAAGAAAGCATTTTCTAAAAGCCTATCACTTAGATGACAACGATATTTTAAGCGGAATCTTTGCTTTTATTTGTGCAAAGCTAAGTAACGCCGATAGCGAGCGGATCTTAAATGAAATTACAAATAATTTTGAAAATATTGAATTTGAGAACACCACACAAGAGGGATTCTATCGCTCATTATTTGGTTTTGTAAATGGTAATGTGGTTGATGATATGTTGTGGTTTGAACAAATAAAAAATAATAAAAATATCATTACACCTATGATGAGTGCTTTACATGCATTATACTCAATAAATTATAGAGATAAAGAAGTAATTAGGGCTGCATTTAATGATTTAGTAAATATGTCAAATAACGATATGGTTGCGCTTATTCTATCGCATATTGTAAATTATTACAATGAAGATATTAAGACTTTTTCACTTAATTTATTTGACTTTTTTAAAAATGATTTAAAGAATCTTGATTTAGTTTATACAGGACCATCACTTGCTAGAGAAATTTATATTTATATGGCATTTTTAGTTGGTGCGAATAATTATGTAGATAAGATTCTAACTGACAAATTATTAAGTGCAAATGATGAAATAGTTGGAATCTTGCAGGCATTAGCCCTAAATAGCATTTATTTACTTGAGTTTGAAAAATCTTTTGTTTATTACAATACTCTAATTGATGATTATAAGATTAACACTTCGGATAATTATTTTCTTGCTGCAGTAGCTGCCATTGGAGCTGGGCACTATGACAATGCAGTAGCATTAATCCAGCTCTCAAGAATGGAAACTAGCTCAAACTTAGAGGCAAGATATGCACTTGGATTACTTCACCAAACAATGGGGAATTTAGAACTAGCAAGGCTACAATTTATGCAAATGACAAATGATGGTTTTAAATCAAGCTATTTTGATTTTGAAATAGATACTAGTGAGATTTTAAAAGATTATGAATGATATTTTAGCAGACTTAAACGATGAGCAAAAAGAAGCGGTTCTACACCTAGATGGAGCATTACTCATTCTTGCTGGAGCTGGAAGTGGAAAGACAAAGACACTAACCACAAGACTTGCTTATTTGATAGATTGCGTAGGTATTGACCCTAGCTCGACTTTAACACTAACTTTTACAAATAAAGCAGCCTCTGAGATGAGAAATAGAGCATTAAATTTAATTAGCAACGCTAATATTGCTCCGCCTTTGCTTTGCACTTTTCATAGATTTGGGCTTTTGTTTTTAAAATTTCATATTGATAGTTTGGGGCGAAAGCCGAATTTTGTTTTGCTAGATAATGATGACAAAAAGAGGGTCTTAAAGCTGTTTAATTCTAATATTCAAACTAATGTGCTAAATAGCGAAATTTCAAATATGAAGAATCTTCTTATCTCACCAGATGTTGCAATGCAGAGTGTAGAAAATAGCTTTTATAGAGAAGTGGCTAGAATCTATAAGCTTTATAATGAATATTTATTAGAAAAAAATATGCTTGATTTTGATGACTTATTGCTTTTAAGCTATGAGGTTTTGGATAAAAATGAGAGTCTTTGTAAAAAAACTAGCCAAAAATATAATTACATTATGGTTGATGAATATCAAGATACAAATCTTCTTCAATATAAGCTTCTAAAAAAGCTCTGTCTTTGCCATAATAATATTTGCGTGGTTGGCGATGATGACCAAAGCATTTATGGATTCCGTGGGGCAGATATAAAAAATATACTAGATTTTGCTAGAAATTTTAATGATGCAAAAATTATCAAACTAGAAAAAAATTATCGCTCCACAAATGAGATTCTAAATGCTGCAAACAATTTGATAAGTTTTAATACAAAAAGACTTGGCAAAAAGCTAAAAAGTGTAGTTGGTGATGGAAAAAAAGTAGAAGTTTTAGAATCTAGCGATGAAAAAGATGAGGCTAAAAATATTATCTGGAAGATTAAAAAACTACTTCAAAATGGTGTAGGAGCAGAAAATATAGCAATTTTATTTAGGCTAAATTCTTTAAGTAGAAGCATTGAAGAAAGATTAAATAAAGAAGGAATTCCATATAAGCTAATTGGTGCAGTTAGATTCTATGAGAGAGCAGAGATAAAAGATATTTTAAGCTACTTTAGGCTTGTGATAAATTTCGATGATGATTTTTCTTTCTTAAGGATTATTAATCGCCCAAAACGAGGTATAGGAAAGGTTACACAAGAAAAGCTAGAATCTTTTGCAAGAAGCAAAGGAGTTTCAATCTATGGAGCTATTAGTAATTTTAAAGATGAGATTCCGCTTCAAGCAAAACATATTAATAGCATAGTGGGAATTTTTGATACTCTAAATGATTTAAAAGATAGGCTAGAAATCTCACCGATAGAGTTTTTAGAATATTTCAAAGATAGAATTAAAATTTTAGATACATTTGAAAATATTCAAGATGAGATTGATAGAGAGGCAAATATAGATGAATTTTATGGTTCTTTTAGGGATTATATAGAGCAGAATCCTACTTTTAGTTTGGAAGATTTTTTAAATGATATTTCACTAAGTAGTGATAGCGATGCTAATATAAATAATGCAGTGTCTTGTATGAGTGTGCATAGCAGCAAAGGATTGGAATTTGAACATTTATTTGTGATAGGATTAGAGGATGGATTTTTCCCAATTCTTAGAGAAAGCACGGATTTGGAAGAAGAAAGAAGATTAGGCTATGTAGCAATTACAAGGGCAAAAAGTGAGCTAATACTTTCATTTGTAAAATCGAGATTCCATAAAGGAAAAAGAGAATTATTAAGAAAATCGAGATTCTTAGCTGAATCTGGGGTTTTACAAAAAAACAACAATCGAATCTATAAAAACACAAAATTAGATTCTAATGACAACAGATCTAAAGCAGATTCCTTTAAAACAAATGATTTGGTAATGCATAAACTATTTGGTGCTGGGCGGATTATGGAAATATCTGGTAGCGGAAATAATACAAAGCTAAAAATCAATTTTGGTGGCAATGTGAAAAATATTTTATCATCTTTTGTCGAGCGGATTTAAAAAGGAGGATAAAATAATGCAAATATCACAAATAACACTAATAAAAGGATTCTAAAATATGAAAATACTCATTTTATTTTTTATTATTGCTTTTGGTTTTGCAGATGAAGTGCAAGAAAATGCCACAAATTCACAAGAACTAAAAACTTCCCTAAATCCTGCGTTAATAAAAGAGATTAAAAATTTTGTAGAAAATAAATTTTTAGAATATTACAAAGCTTATAATATTAAAATAAATTATATTGAAGTAGTGCCTACCCTAGATGCAAATCTAGATAAATTTAGAGTTGATAAAATCATTTTTGATAATAGAGACTTAAGAAAAGATAGCGGAAATTTTGAAGTGCATTTAGTGCATAATCAAAAAAGGCAAAAAGTATTTTTTAAATTTAGTATCAATGCGATTATAGATGCCTTAAGTGCAACAGAAAATATTAAAAGCGGGACAGTGCTAAATTCTAATAATACGACAATTTCTCAAATTCAGCTTGCTAAAAATATGCAGCTTCCTGCAAATAAAAATATTTTAAATGAATATTCTGCTAAATCTTTTATTAGCTCTGGTAGTGTTATTGTGGATTCTAAAATTACGCCAAAAATCATCGTCAATAAAGGTGATATAATAGAAGTTAATTATAAGATTGATAATATTGATATTTCATTTAATGCAAAAGCCCTAGAAAGCGGATATATCAATCAAATTATAAGAGCTCAGAATATTCAAAGCAATAAAGATATTATTGTAGAAATTTTAAGTGATAAAAGTGCTAGATTAAAAATGCCAAATTAAAATAATAAAAATAGGAAAAAATAATGAAATTAGTATTGGGAATCTCTGGGGCAAGCGGAGCAGGATTAGGAATAAAATTTTTAGCAAAAATATTAGAGTTAAAAGTATTTCTAAATGGAAAGTTAAAAGTATTTGTAGTGGTTAGCAATGGTGCTAAAATGGTTTTGAATGCAGAGGATGGTATTGACTTTCAAAATTTAGATTTTACGCAAACTCTATCACAATCTTGCGATTTAGAAACTATGCAGTCGCTAGAATCTTGCTCGATAAAATCTATTCGAACTAACTTTATGCCAAATAATTTAAACAAAAATTTAAGAGAAAGCATAAATATCATTTTAAAATATAAAGATAAAATTACAATTTTTGATGATATGGCGCTAGATGCACCTATCGCATCAGGTTCATTTGGGGTTGATGCAATGATAGTTGCCCCTTGTAGCAGCAATACTTTAGCAAAGATAAATTGTGGAATTAGCGACACCCTGCTTACAAGAAGTGCCTTTGTCTGTCTAAAAGAGCAAAAAAAGTTAATCCTCTCTCCTAGAGAAATGCCACTAAATTCCATTATGCTAGAAAATATGCTAAATCTATCTAAATTAGGAGTAATTATCTCTCCACCGATTTTAGGCTATTACTCAAAAGCCTCTAATTTGGAGGAAATGGAGCATTTTTTATTTGGAAAATGGCTTGACTTGCTTAATATTAAAAACTCACTCTATAAACGATGGAAATAGCATCTAAAAATTATAGAATCTTAATTAAATTTTTAATATTCTACTTTTTGGATTTTTAAATTTTATTTATTTTAACATTTGATTTTAAAACTTTTATGTTTGCTAAAAATATGGAATACAAATAGATTATTTGGTTTATATTTTTAATTTTCTAAATTAATAATTACCTCATAGTTTGCAAAATTTGAAAGTTTAGGATAGCCAAAAATTAAAACTTTTAGAATCTTAATTTTTAAGGAGAGAAAATGGCAAAAGTAGTAATTTATCCTGGCACATTTGACCCTATTACAAATGGACATTTAGATATCATTAAAAGAAGCTCTAAAATATTTCAGTCCCTAATCGTTGCAGTAGCACACTCAAGCGATAAAAACCCTATGTTTAGCATAGAAGATAGAGTGAGTATGATAAAACTAAGCACAAAAGGAATGGATAATGTTGAGGTTATGCCTTTTTCAAATCTACTTGCAACTTTCGCAAAAGAACAGGATTCTAAAATTCTAATTCGTGGGCTTAGGGCTGTGAGTGATTTTGAATACGAGCTTCAACTAGGCTATACAAACTCATCATTAAATAGTGAGTTAGAAACTATATATCTAATGCCTTCATTAAAAAATGCTTTCATTAGCTCAAGTGTTGTTAGAAGTATTTTAAAGCATAATGGCGAGATTTCACATTTGGTGCCAAGTGCTGTTATAAAATTCTTACAAGAAAAAAATATATATAAATTACAGGATAAATAAATGTATATAGCGCTAGAAGGTATCGACACGACAGGCAAAAGCACACAAATAGATTTACTAAGAAATATTTATAAAAATGCTATTTTTACAAAAGAGCCTAGCGATAGTGTTTTTGGGAATAAAATTAGAGATTTAGCTTTGCATTTAAATCTATCAAATACCACACAAGCCTTTTTATTCCTAGCAGATAGAGCAAACCATACACAAGAGATACTACTCCCAAATAAAGATAAATTAATCATTTCAGATAGAAGTTTAATTAGCGGGATTGCCTATGCAAAGGATTTGGATTTTGAATTATTAGTAAAGATGAATTTAGAGGCTTCTTTACCACCAAATCTTGTGATAATTTTACAAAGTAATGAAGTTATTTTAAAAAAACGGCTATCAAATAAAGAGAATGACAATATTGAAAAAAATGGGATAGAGTATCTACTAAATATACAAGATAGAATCCTACATACAACTAAAATGCTTGAAGTAGAGCATATTTGCATTGATTGCAGTTTGGATAAATTTGAAATTCTAAAAACTATAACCTCAAAAATAGATTCGCTTTTATAAAAAGTAGAATCTGTTAGATTAGGATTACAATTGAAATGCCTTTTATGTAAAAAATTAAGCCTCAAAATTATTTGCAAATCTTGCAATAATGATATTAAAATAGTCCCAAAAAAGCGGATACTACTTGATGGATTGAGTGTTTATAGCTTTTTTGATTATGACAATATTGAATATTTATTAAAAAGCAAATATAGCCTAATTGGTAGCAAAATCTTTAAGATTCTAGCACTCAAGGCAAGTTTATATTTTAAAAATAATATAGCAGATTTTAACGAAGTATATGCTATTGGGATTGACGACAAAGTAGAGAGCTATTATTCGCATTCTGGCGTGATTGTAAAGCAGTTTAGTAATATTTTTAAGCCTCTTTATGGCACATTAAAAGCAAGTAATGATATTCACTATGCAGGAAAAAGCCTAGAGTTTAGACAGCAAAATAAGAAGGGTTTTATTTATAGCGGTAAAAGTAATATTAATGTGGTCTTACTAGATGATATTATCACCACAGGCGAAAGCCTAAAAGAAGCAAGAGAGGTTTTGCAAAAAAATGGGGTTAATGTATTATTTGCACTCACTTTAAGCGATGCTAATTGCTAATAAATTTTAATAAACTTCTTTTGATTAAATTTAGAGTTTTTAAAGTCTATGCCAATCTGCAGTCTAGCTAATATTTTAACCTTAAATTTATTGCCTTCTTTTATAAACATAGCCAAAAAACTTTTATAAAATATATTTAAATTTTAAAGTTTTAAAATATTTATTGTAGAAATTTTAGAAAATATTTTTCAAATTAAAAATAAACCTTTTAAAAGTAGTATCCAAACAATTTAAAACTAAAAAATTATATAGATTCCAAAAACTCTATTAAACAAAAACTAGCTAGTCTATTCGACAAGCATAAGTGCTTGATTATTTATAACTTGAGAATCTAGAGCGACATAAATATCTTTTACAATGCCACTTACATTTGATACCACTTCATTTTCCATTTTCATAGCTTCGACTATTGCCACCACATCACCTTTTTTAATCCTATCTCCAACCTTAACATTTATCTTTCTAATAGTGCCAGGCATATTTGAGCTTATATGCCCATCTTTTGATGCAATAACTTGCCCCACAACCTTATTTGGTGCTTTATTTAGCACTTCTTCACTCTCTTGTTCTATATAGACTTCTTTTAGTTCACCATCAAGCCTAATAAAAAATGGCTTTACACCATTTTTAGCATGTCCACTTCCTTCAATTTTTATCGAATATTGCTCTCCATCAATAGTAATGTTAAATTCTTTTTCAAGGCTTTCATTAACATTTTCAAACACTTCAATACTCTCTGGTTTAAGATTATTTGCATTTCTCTCATCTAAAAAATCTTTTGCAACTTTATCAAACATAGCATAAGAAATCACATCTGTTGGGCTAAAGGCAAAAGCTTTGCTCTGCTTTTTGGCATTTTCCAACTCTGGCTTTAGCAAATCTGCTGGACGCTTTGTTATAAATTCCTCTTTTAAGCCTATTAACTTCTTTTCTAATTCTTTGCTAATTTTTGTAGCACTCTTTCCATAGAATCCTCTAGCTAGATTTTTAGCCTCCTTACTAATGGATTTATATCGCTCACCTGTTAGCACATTTAGCACGGCTTGAGTACCTACGATTTGCGAGCTTGGCGTTACAAGTGGCGGATAGCCAAAATCTGCTCTAACATTTGGAATCTCCTCTAATACTTCGTCCATTTTATCAAGTGCATTTTGCTCTTTTAGCTGATTTGCAAGGTTTGAAATCATACCACCAGGAATCTGATTTACAAGCACACGCGTATCAATTTGGCTATAAGAAGATTCAAATTTCTTATATTTTTTACGCACTTTGCGCAGAATCTCGGCAGCTTTCTCCATCTTCTCAATATCTAACTTTGTATCCCATTTTGTCCCTTTGAGTGTGGCAACCATAGATTGAGTGCAAGGGTGTGAAGTCCCGCTAGCAAGGGCAGAATTACTCATATCTAAAATATCAACCCCAGCTTCCACAGCCTTTAAATGTGATGCAAATCCAAACCCTGCGGTGCTATGGGTATGAAAAACTATTGGCACATCTATATTTTCTTTTAATGCTTTTACTAAATCATAAGCATTAAATGGCGCGATAAGCCCCGCCATATCTTTTATAACAATACTATCTGCCCCTATTTTTACCATTTCCTTTGCATATTCTACAAATCCTTTTATAGTATGCACAGGTGAAGTTGTATAGCTTATAGCACCTTGAACGAATTTTCCTTGCTTTTTAACTTCTTCTATTGCTAATTTGATATTTCTAATATCATTTAGCGCATCAAAGATTCTAAAAATGTCAATCCCACCTTTTGCAGAGAGCTTAATAAACTCTTTTACAACATCATCAGCATAATGCCTATATCCTACGAGATTTTGACCACGAAGAAGCATTTGAAGTGGAGTTTTCTTAAAAATTTTTTTAAAAATAAAAAGTCGCTCAAATGGATCTTCTTTTAAATACCTAAGACAAGTATCATAAGTCGCTCCACCCCAAACCTCAACGCTATAAAATCCAATTTGTTCAAAAATCTTTGCCACTTCAATCATATCTTCAGTTCTAAGTCTAGTGGCAAGCAAAGATTGATGTCCATCTCGAAGTGAATTTTCTGTTATTTTTATCATTTATCCATCCTTTATAAATTTAATAAAAGTTCTCTTTGCGCTTGTTTTCTTTTTAACTCCTCTTGTTTGTGCCCTTCTCGCCTTAAAAATTGTGCTATTTCTTGATAACCATTAGAATTTGCTATATTAAAAGCAGTATTACCCATACTATCTAGTGCAAAAACATCTGCTCCATTTTCTATTAAATAGCTTATAAGTTTTATATTTCCACTATTTACTGCTCTCATTAAAACCGTTATATTATTATAATCTCTAGCATTAATAAATGCGTCATTTTGCACCAAATATTTAACAACCTCTAAATGCCCTTCCCCTGCTGCAAGCATTAATGCACTACAACCATCATTATCTATATCATCAATATCTGCTCCAAACTCAAGTAATAATTTTACAATGCTTAAATGCCCTTTTTCCGCAGCCCAAATAAAAGCATTCCAAGCACTATTAATACTAGAGCGAATCTTAGCTCCAGAATCTAGTAAAAACTGCACTACCTCCAAGTGCCCTTTAAATGAAGCACTCATTAACGCTGTATAGCCGTCATTTTTATGTGCATTTACATCTGCTCCATTTTCAACCAAATATTTTACAATTTCCAAGTGCCCTTTAAATGAAGCACTCATTAACGCTGTATAGCCGTCATTTTTATGTGCATTTACATCTGCTCCATTTTCAACCAAATATTTTACAATTTCCAAATGTCCTTTAAATGAAGCACTCATTAACGCTGTATAGCCGTCATTCCTTGTCGCATTGATATTAATACCATTTGTTACAAGATATGTAACGATATTTAAATGTCTAAAAGATGATGCCCACATCAATGCATTCCAGCCATTTTCATCAGAAGCATTAATATCTGCTCCACTTTTATCTAAGAATCTAACAATTTCAAGGTGATTAAACGAGCTAGCAAGCATTAGAGCAGTAGTTTTGTCATTTCTCCTAGCATTTACATCTGCTCCATTATTCAACAAAAGCTTAACTATATCAATATGCCCTTCACTAGCAGCACTCATAAGGGCATTCCACCCTTCATTATCTTTTTGATTTATATCAGCATTTAAATCAAGTAACATATCTACCACTTCTTTATTGCCACTTTGTGCTGCGAACATCAAGGCAGTATAGCCATTATTAGAAGCTAGATTGATACTTGCATCATTATCTAGCAAAAACTTCACTATATTAGAATCTCCATCTTTACAAGCCCACATCAATGCAGTGCAACCATCACTATCGGTTACATCTATATTTGTCCCATTTTCTATTAGATACTTCGCACTTCCTAGTTTATTCTCCATAATAGCTTTAATAAATTCCTGTTCTAGCATACCCACTTGATATTCTCCACGATTTTAGTTTGAAAATATAATTATAACTTAAAGATATAGCTTAAAAAGATAATTTTAATAATTTAATTAGATAATTTTAATATTTGGAGTTAAAAATCATCTATAGATATATTAAAAATAATTTTTAACATATCTAGAATCTAAAATTGGTTAAAAATATGATTTTGCATTTTATGATAAATATCTAATAATATTATAAGTAATCTATATTTTTAGCTTTTTGGCTCACATTTCCACCTACCACTAAAAATTGTAATATTAAAAAATTTTTAAACTAAAATTATGTTGTTTTATTATTTTTCTTTAGTTTTAGAATCCACATTCCTAGTTTTTGGAAGAATCCTAGCTTGTTATTGCTATGTTTTAAAAGTAAATCTAAAATTTCTTTTCTCTGAAACATTATCGCACAATTTATCGGCGTAAGCCCAACTCCATTATCTATCCCATTTGGATTCGCACCATAAGATAATAGCAACTCTGCCATTTCATAATATCCCTTAAAACAGACACCAGCAAGTGGAGTGTGATTTTTATCATTTTTCTTATCCACCTCTGCACCTTTTTGAAGTAGCATTTTAGCCACATCTAAACTATTATTATACGCTGCAAGCATTAGCAAAGTATCACCTTTATTATTTGCTAGATTTACATTCAATCCTGCATTTATCATTATTTCTAAAGATTCCTTATCATTATTCCTAGCAAAATCAAAAGACTGGGCGACAAAATCCTCAAATTCCTTATCACTAACCATAGTATTTTTTCCTTTATTTTATATAAATTTATACAATGTTTATAATATTTTACCTTAAATTCTGCTATCATAGGGACTTATATAAAATGGAGGTATAAAATGTCAAAACAAATAGTGATCAGACCAGAGGATAGCAAGGATATAAATGAAGTTTATAAGAATTCTAAAAGAGGATTAATTTTTAAACAGAAATTCTATGAAGAAGAAATGTATAAGCTAGAAATAGAGCTTCTAAAGCTTCAAAAATGGGTGATTGATAATGACAAAAGAATGTTAATCATTATGGAAGGACGAGATGGGGCAGGAAAAGGAGGCACAATCAAAGCTCTTACAAATAGGTTAAATCCTAGAGGTTTTAGAACCGTGGCACTTCAAAAACCAACAGATTCTGAAAAGAAAGACTGGTATTTTTTAAGATATATTAAAAAATTACCTAGACCGGGTGAAATCGTGCTTTTTGATAGAAGTTGGTATAATCGTGCTGGGGTTGAACGAGTTATGGGATTCTGCACACAAGATGAATATAGAGAATTTATTATACAGGTTTCGAATCTAGAGCAAATGCTTATATCGAGTGGTTTAATTGTATTTAAGTATTTTCTTAATGTTTCAAAAAATGAACAAAAAAGACGAATAGAGAGAAGAAAAACTGACCCACTGAGAATGTGGAAATTAAGCCCAATAGATAGTAAATCGCTAAATCTTTGGGACGAATATACAGAGGCATTTCAAAAAATGTTTTCACGCACACATACAGCAGATTCCCCTTGGATTCTAGTCAATTCTACTGATAAAAAAAGGGCTAAGATAAATATCGCAAGAGATTTGCTCTCAAAAGTAGATTATGATGGCAAGGATAATGCTAAAGTTTGCCTACTTGCAGACCCAACTATCGTAACACAATATTCTCAAGCCTCTTTCTTCTCCAAAAAAGAGGATAAAAATGATAAAAAAATTAAAGATAATAAAAAAGATAAAAGCGAAGGCAAAAAAGATAAAAAATAATTGCCTATTGATTTTATAAAACTTAAATAAAATATTATATAGAAAATATTCAAAAATAAGCCTAATAATTTTTAGCTTATTGGAATATTTTCTGTTATAATTTTGCCTAGTTTTTGAAATTATATTTAGAATAAATTTAGTTTTTATAGTGATATAAAGATACTTAAATTTTTCTTAAAAAATAATTCTAAATATTTGCTTTTGTTTAAGGTGTTTAAAACTTAAATTGAAAGCTTTTGTAATAGTCAATAATGATTTACTTAATATAATATGACCAAAAAGAGACTTAAAAATGGAAATATTTAATTATGTTTTTTAGCATAAAAGAGCTAGTAGATATGGGTATTACCCTACCAAAAAAACCTAGCAATATTAAAATTTCTAAAAAAGCAAGTTTATACAATGCACATTTGATGAGACTTGGAGATAATATCAGGATAGATGATTTTTGCATCTTAAGTGGTAATATTAAAATTGGCTCTTTTATCCACATAGGAACATTTTGTGCTTTATATGGTGGAAATAAAGTCTCTAAAGATACAGGAATTGTGATAGAAAATTTTTGCACCCTTTCTCCAAAAGCTATGATTTTTGCCTCAAGTGATGATTTTAGTGGAGAGTTTTTGATAAGCCCTATGGTTAGTAGTGATTTTAGTAATGTAACTAATGCTAAGGTTTTATTAAAAGAGCATACTTCAATTTGTGCGAATGCTATAATACTGCCCGGTGTAGTGTGTGAAGTTGGTAGTGTGCTAGGAGCTATGAGTTTGCTTAAAAATAATACAGAATCTTTTAGCATATATACTGGAATCCCTGCTTTTAAGGTTAAAAATCGCTCAAAAAAATTATTAAAACTAGAAAAAGAGTTCTTATCAAAATTTGAGCTATGGGGGGGGGTAAAAGCTAGTCTGTTTTTATTTATACAATTATTTATACAATCTAATATTTACAAACACTCACATACTTTAAAATATTCCCATCATATATCAAAACTACTTAAAAATCAACAATTAAATGTAGTATAAATTTACAAGGTTTCATTATGAATAATATAAATAATTTAATGCAATCACAAAGAAATCAGAGCCATTATAGTGATAGAGAATTGCAAAAGCTTGGATTTATATCCATTGGAAAAAATGTCCTTATATCTAAATTTGCTAGAATCTATGGAGCTTCTCAAATGAGTATAGGGAGTAATGTAAGAATTGATGATTTTGTTATTTTAAGTGGGAAAATAACACTTGGGAATTTCGTTCATTTAGCTACATTTTCTGGAATCACAGCAGGAAGTATCGGTGTAGAGTTGGGTAATTTTTGTTCAATGAGTAGTTATTCAAAGATTTTTGCTACGACAGATGATTTAACTGGTGGATATTTGGGCGGTCCTTGTGTGCCAGATTCATTTAGGGGTGTTATAGAAAAACCTGTAATTTTAACAAAACATTGCTATATTGGTAGTCATTCGTTGGTTTTACCAGGAGGTTATTTTGAAATAGGTGCTTGTCTTGGTCCTATGAGCTTAGTTGGGAGTAAAAGATTAAAATCTTGGAATTACTATTTTGGAAATCCTGCTAGGGCATATAAACAAATTGACAAAATAGTGTTTTACAAAAAGAAAAAGAGTTACTATCGACTATGGGGGGGGGGTAGAACTAGATTTTTAAATAGTTTTAGTAAAAATACTATAAATTCATCTTTAATCATCAAAAAACATTCCACTACTAAAAAAGCTGCATAAATGAAAAATATCATTTTTATAGGGGCTGGTGGATTTGCTAGTGAATGTTATCAATATTTATTAGATTGTATGGGTATTGATAAAACTTTAAAATTTAAGGGTTTTTTATCATCATCAAATGACTTGCATAAATATAAATTGGAACATTATTTTTTAGGACATTATAATGATTACAATTTTAAAGAAAATGATTACTGCGTAATAGCTATTGGAGATCCAAAAGCTAGATATAATATTTATAAATACTTAAAGGAAAAAAATGTTAAAATGTATAATCTAATATCACCAAAAGCATTTATAACAAATACAGATAATATTGGCGAAGCTAATATTATAACACCATTTTGTATCATTGCATATAATGCTGTGATAGGTAATTGTAATCTTATTAATGTATCTTGTGCAATAGGGCATGATTGTGTGATAGGAGATTTTAATATAATAGGTTCATATTCTGGATTTGCTGGATTTTCAAAAATTGGAAATGGAAACTATCTAGCCCCTAGGGTAAGTATATTTCCAAAAGCAGTTGTAGGAGATAATTGCAAAATATCTGCTGGTAGTGTAATTTTTAAGAGATTAAAAAGTAATAAAATAGCATTTGGGAATCCAGCCGAAGTCATTGGAGATAATGAAATTTTTAGTTTTAATTAGGAGTATTTTATGGATACAAAAGAAAGATTAGTAAAAATTATACAAGACTTAAGACCAGATATAGATTTATCACTAGATACAGAATCTATAGCATTTATAGAAGATGGGATCTTGGATTCTTTTGATATTATCACACTTGTATCTGCAATTGATAAAGAATTTAACATCTCTATTGATGGTAATAAAATAGTATCATCTAATTTTAATACGCTAGATAGTATGGTAAAACTTATAGAGGAAAGTTTATAGTGAATTTTGAATTTAAAAATAAAAAGATAGAAAGTATCTTAACAATACTGCCAAAAAACAAAAAATATTTTACTGATGAAGTTAAAAATTATAATTTTCCATTAAAAAAATCTCTAGCATTAAAAGAATTAATGGGATATGATGCACATAATATAGCATTAGAAAATCAATTAGCCTCCGATTTTATAATAGAAGGATTTAAAATATTATTTGAAAATAATATTGTAGATAAAGATGATATAGATGTATTAATTTATATCACACAATCACCTGATTATTTTGTGCCACAAACTTCTACAATAATCCAAGATAAAGCTGGTTTAAAAAATGATATTTTATGTTTTGATTTAAATCAAGGATGTGCAGGGTTTGTCCAAGGATTATTTCAAAGTTTTTTTATGCTTGAGAATTCAAATATTAATAAAATAGCCATAGCAAACTCTGATATTTTAAGCAAGAAAGTTAATAAAAAAGACAGAAATAGCTATCCTTTAGTTGGAGATGGTGGCAGTATAACTATAGTTAGCAAATCAAATGTAGAAAATAATATTTATTGTTATAATAAAACTTTTGGTAAAGATGCATTAGCTATCAACATTCCTGCTGGTGGCTTCAAACTTCCAAGTAGTGAAGATACAAGAAAAGAAGTAGAATCTCAAGATGGAAATATAAGAAGTCTTGATAATTTAGTAATGCAAGGTGCTTCAGTTTTTAGTTTTGTTCAAGAATATGTTCCATCTATGATTGATTCATTGCTTAAAATTTCTAATAACAATAAAGAAGATATAGATTATTATATCTTTCATCAACCAAATAAATTTATGCTACAAAAATTAGCAGATAAATTGCAAATCCCGTATTCTAAAATGCCAAATAATATAGTTGAAAACTTTGGAAATGGTAGTGGTATAACAATACCTCTAAATTTATGTTTTAATTTACAAAATATTTTGAAACATAAAAGCCAAAAAATATGTTTTGGTGGATTTGGAGTAGGGCTTACACTTTCTGGAATCATTATGAATGTAGAAAGTATAGATTATATGAATATAATTGAGATATAAGATTATAAATATGTGGTATTAAATTATGATTATATTCAAACTTATACAAATAAAAATTTAAATTATTTAAGGAGAGGAAAATGACAAAATTATATGATAAGTTAAAAGATGTATTAGATGTAGAAACTATAAATGATGATGATAAATTAGAGGATTTTGATGATTGGGATAGTTTGTCTATTATCTCAATATTATCATTTTTAGATAAAGAATATGGTATTAATGTTTATACAAATGAATTGCAAAATTTAAAAACAATCAAAGATTTAATAGATTTAGTAAAATCAAAAGCTAAATGAAAAATTATATTTTATTAAGTGGCGGAAGCTCTGGCATTGGCAAAGAAATTGCAGCAACTATAAATAAGATAAATAATATTATATTTATAGGAAGAAATAGAAATTCGTTAGATTCTAATAAATTTTGCCATTGTGATTTAAGAGATATTGCTTCTATATCACAAGCATTAAATAATTTAGAAACTAAAAATATAGAAACTTTTATCCATTGTGCTGGAGTAAGTATGATAGGATATGCAAAAAGTTTTAGCTATAAAGAGATGATTGAATGTGCTAATGTAAATTTATACTCTAGTATGGAAATAATAAAATTTTTACTTAAAAATTGCAAAACAAGCCTAAAAAATATTATTTTTATTTCTAGCGTTTTTAGCCATAAAGCACAAAGGGGCAATTCTTTTTATGCTTCTACTAAGGGAGGATTAGAATCTTATGCAAAATCTCTAGCATTAGAATTAGCCCCAAAAGTTAGAGTAAATACTATTGCTTGTGGTGGAATCTTTAATACAAATATGACAAAAAATATCTTCAATGATGAGCAAAAACAAGAGATTCTAAAATCCTACCCACTAGGAGAGGGAGAAACTAAAGATGTAGCGAATTTAGTAGAATTCTTGTGCAAGGAAGATTCAAGATGGATTACAGGTGCTACAATAACACTAGATGGTGGTTTTAGTCTATGAAAGATATAAATTTATTTATTGATAAAAATAATAATTACATTAGTAAAAAAGAGATTTTTGAAGCATTGCAGTATTTAAAAGCTAATCATAGTGATTATTTATTCATTCATTCTCAAATAAACTTTGGGAATCCACTTTTAAAGAAAAATGAACTTCTAAAACATTTAGCTGATATTTTTTTAGAGCTTAAAATTGCAAATCTAATATTTCCAGTATTTACTTTTAGCTTTTGTAATAAAGAGGATTTTGATTTAGAATCTTCAAAATCAAAAATGGGAATCTTAAATGAATATTTTAGAAAACTAGATTTCTCAATGAGGACAAAAGACCCATTAATGTCTTGTAGTTTAATTGCAAAAGATAAAGATTTATTTAATATTGGCAATAAATCTTGTGGGAAAGATTCCATTTTTGATAAATTACATAATAAAGAGAATGTAAAATTTTTATTCTTTGGTAATAGAGTTCATAATTGCTTCACATATTCACATTATATAGAGGATTATTTGAAAGTCCCTTATAGATATGATAAAGAATTTTCTGGAAACATAATAAATAAGGATAATAAAACTTTTGAGACTTTTATTCTGCCTGTTAGATATGCAAATGTTCTAGCTTTTGATGATGATACAATGAGCAAAGAGTTAGATAAATTTAATGCGATAGAAAGAATAAATATTGGAGATTCACAAATTGAGATAGTAAATGAAAAGCAAAGTTTTAATATTATTAAAAATGCAATAGAGAATAATATTGATTTTATGTTAAAACACCCATATCCTAGAGACTTTTTAGATAAAACTTATATATATGAAAAAAAGGTTGCATTATGAGTAATTTTATACTTCTAACAGGCGCAACTTCTGATATAGGAAAGCAAATAGCAAATAAATTTAGGGATAAAAATCTAATATTATGTGGAAGAAATAAAAAAGAGCTAGAAAATCTTTTTGATACATTAAATAATAAGAATAATAAAATCCTAACACTAGATTTAAGTAATATACAAGATATACAATCTCTAAATGAAATAGGGGGGGGGGATTGAGAGTTTTATTCATTGTGCTGGGGCAGTTAGCTTCTTTAGCATTAAGCAATTTGATTACAAATTATCAAAAGAAATGTTTGATATAAATTTTTTTAGTGCTTGCTATATAATAAAATATTTAACTAGTAAAAATAATAAAAATTATTTAAAAAATATTATCTTTATTTCAAGCATTAGTGCTAAGCTTGGATACAAAGCTATGAGTATTTATAGCTCTTCTAAAGCTAGTTTAGATTCTCTAACTAGAAATTTAGCAGTGGAGTTATCTCCAAAAGTTAGAGTAAATTCTATTTCTCTTGCTGGAATTAAAACTAAAAAGACAGAATTCTTATATAATGATGATTTTATAGAAAAAATAAAGCAAAATTATCCCTTAGGAGAGGGTAATGTAGAAGATGTAGCTAATTTAGTAGAATTTTTATGCAAAGAAGATTCAAGATGGATTACAGGGCAAAATATTATCCTTGATGGCGGATTAAGCATAATGGGAAAATAATCAATTAAAGTCTGCAATAAATTGCTATAATTTTAAAAAAATATAGGATAAAAGTTTGCATATAAATGTTATTGAATATTTAATCAATACCGCATCGCAATATCCAAATAAAATAGCGTGCATAGATAGCAATAGAAGCATTATTTTTAAAGATTTAACAAAAGATTCTATAAATATTGCAAGCAATCTATCTAAAGACAATAACGCAGATTCTATTATATACTTCTCTCCCCAAGTATATGCTATATTCTTACCAAAGAATATAGAATCTATATTAGC
>CAMWQM010000005.1 GCA_947176375.1 uncultured Helicobacteraceae bacterium
ATTTCTTGCTTCCGCTAACACTTACATCAATATCTTTAATTTTAGATTTTAGTTCTTTTGCACTTTTACCTATAATTTTAATTTTAGCTGTATTAAGTGGATATTTATAAATACTTCTAATGTTTTCTTTTGTAATTTCATTTAAAGTTGATAACTTCGTGTTTTTATCAGCATTAATTATAAAAGGTTTTACTACTCTACTTTTAAATCCTACTTTTGGAAGTCTTCTTTGTAATGGTTGTTGTCCACCTTCAAATCCTATTTTTTGACTATAACCAGTTCTTGCAGTTTGTCCTTTACCACCACGAGTAGAAGTTTTACCCATACCACTACCTTGTCCTCTTCCTACTCTTTTAATTGATTTAGTGCTATTTTTAGCTGGCTTAATTATCTCTAACATATGGATTCCTTTGTTTGAATATTTAGGCTTTGATTTTACTTAAAGCATCTATTGTAGCCCTAACTACATTGTAAGGATTGCTTGAACCAAGCGACTTTGTAAGAATATCTCTAATTCCGGCTAGCTCTATAACAGGTCTTGCGCTTCCACCTGCAATGACTCCTGTTCCCTCACTAGCTGGACGAAGTAAGATTCTACTTGAATTATATTTATATTCAATATCGTGTGCTATAGTCGTGCCTTTGATATTGACTTGAATAATATTTTTAAAAGCATCATCAATTGCTTTTTTAATGGCATCTGGAACTTCTTTAGCCTTACCTAATCCAAATCCCACAAGCCCATTTTTATTTCCAACAACAACAAGTGCATTAAAGCGGAATCTTCTACCACCCTTTACAACTTTAGTTACTCTGCCTATATTTACTACAACTTCTTTAAATTCTTCTCTATTAATTTCCATAAATTACCAACCTTTATAAAACTATGCCATTTTCTCTTAATGAATCTGCAAAACTAGCAACTACCCCATGATACAAATACCCATTCCTATCAAATACTACTTTTGAGATTCCAGCATCTTTTAAACTTTTTGCAAAAGTAGTGGCTATTTTTTTAACATCTTCTTTATTGTTTGATAAACCAAGTTTTTTACCATCTACATTAGCTAAAGTAAAACCTTTTGTATCATCAATAGCTTGTGCATAGAAATATTTATTTGAGCGAAAAACACTAACTCTAGGTCTAGTGCTATCACCATAAATTTTACCTCTTATTCTTGCCTTTCGCTTTAAGATAAGTTTCTTTTTTAATTTTAAAGTATTATCTAACATTTTTACCTACCTTATTATTTTTTTGCAGTTTTTCCAGCTTTACGCATAATAACTTCATCGACATATTTAATACCTTTACCTTTGTATGGTTCAGGTGCTCTAAATGCTCGTATCTCAGATGCTATCTGTCCTATTTGCTGTTTATCTACACCTTTAATAGTAATAATGTTTTTATCTAAAGTTATTTCGATTCCATCTGGAATATCATAATTTATAGGGTGAGAATATCCCAAAGATAGCTCTAAAACTTTACCTTTAACATTAGCTTTATAACCAACCCCATTAATTTCAAGCTGTTTTGTAAAACCTGAAGTTAGCCCTATTATTATATTATTTGCTAATGCCCGATAAGTTCCCCAAAATGCTTTTGACCTTAAATCATCTTCATTTTTTAATCCAAAAGATAATGTGCCATCTTTTAGCAAAATTTCAACCCTATCATAAGTCTCAAGCTCTCTTTGAATCTTAGTATTTTTAAATACTATTTTTGTGCCTTGAACAGAGACATCCAAACCTTTTGGGATATTAATTGCTTGCTTACCAATTCTTGACATAATAAACTCCTACCATATACTGCATAATGCTTCGCCACCTACATTATTTTTATAGGCTTCTTCATTTGAAATCACACCTTTAGAAGTGCTTACTACTATCGTTCCATAGCCATTTTTGAATCTTTTAAGCTCATTTCTAGCTTTATAAACTCTTCGCCCAGGCTTACTAATCCTTTTTACTTCGCTTATTAAAGAATTTCCTCTCTCATCATAGCCAAGAATAACGGTAATATCCTGCTTATTATCTTTTGAATTAATTCTAAAATCTTTAATAAACCCTTTTGCCTTAAAAACCTCTAATATCGAGACAACAATTTTTGCATAATATAAAGTAGTATATTCTAATCGTCTCATAGAAGCATTTCGTATTCTAGTAATAGAATCTGCAATAATATCATTTACCATATATATTTCTCCCTTACCAACTAGATTTTCTAAGACCAGGTATCAAGCCTTCGCTACCCATTTTTCTTAAACAAACTCTACATAATTTAAAGTCTCTATAAACAGAATGTGGGCGACCACAAACTTGACATCTATTATAAGACCTTGAGCTAAATTTTGCTTTTCGTGCATTTTTTGCAATCATTGATTTTTTTGCCATTTATCTTCCTTTCGCAAAAGGCATACCAAGAAATTCTAATAACTTGAATGCTTCTTTATCATTGTTTGTAGATGTAACTATTGTAATGTTCATACCATGTGTTACCATAATATCATCATAAACAACTTCTGGAAATACTAGTTGCTCTTTTAGTCCAAAGTTATAATTTCCATTTCCATCAAAGCCGTTTCTTGGGATACCTCTAAAATCTTTTACTCGTGGAAGCGAAATTACAATTAGCTTTTCTAAAAAGTTATACATTCTTTTGCCACGAAGAGTTACTTTAACACCCATAGGCATTCCCTCTCTCATTTTAAAACCTGCTACTGACTTTTTAGCATGAGTGATAATAGCCTTTTGTCCAGCAAGTAGTGAAATAGTATCTGCAATATTTTGCATAATCTTTGCTTCTTTAGCATATTCACCAGCCCCAACACTTATTACTATTTTTTCTAATCTAGGAATAAGCATAGGATTCTTAATATCAAATTCCTTTGATAACTTATCTTTAACTTCATTTGCATAAAGCTCTCTTAATTGATACATTGCTTCCTTCCTTTATATCTTTTTAACATTTGAGATATGGATTGGCTTTTCTTTATTAACAAACCCACCCTTTGGATTGTCATCTGTAGGCTTAATTGCCTTTTTAACCACATTACAACCCTCAATAATAACTTTAGATTCCTTTGGCAATACTTTCAATACTTTGCCCTCTTTACCTTTATCATCACCTGTAATGATTTTTACTATATCATCTTTTTTAATCTTCAATTTAATCATTTTATAAAACCTCCGGGGCAAGTGAAACTATTTTCATAAAGTTGGCATATCTAACTTCTCTACCAACTGGTCCAAAGATTCTAGTGCCAATAGGTTCTTTTTTTGCATCTAGCACAACAGCAGCATTATCATCAAAGCGAACTGATGAACCATTCTCTCTGTGAATCTCTTTTTTTGTTCTAACAATTACTGCTTTTACAACATCACCTTTCTTTACTTTACCATTTGGTATAGCTTTTTTCACAGATGCTACAACCACATCACCAACACTTGCATATCTTCTATGACTACCACCTAGAATCTTGATACACATTAATTCTTTTGCACCGCTATTATCCGCTACATTCATTCTTGTAAAACTCTGTATCATCACTCAACTCCTGTGCTTATTGTCTTATTCAATGTAAAAGATTTATTTTTTGATATAGGTTTACACTCTATCGCTTCTATTACATCACCAATTTTGCAAGAGTTATTTTCATCATGAATAATATATTTTTTAAATCTTTTAACAATCTTTCTATATTTTGGATGAACAACTTTTCGCTCAACTAAAATACTAATACTTTTATTGCCACTTTTTTTAACAACCTTGCCCTGAATAATTCTCTTAAACTTTTGTTGCTCACTCATTTTTAACCTCTTTTAGCGGATATTGCTGTATTAATTCTTGCTATTTCTTTTCTAACAGCAGAAATCTTACTATAATCTGTAAGCTGCATAGTTTTTAACTGGAGTTTTAGCTCAAAAAGCTCCAACTTCTTGTCTTTCAACATTGTCTGTAACTCTTTTATATCTTTATCTTTGATGTTACTAAATTTTATCATATCAGTAGATTTCATCTTCACTCTCACTTGTTATAATTTTTGTTTTAAATGGGAGCTTACTTTGACCTAGAGCTAATGCTTCTCTAGCCAAAGATTCCTCAACACCAACCATTTCATAAATAATTCTTCCAGGCTTTATATTCATAACCCATTTATCAACCGCACCTTTACCTTTACCCATTCTTGTTTCTAATGGTTTTGCAGTGATTGGTTTATCTGGGAAAACTCGGATCCAAATCTTACCCATTCTTTTAGTATGCCTAGTCATAGCAATCCTAGCAGCCTCAATTTGTCTTGAATCTATTCTTCCAGATTCCACTGCTTTAATCGCAATATTTCCAAAAGAAAGGGCATTACCTCTAGCAGCCTTGCCTCTGTTTCTACCTTTCATTTGCTTTCTATATTTAGTTTTCTTTGGCATTAACATAATTTATTGCCTCCCTCTTTTTTTAGTGCCTTTAGTTTCAGCTCTATTTTCAGTATCTTTTTTATCAGCTTGTATGCCTTTTTGCAATACCTCACCCTTAAATATCCAAACCTTAACTCCAATGATTCCAAAAGTAGTAATCGCCTCAGCAAAGCCATAGTCAATCTTTGCTCTTAATGTATGGAGAGGCACTCTACCCTCCATATACCACTCTGTCCTTGCCATTTCTGCTCCAGCAAGTCTACCAGAAACCTTTACTTTAATACCTTTTGCACCAGCTTTCATTGCAGTTTGCATAACTTTTTTCATAGCTCTTCTAAATGCCACTCTTCGCTCTAATTGCATAGCAACATTTTCTGCAGCTAATTGTGCATTTGATTGAGGTCGTTTTACCTCTTTAATATTGACTGCTATATCTTTTTGTACTAATTTCTTTAAAGATTCTTTAATTTTCTCAATATCAGCACCTTTTTTGCCTATAATAAGACCAGGACGAGCTGCCACAACTGTTATTTTAATCTTTTTTGTAGTTCGCTCAATTATAGTCTCACTAATTCCAGCATAATAAAGCTCTTTTTTGATAAATTTTCGAATCTTATAGTCTTCACCTACATTAAAAGCAGTAACCTTTTGTGATGGAAACCATCTTGATGTCCAATTTTTATTAATTCCTAATCTAAGACCTATCGGATTTACTTTCTGACCCATTACTTATCCTTATTTTTTGAAGATTTTTTTGTAGTTTTATTTTCTTCAATTTCTACAAAAATATGTGAAGTAGGCTTTCGTATAGGAGCACCTCTACCTCTAGCCTTTGGTGTCATTCTTCTTAAGACTGGTCCTGCATCAACTCTACAAGATTTAACAAAAACGTTCTCTGCATCATAGCTTCCATTTGCAATAGCCGAAGCGATAACTTTATAAATAACTTTTGCAGCCTTATTTGGTGTAAATTCCAAAGTAGCTAGTGCTAATTCTGCATTCATTCCTTGAATCTCTCTTGCAATAAGCCTCGCTTTCGTAGGAGAAAGCCTAATGTATCTTAATAATGCTTTACTCATATCTTAAACCCTTATTTACCTATTTTCTTTTGGACTGTGCCTTTATGACCCTTAAATGTCCTTGTAGCAACAAATTCACCTAGCTTATAGCCAACATGACTTTCAGTTATATAAACTGGTACAAAAGCTCTGCCATTATGTACATTAAATGTTAAGCCTATCATTTCTGGTATAATTGTGCTTCTTCTTGACCATGTCTTTATAGGCTTATTATCTTTGCTATCTTTTGCTTTATTTACCTTTTTAACCAAATAATCATCAGTAAAAGGACCTTTTTTAATTGACCTTGCCATTATCTATCCTTATTTTTTCTTTCTTGATATAATTAATCTATCACTAGCTTTTTTACGTCTAGTTTTATAACCTTTAGCTGGTATTCCCCATGGTGATACAGGATGTCCACTAGAGCCTGTTTTACCTTCACCTCCACCATGTGGGTGGTCAATTGGATTCATAGCTGAACCTCTCGTTTGTGGGCGAATTCCTAAATGTCTAGCTCTACCTGCTTTTCCTAAAGATATATTCATATAATCTTCATTTCCTACACTTCCTATTGTAGCTCTGCATTCTTCTAATATATATCTCATCTCTCCGCTTGGCATTTTAATGATCGCATATTTGCCTTCTCGTCCCATTAGTTGAGCACTTGCTCCTGCACTTCTAACTAATTGTCCGCCCGCTTTAGGGTGAAGCTCAATATTATGAATAATTGTTCCTACAGGGATAGCCTTTAGCTTCATAGAATAACCCACTTTTACATCTATTCCCTCATCAGCAGATAGAATCTTATCACCTACTTTTAATCCACTTGGTTGTAAAATATATCTCTTTTCACCATCTATATAGTTTATTAAAGCGATCCTACAATTTCTAAATGGATCATATTCTATTGCCTTTACAACGCCTTCGATATTTAATTTGTTGCGTTTAAAATCAATAATTCTATAAAGCTTTTTAGCCCCACCTTCTTTATGGCGAGAAGTAATGCGCCCATTATTATTTCTACCTGCACTTACTTTCAGTCTAACTAAAAGAGACTTTACACTTGCTTTAGCTGTAATATCCTTAGAACTCAATCCTGTCATAAAACGCCTACTTGGCGTAGTTGGTTTATAAGTTTTAATAGCCATACTTTCCCCTTACACTTTTAGAGATTCTATTTTTGCACCTTCTGGCACTTTTACATAGAATTTCTTAAAATTATTTCTATTTCCATTTATTCCTCTAAATCTCTTAGTTTTACCCTGTTGATTAAGAGAATTGATCCTAAGTGGAAGAAATCCAAAATAATCACTAAAGATTCTTTTTAATTGATTTTTAGTTACTTTTGGAGATGTTTGTATAACTATAATTCCACTTTCTTGCTGACTAATAGATTTTTCTGTATACATTATAGATTTTATATCAGTTATGTCTGCCATTATTTACCACCTTTAATAAGCTCTTCAAATGCTTCTTTTTCTATTACTACAGACCTAAAAGTAGCAACCAAATAAGCATTAATCTCATCAATATCAATTAAATAACAATGTTTTAAATTCCTAAATGCTAAAAAAGTGCTATCTGTATTTGATTTTGTTACAAAAAGAGTACTTCGCTCATTTAGATTCTTAAACATAGCATGAGCCTCTTTTGTCTTACCACTTTCTATATTTATAGAATCTACAATATAAAGTTTATTTAAAGATGCTTTTTGCTCTAGTGCGTATTCTAGGGCTAATCTCTTTTGCTTTTTATTAATTTTTAAATTATAATTTCTATTATTTTGTGGTCCGTGAGCCACACCACCACCTACAAACACAGGCGAAGTTATACTTCCTGCTCTTGCCCTTCCACCACCTTTTTGACTCCAAGGCTTTTTGCCTCCACCGCTAACTTCGCCCCTATTTTTAGCCTTTGCAGTATTACTTCTAAGAGAAGCTAAATAGGATTTTACATATAGATATAAATTATGCTCTTTAATTTCTGCATACTTATTTGGAAGCTCAATATCTGACACCTGTTTTAATGCTTTATCTAATACTATTGCCTTACTCATTTCACAACCTTTATTCGTCCATATGCACCATTATAACCTGGCACTGAACCTTTTAAAACTAGAATTGAATTATCTTTATCAAAAGAAAGGATATCATTTCTTGTAGTTACCAATTCATTACCATAATGCCCAGACATCTTTTTACCTTTTTGAACACGACCTGGCCACTCTCTATTACCGATAGAACCTGGTGCTCTGTGGAATCTAGAACCATGTGCAGCTGGACCACCTTGAAAATTCCATCTTTTAATTACACCGCTAAAGCCTCTACCCTTAGTCTTTAGAGAAACTTTTACCTCTTTTGCATTTTCTAAAACGCTTAAATCAAGATTCCCAGCTTCTTTATTATTTACAAGTAATGTAGAAAACTTATTAAATTCTTTGGTGATATTATATTTCTTTTGCTGTCCTAAAATAGGCTTATTTACAAATTTTCCTTGTTTGTATGCAACAATAGCCTTGCCATTATCTAGCAATTCACATACTTTAGTATCAACGATTTTAAGCAATGTTACAGCCACACTACTTGTGCTAATCGTCCTACTCATACCGATTTTTTCTACTACAAATTCCATTATTTTTTCCTTAGTTTATAAATGTAACTTCCACTTCCACTTCAGGTGCCAAATCAAGCCCCATTAGGCTATCAACCGTCTCTGGAGTTGCAGACATAATGTCTATTATCCTACTATGAATCCTCATTTCAAACTGCTCTCTTGAATCCTTATTAATATGAGGAGACCTAAGAAGCGTATATTTTCTCTTTCTAGTAGGTAATGGGATAGGACCTATAATCTCTGAACCCGTTCTCTTTGCAGTCTCAACGATAGATGAAACTGACCTATCTAGCACTCTGTGGTCATAAGCCTTTAGTTTAAGTCGCATTTTTTCCATATCTTTTTATCCTCTAAATAGAACGCTAATCAAAATTTCTTTAAAAATTTGATTGGTTTTTAAAATTTAAAGCTGCAATTCTATAATAAAATAAATAGTTTAGTCAATATTTTTCCATAAAATTGGTAAAAATTAGATTTTTTATTTCCTTATTTAAAGGATAATATTGATTTTTGGAATTTAAATTTTTAGAATATACTTAGATGCAATTAAATTATATAAAACTTTGATAGTATTGCTGTATTAATTTGTTACGAATTAATAAAATAAGCTATGCCAACCTGATATTTAAGCCATTGTAAATCTTAAAGCTAAAACTTTAAATAAACAAAAATATTGCAATATTAATAATTATTTTGGCTAGAATTTTTAAAAAATGTTTTATTTAAATATTAAATTGTTGGAATCTAATTTTAGATTTTTAACTAATATTAAAAATTTAATAAAATCTAATTGATGCGTGCCTACTATGAATTTAGCTATTTAGAAAATTAGATTCATATATTTAATTTAGCTTTAGAAACTATGTTAAATTTAGTTTCATTGTAGTTAAAAATAAGTCTATTTGAATGCAACATTAACCTGCTAGCTCCAAAAAGCTTTTCTCTCTCATCTTCCTTAATCTTGCCATCCAAAAAATCTCTTGCTAAATTATCATCTATTCCATAGAGACATTCACCTAGGATACTATGTCCAATATGAGATAGATGAAGCCGTATTTGATGTGTGCGTCCTGTAAGTGGAATGGCTTTTATTAAAGAAATATTTTTCTTGCTATCGTAAAAAATTAGTTTTATTGTGGTTATTGAATACTTACCATTTGTAGAGATTTTTGAGCGAATTCCTAAATCCTTCCTTTTATCTTGCTCTTTTATTTTGGATTCTATTTTGCAGTCTTTAATTTTTCCAAACACATAGGCTAGATATTCCTTTTGAATCTCTTTGTTTTCAAACATAGTTTTTAGCTTTATTTCACTTTGCTTATGCTTAGAGGCAAGTACAATCCCGCTAGTCTCGCTATCAAGACGATTTACTATATTTGCACTATTTCCTAGCTCAAATCTCACACTATCAAGCAAACTTATATGTTGAAATCTGCCTTTTGGGTGAGTTAGAAGTTTTGGAGGTTTATCAAAAATAGCAAAATCCTTTGTTTGAAAGAGCGGCTTAAGCCCCAAATCCTGCGGGACAAACCTAGATATGCTAACTTCACCCTCTAACTTACCAGCCTTATTTGAAAAAATCTCATTATTAAGCTCAACTCTTCTTTTATCAATCATTTTTTGAGCAGTTTTTAAATCAATATTTAGTGTATTTTGTAGAAATAAGATAGCCTTTATACTTTCTTTTAAATAAAATTTTTCTTTGATAAAAGGCATTATTTTAAAAGGAGTCTCATTAATTCTAGGGCTCTAAATCTATGTGAGATTGAATCTTTTTGCTTTTGTGATAGGCTTGCTAGCGTCTTTTCAAAACCTTTTGGAATAAAAATAGGATCATAGCCAAAGCCATTTTCTCCACTAATTTTTGTTACTACCTCTCCGCTTAAAAACCCGTGTGTGCTTAAAAATCTATCATTTTTATAGACCGCTACGCAAGAGATAAAAATAGCGGGAGATGATTTTAAATTTTTAGATTCTAGCTCACTAATTACTCTTTGCAAGTTCTCGCTATCTTTGCAATCTTCTAATATCAGGATCGACTCTTTATCGCTAAAATCTTTTATTTTTGCATATCTAGCAGAATAGATTCCAGGCTTATTATCTAGTTTTTCAATGCAAATTCCACTATCTTCAGCCATTAGAATATAATTTTTTAACATATTAGAATCTAGCTCATTTTTTAGAGATTCAACTTTTAAAAGTGCATTTTCTTTAAAATTATTTCCATTTTCAAAGACGTCAAAGGGTTCTATAAAATCAGTATATAGCCTAATTTTATAATTGCTAAAAATATTTTCTATTTCATTTGCCTTGTGTTTGTTTGAACTAAATAAAATAATCTCCATTTTCTGCCTTTTTAGTCAAAAATTTTGTAGAATTATGCAAATTTTTTACAAAATAAATTATTAAATCATTATCACTTCAAATTATTTAAAAGGTAAATTATGTTTAAGATTATAGGCTCTCTCTCACTTATTGCTGGATTTAGATTCTTTGGATTATTTGTAGTTATGCCAACTCTTGGGCTCTATGCTTTAAGCCTTGGGACAACTAATACTGCTCTTATTGGCTTTGCAATAAGCTCTTATGCAATCAGTCAAATCATTTTTCAGATTCCATTTGGGGTGCTAGGCGATAAATATTCTAAACGAAATATCATCGCACTAGGGCTGGTTATCTTTGCTATCGGCTCACTAATTTGTGCTTTTGCAAATAGCATAGAGATGGTAATCCTAGGGAGAATTGTGCAAGGAGCTGGGGCGATTGGTAGCGTAGTTAGTGCTAAAATTACAGATTTAATCAAAGAAGAAAAAAGAGGCTCCGCTATGGCTTTTATGGGGATTAGCATTTTTATTAGCTTCATTTTGGCTATGCTTATTGGTCCTAGTTTTGGCATTAGATTTGGACTAGATAAGCTATTTTTATTAACTGCAATTCTCTCGCTCCTAACAATTATCCCACTATATGTGTTAGTTCCAAAAGCTCCACATTTAGAATACACGATAAATAGGGATAAAAAAAACTACATTAAGGTTTTAAAAAATAAAAATATTATGCTATTAAATATTAGTGTTTTACTTCAAAAGTTCCTTATGACTTTCGCTTTTAGCATTATTCCTATCATTTTAGTGCATCATTTGGGGCTAGACAAGAATGAAATTTGGAAAGTTTTTGCTATATCTGCTTTGTTTGGCATTATTGCTTTGGCACCTAGTATGATAATCGCAGAAAAATTCAAACGTCCAAAAGGTGTCCTGCTCTTTGCAATCGCACTTTTTGCTATCGCTTATTTGCTAATAGGTTTTGGGGATTCTAAGCAAATGCTAATTTTGTATTCTATTGGTGTAGTGATGTTTTTCTGTGCATTTTGTATGCATGAGCCGATACTTCAAAATCTGGCTTCAAAATACCCAAAAATGCAAGAAAAAAGTCTCTCACTTGGAATCTTCACTACATTTGGTTATATTGGCTCGTTTTTTGGTGGAGTGATAGGAGGAATCTTGTTAAAAAAAGCATATTTTTTAGATGTATCTGTGATAATTGCCGTAGTTATGGTGTTATGGTTTATCTTGTTATTATTTTTAGAAAATCCAAAATTTACAGAAAATTTATATATAAAGCTAAATTCTAACATTAATGTAAAACAAATCAATGCAATAAGTGGGGTAATTGAAAGCTATGTAAATAAAAGTGAAAATCTACTTGTAATAAAATTTAATAATAAAGAAATTTCTAAAGAAGATTTAGAAAAACAAATTAAGCAAATTGTCTAAAAGTCTCATAAGTTGCACGAAAAACGCATTTGTATTAACCACATTGCTTTTAAAACTAATTCTTGATAGAACATGCTTTATTTTGCAAATTTTTGGATTTTTTAGAATCTATATAGATTACATAATTTGTAAAAATGGCAATAAACTTAAAAATTTATAGCCAGAACCTATAAACTATAAATTTTATAAATTAAAATAAAAGGAGAAAAATGCGAAAACCAACCTTAAGCACAAATCTTGCGTGGGTTTTAGTGCTGTGTGGTGGGATCGTTGAGTGCTTTTGGGTAAGTGGGTTAAAATATGCAAATAGTCCATTTTTTTATGCACTAACGGCACTTGGCATTAGCTTTTCATTTATCGCAATGATTATTGCTTGTAAAAAAATTGAGGTTAGTGTGGCATATGCCGTGTTTGTAGGAATTGGCACAGCGGGTGTGGTGATAAGTGAGATAGTAGTATTTAATGAGCCTTTTTCACTAGTAAAAATCTCTCTTATCGCTTTGCTTCTTGCTAGTGTGATTGGGTTGAAACTGACATCTAAAGAAAAAGAAGAGCTAATAGTTGTAGCTGAAGTCACGCAGGATTTAGGAATAGATAAAATATTAGAACTAGATAAAAACTAGGATCTAAATAAAATCTAAAGTTTAAAAATAAGATAGATAAAATTACGAACTTTAAAATCTTTTTAATTTATAAAGAATAACGGCTAAAGTATGTGGAATTTAACTTTTTAAACCATTTAGATTTCAAATCCATTAGTAGTTAAATTCTAAAATGTGAAAAGTTAGAATCTTAATATTTTTTTAAAAGCTTTTTTTAAGCTGGTGCATTAAATACAGATTCTAACTTTCAATTAAGAATAGAAATACAAAAAATAATAAGGAGTAAATTTGAGCTGGATATATTTGGTTTTGGCTGGTTGTATGGAGATTTGTGGCGTGATTGCAATGAAACAATTTGCCCTAACTTCGAAAAAAATCTATCTTCTTGCCATTGCCCTGCTTTTTATTTGCAGCCTCTTTTTATTATCTCTTGCGATGAAAGGCATTGCTATGGGTGTGGCATATGCGATATGGACTGGCATCGGAGCTGGAGGTGGCGTGATGATAGGAATTATCTTTTTTAAAGAGAGTAAAGGTGCTTTAAAAATTATTTTAATCACACTCATTTTACTCTCAAGTATCGGGCTAAAACTACTTTCATAAGCTAGTCAAATTCCTTTGAGTAAGGGTTAGCAAAATCTTAATAAATTTAATTTTTAGCCTCTATACTAAACTAAATTTTAGAATCTAAAATAGATTTTTAAAAATTTTCTAAAGCTAAATCTTGCTTATCATAAAACAAAAAATTATTTTTAGGCTAAAAACCGCTCTTTAGCATATTTTTATAAGAATCTTTTTTATATTTATGATTTATATGAATAATATACAATTTAAAGCAGAATCTGGAATAAATAACATAGCTTGAAACTAGAAAAATTCTAAGTCTTTAGATTCCACATATTTTAAGCTAGATTCTAAAAATTACTAAAATCCTCTAGCTTTATGAGAGTTTAACGCAACAAATTATATTTAATATTAACCTTAATTAAAACATTTTTATTTGGCTTTGGATAGTCTTTATAAGACTTGTAGATTGTGTTTATTGCGTCTTTATTTAGTATTTTATGACTATCTTTAATCACTCTAACATTCTCAATACTGCCATCTTTTTTAAATACAAATTCAACCATCACATCGCCAAAAAGCCCTCTCTTTAAAGCCATCTTAGGCATAACTTGATATTTTCCTATAATATCTAGGATTGTTTGATAAAGCGCATTATCATTGCCTAGAATCTCGATATTTTCACTTTGATTTGCACTTTGAGCCAAAGATTCTGCATTAGTTTCCATATCACTAGATTCAGCATTTTGCGCCAAATCAGTGGAATCTTCATTGATATTTTGGGTATTTTCTAAAGTTGTGTTACTAGATTCTATTTCTTTAGATTCTGCTTTCTGCGCGTTTTCTTGCAAAATCTTTTGCTTAATTTGCTCTTTTATTTCTTTTTTTGGTTTTTGTTTAATTGCTTTTTGCTCTTGTAGATTTTTAATTTGCTCTTTTGACGAGGTTGTAGCCATCGAAATGGGAGTAGATTGCGCCACATTTCCTTGAATATTATGCAAACCAATACTAATTGATTTAGACTGCGATGAGTTTGGAGTATTCTTATTTGTAGTGCTAACAAATAGCGTTGCAAAGAGCGTAGAATGCAACAAAAATGAAGCTATAAAGCCGATTTGAATTGGTGAGAGCTTAATTTTTGATTTTTGCTTGAATTTGAAATTTCTCATGATTTTTTTCCTTTAAAATATCAAGCACCTCCACAAATGCCTGAAATGTAGCCTCACTATCGCTTGAAAGCTCTATTAGTGTGTCGCTATCAATTTTATTTATTTCATTTTTTAAAGTTTCTAAGCTTGTTTCTTTATTTTCAAAATAATATTTATTCGCGCTATCTAGCAGTATTTGCACTTTTTTTTCATTATCAATCTTGCTAGCAGAACTGGACTTTGGAATATTAATTTTAATCTGTCCTTGTGAGATAAAAGTCGCTGTGCTTAAAACAATTGCAAGTAAAACTAGCATAATGTCTATAAATGGGATAATATTTAAGCCATCTTTTCTAGGAAGCTTCATACTCTAGCCTTGAATCTATTGATTAAAATATCTACTTTTCGCAAAAATGCGTTATAGATGATGAGTGTAGGAATAGCGACCACAAGCCCAAGAGCTGTAGCTTTAAGTGCCAAAGAAAGTCCCACCATAATATCTTTAACATTCATTTCTCCGCTAATTCCCATATCATAAAATGTAATCATTATCCCAACAACAGTTCCAAGTAGCCCGATATATGGCGCATTTGAATAGATTATATAAAGTGTGGTTAGATTCTTTGTGATTGCCTCTTCAAAATCATTCAAATCTTTAAAATCACTTAATTTTAATCGTTTATAAAATATAAGTCGCTCTACACTTAACCAAATTACTATAAAACTCATAAATCCAAGTATGGTAAAAATAATAATGTCTATATATTCTTTTAAAAATTCCATTTTATTAATCCTTTTTTAGCCATTTTGCGATAAATTTTCCAAAGATTTAAACTTTTTTAAACTAGATTCTATTTTACAAATATTTAAAATTACTAAAAATAATTGTTTTAATAATAAAATCTATTCTCATTTTGAAGAGAAATATTATCATAAAATTATTATAAAAATACTAATAATTAAATATTTTTGAAACTTTTATATGATTTTAGTTTTGAATTTAAATTTATTTTCCAAAAAACTACAAGGCTTCATAAACATATTAAAACTTTGAGAGCCTCTACAAAGCAATTTAGATAGAATTATTTAGCAAAAATCTAGCTACAATATAATAAATTCTCACACAACAAAACTAATAAAATTTTAGAAAATCACTTGCTTAATTGTGTTTTTAGCTCATTTTCATTTAGCCATATTAATATTCTTGCAACCGCCAAATACGAATCTTCGCCTATTTCCTCATCAATTTCAAGATTGATTAATAAATCTACCAATTCTTTATTTTGAAAAATAGGCACATTGAATTCCTTTGCCCTCTGCACCAATAAAAGTGCCATTTTGTCTTTGCCACTAGCTACTACTTTTGGAGTTTGTATTTCACCACCATATGCTAAAGCCACAGCTTTGCTAATCTCTTTATTTTTCATTTAATAACTAGCCAAAATGGAATCTATTTCTCTCCAACCATTTTCACCTTGCCTTTTATTTGAAATAAAGTGAAATAGGCTTCGTGCGATAATATCAGTTTCGATATTTACCCGCCTTTTAGGTTTATATTGATGAAACAATGTGTTATTGTAGGTATGTGGAATAATAGTCAATCTAAAAATAGAATCTAGCACTTCATTTATGGTCAAACTAATGCCATCAATGCAAATACTTCCCTTTGGAATAAGCAAATTTTTGATATTTTTATCATATTTGATATAAAAATCAAAGCCGTTTTGATTCTGTCTAATATCCTCAATAACTCCTATGCTATCGATATGCCCTTGCACGATATGCCCATCAAATCTATCTCCAAACGCCAAAGCTTCCTCTAAATGCACCTTGCCACAGAGATTTTCTAATGCAATATTATCTCTACTCTCCTTACTTAAAGCTGCACTAAATTTATCATTTTTAAAATCCATTGCAGTAAGACATATTCCATTCACAGCAATACTTGCACCAATTTTTGGAGAAAGAACACTTTTAATTGTAATAATATCATCTTTTAAATCTACCACCTCGCCAAGCACCTTAACCAATCCACTAAACATAATCTTTGCCTTACAAAAAAATTTGGCTATTATTTTACTAAAAATTAGGAGCTTATTTTGTATATTGATACGCATTGTCATTTAGATAGTAGAGATTATAATGAAGATTTAGAACAGATTCTGCAAAATAGCAAAACTTTGGGAATAAGTAAAATAATCATTCCAGGCGCAGATATTAATGATTTAACAAAAGCTAGAGATTTAAGCACTAAATTTGATATGATATATTTTGCAAGCGGAATCCACCCAAATGAAGCAGAGCAATTTAGTAAAGAATCTAAAATTAAATTAAAAAAACATTTAGAGGATAAAAAATGCGTTGCAGTTGGAGAAGTAGGGCTTGATTATCACTATTTAGATGAACAAAACAAAGATTCCCGAGTAGCTTTGCAAAAGAGTGTCTTTGAGAGCCAAATAGAGCTAGCACTAGATTTCAATAAGCCAATTATCATTCACACAAGGGAATCTAATGCTAATGTTGTGGAGATCCTCAAAGAATATGAAAATAGCCTAAAGGCAGTGATTTTTCATTGTTTTGGAGGTGATACCTCCCTAATAGATTGCTTAAAATGCAAGATTTATTTTGGAATAGGTGGCGTTATTAGCTTTAAAAATGCAAATATTTTAAAGCAAGGTGTTAAAAAGCTACCACTAGATTCCATCATTTTAGAAACAGATTCGCCATATCTCGCCCCAACACCTCATAGAGGAAAGCGAAATACGCCAGAATTTATCCCACTTATCGCTTCACATTTGGCAGATTCTCTAAATTTATCGATAGAAAAAGTCGCAGAAATCACGACTGCTAACGCAAATATAGCATTTGAATTTTAGATTTTTAAAGATTGCAGACATTCTAATCAAAGATAATTTTAAAATTTATTTAAAATTTTGAAGTTGAAAATATAAAGTTGATAAAATTTAAGAAATAAGAGATTTAAGTTAGTATCCCTTAAGAATCATTTTGATAAAAGAGATTATATATAATCTCTTTTCAAGATAGATTCTCTTTAAAAGTTTCTATCTTTGAAAATTAAAAACTAAGTTTTTTATCTTTAATAAATCTTAAAAGCATTTTTTCACTATTCTCCTAGTCTTTTTCAAGGCTAGGAATGGAGTTTATATTTTTTAAGAATTATTTTAATTTTTTGAAGTTTAAAACTGCGCCTATCATAAAATTACTCAATCCTAAAAATTATATACACCCCAAACTATGCCTATTTTAGTAGCTTTAGTTAGAATCTACATTTAATTTTAGAATCTAAATTAATCACAAAATCAAAGCTACTAAATTTAATAAAAAAACTATTTCTTTGTGCTTCTGCTTTTCTTCCGCTCTATTGCAGCATTATAGCGTCTCTTTTCTTCTTCAGTCTCTGGGATAAATTTATCAATCTCTAGTGGCACTCCATCTGGATCAAGTGCAACCATAGTAAAATAGCAACTATTTGTATGCGTAGCTGTCCTATTTTTTATGTCTTCACTTATAACCTTAATCCCAACTTCCACGGAAGTTTTGCCTGTATAATTTATTTTCGCAAGAAATGTTACTAGATTCCCTATTGGAATAGGATTTTTAAAACTAATATCATCGACATAAACGGTAACGACATCTACACCGCAGTAACGCGTAGCACAAGCATAGGCAACTTGGTCTAGCATTCGCATTATATGCCCCCCATGGACCACTCCACTAAAATTGGATAACTCCGGAGTCATTAAAATTGTCATACTAAGAGACTTTCTATCAAAGATATTTTCCATAATTCCCACCTTAAATTCTTAAAAAATCTTATAGTGCTAATTATTAAACTTTGGGCTTTAAAATATAATGAAACTTATTGTATAATTGCCAAATTTTTAACCAAAGGTAACCTTTTTGAAAAATATTTTATTTACAGGAGCTTGCGGATATATAGGCTCTCACACGGCATACAGCTTTCTAAAACACACAGACTATGATATCATAGTGATTGATAATTTAAGTAGTGGGTTTGTAGAAAATATTGATTTTTTGCAATCCACTTTTAAGGATAGAATCTCTTTTATTAAGATTGATTTGAGCGATTCTAAATCTTTAGAAAATGTATTTATGGAGAGTGAAATTTACGCTATCGTGCATTTTGCAGCTAGTATTGTGGTAAGCGAATCTGTTAGCAATCCGCTTTTATATTATTCTAACAATACTAAAAATACACTAGATTTAATAAAACTCTGCACTAAATTTGAAATAAAAAATTTTATTTTTAGCTCTACTGCAGCGGTTTATGGTGAGCCAGAAAATAATCCCATTAGCGAAGATTCCCCGCTTTTGCCTATCAATCCCTATGGTGCTTCAAAAATGATGAGTGAGATGATTTTAAGAGATACAGCTTCTGCCAACCAAAATTTTAATTATATTGCATTAAGATATTTCAATGTAGCAGGGGCATTGAATGATAATGACTATCAAAAAAATAGAGGTTTGGGACAGAGAAATAAAAATGCTACACATTTAATCAAAATAGCTTGTGAATGTGCTGTTGGCAAACGAGATGGTATGCAGATTTTTGGCGATGACTATGAGACCAAAGATGGCACTTGTATTAGGGATTATATTCATATTGATGATTTGGCAATGGCTCATTTAAGAGCGCTAGAATTTTTAGAGGGTGAAAAAAGAAGTGAGGTTTTTAATGTCGGCTATAACAATGGATATAGCGTAAAGGAAATAATAAGTAGGCTAAAAGAAATTAGCAAAGTTGATTTTAAAGTAGAAATTGCAAAGAGGAGAGAGGGTGACCCAGCAAATCTTGTATCTAATAATACTAAAATTTTAAACCTCACATCTTGGAAAGCTATGCATAATGATATAGATTTAATTCTAAAGAGCGCATATTTGTGGGAAAAATCCCCTATGTCTTTAATAAAATAATTATCAGGAAAGTAAAATGAAAATTAATGAAATAATAATTTTTATAGAAATTTTTATGCTAATAATGTCTATTTCGTTTGCTATCAATCTATTTATCACTAAATATTCAACCAAACTTGGAATCTTCCTTGATAAAGACAATATAAATAAGCCACAAAAAATGCACTTTGGAAATATTCCTAGAGCTGGTGGAATAAGCATATTTATTAGCTTTATTATAGCAATTTTGCTAAAAGGTGGCGAGAGTGCATTTGGTGGAGGTAATAGTAATCCTATTGCATTTGGATACATTTTATTAATCATTCCTATAATTTTTGTTTTTTTAAGTGGAATCTTGGAGGATTTTAATAATTCACTCACTCCAAAAATGAGACTATTATTGCAAATGCTAGGGGCAATTAGCTCTGTGATAATTTTTAACAGCGTAATTACAAATATTGGCTTTAGCCTACCATTTTATCTAGGTGCAGTATTTAGCATATTTTGCATTGTTGGCGTAATTAATGCAATAAATATTATAGATGGTTTTAATGGGTTAGCAAGTGGGGTTAGCATTATGATTTTAATTAGCATTGCGATTGTTAGCTATAAATTAGGTGATTTTAGCGTATTTTATTTAAGCATAACGCTTTGTAGTGCAGTATGTGGCTTTATGCTACTAAACTTTCCTTTTGGTAAAATATTTTTAGGAGATGGGGGGGCATATTTACTTGGATTTATGTTAGCCTTTTTATTAATTATGCTAACTCAAAGAAATTATGAAATCTCTGCTTGGTATGGGCTTTGCATAATGATTTATCCTATATTTGAAGTACTCTTTTCAATATATCGCAAAAAAATTATTCGAGGCACTTCCACAATGCAGCCAGACGCTGTGCATTTCCATATGCTAATTTATAAAAGATTAATAAAAAGCAATTACAAAACTTCCATATTTATTTGGATTCTAAATATTCCTTTTATATTTTTGCCTATCTTCTTTTTTAATAATATTATCATACTGGTGGCGTTGATTTTAACATTTATTTTAATTTATATTTATGCTTATAATAAAATCATTAAGTTTAGGAATCTAAAAATATAACACTATTTAAAATAAGGCAGTAAAATGAAATTTATTTTAATATTTTTTAGTTTTTTTATGTTTTTAAGTGCGAATAGTTTCAATGGATTTTTAGAGCGAATATATAGCGAATTAAGCGAACTTGATTTAAGTAGCAATCAAGAACAACTAATAAAGAATACAATAAAATCCCACCATCTATTTTTAAAAGATTGGCATATAAAAGTCAAAAAAAATAATGAAAAAATAATGAAAAAATTTTCAGATTCCACTTTAAAAAAAGATAGTGAAGAATTTAATCAAGATAAAATACTTTTACAAAAACGAACAATAGCAGAAAGAAACTTCATAGTCGCAATATACAATATACTAAATGACAATCAAAGAAAAATAATGTATAACAAACTACAAGAGCAAAAACAAGGCAAAATCTTTGGATTTGATAGTGCGATAAAAGAAAAAAGCATTCAAATTTCAGGCGACAAACAATTCATACGACAGCAATAATTTGTTTATACATTCTAATCTATAATTTTGTAAAACAGATTGTTAGCTTTTATTAAGTTTTGATATAGTTTCTAAAAAGTGGTTTAAAACTTTGCTACACAAATACTTCCTCAATTACCTTTTATAAAAAGATTTAAGGGAAAGTTGTGTTAGATAAAAAATTGAAAGTTTAAAAGATTAATCAAGATTCTAGCTTTAAGTTTGGAATCTATTTTAGAAGTCTATTTCTATTTTAATTCTAAATTATCCTAAAAAATGGAGTTTTTTAAAGTCTTTAGTATTTGTATTGTTTATAGATTTTAAATTTTTTAGAATCCACAGCTATAACTTTCAAGTCCATTTTAGATTCCTTCATTAATATGCTGTAAATTTTGCAAACTAATATTAGTTTGCAAAATAAATTCTAAAGATTTATAAAAAATTTAGATTCCACCAATATCTCTGCCTTAAGAGAAAAAATCTTATTTTAATAAATAAAAATAGCAACAAGCAGGGCAAAATAAAAGAGCAATTTATAAAAATTTATATTTTCTAGTGCAACGCCTCTTTCATAAATATATCAATATCTATCGGAGTGTTATTTATTTCATTATACATTATGTAGTTTGCCATAACTTTCATACCATAGAATCTACTTTCTTCATAAGGAATAAACTCCATACTAAACCACGGCTCAAATTTATTTTTTTTACTAAAATTGCTCTTATCTTTCAAAAAATTACGAATAAAAGTAGGACCGCCATTATAGGCATAGGAGATAAAAAGCGGATGTGTAAATTCCTTTTTTAAATGATTTAGATAATATGCCCCAAATTGTAGTGCAATTTGTGGATTAAACATACTCTCTAGCGTAATATTTTCCATTTTTTGCTCTTTTGCGAAATTATCCACATTAAAAGGCATAATTTGCATCATACCTAGCGCATAAGAGCGCGAAACAACTGATGGAATAAATCTACTCTCCTGCCTTGCGACCGCATAGACTAGATTTTTAGTTTGATTATCAAAATCTAGCTTATCATAATATGGCATTATAAAAAAGTTTTTTGAAAAGTTATAATATCTATTAATCACAAAAATAAAGTGTGGGAGCGTCTCTTTATAATAAAATAACTTTGAAATATCAAGCAATGCATCTCTATTTTTCACTTGCAAGATATTTTGGCTAATGATTTGCCACTCAAATGGATTTGAAATATCAAATGGTGGCTTATCCTCACTCAAAGAAGCAAACATTTCATCATCTTGCAAAATTATCTGAAATTTTGGAACTGCTTTTAGCTTTTTAGTCGCATAGAGGGAATATAGATTAAAATGCTCACTTTGTGCTAGTTCCTTTAAATATTTGCTTTTAGCACTAATTTTATACTGCCAAAATAGTGCCCTATCTTTTAAGAATCTATTTTTCGTGCTACTTACAACAGATGAAAAATATTTTAGCGCTTTATTTTTAGAACCATTTTCTAACTCATTTAATCCCAAAGCAAAAAAGCTAAAATCATTTACATTTGTAATATTTGCCTTTAGAAGTGCTTTTGTAAATTTGGGAAATTTATTAGAAATGATTATATGATAGAGTGCTTTTGAATAGTCCTTATTTGAGATATTTTTAAGGTTTTTAGGAGCTTTATTAAAAATCTCTATTTTTTTGCTAATTGAAAAATAAATACTATTAAAATCTTCTCCATCACCATTTTTAAGCAATGTATCTAAAATATTTTTTGAGCGCAAAATTTTTATTCTATTTTTTGTTTTAGAGCTTGTTAGCCTGTCTATAATAGCAGAATCTAGCTTCCCATTAAACGCATAGTCAAGCTTAAAGCCAATATTTAGACACTCATCATCACTTTGTATTAATTCATCAAAATTCTTGCTAGAGCAAAGCAGAGTATAGGGTAGTTTTTCTTGTGGAATCTTTGACTTTAGCACACTCATAATCTTTGGGCTTTTTAGATCTATTAAATCATAGAGTTTTAATGCAGTCTCTAAATCAATCTCATTATTTATAATAAACTCATAGATGTAAAAATCTCTAGCGATGCCCTGTGGTTTGGATTCTATAAATGCTAGATTTTTTGCAAATAAAATATTGCAAAACAAAAACAATAATAATATTTTATAGACTATTTGCATATATTCTAATCACTTTTATGAAAAATAAACTAATAAATTGCAATACAATAAGCACAAATAGCGGAGCAAAATCAATTCCACCAAAAATAGTTGGGATAATCTTGCGGATTTTTGCATAAAGCGGCTCTGTTATACGATACAAAAACTGCACAATTGGATTATATGGATTTGCTTGAACTAAACTAACCAAAGCAGTGATGATAATAACCCAGCTATATACATTGACTAATAATTGCAAAATTGTGGCAATTGCTTCTAAAAATGTAGATAAGATCAATCCTACTCTCCTCTTATAATATCTTTTAAATAGAATCTTAAATATGGATATAAGATATTTAAATGTGGTCCGCTAAATGCGCCTGTAAGGAGGAATCTAAGTGGTAGAAATAAATCTTTACCTTTTAGCTTAGTTTCACTCATAACTTTAGCTTTTAGGCTATCAAAGTCATTTATCACATTATCATTTGCATTTATCAAATCTAAAATCACTTTTCTTAAAAGACTTATTTTATCTTTATAGATTGCTAAATCTTTTGCATCTTTATCATCTAATTTGCTAGATTCTGCATTTTTAGATTTTGCATTGCAAGATTCTTCACAAGATTCTGTGCTTTTAGATTCTATGTTTTTAATCTCCGTATTTTTTGGAGATAAAATCTTTTTGATTCTATCTCTAATTTCATTTAGTGTGCTGGCTTCCTCTAAATAGATTTTCCCTAATGCCCCAATGCTCAAGTCGCTAGATTCTAAAAGCAATGCCATTTCCTTTTCATTTAGATTTTTTAAATGCTCTCTATTTATATATCTAAGTTGGTCTATATCAAATCTTACAGGGGATTTTGAAATATTTGAGAGGCTAAAAAAATCTATCGCTTCTTCTAGGCTAAAAATCTCTTTTGGTGTTTTGTTTCCCATTAAGACTAGATAGTTTAAAATCGCCTTTGGCAAAAAACCCTGCTCTAAAAGCCACTTTACACTAGATTCATTTTCTCTTTTGCTCATTTTTTTACCATCTTTATTAAGGATAATTGGCAAATGTGCGTGCTTAATCTCGCTATCATATTCAAGGCTTTGTCTAATTAGAATCTGCTTTGGAGTATTTGAAGTGTGGTCTTCTCCCCGAATTATAAAACTTATATTATAAAGCATATCATCAATGCTACAAGCAAAATTATAAGTAGGAATAGAATCCTCTCTTATTATCACAAAGCTATCAATTTCAAATTTATCAAACTTGCACTCGCCTTTTACCTCATCATAAAAGCTTATATCCTTTTCTGCACTTTTTAGGCGGATGACGGGATTTGGATTTTCATCTTTCTGCATCTCCGCCCAACAATCTTTATATCTAAAAGGTTTGTTTTCCTCTATCGCTTCTTGCCTTTTGTTTTCTAAAAATTCCTTTGAGGCATAGCAATAAAATGCTTTGCCTTTTTTAATAAGCTCTTGTGCTATTAGATTGTGATATTTAAAATTATCACTTTGATACACAAGCCTATCCCAAAATAATCCAAAAAGATTTAAAAGAGAGAGTATCTCCTTATCTTTTCCCTCTATATTCCTTACTTTGTCTGTGTCTTCAATCCTTATTAAAAACTCTTCTTTATTTTGCCTTGCAATAATGTAGTTAAATATTGCAGCACGAAGATTCCCTATGTGCATATCCCCTGTCGGGCTTGGTGCGAAACGAAGCATTATTTTTCCTTAAACTTATTCAAATTTATCTTGATATTCTGTTTTGATTTTTAAGAATTCATCTAAATTATCAACTAATAAATCAATCAATTTCCCTTCAAATTGAATATCTTTATTTTTTATCATATGCTCTACAACTTCATTTATAGGCCACGCTTTTTTATAACATCTATCGTGGCTTAAAGCATCAAATACATCAGCAACCGCTACTATTCTACCACTTAATGGAATCTCCTCGCCCTTTAGCTTATTTGGATATCCATTGCCATTCCACCATTCGTGGTGAGTTAGAGCAATTTCTGCAGCAGTTTTTAGAATAATTCTATTTGAGAAACAAAGCATTTCATAGCCTTTTTGGGCGTGTGTTTTCATCTCATCAAATTCCTCATCAGTTAGTTTTCCAGGCTTGTTTAAAATCTCATCTGGAATTGCTAACTTCCCTATATCATGCATTGGAGAAGCGATTTTTAATAATTCAGCTTGTTTTTTATCTAATCCATATAGATTTGCTAGAATATAAGTGTATTCTGCTACCCTTTTAATGTGATTTCCCGTCTCTCTGCTTCGCCCCTCACTTATTGTTCCCATTGCATAGAGAACTTCTTTTTGCACATCTTCTAGCTCTTGTTGCATATTGAAAAGCTCTGTTACATCGTGCAGGATTCCAACTATTTCGCCATAATTATCACCACCAACCTTATTAATCCCCATAAGATAAAATTGTATATACAAAGGCTTATTATTTTTATCCACACAATTTGCATAAAAGGTTACATAGCCTTTGTTTTGAATAACTGCTTTGACTTTTTTTATAAGCTCAAAAGAATCTTTATTTGGCTTTAAAATCAACGTAATATGTTTATCTAACATTTCTTTTGCACTATAACCAAAGATTGACTCACAACTTTTATTCACCTCAATAAATCTATCATCTTGCAATCTAATCATAGCTGTGCTTCTATCTAGCAATAATTGGTACTTTTTTATCACATTATCTTTTTCTAATGATACTTCAGTAAGCACATTTACACTATTTTCTAGGCTCATTTTTTTTATCTCAAGCTCGGTTATATCATCCATCGTACACATATACATAACAACATTGTTAGAATTATCAGTGATTGGTTTTATAATTGTCTTTGTATAGAAATTTTCTCTATTTGCACTTTTATTTTTTAGATTTCCTATCCATGTTTTTCCAACTTTTATAGTCTCCCAAATTTTATTTGCAATCTTATTAGTATCATCGCTAACAATATATGCAAACTTTTTACCTAAAATTTCCTCTCTTTTATATTTTGATATGCTTAAGAAATATTCATTTACATTTATAATCTTTCCATCTAAATTGATATAAATAACCATCAAACTTTTTTCTAATAAGTCTTTATATTGTTTAAAAACTGCAACCATTTCTAAATAGTCTGTATTTGAAACAGAGCTAAGGTTGCTCAAACCATAAATAACCGCATCAACCATGGATGGTTGTGGCTCTAGCTCGTGGATAGTATTGCTTTTTTCTTCACTTATGCCTTCATTTAGTGTTACAAAAGTAGCTGCATTATTAAAAATATAATTTTTATTATTAGCGTGAAAATATTCACCACCACCAAAGAATCCACCCATAGGAGCTAGATTATTAAAATTTCTAATATTATATTTTAGCACTGTGTCTTTAAAATACAAATACCTCGAAGCACAAGAAAAGGCATAAACAGCATCAATATTATCCATAGATATAGAAGCTACTTTTAAGTGTGTATCTTTCACAGCATCAAGCGAAGACACAACGCCAAATTTTACTTTTGTCCCTTTTTTAATATCTCCAGCATATACAAGCGAGTTATCATCAAGCTTAATTATCGCCGTCCTAGCAATTAATATTTCATCTTCATAAAAAGTAAGTGGAAATTCATAGCCATTAATTGGCAAAGTATTACTTACATATTGCCCTAAATATCGCTTATATATATCTAGCACGGGCTTATTATTAATCGTGTGAACAATTCCTCCACTAGAGCAGTCTGTAATAGTCATATCAAGCCCGATTCGCTTATATCCTAAGATATAGTCATTTTTTACTTGCAAATCTTTGCTATTCAACGAGGCACAAACTACATTAAAATTTTTTAACCCCTCTTGTGTACCTACAAAAATACTATCAAATGACATATCATCTGCTGCATTACCACCTGCAATTATCACATTTGGAATCTTTTGTGAAAAAACTTCTAAGATGCCTTTTGTATCTATTTTAAACGCATTTCCAAATACAAGCAACAACTTCGTATCATCACTTACTAAATTATCTATAATTTGATTTGCAACTTCCTCTACATTTTCACCTTCAAATCCTTGTGATTTTATAGTCGTTTTTTGAAAGACTGAAATTGACAGCGCAATTTTCTCTTCATAAAAAGCACCATCACAAATCTCTGCACAAGATGAGGTTAAGACAATTTGAGCTTGTGGAAGTACTGTTGTAATATTTTTTATTAGCGAATCTGCTACTCTTCTATCTCTTGAGCCACAAAAAATTTGTATTAAAAGATTAGATTCTGTGCTAAAAGAATTTAGTTTTTCATTTAATAATTCATCATTTTCATATATGAAGTTTAGCACCTTCATTCTTGCGTCTCCTTATGAAATCTAATATAAAAAATATGCTTATTACCATCATATTGATAATCTATACTCATTTTATGCAAAGTTAGAATCTCTTTGACAATAGACAGCCCTATTCCATAGCCATTTTTGGTAATATCGCCTCTGTAAAATGGCTCAAAATAATAAGATATATCTTTTTGCAATTTTATTCCATTATTATAAAATACTATTCCTTGCTCATTTAACTCAATAAATACAAGCCCATTATTGCTGTATTTTATTGCATTTTCAGCTATATTCTTAATGGCTATTGATAATAGATGCAAATCGCCTTTTATTTTTATAGTTTTAATTATATTTAGATTAATTTTACTTCTATCCATTTCTTTGATAGCTTCAAAAATAGGTCTATCACTAAAAATCTCATCTTCTTTAATACTAAAGCCATCTGCTTGAAGTCGCTCATATTCAAGCATAGTATGGCTAATTCTATTTAGGGAATCTATGTATCTTTTTAAATCTCGTTTTAGATTCTCACCTTCTTGCAGCGTTAGAGCAAAACTTATCTTTGCAAGGGGTGTTCTTAATTCGTGTGCTATATTTCTAGTGATTAATTCCCTTGCTTTTACCATTCTGCTTATTTTTTCATTCATTTCATTGAATGATTTAAAAAGCAGACCTATTTCATCAGAGCTTTTTATTATCAATTTCTTTGCATAAATTCCGTCTTTTAGCTCATTTATCGCATCTTTTAACTTATCTAATGGACGCATAACTTGATAAAAAAAGAATAAAAACAATAAAATGATAATGCTAACTTGAAATAAAAGTAATATTATTTTATATTTATCCCATACACTATAACCAATTTGCTTAACAAAGTGGATTTCATTGTCTAAAAAAATAATACTAAAACCAATATTAGAACCATAAACAAAGATTCTTAAAGTTATTATTTGATTAGATTCTTTATAGATAACATCTGCATTTTTAGGGACTTTATCTAGATTTGTGAAGCCAAAATTATCTCCTATTTTATATATATAATCAATATTTCCATTTAAATAATATGGCACTAAAGATTGCGCTAGAAATAATATTTCATCTTTTAGTCGCTTTGTTTCGATGTCCCTTATTGTGCTATCTGTTTTAACAAAAAAGAATATATTTGCTATAAATAAAATTAGCACCATTATTGCAAATTTATGCTTTAAATGCAAAATTTATAACCTATCCCCCAAACAGATTGAATGAATTTGGGACTTTTAACATTATCATTTATTTTAAAGCGAATATTTCTAATATGCGTATCTATGCTTCTTAAAGTAGAATCTTTATTAATAGTAGAAATGCTATTTGAGATTTGCTCCCTGCTCATAGGCTTTTGACGATTTTCAACTAATAGTAGCAATATATCAAATTCAGTTTGTGTCAAATCAATATTTATATCATCAACTACAACTTTTCTAGTCTCAGTATTGATAGTTATATTATCAAATTCCAAAACTTTTGGCTTAAATCTACGAAGTAGTGCATTTATACGAACTAACAGCTCAACTGGCTCATAAGGTTTTGCTAAATAGTCATCAGCTCCCTTATCAAATCCCTCAATTTTATTATAAATATCTCCTCTTGCAGAAGATATAATAATTGGCGATTGTGTTAATTCTCTAATTTTTTTACATAATTTAAAGCCATCCATTTCAGGCAATGTTAAATCTAAAATGATTAAATCAATGCTCTCCTTACTTTCTAAAATCTCTAAAGCTTTTAGCGGAGAGTGGGTAGCAATTACACCATATTTTAATTGTGTTAAATATACAACTATCAAGCTTTGCATTTCTAAATCATCTTCAATTAGTAATAATTTGTGCATTGAAAGCCTCAAAAAATAAAAATTTAGTTTAATTATATTTTAAAATTGATTTTTTTATACTTAATAATTTTTAATCCTAAAGGCTAGGAATCTGCATACTCAAACAATGCAAACCACCACCCTGCCTAATTAAAACACTAGAATCTATTGGTATAACTACCCTATCTTTTAATATTTTTTTGAAAATATTAATAGCTATATCATCATTTTTATCTTTAAAAATAGGTAGCAGTAAAGCGCCATTAACAAATACAAAATTTATATAACTAGCTGGCAGACGCCTTTTTTTATAAAAAATTGCTTTTGGCATAGGAAGTGGAATTAGATTAAATGGCTTATTGTTATTATCTCTAAATTTTTTTAGCTCATTTTCCATTGCACAAAGTGGATTGTAATGAGAATCTCTTTCATCTTCACATTTTAAATAAACAATGGTGTTTTTATTTACAAATCTAGCAATATTATCAATATGTAAATCCGTATCATCACCCTCTAATTTTCCATTCTCTAACCAAAGAATGCGATTTACATTAAGATAATTTTTAAGCTTTTTTTCTATTCTTTTTTTACTTAAGAAATTGCGATTAGATTCTAGCAAACACTTTGAAGTTGTAAGCAATATTCCGTCTCCATTTGTCTCAATACTCCCACCCTCTAAAATAAAGCTTTTCTTTTTCAAAACCGCATTTTTAAAAATATTTTGATTAAAAAGATTATTTGTGGCTGTGTTATCAAGATTTGCACTATATTTTAGTCCCCACGCATTAAACATAAAATCAAGCAAAATAAGTTTATTTTTTTTCACTAAACTAAGTGGCATAAAATCCCTACACCAAGTATCATTTGTATCAATTTGAACACATTTTACATTAGAAATTTTATTTATTTTTTCTATATCTTTTGGATATTTATATAATACTATTACAAGCTGGAATCTTGCAATATGAGTGATTATCTCTATCATTTTATTCTGTGCTTGTTTTAGATATGGCTTCCAATCGCTATCTTTGTGTGGCATAGCTAGTATTGTAGCTTGTTGTTTCTCCCACTCTGCTATAAATTTTGCCTTACTCATAATATTCCTTAATTATTTTTTTAAGATATAATTTTACCTTAATAATTTATTTTCTAAAGAATAGTGATGATTTTAAGTATTGAGAGTAGTTGCGATGATAGTAGCATTGCTTTAAGCAAAATTAGTGATTATGAGATTTTATTTCACAAAAAAATATCGCAAGACAGCGAGCATTCAGTCTATGGCGGTGTTGTGCCAGAAATTGCCTCTAGACTTCACATAATAGCTCTGCCAAAAATTTTAGATTCGTTAAAAAAAGAGTTTGACTTAAAGAAAATCAAAGCAATCGCAATCACAAATGAGCCTGGTCTTAGCGTCTCGCTAATTGAGGGTGTGATGATGGCAAAGGCGTTATCTCTTAGTCTAAACATTCCACTAATTGCGATAAATCACCTAAAAGGGCATATCTATTCTTTATTTTTAGAATCTAGCTCTATTTTTCCACTATCAATTTTACTTCTATCAGGTGGACACAGCCTTATTTTAGAGGCCAAAAATCATAATAATATAAAAATCATTGCAAGCACACTAGATGATAGCTTTGGTGAGGCATTTGATAAAGTTGCTAAAATGCTATCTCTAGGCTATCCAGGCGGTCCTATTGTAGAGCAATATGCACTAAATGCAAAGCAAAAAAATATAGCTTTTCCTGTCCCACTTAAAGATTCTAAAGCCTTATCTTTTAGCTTCTCAGGCCTTAAAAATGCAGTTAGACTATATATAGATTCCACTGCCAACCTAGATAAGAACGAGGTTTGCTACGCATTCCAAAATAGTGCTATAAAGCATATCACACAAAAATGTAAAATATATCTAAAAAACTCCACTATAAAGCATTTTGGAATTGTTGGCGGGGCTAGTGCAAACAAAGCTTTGAGACTAAAACTAGAATCCATTTGTAAAGAATTCAATAAAGAAATTCTATTTGCACCACTAGAATTTTGCAGCGATAATGCTGCAATGATAGGAAGATGTGGCATTGAGGACTATAAAAATAATGATTTTATCTCGCAAGATAAGCTAGATATTTCACCACGATCTAGAATCTTCAAATAAACTATAATCTTAAAAAGTCAAAATATTCATAATTTATGCTACTTTTATAGAAGAATAAATTTAAGTAGTGGCTATTTTTACTTCATTTATAGGGTTTTAGAATTTATGAGTTTCTATCTTTAATCTTACTAGACATTAAAATTTGTTAGAGTTTCTTCATAATCAATTATAAACTTTCTACTCCAAATATGCCTCCAGTTACACTTAAAGAGTATAGTTATATTGCAAATAGACAATTTAATTCATTCTTAAATTTATATTGATATATAATCTGCAAGGTTTGTCCAGCTAAATATTAGTTTGTTATCACTTATAGTTTATAAGTAGAATCTTAGCTCTAAACTCCACTCTGTGATTTAATACATTTAGTTTAAGCCCAGCTTTAACACCTAAAAATAATGAGTTTGTATTGCGTAAATGTCCTACTAAACCAAACTTGCTAATTATTAATGCTAACATCATATTTACTATACAATTCTCCAAGCCCAACTCCCACAAACATACTAAACCAAGTTTGATTCGCTTTAGCAAAGTTTATTAATAAATCAATATTAGTAGTATATTCTATATAATGACAATCTAATTTTTCTAGCTTGAAGTATTAAGATAGTATTTACTATGCCTAAATCATTTGTAGTATTTGTAAAAGATTCTGCATAATTAATCTTAGGATAGAATTTAAAATCTATTTTTTGCAGTAATACACAAATGCAGGTGGGATATTTTTCCAGACTATTTTGGATTTTTCTACATTGCTAAAGACATTAAAAAGCTGTTTTTTGAAATTTGTTGCCATAATCGTTGGCAAAATATACGCAAAAGTCGCAAAATACCCGCCATTTTGTAGAGAATTATAAATCTGCTCTAGCAAGATTTTCTGCTCATATTGCTTTAGCATAGCCCATGGGATTGAAGAAATTATAATATCAGCATTTTGCATACTTCGCTTTGCCATCATATTTTTTAGATTGTTTGCACTGCCTACTTCTATATCTAGTGTATTAAATTTAGTACTTAAAGCTTTGGCGATTTTGGGATTTATTTCTATTGCAAAAAAATTAGCATCAGGATTCTTTTTTTCTAAAATTGTTTTGGTAAAGATTCCATTGCCTGCACCAAGTTCTATGATATTATTTGCTTGTTCTATACCCATATTTGTTGTTATCATTTTACTTAATTTGTTTGAACTTGAGCAGATAGCACCCGTTTGTCGTGGGTGTCTTATGTAATGATATAGTAGCATTATTTTAAATTTCCTTAAGTTGCTTTAAGATAATAAGGGCGTAATTCTATAACAATATAAATTAAAAAATGGTAAAATTTAATGAAAAATATGCAATGAGAGGGAAATATTTTTAGGTTATTTAAGGGCGTCATTTGCTTTATTGTGATTTTTGGAATCGTATTTTATTTTAGAGATAATATTGCTTTTTGTTATGCAAATTTTTTATATAAAGAAGTTTTGCCAAATGGCTTTGACAAGGCAGAATTTAGCGATTTTAAAAATAAAATGGAATCTAGCAAAGAGCTAGATAAAATTAGAGAGATAAGGCAAATTAGCAAGATTGTGGATTCTAAAAAGAGAGAAACATCATATAAGAGCGCTATTTTAATGTTAGGTGGAATGCTAGAAAATAGGCTGTTTCAGGCAGTTAGCTTGTATTATTATGGTGCAGGAGATTTGATTTTAATCACAGAGCCGCGAAATTATATCCATAATGATTTTGGTGGAAGCTTACAAAGCGAGCTGTCTCAAGCCACAAAGGCGTTGCAATATTTAAAAGTGAATTTTAGCATTATCCCTAGTCTTAAAAATGGCGCTCAAAGCACGAGAGATGAAGCATTTGATACGATAGATTTTCTAAAAAATAATGAGATAGAGAACATTATTTTGGTTACCGATGAATTCCATTCAAAAAGGGCTTATGAGACTTTTAGGAGAGAATTTAAAAAAGCAAATATTTCTACAAATCTTTTTATAATCCCAGCTAGTAATAAATTTTACAATATACATACATGGCACAAAGATGAAAGTGGGCTAATTAACTACACTTTAGAGCTGCCAAAAATCATAATGTTTTATCTAAAAAGTTATAAAATAAGCGGTGTGACAGAGCATTGACAAATGAAATTAAAAAATATTTAATCTTAAATCTAGCAGAATCTAGCCAAAATTATTAAATCTAAATTTATTAGGTTGTGCTTTTACATTTTTGTTATTTTAAGAAATGTTTATAAATCTAAGTTTTATAAATAATGCTAATGAGGGAGATTTATTGCGAAGCGTGAAAAAAAAAAGGGGGGGGGTATTGTAATGATAAATATTTATAGTTGGTTGGATATGTTTTAAGTTTAGATTCTTGTTTTAAAAGGATTCTGCTTTTTGTGCTAAATTTGATTTACTATAGATTCTATGTTGATGCTTGGAGTTTGCTTTTTTAGATTCCAAATATTTTATAGATTCTAGTATTTTGAATGCTAAATTTTCCAAAATACTTTTTACTGGATTCTAAATATTAAAATGTATGGTGATTGAAGAAAATATTTTAGCTTATAGAGAAACTCCCTATAAGCCATTCTTTAAATCTATTAATCGTCCATTTTTTGACCTAATATATTGCCATTTGTATCAACATAGATTTTCATTCTACTTGCTAGTTTTACCTCAAAGCCACTCCATTCTTTTTCAACTTTTATGATATTTACATTTGGGTAAGCTTTAGCTATTGCACTTGATACAGGGGCAGGAAATACTGCAGATGCAACGCCATTGTAGTTTTCAATCTCTTTCCAGTCACCATTTAGATAAAACTCCACTTTGTAGCCATTTGATAGCATCACTTCAAAGCTATCATTATCTTGCATAGCCATCGTAATATTGTCCTTTAATGTATTAGCGATGAAACTTTGTGCTTTTTGTGGCAAACTAGTAGCAGGGATTGGCATATCTGCAAATGCAAATGCACCAAACAATCCACATACAGCCAAAAATCTTAAAACTAATTTCATTGTTCCTCCTTATAATTGAAATTAGAATTATATTGTATCATAATTAAACTTATTAAGCCATATTTAAGCAAAATATATAATGTTATGAAGATTTAGAATCTACATTTAAAATAAATCGAATTTAGCCAATCTAACCGAATCTAACCAAAAAAGCAGAATCCTTTTAAAATAAGAATCTAAAATAGATTCAACAGATTCCATTTCTGTGATAGCTTCTACTTCGCTAGATTTTGGAGATTCCACTTTATTCTCGCTAAGTCAAGATAGAATCTAAATTTGAGTAAATGAGAATCTAGTTTAGTTTTTATGGTTTAAATCTTAAAATGTTCTTTGAAATAATGCGATAAATACAATCTTTAATATGAATATAATTTGTAGATTCTTTAGAGTTTAGGTTTGGAGTTTGATTTAAATTTAGATTCTAGAAATAATACTAAACCAAAAAAGCTTTTTCTGATTCCACTTACTTTACAATAGTTCGGATTGTATAAATCTAATTATGCCACTCACACTTTTGATTTTTAAAGTATAGAAAAAACTATGGCTTATTTATAAGATTTATCATTTGGCTTGTTGGTTAATTAAAAAACATTTTTAAAATTTCTGCAAATTAAACATTAAATTTTTTTAAAGAAAAAGCAAGTATAATAGCGGGTTTATTAATATTTTTTAAGGAAATTATTTGAATATAAAGTTATATTTTATGCTAATTTGCTTGTTTTGCCTAAATTTACAAGCTAGTTTTTATGAATATCAAAATACTTTAAATGCGCAAAATATTTTAACAGCTTTCGATATAGACACTTCATATCAAGTTGATACTGCATTATTTACGCAACATTATGAAAGGACTATTGGCAAGGAGTGGGAGCATTTTGTGGAGAGTTATGATAAAGGTTATGAATATATCCCTATTTTAAAGCAAATGTTGAGTGATGCCGAAGTGCCGCAAGAATTTCTATATCTAGCAATGGCTGAATCTAGATTCTCAACTAAAGCGTATTCTACAAAGCAAGCTTCTGGAATATGGCAGATTATACCCTCTACCGCCCGCTCTTTAGGACTTAAGATTGATGATTTTATAGATGAGAGACGAGACCCTATTAAATCCACAGAAGCAGCAATCAAATATCTAAAATTCCTAAAAGAGAGCACAGGGAAATGGTATTTGGCAGCTATGGCTTATAATTGTGGTATAGGGCGATTACAAAAAGCCATAAAAGAAGCAGGAAGCGATGATATAAATATTTTAATGGATGGTGAGAAGCAGTATATTCCGCTTGAGACACGAAACTACATAAGGCTTATTTTATCTATGAATGTGGCTTTTAGCAACATAGACACACTAAAAACACAAGATAAAGAATATTTTTTAAATCGTGGCACTACCACTACGCTTGCTTCTGTAAAGGTGAGAGGTGGAACAAGCTTGGAATCCATCTCAAAAGGTGCTGGAATGAAATTTGATGATTTAAAAAGCTATAATCGGCAGTTTAGATATGGCTTTCTTCCACCTAGTGATACGGAATTTGATGTGTATTTACCTTATGAGCACCTTTTAACTTTTAAGAAAAATTTTAAGCCACAAAAAGTAGATTTATCAAAATTCATCATAGTTTATAAGGTTAAAAAAGGCGATAGCCTCTATAGCATAGCAAAAAAATATAATATAAGCATAGCAAGTCTAAAAAATGCAAATAATATCAAGAAATCACTTCTATCCATTAATCAAAAATTGGTTATTCCGCTAAAACACACTAATACAAAGCTAGCAAATAATACTTTGGCTAAAAAAATCAAAAAATAAATGAGGGCAATTTAAATGAGTTGGAAAATATATCAATTAGTCTATATTGCTATAGTAGCTATTATTATAGTTGGCTGTGCAAGCACTAGCACATATCGTGGAGGGGTTGGAGCATATCAAGATTATGATGGATTCGAGGATTATTTAAATAGATATTCACCTAGTAAAAATCCTAATCAATCCAAAAACACTTATAGCACAATTACAAAGCAATCTAGTAAAAACGAGAAGATAGAATCTAGCATTCCGCCAACTTCACCTGAAAATGTTAGACTAGGCGAAGCTAGAGATTCAGAGGCGATACAAAAAGCCACAATGAAACCATATCAAATAAATGGCAAATGGTATTATCCACAGAGGGTTAGCATAGGCGAGAGCTATGATGGTATCGCCTCTTGGTATGGTCCAGACTTTCATAATAAAAAAACTTCAAATGGTGAAATTTATAATATGAATCTTCACACAGCAGCACACAAGACATTGCCTATGAATACAATTGTAAAAGTCATTAGCTTAGATACGAATAAAAGCACTATTGTTAGGATAAATGATAGGGGTCCATTTGTAGAAGGTAGAATCATAGATTTATCAGCAGCAGCTGCAAAAGATATTGATATGATAAAGACAGGGACTGCAAAAGTAAATATTGAAATCATTGGCTTTGGTGGGATAGTTTCTAATGATGTGGCGGAAAATTCAACGATAATAAAAGATATGGTTAATTCTAGCGAATTTAAAAATGAATTCACAACAGGTGAAGTCAAAGAAGTTGTAGATGGTGGAATCTTTGCAGTGCAAATAGGCGCTTTTAGAAATCAAAGTGGTGCAGAAACCTACAAAAACACACATAGATACGATAATTATTCCACTATTGTTAAAAAAGGGGAGTTAGACAATAAGCCTATTTTTAGAGTATTTATTAGTGGATTTAAAAGCGAGGATGAGGCTAGAGATTTTATAAAAAGAAAAGGTATTGATGGATTTTTAATGAGGGATTAGAAACTGAATTTTAAGACTTCTATCACAAGATTCTACATAAAGGAAATGCAATGAAAGAACTAACTAGAGAGACAAAAGAGACAAATATTAAAGCGAAACTCGATATCTATGGAAGTGGAAACTATGAGATAAATACTGGCATTGGCTTTTTTAATCATATGCTTGAATCTTTTAGCAAACACAGCCTTATTGATTTAAAGCTAGAGTGCAAGGGTGATTTACACATAGATTCTCATCATAGTGTGGAGGATTGCGGAATTGTGATAGGAAAATTGCTAAACGAAAGCCTCTATCCTATCAAAAATATTGAGAGATTCTCTAGCTCTAGCGTTGTAATGGACGAATCTTGCGTGGAATGTTCTGTTGATATTTCAAATAGGGCATTTTTAGTTTTTGAAGTGCCTCTAGAGGGTAAAATTGGCTGCTTTGACGCTGAATTGATTGAAGAATTTTTTAAAGCCCTAGTTTCTAATGCCAACATAAATACACACATAATCTTTAAGCGAGGAAAAAACAAGCATCACATAGCTGAAGCAGTTTTTAAGAGTTTTGCGATAGCTTTTAGAAATGCAATCAAGCTAAATGATAGAGTTTCTATGCCTAGCACAAAAGGAATCTTATAATTTATGCAAAAAAGAGGAGTCTATGATAGAGCTTTTATGTATTGATGTTGATGGCACGATGAGTGATGGTAAGCTCTATTATTCAAAAAATGGCGAAGAAATAAAAACTTTTAATGTAAAAGATGGACTAGCCCTTGCCTATTGGCATAAAATTGGTAGAAAGAGTGCTATTATCACAGGACGGGATAGTGAGATTCTAAAGATTCGAGCCAATGAGCTAAAAATTGATTATTTATTTATGGGAATAAAAAACAAAGGCGAGTGCGTGCGAAATCTCAAAAAAGATTTAAATCTAGATTCTATTTCTATTGCCTCTATTGGAGATGATATGAATGATATTTCTATGTTCAGGGAATGTGGCATTAGCTTTGGTGTGAAAAATTGTGCAAATGGTATAAAAAATATAGCAAATATCATTTTAAGCAGCAATGGTGGTGAAGGTGCTGTGCGGGAAGCTATCGAGATGATTTTAAAGCAAGAGGACTTATATGAAGAGTTTATTAAATATTGGTAATAGCGTCTCTTTATTTTTCATTCTGCTTTTAATTTCTTGCATAATTATTATATTTTCATTTGATAAAAGTGCTACTTTGACTTATAATACTATTGGCGAGATTCCATTAATTGAAATAAATGATTTTACTGCTTATGAAATAACAAAAGATGCTCTAAATACAAAAATCACTGCTAAAAATGCAAAGCGATTTGATAACTATGAGGAAATGAGCAACATTGAGCTAGAAAAAAAGAGCAATCAAATACTAGATAAACTAACCGCCCCCACAGCACTTAAAAAAGAAAATATTATATATTTTGATAATGGCGTGAAAAATTTGCGAGATGATTTTGAAATGTTTAGCACTAAAGCTATATACCACATAGATTCTAAAATCATTAATGGCAATGGCAATTTTCACATAACTAGCCCATCTCAAAATATAATTGGACAAAATATCTACTATGATATGCAAAGTGGTAACATCAAAGCCATTAATATACAGGCTAAATTAAAGCCAAAAGAGACTAAATAATGAGAATCTTATTAGCCTTTATTATGTTTTTAGCGCTAAATGCAGAAGATTCCATACTTGAGATAAATGCGCTTAAATTTAGTGCGAATGAAAAAGAGGGAATTATCGAGCTAGAAAATAATGTTGAGATAAAAAAAGGCAAAGATGAGTTATATGCTCCAAAAGTTGTGATTAATGTAGATAAAAAAAATAATCCAACGCAATATACTGCCTATGGTGGCGTGATTTTCGTAGTTGTTACAAAAGATAATAGATATTTAAGAGGCAGAGCAAATGAAGTGCATTATAATGCTACAAATGGCGAGTATAAGCTAATTGGCAATAGTGAAATAAAAGAGGATAATAAAGTCAATGTCGTAGTTGGTGAGGAAATAATCGTAAACAATGAAATAGGATATGTAAATATCACAGGCACAACAAACAAACCAGCAAAACTCATTTTTAAAATGGAAAAAAAAGATGAATAGAAAAAAAGTTTCTATCAATTTAGTTTCTAAAGGAAAAAGAGAGTTGGCTAAAGTAGATTCTAAAATTGGTTGTGTTAATTTGGATTCTAGTTTAAATTCTGCTAAAGCTGTTTTGAATCCCACGAAATTAGATTCTATTAGTGTAGATTCCATAAATGTGGTGGAATCTAAATTTCTACTATCAATAGAGCGATACTCTCAAGCTCCCGCTCCGCTATATACTGAAATTGCCATTCTTGGACGAAGCAATGTTGGTAAATCTAGCATAATAAATGCAATACTAAATAATAAAAATCTAGCTAAAAGCTCCTCTACACCTGGAAAAACTAGATTAATAAATTTTTTTTTATCAACTTGGAGAATTGGCAAAAAAAAGAATGATAAAAGTGTCTCCAACAAAATTAAAGATTCCAAAAATGTAGATTTAGCTTTAAAATCTAATCTTTTAGATTCTGGCAAAACTCTAGATTCTATTTTTAAAGAAATAGAGAGTGAAAAAAAAGAAGATAATAAATTTGATTTGCGATTTATTGATTTTCCAGGATTTGGTTATGCAAAAGTAAGTAAAGAGCAGAAAAATGTATGGGATAGAAATTTAAGCGAATTTTTAAAAAAAAGGGATTCTATAAAATTATATATTCACCTAATAGATTCAAGACATTTAAACCTCTCTATTGATAACGAAATTAGAAATTTTCTTTCAAAGATTCTTCGCCCTGATAGCGAAATCATAGAAGTTTTCACAAAAGCAGATAAATTAAATAAAATTGCACTCTCAAATCTTAAAAAACTAGATAAAATTAGTGTCTCTATTAAAGACAATCAAAGCATTAGAAATTTAAGAAAAATGATATTAAATAAACTTTATGGGGTTTAAATGTTTGAGATACAAAAGCCACTTTTAAGCGACATAGCCCAAATGCGTAATCTAATAATGCCAGAAGTGCAAAATGGCATAATCCTAGATAGAAGCGAAGATGAGATGGCAAATGCAATTCGCTCTTACAGCATAGTAGTAGAATCTAGCCCCTTAGATTCTAAAGATTTGGATTCTTATTTGTGCCAAAATATAGAATCTAACACAGAACCTAATAAACTAGATTCTAGAGATTTGGATTCTACCTCTAAAATCACTTTAATTAATGATAAAAAGCATATAATAGGCTTTAGTGCCTTGCATATACATTCAAACACACTTGGAGAGGTGCGCTCCCTAATCATCAAAAAAGATTATAGGCGCAAAGGCATTGCCACAAAACTAATAGAGCATTTATTAAATGAAGCTAAGATTCTAGGACTAAAGCAGATTTTAACGCTAACATATCAAAAGCAGGTTTTTGAAAAACTAGGATTTAGAGAAATAGCGAAGAAATCTTTGCCAAATCATAAAATTTGGGCGGATTGTGTAAAATGCAAACATTTCCCGATATGCGACGAAATAGCCTTAATCAAAACACTCTAAGTTCTAGCTTATTTCTAGTGTTTTTGATTTTTTATAGTTCGCTAAGCAGTATGTATTTGTTTCTGCCACCACTTTTTGGCGTATTATTTATATATTTTATTAAATTAATCAAACAAGAAAAATACTATTTGCTTACTGCATTTATTATTGTGCTAGTTATTATAGAGGCTGATAAAGGTTATTACCTTGGAATCTTGCCTATGGTGTATTATTTGGTGTATTTATTTATATTTGAGAGAATTGTAAAGACTTTTAAGGATTTCAACTTATTTGAAGCGCTGTATGTGCCTATCATTTACTTACTTTATATTTTAATAAATATTATTTGTATATTTATTATTAATAATAGTATGGATATTTGGAGTAATTTAATTATTTTATACATATTCATTGAAAGCTCAATTTTGGTGGTAAAATGGATATTAGGTATAAAATAGTATTAAGCTTTATTGCTCTAATTTTTCTAATTATCATTGCAAGGCTATATTATTTATCAATCATTTTTCACGATGAGTTCTCAAAACTAGCTCAGAATAATATCATTAGAAAAGAAACACTCTTGCCAGCTCGTGGGCAAATCCTAGATAGAAACCACAAGCCTCTAGCAGTAAATAAGCTAGGGTATTCTATTTCATTAAGCCCATATCTTGGTAGAAAAAAAAACAGAGACTTGCTAGATAAAGAATTAAGCAATATAGTTCATCATTTTCCTAACTTTGAAAAAGAAGAGCTAAAAAATATTTATCTAAAAGAATATTCTATCTATAGTCATAACTACATTACGATAATTAAATTTATTCCATATGAAAGTATGATAAGAAGCTATACAATTCTATCTCAAAGCCAAAACATTAAAATCGATTCAACAACCAAAAGGTATTATCCAAATGACAATGTAGCTTCACACATCATAGGCTATATTGGCTCTGTTACACAAAATGAAATTTTTAAAGATGAGACTGCAAAATATATAGGCACGATAGGTAAAACAGGGATAGAAAAATATTATAATGACTTTTTGCAAGGCAAACTAGGCTATGTAAAAATGAAAGTAGATGTGCTAAATCAAGCTGTTGAAGTGATAGAAAAAATAATAGCAAATAAAAGATATGATATGACTTTATCGCTTGATATTAATCTGCAAAACCACCTTGATAAAGAATTCTACCAAAAAGCTGGAAGCGCCATTGTAATGGATGCTCACAATGGAGAAATCATCGCAGCAGGAAGCTATCCTGAATACAATCTAAATTATTTTGTAGATGGTATGAGTAACGAGCAATGGGAGAGCATAAGAGATGACTTAAATAATCCATTACTAAATAAAATGATAAATGGCACTTATCCACCTGGTAGTGTTATAAAAATGGGAATGGGAATGTCCTTTTTAGAATTTGGGGATATTAATGAACACACAATAATAGAAACCCCACCATTTATAGAAATAGGTGGCGTTAGATTCAGAGATTGGCTAAGAGATGGGCACGGAAGTGTAGATCTAATAAAAGCATTAAGACGAAGCGCTGATGTTTATTTCTATCGCTTAAGCTACAAAGTAGGCATTGAAAATATGGCAAAAACGTTAAAAACTATGGGATTTGGACAAAAAACAGGCATTGACTTACCAAATGAATCTAGCGGAATCCTACCCACTCCATCTTGGAAACTAGCCACTAGAGGTGAGCCGTGGAGAATTGGTGATACAATTAATGCATCTATTGGGCAGGGATTATTTCTCACAACGCCTATGCAAATAGCAAGATACACTGCACTTCTTGCAACCTCAAAACTCCCAACTCCACATTTTGCAAAAAAGCTAGGCGATGAAGAGGTGATTTATGAGCCACAGGATGTATTAAGCCCTTTTCAAAAAAGCAAACTCCATAGCCTTGCATTAGGAATGTATCAAGTATGCAATAGCAAAGATGGCACAGCCTATAATGCCACATTAGATTCAAAAATTACACTTGCTTGTAAAACAGGGACAGCGCAAGTAGTAGGAATCCCACAAGATATTATAGTTAGGATTCCAGAGCGACAAATGGAGTATTTTCACCGCTCACACGCTTGGATTACCGCATTTCTACCATATAAGAATCCAAAATATGTAATAACCATTTTAATAGAGCACGGCGGTAGTGCAAGCAAAGCCACAGGACCTATTCTAGCCTCAATAGCCAATAAAATGGAATCTTTGGGATATTTTAATAATAAGGAAAAAAATGAATAAAATTGATAATAAAACTATTCTCATTACAGGATCGACAGGAAGCTTTGGCAAAGAATTTGTAAAGACAATTTTAAGCAATTATAATCCCAAAAAAGTAATAGTTTATAGTCGCGATGAATTAAAGCAGTATGAAATGTCACTAATTTTTAATGATAAAAAAATGCGCTATTTTATCGGTGATGTACGTGATGAGAAGAGATTGGTTAGTGCACTAAATGGTGTTGATGTTTGCATTCACGCAGCAGCTCTAAAGCAAGTCCCTATTGCAGAATATAATCCGATGGAATGCATAAAAACAAATGTAGATGGTGCCAGTAATGTTATAAATGCCTGTTTGCAAAATGAAGTGAGTGATATTATCGCCCTTAGCACTGATAAAGCAGCAAATCCTATTAATCTATATGGTGCTACAAAACTATGCTCTGATAAGCTTTTTATTAGTGCAAATAACATCAAAGGCTCAAAAAAATCCCGTTTTAGTGTTGTTAGATATGGAAATGTGGCGGGAAGTCGTGGTAGTGTGATACCATTCTTTAAGCAATTAGCACAAAATAATGCAGATTTTATCCCTATCACGCACAAAGATATGACAAGATTTTTCATCACACTAAATCAAGGTGTGAATTTCGTTTTAGATTCGCTAGAGCGAATGCATGGCGGAGAAATTTTTATTCCAAAGATACCTAGTATTAAAATAACAAATCTAGCAAAAGCAATTGCCCCAAATATTCCGCATAAAATCGTAGGAATCCGCCCTGGTGAAAAGTTAAATGAAGTTATGATACCAAAAGATGATGCACATCTATGCCTAGAATTTGATAGCTTTTATATCCTAAAGCCAACGATTAATTTTAATAGCCAGATTGATTACTCTAAAACTATGCTAGGAGAGATTGGCAAAAGCGTGGAAGAGAATTTTGAATACAGCAGTGATAAAAACACAAAATGGCTAGATGGCAAGGAAATACTAGATTTAATTTGATTATTTGATAATATAAGCAAGGTGGTTTCCACTTGCTAAAATGGAATACAATATTAGTTTTATAAATCTTTAGATAGAATCTTAAAGTAATATTATAAAAAGGAAAGTTTTGAATCCTAAAAGCAAAAATACGCTAAATCATCTTGCTATCATAATGGATGGAAATGGTCGCTGGGCGAAAGAGCGTAAAATGAAGCGAACAGAGGGGCATAAAGAAGGTGTAAAAGTAGTCAGAGAAATAACCAAATGGTGTGCTACAAATGGGATTAAATTTTTAAGTTTATATGCATTTTCTACTGAGAATTGGACGCGTCCAAAAATAGAGGTTGATTTTTTGATGAAATTACTAGAACAGCATTTAAAAAACGAATCTAAAACTTATGATGAATATGATATTAGATTCAAAGTCATAGGCGATACGATGGGATTTTCTAAAAAGCTTAGAAATTTAATTACTTCACTAGAAAATTCTAGTGCTAAAAATTCCACACTAACGCAGATTCTAGCACTAAATTACGGCTCACGAGATGAGATTGCAAGAGCGATTTTAAAGATGAATAAAAATGGCATTCCAAATGGAATCTCAAAAAATGATATGATAAATTTATTAGAAAATAGCCTTGATACAAAAGAAATTCCAGATGTAGATTTACTCATTCGCACAGGTGGTGAGATGAGACTATCAAACTTTCTTCTTTATCAATGTGCTTATGCGGAATTAAGCTTTAGTAAGACATTATTCCCAGATTTTAATATAGAGGAATTAAAGAAAATTATAGAAAATTTTAAACAGAGGAATCGCCGCTTTGGAGCAATTTAGCTATAATTTTAAACTTTTTAATACTTGATAAAAAATATATTTTATAGATAAAGGCTTGATTGCTACCACCTATGGCGCTCAAGTAATGCAATTTAGGGAATATTTAAAACATATTTAGTATATGTTATAATAGTCAAAATAGTTTGGGCTATATAACCAAATTATAAACTTTAAAAAGCCCCTAAAACATTCGGTTTTAGTTAGAAAGTTTTTACTTTCTTAAAGTGGGGGTGATTCAAATTCAAGGATTAACATTGACTTTAAGTTATGAAGTGCCACAGGGCAGCAAAATTTATTTTAATGAAAGTGCTAGATTAAAGCGAGATATTGAACGTTTAGCAGTTGAGATTTTCTATGAAAATGGCTATGAGGAGATTTCTACGCCCTCATTTAATTTTACCATTGATGAGAAAATCCTAACAAAGCGAAAAATCATAAGAATAAGTGCTGATGACAACAAGCAAATGATTTTAAGAAATGATAACACAATTGATGTTATAAAGATAATAAAACGCCATTTAGGCAATAAAATTGATAATAAAAAATGGTTTTATATCCAGCCTGCATTCTCATATCCTAGCACAGAGATTAATCAAATCGGTGCAGAATGCTTGGAAGAAAATTCTATGGGAAACATTCTTTGTGTGGCTGTAAGTATTTTTCAAAAGCTAAAATTAAATCCCATTTTGCAAATCTCAAATATGAATATCCCTAGGCTTTGTGCTGAAGAAAGTAACATACCTTTAGAAGTTTTCTATAAAATGAAACTTGATAAGATATTATCTTGCGATTCTTATTTAAAAGATTTATTATATATTCAAACTAAATCTAGCCTACAAAACTATATCAAAAAAGCACCAAAATTTATCAAAGAAGAGCTAGAAAAACTCCTAGATAGTGCTAGTTATTGTCATTACGAAAATACTATATTTTCGCCACTTTATTATTCATATTTTACATATTATGATAGTTTATTTTTTAGAATGTTTAGCGAAAATAGAGTATTTCTACTTGGTGGGAAATACAGGATAGATGAGGTTTACTCCTGTGGATTTGGACTATATACAAATGAGGTCGTAGAGTTTATATTAGGATAAATTGTAACAACCAAATGTTACTTTTATAGAAAATATTTGTCTAAAAAGTATATTTTTTACTTCTACACTTTTTACAATACAACTTAAATGTTAAATTATTAATACACCAAATGTAAAAGGAGTATTAATTATGAACAATCAATTTAATCTAAATGATAGAGAAACTAAAGTATTTGAGAAATTTAAAAAATTCATTAGCTTTAGGAATAAGTTTTCGCTATTTTTATCAGTAATTGTTCTTGTGTGCTATTACATTTTTATCATAGCAGTTGGATTCTTCCCACAAGTGCTTGGATACACAATCGGTCCTAGTGTTATTACACTTGGAATCTTAAGCGGAATATCCATTATCATAATTTCTATAATAGTTACAGGGATCTACACATTTATTGCAAATAAATATTTTGATAGAGACCAAAAAGCCCTGCTTGATGAGCTTTCAAAAGAAGGTATTATAGAAAAAATAACTAAAGGAGAGATAAAATGAAAAAGATAATAATATTACTTTTATCACAAATAATTCTATTGCCTAATCTCTTTGCTGCTGCAATAGAATTAGACAATACACAAAAAAGTGAAATTAATATCACTGCTATCATTATGTTTATAGTGTTTGTGTTGGCTACACTTGGAATCACTTATTTTTCTAATAAAAAATCCAAATCCACTTCGTCATTCTACACAGCTGGTGGAAATATCACAGGACTTCAAAATGGAACTGCAATAGCAGGAGATTTTATGAGTGCGGCAAGCTTCCTTGGTATTACTGCCCTTGTATTTACAAATGGATTTGATGGGCTTATTTATTCTATAGGATTTTTGGCAGGGTGGCCCATTATTTTGTTTCTCATTGCTGAAAAATTCCGCAATCTTGGCAAATTCACTTTTGCTGACATTACTGCCTATCGTTTAGAAGCAAAGCCCATTCGTATTATTTCAGCTATCTCTGCTTTAAGCGTTATAATATTTTATCTCATTGCACAAATGGTTGGTGCTGGACAGCTAATACAAGTGCTTTTTGGACTTGATTATATAATAGCAGTGGTGTTGGTTGGAATCTTAATGATTTGTTATGTCGTTTTTGGTGGAATGCACGCTACTACTTGGGTGCAAATAATTAAAGCAATTTTATTGCTTGGTGGGGCTAGTTTTATGGCATTTATGATTTTATATCATACAAAATTTAATCTAAGTGATTTCTTTAACTCTGCTATTAAACATCACAAAGAAGGTATTGCTATTATGTCGCCTGGCAGCTTTGTAAAAGACCCGATTTCCGCGATTTCATTAGGACTTGCATTAATGTTTGGAACAGCTGGACTTCCTCATATTCTAATGAGATTCTTCACAGTGAAAGATGCAAAAGAAGCCAGAAAGTCTGTATTCTATGCTACTACTTTGATTGGATATTTTTATGTATTAACATTTATTATAGGATTTGGAGCAATCGTGTTACTACTTGGTAATGCTGAATTCACAAATGCAGATGGAAGCTTAAAGGGCATTGGTAGTAATATGGTGGCAATTATTTTGGCTGAAGCAATAGGTGGCAATATATTTTTAGGATTTATCTCTGCCGTGGCATTTGCAACTATACTAGCAGTTGTATCTGGACTAGCGATTTCTGGGGCTGGAGCTATTAGCCACGATTTATTCGTAAATTGTGTAAAAGGTGGAAATTGCGATAAAAAACTAGAAATGAGAGTTACAAAAGGCGCAACAATAGGACTTGGAATACTAGCAATAATTCTTGGAATTGTATTTGAAAAACAAAATGTAGCTTTCACAGTCGGACTAGCTTTTGCAATTGCTGCTAGTGTAAATTTCCCTATTTTACTCTTATGTATTTATTGGAAAAACCTAACCACAAGAGGAACATTCATTGGTGGAATCTGCGGACTTATAGTTGTCCTTACATTAGTAATTTTAAGCCCTAGTATTTGGGTTAAAAGCTTTGGCTTTGATAAGGCAATTTTTCCTTATGACCACCCCGCGATTTTCACAATGCCACTCACATTTTTCCTAATCTGGCTATTTTCAATAACTGACAATAGCCATAGAGCAAAAATCGATAGAGATGGCTTTGAAGCACAAGACTTTAGAGCACAAAGCGGCATAGGAATAAGCGAAGCAATAGAACATTAATTTTTTAAAAGCGATTTTGCAATTTTTGCAAAGTCGATAAAATTGTAGTGCTACCTCCCGCTTAAAAGAAGCGAGAAACTTGCAAACTAAATAGATATAATTTTAAAATAATTTAAAAAGTTTGTATAAAATTAAATATGCTAATTTTGTAAAAATCATTTTAAATTATTTTTAAACACTAGGGATTTTGAAGAAAATTATTTTTGCTTAAAACAATTAGGATTCTTACTTGGCTATGAAAATTTAAAAATAATACTTTAGAGCTTTTACTTCCTTTGAAAGGATAGCTTTCTTAAAATGTTTATCATATTTCAATCTTATATAGAAGCCTTTAATAATATAAATAATTAATAATAAAATTTGCACTAAATCAATTGATTATTTAACTATGTATCAAAATTTTATCAATACAATATTTCCAAAAAATCCAAAAATTACATTATAATTTCACTTCTTTTTATACTTTTGTGTCCATAGCTCAGCTGAATAGAGCAACAGGTTGCGGTCCTGTAGGTCGTGGGTTTGAATCCCTCTGGGCACGCCACCTACACAAAATCAAATTATAATATTAGATTCCATTTAGATTAGCTAATTCTAAAATCTAACAAATATATCTAAAATATTAGAAACTAAACATCTAGTAAAATCTAAATAGTAGATTCTAAATCTCTATAATCTTTGATTAATTTCTTGTTAATTTAGATTTCACATTTAAATCTTTAGAATTTATGTTTAAACAGATTCTAATTTAAGTTAGAACTTAACTAAACAATACGAGTAAAATTTACTTTAGAATCTTCATTTTTTTAAACTTCCACTTTTTTATTAAATACTACTCTCCTTTAATCTTTTTAACAAGACAAGAAAAGAAAACCTCTACATTTACTAGTGGCTTATTTTCAATTTTGCCACACAAATACTTCCTTATTGTCTTTTATAAAAAGATTTTAAAAAAAAAGGGGGGGGGACAGATTGGAGCTTAAGGTGGATTCTAAACTTAAAAGTAGAATCCATTTTTAGAATCTTTAAAACCTACTTTTAGAAAACTAATTTAAGAATGTCCAAAAGCCACTTACAAATCTATCAAAAATTTGATAGAAAATGCTAGGAATCTGCTAAAAATCTCGCAGCCTCAATATAGCTCTGCAAATTTGGATTTTTATTCTTATAGGCTATATCAAATGCAGTGCCATGATCAACTGAAGCACGAAGCAAAGGAAGGCCCAAAGTTACATTTATACTTTTATCAAAATGCAAAGCTTTTAGCGGGATTAACCCTTGGTCGTGATACATCGCAATGAATACATTAAATTTAGAGCGATTTTGTGGGCTAAAAGCAATGTCTGGCGAAATTGAGCCTATAAAAATTTCACTTCCTAGCTTTTTATTTACAAAGTTTATAGCCTCATTTATCATAAAATCCTCACTCCCTAGTATCCCACTATCTCCTGCGTGCGGATTAAGCCCCAAAACTAAAGCATTATTAAAAATAAAACTATTCTTAAAATCTAGCAAAAAATCCACCAAAGCATTAAAAGTAATGCTTTTGCTAACTTCACTTAAAGGAATATGGTCGCTAAAAAGTGCTACAAACATTTCCTTACATCCTAGCATCATAATCCCTTTTTTACCAAATCTTTTACTTAAATATTCTGTATGCCCTAGAAACTCTATCCCAGCCTTACTCCACGCAAATTTATTAATAGGAAGTGTTAGAATAGAATCTGCCATATTTCTACAAACCAAATCCACTCCATTCTCAAAGCTAACAAAGCTATACTCACCACTCTCTTTGCTAACAAGTGAAGGTGTAATTAGCGCATTAGATTCTATTTTATCTAGCGTATTTTGTGAGCAGAATTTTTTTATACTAAAAGTCTCTAAATCATTTGGAAACTTAAGTGAAAGCATTTTAGATGCAGAATCTAGAACTTCTAAATCTATCAAATAAACTGGTTTGACAATTTTTTTAATCTCATCGTGTGCTTTGAGCAAAATCTCAAGTGATATTCCATTCACATCACCCACGCTTATAGCAACCCTTTTCAGTCTCTAGCCTTTAATTAAAGATAGCATTTCTTTTACCGCATTGAATAGTCCGCAAAATACTGCTCTAGAGATGATACTATGACCTATGTTTAACTCTGTGATTTCTTTAATTTTTAATATTTCGCTAACATTTTGGTAATTTAGCCCGTGCCCTGCATAAACGCCTAGCTCTAGACTTTTCGCAAACTTCGCAGAATCTGAAAGTCTCTTTAATTCATCTTTGTATTTTTCTTTTGCATTTATAATATCTAGTTTATTTGGCGTTCTATTTAGATTACTATTTAAGATTAAAAATAAATTTGCAAATGCCCCTGTATGAAGCTCTATTGAATCTGCCCCAAAATCCTTTGCCCTAGTTATATCATCTTTTGAGGGATTTATAAAAAGAGAGACTTTTATATCACTATCTTTAATTTTAGAAATAATATCTCTTAATCTATCTGTTAGCAGCAATCCGCCCTCTGTGGTAACTTCCTGTCTATTTTCTGGCACAAGTGTGATTGAATTTGGCTTTAGCTTGATTAAAAAATCTAAAATCTCCTTATTTGTGCTAGATTCTATATTTGTAGGAATGGGTGCGTTCTGAATTATCCTTTCAATATCAAAATCGTTCATATGTCTCCTATCCTCTCTCAAATGTGCTGTGATTTGTGAAACACCTGCATTTTTTAGCACATAAATTGCCTCTAGTGGCTCTGGCTCATTTATCTTTCTAGCCTCCCTTAAAGTCGCTATATGGTCGATATTTACACCTAGATTCATCTTTTTATCCTTTCATTTTAGATTCTTTTTAGATTGTAGTTTCCAAATTAGATTCTACTTTATTTTTTATACTAGATTCTGCATTTAGCAATTCATTTGCCCTCATTGCAATATTTTTATCCAAATACATATCAAAGTATTTAAATTGCTCTCCACTCTGCCTAATCCCACGCAAAATATCCCCACTTTGGCGATATTTTAAATCAAGCTCGGCTATCTCAAAGCCATTTGTTGTATGTATAAAATCCTTTAGCCTAGCGGAAGTAGCATTATTCGTATATAAAAAGCAGTATCCCTTTAGCCCATTTCTACTAACCCTTCCACGAAGTTGATGAAGCGTAGCAAAGCCTAATCTCTCCGCCCCAACAATAATAATTGTAGACAGAAGAGGAAGTGAGATTCCAACTTCAAATAAAGTCGTAGCAATGAGCAAAGAGCCTTTGTCTCTAAAATTTTCAATAATTTCCTCTTTGTTCTTATCCTTGCCGTGTGTAGAATAAACATTGCCAAAATTTTTCTGCCAAAATGGCAAACCCTCTTCAATAGATTGATAAGTTATGCTTTCACTTTTTTCAACAAGCGGATAGATTATAGCTACTTGCTTATTATTTTCTATCTCACTTTTAATGTGTGATAAAAGAGCTTTGAATTCATTTTTTGTAATAATTTTTGTATCAATATCTTTTTTAAAAGGCAAATCTCTAATAAAACAAAAATCAACAAAATTTGACTGAATCAAAGCCATAGTGCGAGGAATAGGTGTAGCAGAGAATTGAATATTATGCGGTTTTTTACCCTTAATACTTAACATTTGCTCTATCTTTTGCCTTTGGCTCGTGCCAAAACGATGCTGTTCATCTACCATAAATAAATCAAAATCACTCAAATCCATATACAAAAGTGTGTGCGTTCCTATCAAAAAATCACAAGATTCCACATTTTTTTCCCCACCAAGTGCTAGAGAGGTTTTAATATGTTTTGGAAGGAATTTATTTGCTTCTATATAAAGCTGCTTTGCAAGAATTGTAGTTGGCGCCAAAAGGAGGGATTTTTTAGGATAAGCTATAGCTACACAAGAAAGTATGATAATAGTTTTTCCACATCCAACATCGCCCATCACAACCAAACGAGTAGCCATTTTGGAAGCTAGCTTTGAACCTAAAACCTCTATGCAATTTTTCTGCCCTTTTGTAAGGCTAAAAGGAAGACTTTTTATAAAACTTTGATAATCTCCATTTAGGACGCTTGTGGCTTGAAAACTAATCTTTTTTGCTTTTAGTGATTTCATATAATAAAATATTTCTACAAATTTCATAGTCTCCAAATATTCGCCAAACAAGCCATTATTTTTAGCAAAATTAGTTAGATAAGCCAAATTAGATTCTGGGTGAAAAATAGTGTAGATTCTGTCTGCCTCATTTTGTGGAATTCCTAGAGTTAAAAGCGAAGGCAGTGTTATAACCTCTCTAAAAATATCATTTAGATTGCTACTTTGCATAGCTTTGGTATTAAAATTCATAATAATTTGATTGATATTTTTTATAATTTTTGGCTGATTTATACGCCACACTCCGCTAAATTCAAAACTACCAAAGATGTAGGCTTGTGTGTTTGGAGTGAAAATCTTACTATGATATGATTTATAATTGAAAATGGTAATTTCTAAAAACTCATCAAATTCAAGCAATAAAGATTCTACTTTAAGCGTTTTTTGATGCCTTTTAGCGCTTAAAAATTTGACTTTTAGCACTCCTAAATTTTTTGTATTTCTATCTAAATTTTTTATCAAAAATGTGTTTGTATATGACTTTGGAGTAAATAAAATAGCTTCAAATAGGTTATTTATACCTATTTTTCGCAGTCTATTCATTGCTAACTATACTAAAGCTTAAATTTAATATCTCACTATGCGACTTGATATAAGAGTTTAACTCCCCAAGGCTTAATTTCTTAATCTTTTGAGCCAAAATTTCATCATAATTTAGTGGAAGATTCCTAGTAAAATTGATATATTTTTGATTAATTCTTTGAGAGAGCGTCTCCTGACTTAATACTCTTGAGCCTAAAATATAAGCTTTTGCGTCATCTAGCTCCTTTTGTGTTACTCCATTTTTCACAAAATTTGCAATCACTTGTTTTACTACTTTGATTGCCTCATCTTTATTTTCGAGCTTCGTTTGTAAATATCCACTTGTGTAGCTTGTAGTATTATTTATCACATTATAAGCATACGCAGAATAGGCAAGTCCTCGCTTCACTCGCACCTCTTCCATAATCCTAGAGCCAAATCCACTTCCCCCTAGAATAAAACTCATAACCTGTGCTTTGTGCAAACTACTCTCATAATCCTCAAAATTAAATGGGGAAGCAAAATAAATAAATGCCTGTTTTGTATCAAGCTTCACATCCTCACTTTTTGGCGTGGAGATTGGATAATATTTTTTATTTTGATATTTCTTGCCATTTGGAAGTTTTTTTAAAATACTAATTAATTTTGGCTCTAACTTTTGAATATCTATATCCCCACCCACAATCAAAACTACATTATCTAATATAAAAGTATTTTTTATATAATCCTCTACATTATCTAAATCTATATCCTCAATAGAAACAATATCTCCCAAAGAACCATTTTCAAGTGGAGTGCCGCTAAAAATTAGTTTATTTAGATTGCGCCCTGCAATGTAATCAAAATTATTTTCATTACTTAAAATGTAGCTAGTTAGGTTGAGTTTAGTTTGCTTTAGCGCTTCCTTGCTTAAATTTGGATCACTTAAAAGCTCTTCTAAAAGCTCTAGGGCTTTATCCTCTTTCTCTTTCAAAAACTCTATACTAAATTTTAGATTCTCAATCCCATTTGAAACACTAAGATTTATCGCATTAGATTCTAGCTCATTTGCAAATCCTATCTCACCTCTTTTTTTACTCCCACGCTCTAAAATATCTGCACTAAAACTTGAGAGCGAAGTTTTAGTTTCATTTACATAGCCTCCACCATTAAAAATAAGCCCAACAAAGCCAATAGGAAGCATTGATGAGCTCTCATAAATTAGTGGAATCTTTACATCTTTAACCTCAATATATTTTAAACTTATAGCATTGTTACTCATACTTTCCCTTTGTATTTGTTTTGTTTGTAGATTTTTTTGTAAATTCTTATCTTTCAAAGCCACACTTTGGAGATTTTCTCCTTGCAATAAGCCAAATAAAACCAAAATAAAAAGAATATTTTTTATCATTTTTTACTCCTTAATTTTTAACACATTTTTAAAATATTATAAGCAGTATCTCTAATAGCAGGAATTTCCCCTGCATCACGGATTACTTTTATCATTTCATTTGTATTCATAGAATTTCTTGCCCCTGCACTTGCTACGACATTTTCCTCCATCATTGTGCTACCTAAATCATTTGCCCCAAAACTAAGCGCTAACTGCCCCACATATGAGCCTTGAGTAACCCAAGAGCTTTGAATATTTTTAAAATTATCCAAATAGATTCTAGAAGCTGCTAAAAGCCTTAGATATCTATTTGAAGAGGCTTTTTGTAAATGCGGAAACTCTCTTTTAAGTGGTGTATTATCTGGCTGAAAACTCCACAAAATAAAGGCTCTAAAACCATTTGTCTCATCTTGCAAATCTCTAATTAAATTAAAATGCTCGACTACATCTTTTGTCTCCTCTACACTGCCAAACATCATTGTAGCAGTTGTTTTGATATCCAAATAATGCGCCTCTCTATGCACATTAATCCACTCTTTTGAATCTAGTTTTTTTGGAGCGATTATATCTCTAATTCTATCATTTAAAATCTCCGCTCCAGCTCCTGGAATGGAGCTTAATCCAGCATTTTTAAGAGCTTGCAAAGTCTCTTTAATGCTGCATTTAGAAATTTTGGCAATATAATCAATCTCAATCGCAGAAAAGCCGTGAATTGTAATATCTGGATATTTTTTATGGATATGGCTAACCAAACTCTCATACCATTCTAATTGCAAAGTCGGATGAACGCCCCCCTGAAAGAGAATCTGAGTGCCACCAATTTCGATTAATTCATCAATCTTTTTATCAATCTCATCAAAGCTTAAAATATAAGCGTCCTCCTCATTTATACGCCGCTTAAACGCACAGAATTTGCAATCGACCCAACAAATATTTGTATAATTAATATTCCTATCAATAACAAATGTAGTGATATTATCACTATGAAGCTCTTTTTTAACACTATATGCTCTCTTGCCTAAATCTTTTAATGAGGTATTCTCTATCTCTTCTATAATTTTTTCTTTGCTTATTCTTTTCATACTAATTAGCCTTTAAAATTTTTTAGAATCTAGTTCCCATAGTGAATTCAAATCTTGATACATCATCATAAGGTCGCGGATTTATTGCCCAAGGGATTACAAATACTAGCGGACCAATTGGGCTAACCCACTCTAGCGCGAGTCCAGCAGACATTCTAGGAAACTCATTAAATGTCTTTGCACCAACCATACCAAAGTCAAAAAATGCAGCAACTCGCATATTTATCGCCTCAACCAAGCCATAGCTAATCTCAACAGAGTTAGTAAACATATAATTCCCGCCAACTCTTATAAGCCCCGTTGGGTCTCTAGGAGAGATAGAATAAGTCCTATATCCTCTCACACTACCAATACCACCCATATAAAAAGTATCTGTGATAGGCACACCTTTTTGTAATCCATCTTTATCACTGCCAATACCAAAAATAGAACCAATCTGTGCCTTATAACGTAATATTAAATCAAAATCAATAACATTTTTTAGATAATAATAAAGCCCTGTTTTTGCAAATAATTTTATATATTTTGCATCTCCGCCAAGTCCTGCAAACTCCGCACTAGCTTGAAGCGTAACTCCATTTTTAGGGAAATAGTAATCATCTGTATTATCAAAGTAGATTCCAGGCGTTAAATAGCTCTTCAAGATTCCCTTTGGATAATAATATTTATATAAACCAGAGGTTATAGGATCATTATTGTAATAATCCACATCTATTTTTGTATTTGTCAAACCATAAGTTAGATTTATACTTAATTCATCTGTGAGATTCCGCCCTACACTTATATTAAAGCCTATAGAATCCTCATAATAATCATAGTTTGCAAAATAACTTTTAAATATATTGATAGAGCCGCTATACTCAGAATCTAAGATTCTAGGATTTGTAAGCCCTATATTATACATTTGGGTATATTTACTCCAATTTATATACAACTGCACTCCAACACCTGTGCCAAAGAGATTTCGCTCTTTAACAGAGCCATTTATCATAAACTTATCATAGCTTCCATAGCCAATCCCCGCCATAATCTCGCCTGTATTACCCTCACTCACTTCAACAAGCAGATTCATAGAATCTTCACTCGTTCTAATCTCACTAATATTTACTTTATCGAAGAATCCACTTCTACGCAGGGCATTCTCACTTTTTCTAACTTTTGTTACGCTGTAAATATCGCCAGGAGCAATTATAATCTCGCGTCTAACTATCCTATCACTACTATTTGTATTACCTGTGATTATCACATCGCCTATACTTACTTTTTTGCCAATATCTATAATATAATTTACACCTACTAGCTTTTCATCTGTATTTTTATCTAAATCTGGGGCAATTCTAACAAAGGCATAGCCCTTATCCATAATATAAGATTTTAGATTCTCCATATCCTGCCTAATTGTTTGGATATTAAAAAATTCATCACTCTTTAGCTTTATCATATCTCTCAATTCATCAATATCAAATATGCCCTCTATATCATCATTTAAGATAATGTCAATGCCACTAACCTTATACCTCTCACCCTCAATCACCTTATACATCAAAATCGCATCATAATTTGTAAAATCTGCACTCAAAAGTGGAGTGGAGACATTTGCATCAAGATAGCCTTTCTGCATATAAACATCTTGGATTCGTAAATTATCATATTCTAATTCTTTTGCTTTTAGCTCACCACTAGACCACCACGGAAGCCATCCTAACCAACTATGCCTTTCTCTATTTGCACTAAAAGATTCTAATTCACTTTTATCTAGTGTGGCACCCTCATAGTAGGATTTTCTAATGATAATATTCTCACCTTTATTTACATTAAAAATAATATTTATAGAATCTTCAATTCTTACATTACTAACCTCAACTACAGAGCCATACAAGCCCTTTTCCTCCAACGCATTAATTATTACTTCTTTTGCATAATTTTCTTTGTAAATATCATAAATATCGCCTTTTTTAAGATTAATCAGCCTTGTGATTTCCTCTGTCTCGCTTTCATTTCCATAGCCTTTAACTTCTATATTACTAATGCTGGGCTTTTCTTTAAAATGAAAAGTTAAAATTCCATTCTCAAAACTAGCATAAACATCATCAAAATAATCCTGCCTATAAAATGCGATAATTGCCTCATTTAGCTTTTTATCATCTAAATTATCGCCAACTTTAATATTAGCAATCTCATTTGCTATTAAATCTGACATTCTAATTAAACCATCATATTTAATCGATTTGATCTCTAATGCCTGTGAGAGCGAAAAAAATATAAATATTAATAAAAAAATTCTCATACTAAAAATATGCCTTAAAGTCCTAAAAAATAAATTTGTATTATACTTTAAATATATTAGATTATAATTTTATCCTTTAAATTTTAGAAAAATATGCAAGGATTACATAGCAATGAATGAAGGAAAAATTAGAGTAGGAATAGTTGGGCTAGGGCTTATGGGTGGCTCACTTGGATTAGCACTCAAAGAAAGCGGAATTTGCTCTGCGATAATTGGCGATGATTTAAATCAAGTCCATAGACGACAGGCTCTAGCACTCGGGCTTGTAGATGAATGTTTAGATATGAATGGGATCTTAGAGTGTGATGTTATTTTCCTCTGTACACCTGTAAATGCAATTGTTGAAATAATTAAAAATATTAAATCCTTAAAGCCAAATCAAATGGTAATAGACTTTGGCGGAGTGAAAAGTGAGATAATAAAAGCAATTCCAAAAAAATTAAGAAAGAATTTTTTGAGTTTACACCCTATGTGTGGGACGGAGAATTTCGGCCCAAAAGCGGCTTTTAGGGATTTGTATAAAAATCAAATTATGATTTTTGTTGATATTAATGATAGCGGAAAGACACAGGTAGAACTTGCAAGGGAAATTTGTATAAAACTTGGAATGAATATCGTAAAAATGGATAGCAAGAGCCACGATACGCACACAGCATTTATCAGTCATATGCCGCATATCTTAAGCTATGCCTTGGCAAATAGCGTGCTAGAGCAGGAAAATCCACAAGATATTGTAGCAATCGCTGGTGGTGGCTTCAAATCAATGAGTAGAATCTCAAAAAGTAGTGGGACAATGTGGTCAGCAATCGCAAAACAAAATAAAAATGAAATACTAAAAGCAATAAAAGCATTTCAAAAAGAGCTAGAAATTGCGACAAAACTAATACAAAAAGATGATTTTAGCAGCCTAAAAGAATGGATGGATAGCGCAAATAGATTGCGAGAGATTATATAAAACAAAAGATTGTTTTAAAGATTATCTTGCTTGTTTATCATACTTTTTTAAATTAGAACCTTATCTTTGTTTTAAACTAAAATGGAGACTTTATTAAATAAAATTTATAACTTAATTAATAAAGTAGATTGATTATTTTCAAAAGCTTAAATCAGCCAATAGTGCCTATTAAAACAAATCTGTCAAAGCAAAAACAAGCCAAAAATTTATTTAATTTTAGATTTGACTTGTTTTGCAATTTTAGGAAAATAGATTCCAAATATAAAAATTTAGATTCTTAATATTTTTTAACATTGAAAATAAAAAAAATCTCAAAATAATGCAGAATTTAGCTTAATCTTAAAAGTAATAGCTTTTAGATTCTAAATTAGTTATAGATTTTTACTATCTTTTGTAATCATCTCCCCCAAATCTCTAAAACTTTTATAAAGAACAATAAAGAAATATTTGTGTGATAAAATGCGAACAAAGCCACTAGCAAATATAGTTTTTTGTCTTGTTAATAAAGATTCTAGGGAATGTTTAGAGAAAACCATATAAAACAAAATAAAGAAATTTAAAATCTCCAAGCTAGTCTAAAATAAAAATAGAATCTTATTTCAATATAAACAATAATTCAGCCTAATAACTCTTGAGATTCTTTTTAAAATATATTATTTAGAATCCTCTGTATAAAACAAATCTAATCTATTAGAATCTCTAAAAACTACTTCTAAATGCTATTTTTATTCTTAAAAAATAATATTTATAGCTTTAATTCTATCAAGCAAAGAACTGCTAGAATTATCTATATCAATCCTACTTAATTTTGGATTTAGCGTTGTTATTGACACTCTGCTTAAAATTTCAATCCCATCACTAGAGCCAACTCCCCACACAGCGTGCATTACAATCGGCTCATTTTCCACCACGCCAAGATATAGCATTATATGCCCTTTTAGCCAAATGATTGTCCTAAAGGGAATGGCATATTCTTTGATAAATTGAATTTTATCTTCATTATCCTGCGGAAGTGCCATATATTTACTATTTTTACGAATTTTGCCAAAATCAGCTTGTGCTAGAGAATTCCTAGGAAGCCAGATTCCAATATTAGCAAAAATATCTCTAATAAAGCTAGAGCAATCCCTAAGCTCATACATTCCGCCCCAGCCATAGTTTTGCACCCCTATTTTATCAGCCACATTTGCAATAGATTTTTGATTAGGAGGTAGCGGAAAAGTGCTAAATTTATCTTTAGGGATTTTTATTTTAATCCTCTTTGCATAGCCCCTCAAATCCCTTTGATAAATGTAGATAGAATCTCCTTTGCCCTCAAGTAGCATTCCAATCCTTGCATTTTGCACAAATAAATTATTATGATAAAGAGGGATTCTATCTTCTAATGGGAGCAGAAAATCCCTATTTTTTCTAATTATTTTTGCTATTTTTTTATCTACAAATGCCACTTCATCACTTTTAACCCAGCCAGAGACAAAGGAGCTTTGAATTAAAAGCCATTCTTTTGAAGTATCTCTATGAAGAACAATAATAGGCGTAAATGCAAAAATTAGCGAATTTTGCCATCTATCAAATGGATAGCCATCAATTTTAGAATATCTAGGCTTAATAGTTGGCAAGGTGCGAACATTTGCGGTCTTTACCATAATAGCTTTTTGCCGCATACTAGGATAGTTTTCCAAATCCATAGTTTTTGCAATATTTTCAAAAAAGTCTTTTTCTATCTTGCGTTTAGATTCATCATACCCATCTTTTTCCTTCAGCCCCCAAAACATTATATCACTAGGCGATGGCATAAAATCCTTATCCCAAATGCTAAAATATTGATCTAAATACTCACTTTTTAGCTCCTTTAATATAGTCTTATCAATTTTACTATCAAATTCGCTAACATAATCACCTGCATTTTGAGAAAGATTTGTTTGAATATTTGGATTTGTTAAATCCTCCTTAATTGCACAACCACTAAAGATTAAAATACAAAAAATAATAATTTTATACAAGATTTTTTCCTTAAATTTTTAATTTTTTTGATATATTTTCAATTCCAAACTTTTTAGAAGTGGTATTATAATGAATTTTTTTATAATTGCATTATGTGTATTTATATTATTTCATATTGTTGGATATTATGGCTTAATAAGGCATATCTCACAAAAGCCAAAGGTTAAGTTTCTTAGTGGAATCTTAACACTACTTAACTGCCTTCTTGTTGTGTGTTTTGTAGCCATTTTGATAGTCTTAAGAGTAGATTTTCCTAGATTTGTCATTTTAATTTTATCATTATTTATTTTATCGGCTGTGCTTTTCTTTGGCTTTGGGGTGATAAATGCAATTTTATTGCTAATTTTTAGAAAATCAAAGGAAAAAAGAATCTTAATTTCTAGGATTATGCTTATAATAACTAGCATTTGCTTTGTTTTTTCTATCTTTAATGCCGCTATAATGCCACAACTCACCACACAAGAGATTTTAATCCCTAACCTAAAGCAAGAAATGACAATTCTAATGATTTCAGATCTGCACCTCTCAAAATTTATAAGCAAGGAAAAAGTTAGCAAAATTATAGATTTAGCAAATTCCACAAATCCGGATATAATTGTGCTTGTGGGCGATATAATCGATGCAAAAGAAAGTGAGATAAGAGAATTTTTGCCATATTTAGAAAAATTGAGGGCAAAAAATGGAGTGTATTTTACACTCGGCAACCACGAATTTATTTTCAATGTTGATAAAAGTCTGGAGTTAATACAATCTCTTCCAAATGTGGAAATTTTACTTAATTCTAGCGTTGTAATTGATGATAATATTAATTTAATTGGTATTAGCGATTTAAGTGGGAGAAGGAGAGGATATTTAGAGCCAGATATTGACCTTGCGATGAGTAAGATAAATAAGAATTTGCCTAGTATTGTTTTATCGCACCAACCAAATATGATTTATGAAATGCCAAATAATATAGATTTGATGTTAAGCGGGCATACGCACGGCGGACAAATATTCCCATTTAGTATTGCTGTTTATTTTGCAAATCCATTTCTCTATGGGCTAAAAAGCATAGATAATAAACGGCTCTACATCTCGCAGGGTGCAAGTCTTGCTGTTACTTTTGGCAGACTTGGCTCTAGGGCTGAAATAAATCTAATAACGCTAAAAATGATATAATTTCAAATTTAATTTTTAAGGAGAAGCAATGAAAAAGATAAATTTTTTACTATTTAGTGGAATCTTAATTATAAGCCTTGCTAATGCAAAAGATGAAAGCAGAATGCAAGAATCTCAAAATAATGGAATTAATATCTCAAAGTCTTTTGAAGTGCGAGACAAACTAAAACCTAGCTTTTTATTCTCTACGATTAGGATTGAAAGCTCATCAAAACTTCGCAATATAGGCGAACTAAAAGATGAGACTAGAGCAAATATCACAACCACTTTAAATAACATAATTCAAGAGAGCAAAAAGTATGAGATTTGCAAAGGTGGGAGTTATTCAATTGATCCAATAATAAGCCACAAAGACGATAAAAGAAGAACTATCGGGCAGGAAGTAAGGTTCAATATGGATTGCAAATTTAGTGAAAATGAAGATTTAGCCACATATAACGAGCTTTTAAAAAGCATAAATCAAATAATTGCAAAAAATAATCTACTAGCTTTGCCACAGCCACAAGTGAGTTCACAAATCACACAAGATGAAATTTCTGCTAAAAAAGAAAATATGTTTTTAGACTTTTTAAATAAGACAAAAGAGATTGAATCTAGTTACTCTAGCGGACTAAAACTTACTTGCAAAATTAATAAAATTTATGGTAGAGATGATTATATGCAAGGTTCTATGCCAAGAGTAGCGATGGCAAAAGGAATGTTAAATACTACGATGGAGTCAGATTCCACACATACAAAAGCTCCTATCATAGATGATGTCGATATTGCAATCAATGTCTATGTGGAGATGAATTGTAAATAATAAAATTAGAATCTAGGCTTTATTTTTAAGCAATGGGTTGTAATGTAGAGGCTAAAAGAAAGTATATTAAAAGAATTGTAAATCAAATCTTTGTAGTAACTTAAAACCTTAAACATCCCACAGCTTTCCTAAATCTTTTTACAAAAAAGACAATAAGGAATTTGTGTGGTGAAATTTTATAAGCCAATAGTAAACATTAGGTTTTTGTATATTTAAAAGGTTTAAAAGAGAGTATAGTGCAAAATGGGAGAAGCAAAAGAAAAAAGATTCCATTTAAATTTTTAAAATTAAGATTTAGATTCTACTTTAAAAATTGATTTAGCTCCACAAAATGGATTATTTTAAGCTTTGCTGTAAGCTAGAATCCATTTTTAGTTTCTAATAATATTCTTTGCCTAGCTTTAGATTTATTAGAAAAAGATTTTTAAAATAAAAATATGGAATCTAAAAAATTGAAATTCTAATCCCATAAATAATTTAAAAAATAATAAAACTTTAAAAACTAAGATTAAATTTTTGTAAAATTTAATCTCAAAAAATAAACTAGTCTAATACTTCGCAATATAGTGCTGTTTCTACGGATACATGTGAATAGTTATCAAAAGGTTTAATTATTTGAAATGTATATCCTAGATTCCAAGATTCTATTAATGGTTTAATATCAAAGAAATCACTTGCTTGATGATATATACTAATAATCATGGCTGGTTTTTGCTTCTCAATTGTCGTCTTAGCACCCTTTAAAAATTCCATTTCAAAGCCCTCAATATCAACCTTTATAAGTCCAACTTCGATATTATGCTTTTCTACGAAGCTATCAAGTGTGATAATTTCTATTTCTTCATATTTATCACTGCTATTATAAATCACACTTGACGCAGCACCTTGCAAACTAATTTTCATTGTAGTTTGACTTGAACCCAAGCCTTTATTTATAGGAATAATCCTCTTGGAATCATTTAATTTTAAACTTTTAAGCATTAAGTCAAAATTACTTTTTGTCGCCTCAAAACTATAAATATTTTTCTCTGTGTATTTTTCAAAAATAAGTGCACTATCTCCAACAAATCCCCCAACATCTATAACATCTTTCTGTTTTATTTTATGGAATGTTTTAAATGCATTTAAATGATGTTTATGCCAAAATACGCTTACTTCAAAATGATTTATTGGTAAAAAATATCCATCATAAAAATATATATCATCACTAATTTCATAAATATTTGCATAAAATTCATTTTTTAACCTCTCCAATTCTAATATTTCTTCTGTATTTAGATTATCGCAAAAATCTGTTTTATGAATATAGCTACGACGTAAACGAGAGATAATCCTATAGACACATTCAATACTTTTCTTATCTAAATTTCTACATAATTTTTTTAATTTATCTAAAAATTCTTTATCTTCTACAGTGGCTTTTGCAATTGATTGTGCCATCAAGCCATATGTGTATAGTCTGTGGAAATTACTCGGTTTTATATGAAGTTTTGTTTTTTTTAAAATACGCCATCCAAAAATTTTATACCTATTGCAAATAGATTCTACCCCCCCCCTCATTTATTTTTAATTCATTGATGTCTTTAGTAGATTCAAGTATTTTTATTCCAAATAAAGATAATAACTTTCCATTTGGTGTTCTTTCAAATCGTAAAAATTTCATATTTTCTCCTTATTAATAAAACCATATTATAACTTTATTTTTTATAATCGGTTAAGATTCCAACTTTTAAAGCTATTTATATTAAAATTTTAAAGATAAAAATCTTTAATCGTTAGATCTATTTATCCTAGCTCATCAATTAGGAATTTTGCAGTATAGCTTTTGCTTTTAGAGGCATTTTTGGCTATTTCCTCTGGGCTTCCACAAGCAATTATCTTTCCACCTTTTACCCCGCCCTCTGGTCCTATGTCGATAATATAATCAGCATTTTTAATCACATCTAAATTATGCTCAATAATTATCATACTATTTCCAAGACTCGTTAAATGGTGTAAAACTCGCACCAATTTATCAATATCATCAAAATGAAGTCCTGTTGTAGGCTCATCTAAAATATAAAGCGTCTTTCCTGTATCTTTTTTACATAATTCTTTTGCAATTTTTATCCTTTGAGCTTCACCACCGCTAAGACTTAAGGCATTTTGCCCTAGCGTTATATAACCTAGTCCTATATCATTTATAGTTTTTAGTTTTTGTGTGATTTTTGGAATTTTAGAGAAAAACTCCAATGCCTCGCTCACGCTCATATTTAGCACATCAGAAATATTTTTACCATTATATAAAACTTCCAAAGTCTGCTTATTATACTTCTTTCCACCGCATTCATCGCATTTGACATTAATATCAGGTAAAAAGTGCATTTCGATCTTTATCTCACCCTCACCTTGACACTTCTCGCATCTCCCACCTTTAACATTAAAGCTAAAGCGTCCAATATTATAACCCCTAATCTTTGCCTCTTTCGTTTGAGAAAAAAGATTCCTAATATCATCCATCACACCTGTATATGTGGCTGGATTACTCCTAGGGGTTCTGCCAATGGGGCTTTGGTCAAGATAAATTACTTTGTCAAGTTCCTCTAGCCCATTAATCGTAACACCATCAATCTTATTGATTTTTTTAGAGTGATTTAGAATCTCTTGGGCCATAGGCAGAAGCGTTTGAAGCACGATGGAACTTTTCCCACTCCCACTTACTCCTGTGATGCATACAAAATTTAGAAGTGGAATCTTAATATCTAAATTCTTAATATTATTAATATTTATATTTTTGATTTCTAGCCACTTTTCTTGCCCTCTTCGGTGAAAATATTTTATATCTTTTTTACCATAGACATATTGAGCAGTTAGTGTATTTGCCTTTTTTAAATCTTTAATATCCCCACTAAAAATTACCTCTCCCCCATTACTCCCAGCTCGTGGTCCAATATCTACGATAAAATCAGCTTGTTTAATCGTCTCTTTGTCGTGTTCTACGACAATTAGAGTGTTGCCTTTTTGCTGGAGATTACGCAAAGTTTTTATAAGCTTTATCGTATCCCTTTCATGCAATCCAATGCTAGGCTCATCTAGCACATACATCACTCCTGTAAGCCCACTGCCAATTTGAGATGCAATTCGTATGCGTTGATTTTCACCACCGCTAATTGTCCTACTATCTCTACCTAAACTCAAATACCCAAGTCCAACATCATATAAAAAATAAAGTCTTTCTTTTATCTCTTTTAGAATATTATGGGCAATAAATTTCTGCTGTTTGCTCAAATAACTAAAGTTTTTCTCATCATTAAAAAGCTCAAAAACATTCTCTATGGGCATATCAATAATCTCACCAATTCCTTTATTTGCCACCTTTACGCTTAAAGATTCTAGCTTTAGCCTATGTCCATTGCATAAATCGCAAATTTTCTCGCTCATATAATCACCTAGCCCATCTCTTTCGTCTTTAAACATATCATAAGCTATTTTCAAGATTCCTTCCCAAGTGCGAGTGATGGTGCTATTTTTCCACTCCATTTCGAATTCTTTTGGGCTACCATATAAAAGAATCTTTTGCTTCTCATCACTCAAACTCTCAAAAGAATCTTCTATATTAATTTTTGCACTTTTGCAAAATGCCCTAAAAAGCTCACTATAGTAGCCCTTATTAAATCCAAACATCACCTTAACCCCACCATTATTCATAGGTAGGCTTTTATTTATCACCTTCTTAATATCGATTCTATAATTCACTCCAAGCCCATTACAACTAGGGCACGCACCTTTTGGGGAATTAAAAGAAAAGCTAAGTGGCTCTAACACCTCAAAGCTAATTTTACAATCAAAACAGGCAAAATGCTCACTATAATGCGTCAATTCTTTCGTATCATTATCTAGCACTTCAATTTCTCCATAAGATTCTTTTAATCCTTTTTCAATCGCACTTGCTATCCTAGCTTTATTTTCATCATTGATTGTAACCCTATCCAGCACAAGTTTTATCGTGTGTTTTTTGGTTTTACTTAATTCTATATTCTCATCAAGCCTAGTTAAAACACCATCTATCATAATCCTTAAATAGCCTTTTTGGCGGAAGCTTTGAAATGTGTCGCTAAAAGTCCCTTTTTTTTCCTTGACAATAGGTGCTAAAATCGTGATTTTAGAGCCATCTTTGAGACTCAAAACCTGATTTATAATATCTGTGCTACTCATATGAGAGATAGGCTTATTGCATTTGTGGCAGTACTGTTTGCCAACCCTAGCATATAGAAGTCTTAAATAATCATAAATTTCTGTAATAGTGCCAACAGTGGAGCGAGGATTCTTACTTGTGGTTTTTTGGTCTATTGCAATAGCAGGTGTTAGCCCCTCAATTTTATCAACTTCTGGTTTGCCAACCTTATCTAAAAACTGCCTGGCGTAGCTTGAGAGAGATTCTAAATATCGTCTTTGCCCCTCTGCATAGAGTGTATCAAAGGCTAGTGTGCTTTTTCCACTCCCGCTTAAGCCTGTAAAAACTATTAGTTTGTTTTTTGGAATCTCAAGATTAATATTTTTTAGATTATTCCCTCTTGCACCCATTATTTTTATTGTATCTAGCGACATTTTTGCTCCTAATAAAAAATAAAAAGCTAATATTATAGCAAAAGTCAATTTAGTAAATAATAATTTTTATTAGTTAAGGAATCTATGATTTGATTCTATAAAAATATTTTGGATTTGGAAACTCATTTAAGTCCTAAATATTTTTATAAAAGCAAATCAAGAAAGTATTTGTGTGGTAAAGTTTATAAGCTGCTGGCTAATACATATTTTAAAAGCTAATCATAGAAATATAAAGCTAATTTAAAATCTAAAAGTTTTGATTCTAGAATTAAATAATAAATTAAAGCAAATCACACAAGATAAGCTCTAATTCCTGCAACATATTTGACTTTAAGTCTAAATTCTATGTTAGAGATTTAAAACAAACTTTATATTCTATAAACTACAATTCCAAAATATTTTCTCATTTTTTGGAGTGGTGATGATATTTTTTATTGCTTTTATTGGTGCCATAACACCTGGTCCGGATATATTATTAGTCTTAAGGGCAGCACTTGCAAATGGCTTTAAAAGTGCATTTATGAGCCTATGTGGGATAGCAACAGGCTGGGTGATATACCTTGCAATTTTATATTTTGGATTCGCACATATTTTAAAAGGAGATGTGGCTCAAATCGCACTCGGTCTATGCGGTGGAATCTATCTAACCTACCTAGCTTTTTTATTATTAAAAGCAAAATCAAATAACCTAGATTTTAGCAAAAAGCAGCAAAGTGGATATATCAAAGGACTTATTATCAACCTCTCAAACCCAAAGGCTATAATATTTTTTGGCATAATAGTTACGCCATATATGGATAAGAACTTGCTATTTAATGTGATATTGCTTTTCCTTGGGCTTATTAGCGCATTTTTAAGCGTAATAATTTTAGCAGTTTTTCTAAAGCGATTTATCACAAATAAATTATTTAATATCATCGATAAAGTCTGTGGTGTGATATTTTTAGCATTTGCAATTAGCTTGTTTATAATGGCGGTTGAAAAAATTTTAGAGTTTTAGAGGTGGTGGAATGAATATAGCAATCACAGGTGGCGGAACAGGCGGACATTTAAGCGTAGCAAAAGCTTTAGCTCTGGAATGTAAAAATAGAGGCTTTAGAGTTATATATATTGGCTCTACTAATGGACAAGACAAGCTTTGGTTTGAAAATTGCAATATTTTTTCTAAAAGCTATTTTTTGAAGACAACAGGTGTGGTGAATAAAAAAGGATTTGGTAAATTTAAAGCCCTAGCTTTGCAGTTTAGCGCAGTTATGAAATGCAGAAAAATACTAAAACAAAATAATATACAAAGCATAATTAGTGTAGGTGGATACAGCGCTGGTGGAGGGGCAATGGCAAGCATAATTTGCAAGATTCCACTTTTTATCCACGAGCAGAATGCGAGGTTGGGTAATTTAAATAAGATTCTATCTCCATTTGCAACAAATATTTTTAGCTCTTTTAAAATAAATTCTAAATATTTTATACAAACCTCTTATCCAATAAATAACGAATTTTTTAAACTACAAAGGAAAAGGCAGAATCTAGAATCTATCCTTTTTATAGGCGGTTCTCAAGGGGCAATGGCAATCAATGACTTCGCACTAAATATTGTTAATGATTTACTAAATAGAAATATAAAAATTATTCATCAATGCGGTGTAAATGACTTTGAGCAGGTTAGAGATAAATATAAAAAGCTAGGGGTGCTAGATAAAATCGATTTATTTGCATTTGAGCCTAATTTGATTAATAAGATTATAAAGGCAGATTTTTGCATATCACGAGCTGGCGCAAGTAGTCTCTGGGAGCTGTGTGCTAATGGACTTCCAACTTATTTTATCCCATATCCATTTGCTGCAAAAAATCATCAATATTACAATGCACTTTTTTTAAAAGACAAAGGGCTTTGCGAAGTGGTAGAGCAGAAGAATCTTAATAAAGAGAATTTTTTTAAATATTTAGATTCTGTTCAATTAGAACAAGTTAGCCTAAAACTAATGCAAGAAATTAATAATGATGGTAGCAAGGAGATTGTAGATAGGATTACTAAATTTTTAGAAAATAGAAAATAGCTATTTTTTTTGAAGCTTAAGTTAAAAGCGCATTTAGTAGAATGTAAGATCATCACTTTTATCTAGATTAAATTAAATCTAGGACTATTTTAGCTTCTAAAGCATTAAAAAGTTCTAGTTTAAAAATAATTTAGAATTCAAAAATAAGCCTTTTGCTTTTATAGCAATAGTCATCCTTCGCAATTTTTAAGAATTTTAATTTAGTAGCTAACCTTTCTTAAAATTGTAAATCCTAGATTTTGATAAAGCACTCTTAAAGCCTATGTTTGCATTTAGATTTAGTGTATTTTCTATAAGCCCAAAATCCCCACCTAAAAGGATATAAATATAATTTTTATTCCCGCCATATTTTGCTATTTCAAATCTATTTGCACTTCCTACAAAACTCATTTGTATAGAATTTGAATTATTTAGCAAAAACTGCTCAAAACTCACTTTAGCAAATAAATAGCTCTCATCCACATAAAATCTATACTCCACTCCAATATCAAGGCTAATCTCGACGCTACTTTGTGAAGCTATATTTTGAGCAATATTGCCAATGCTTTGATATTTTGGTGTTAGGTTATAATAGACATTTAGCCCAATGCTAGGCTTAAAAAAGTGATTTTCAAGCAGATTCGCCAAATATCCATAATTTGCACTTAAATTAAATCCATAAGATAGAAATCTAGCCCTACTCTTCCCTAAAAAATAGCCCTCACTTTCATTTATCCCTAGATTAAAATTAGCACTAATATCAATTTCAGAATTTTGCAAATAGATTCTTGAGTAAAGCCCTGCGAGCAAATTATTTGATAAATTAGTAGAATTTAGCATTCCATAAGATACACTTCCACCTAGTAAGAAGTTATCCATAATCTTCCTATCATATCCGACAATAAACCCAAATGAAGCAAGAGTGCTATTGTCAAACTTCCCAAAAATCCCAAAAATAGAGGCATAAAGATTATTTAGATAGTCAAATTCCTGCTCATAAATCTTTACCATATTTCTAAAAATACTCTCATTAAAATCCTCCCCCAAATAGCTCTCATCAATAGAATCTTCATTTAAGTTTTTTGGTAAATCTGAGGAGATTGTGCGAATTTGCAGATTTTGCCTTTTACTTGCCTGTGCATAGAAATTTGTCGTAGTAGCTTTATTTAATCGATTTAGATTTGATAGATTGCTTGCTAATATTAGGCTAGTTTGTAAACTGGCTCTATTTGCCTTTGCTATATTTGAATTTATATTTTTTAGCTCATTTGAGATTTGAGATGGACTTGAGATGATTTGAGATAGCATATTTTCGCCCTTAATGGCTTTTAGCTCATCTAGCATATCTAATGTGCCCTGATTTTGCAAAGTATTTTTTGCCTCTTCTTGTAAAATATTTTCTAGATTCTGCTTCAAAGCGGAATCTTTATAAGAGTATGTAACACTAAATTTGCTATTTTCATATTTCCTTGTAATATCCAAATACTCTTTTTTTATCACTAAATTATCAGTTACATTGATATTATCTTTTTTTGATTCTAAATCTGTGGCTGTGCCTGTTACATTAAAAATTTCATAAGCTATATTTGTCTGCATAGGTTTGGTGCTAAAGTTTAAATTTATATTTGAATTTTTAGTGTTATCACTAGGAGAGGTAGTATCTTGCAAGATATTTGTAATATTGTTTAAAGTTATTATTCCATTATTTCCATTGATATAATTTATTGTGCCATTCCCCCAATCAAAATTGCTAATTGTTAATGTGGAATCTTTTAGTGCAGTGATATTCCCACCTATATTTCCACCACCTGTGCTATCAGCTCCATAGTTTTTGAAATTTCCTTGTATAGTAAATATTGAGCCATTAAGTGTTACCACATTACCTTTATTTTCCACATTTCCTGCTATTTTAGAATTTCCTTTTGATTGAATAGTGCTAGAGAAAGTTTGAGTGATTTTTGCATATTCTACACACATACCTTTACTATCGTATTGATTGCATTTTAGTAAATCAACTATATCATTAAATGTTTTTGAATCGTTTTTAATATCAGCAGTTAGGGTTTTGCTCTCTAAAGTGATAGTGCTAGTAATACCACGAGAGCCTATTGTTTCGTATTCATCGCATTTGGTAGAATCTTGTTGATTATATATTTTACATCTATTGCTATCTTTTATAGCCTCACTTAATACATTATTATTAATAGTTCCTTTTGTTGAGCCATCTTTTTTATTTATTTGGCTATCTTCTCTAACTACTATACTCCCACCATTATTACTAAAATAATCTACACTTATTGTCCCACCATTTGCATTAAAAATTCCTTTATTGTCTATATTCTCAGCCTTTAGATTCCCACTATTTGCATTGAATGTTCCTTGAAGATTCTCCAAAGTTTTTATATCCAAATTTGCACCATCTAAATTAATAATACTTCTAGAATCTTGATTAGTCAAAGTTTTATTTTGTATTGTTAGATTTCCGCTTTTTAGCTCCATCTTGCCATTATTTAACATATTAGCTTCACTTGTTAGCTTTACATTGCCATCTAGGCTAAATATTCCTAAAGCTTCATTCACAAAAATTTGCACTTCATTTGCTGCTACGCTTGATATTTTAAATTCACCAGCTTTTAGAGCTGTATTTCCACTATTTATAAAGCTTTTTAGTTCTACATTACTACTTACTTCCAAATTTTTTGTATTATTTATAATTGTAAAATTATTATTCCCACCACTAATTGAAAAATCGCCATTATTGGTGATAATTCCTTTGTTTGTTCCACCGCTAACTATTAGATTAGAATAATTCTTAAAATCTTTGCTATTTGCAGAATTAGCAGAATCTTTAAAGCCAAAAGTATTAGTGCCATTACTTATTTTTATCTCTCCACTATTACTATTTATGCTTGTAAATGTATTTTCTCCACCATTAATGTTTATATTATTTGTGTTATTAACTGCCACATTAGTTCCACCGCTAATATTAATCTTTCCATTGTTATTAATATTTGCTGTTGTTTCTCCTCCACTAATTTTTACCACTCCTCCACACTCACTTACATTCGCACACTCAAATTGACTACTTGTGTAGTTATTAATATTAATACTGCCATTTCCGCCGCTAATATTGACTTTTGCATAATTATCAATTTGATTGATAAGAAAATTGCCATTACTAATATTTACTTCGCTACCATAGCCTCTATTATTACCTCTACTAATATCACCATTTATAATACTTCCTATATTTGTCGTTCCACCACTAATATTTAATTTAGATATTTCAGTAAATCCATTATTATAAGTTGAAACATTATTTATTATATGATTTGAAGTGAATTTTCCATTTTTTACATTAATTTCTTTATTTTCTTGTTTAACATATTCACCATCATTACCAAAATATAGAGTTTGTAGCTGTTCTATATACACATCGCCACCATTAACCTCTATTTTACCTCCTGTGTTATCTTTAATACCAAGATAAATCATATTTTGCCCATTACTAATTTCTAGTTTTCCGCCTGTGCTTTCTATTGATTGAATGATATTGATATTATTAAATGTTTCTTCACCTCTATCTATCGTGCAGTTTAACACTCCACTAGATTCTGTGCAATTATTTGCCGCCAGAATCTTGCTTGCTATTAGCATATTTAGCACTACAAGTATTAAGAACTTTCTCCATTGAAAACTATATTTACCCTCCTCCATTAAGCTACTCGCTTCGCAAGGTTGTCAGTGGATTGATTTTAGAAGCATTAAATGCTGGATAATAAGATGAAATAATCACTACTAAAATAGCTCCAAATATCGTCATAGTAATATCTAATGGCGATAGATAAAGCGGGAGCTTTGAGCTACCATAAACATCTGCTGGAAGCGATATTATAGGAAATGTGCTTAATAAAACTAGCACGATAAAAGCAAGAACTAGCCCAAAGATTATTCCACTAAAACCTATCGTATTGCCAAGCCAAAAGAAAGTCTTTTTAATCTCCCTTTTGCTCACTCCAAGCGATAAAAGTAGAGCAATTTCGCGCCTCCTTGTCATTATCACCATCATAAGTGAGCTAATGATATTTAGTGCTGCCATTATAATTATTAGCATTAGCACGATAAATAGAGCCCTTTTTTCCATAGCAATAGCACTAAAGAAATTACCATTTTGCTGCCACCAGCCCACAGCATTTACACCGCTAGGAATGGAATCTTTTATAGCTTTAATATCCTCCATAGGATTTAGTGAATAAATGTGGATTCCATCATATATATTACTTTTAAAACCTTTAACTTTCTGCAACATTTTAATATCCACATACATATAACTACTATCATAAGAATTAAGCCCAGAGCTAAAGCTTCCACTTATATCAAATCGCTTCATTTGTGGGATTAAGCTCATTCCACTTGCTTGAAGTTGTGTGAAAATTAATGTAGCTTTGGAATTTAGCGCGAGATTCGAATTTGCTAATAATTTCTCGCCCAAAACTATACTATTTTCATTTAGGCTGCTAAATTTACCCTCTCTTAAGACCTTATTGATAGCCATTTCTTTATCCCACACTATACCATAAATCAGTCCAGCATTTAGATTCCCACCTACTTTTATGGCACCCTGTGAGCGAATATATGGGCTAAAAGAGAGATTAGGAAACTTAGATTCCAAATCTTTTAAAAGAGCAGAATCTACCTTGCCATAACTACTTGCAAAAAGTGTGATAGGATAATTCATAACAAACAATCTATCCTCAAAATGCTTTATCATTCCCTCCATTATCGCCATAGCCACTATTAGAACCATAACGCCAACGCCAACGCCAAGAAATGCTAAAATCGCAGTTATCGAAATAAAAGGCTGAGTTTTATCAAATCGCAAATACTTAAATATTAAGAATCTAAAAAGCAAGTTATCCCCTAAAATAGCAATGATTAGATTTAAAATTGTATCGTAAATATTAGCATTTATTGAAAAACTATTTTATCCTTAAATTATGCGTTAGGATTCTAAAGTCGATTCCATTGTAATAAATTAGTGTTATGCCAAATTTTTGAGCATATTTTAGTATCATAAAACTAGGCTTTTTATTTGATACTATAAAAGTTATTCTATTTAAAATAATTATTTTTAATATATCAATATCAAGGTTGCAATCAAGTAGAATCATAGAATCTAGCAAATCGTTCCCTAGTAATCCTATTTGATTTTCATCTCCTTGCTCTTTAATTTTTACTTGTATTGCTTTGCCAATAAGTTTATAAATCATTGCTTTAGCACTGCATTCTTGCATTTCTAAAATATTGTGATTATTTTGCAAATTTTCTAAATCTTGCTTAAGTAGAATCCTAGAGCTTAAAATCTCACTTTTTTGGCTAAAAAATGATGAAATTTCTTGCAATTTATTTGCACTAATGCTAAACCTACTTGCATTAAATGGGATAATGATATTTGTGCTAGAAGTTTTATTATCATTTAGCATAATCGATTCACAGCTTTGAATAATATTTTTTTGCTCCAGCCTAAAAAGTGCCTCTTGTTTTGATAAAGCCGTTTTAGCAAAAATAACATTATCACTCACATTTATTTTAGTAATATCAATATTAAAGCTTTTAAAATATCCTAAAGCCAAAGATTCTAGATTAGAATCTAGTGCTATAAAACCAATTTCAAAATAATCATTTAGATTAATTTTAATTTCAATATCATTATAAAAGTTCTCCTCAACCTCAAAAAAATCATTCTCTACCTTGCTAAATGTCGAATTTTTTAGCGCTATAACTGCTATATTTTTTTTCATAATTCTTTCTTTTTTGGATTTTATGTTTTAATTTTATCAAATATAAAACTTACAAAAAATAAATCATCTTTTAAGTAAAAATTTAATAGAATCCCAAATTTTATTTTAAAGGCTTTTTAATGCAAGATAATAATCAAACAAATATTAGAAAAAATCGTATTTTAGTTAAGTTTTCAGGTGAGGCATTAGCAGGCGGAAATGGCTTTGGCATAGAAATTGATATTTTACGTTATATTGCCAAAGAAATAAAATTATTAGTGGATAATGATATTGAGGTTTGCATTGTTATAGGTGGTGGAAATATCATTCGCGGGGTTACTGCGAGTGAGGGTGGAATCATTAGACGAACTAGCGGTGATTATATGGGAATGCTTGCGACCGTTATAAATGCAGTTGCAATGCAAGAAGCACTAGAACATTTTGGGCTAGATGTGCGTGTGCAAAGCGCGATAGAGATTCAAGAAATTTGTGAAACTTATATTTATAGAAAAGCAATCAGGCATATCCAAAAAGGTAGAGTTGTGATTTTTGCTGCAGGAACAGGGAATCCATTTTTCACAACAGATACAGCAGCTACTTTAAGGGCTATTGAAATTAGTGCTGATGTAATTGTTAAGGCTACAAAAGTGGATGGCGTATATGATAGAGACCCAAATAAATTTGAAGAGGCAGTGAGATTAGATTCTCTATCTTACGATCAAGCTTTAAGGGACAATATCAAAGTTATGGATGACACAGCAATAGCACTAGCAAAAGATAATAACTTGCCAATCATTGTGTGCAATATGTTTAAACCAGGTAACCTTTTAGATATTATCAAATATCAAAAAGGCATTTTTTCGATAGTTAAAAATCAATAATTTTAAAATATTTAGGAGTAAAAAATTATGGAAAGAATAGAAGAAATTTTAGAAAAAGCGTTAAATAAAATGGATAACGATAGATATAAGCTATCTTGTTTTGTTTTTGCAAGAGTTAAAGAGCTAAGCAATGGAGCTGAGCCATTAGTCAAGATGGATACCACTCACTATAAATTATCAGATATTGCTCTAAAAGAAATAGCGGAAGGCAAGATTAATATAGATAAGATTGTCAATATAGACTAATATGTTGGATTTTTAATGGCGGAATCTTTAAGTTTATTTGCATCATTTAATGATATTAACACTATTGATAAAGCCACAGAACGACTGGAACACATATTATTTCACTCTATGAGCCCAAAAGTTAGAAATGCACTGAATTCCTGTATAGCTGCACACGAAGGGCAGGTTAGAAAAAGTGGGATTCCCTATGCTGTGCACCCCATTTTAGTATCGTGCATTGTTGCATATTATGGTGGCGAAGAATCTATGATTTGTGCAGCATTATTGCACGATGTCGTAGAGGATACAGACTATGATATAGATTGGATAAAAGATGAATTTGGCTCTGATGTAGCATCTTTAGTAGATTCTTTAACTAAAATTGTTGATATTAGAAAAGAAGAATTCCCATCGAATCACGATACAAATGAAAAACTTGTAGCTGCAGCACTTTCATTTCGCAAAATGTTACTTGCTTCAATCAAAGATATTCGTGCTCTTGTGATAAAAATAAGCGATAGAATGCACAATATGCTAACACTCGATGTCCTGCCAGAGTATAAACAAAGGAGAATTGCAGAAGAGACGCTAGTGGTTTATGCACCGATAGCCCATAGACTTGGAATTTCATCTATTAAAAATGAGCTTGAAGATAAGAGTTTTTATTATATTTTTCGCAATGACTACAATAAAATCAATAATTATCTAAAAGATAATCGCCAAAATCTAGTGTTAAAACTAAATAATTTCATTGCTAAGATCTCATCTTTGCTTATGCAAGAGGGCTTTATGGAATCTGATTTTAGGATTGAGAGCCGCATTAAACGACCATATTCGATTTTTCTAAAAATGCAAAAAAAAGGCATTAGCATTGATGAAATATTAGATTTACTCGCCATTAGGATAATCGTAAATAATGAAATTGACTGCTACAAAGTGCTAGGTATCGTGCATTTACACCTAAAACCGATAGTCTCAAGATTCAAAGATTATATTGCATTACCAAAAGAAAATGGGTATCAAACTATACACACTAGCGTTTTTGACGAATCTTCTATCTTTGAAGTGCAGATTCGAACAATTAAAATGCACAATTCTGCAGAGTTTGGTATAGCAGCACATTGGAAATACAAAAACACCGGAATGATGCCATCAACTGAATGGATAAGTAATCTTCAATATCAAGACAACAATAGCAATATTGAGGAATTTTATGAGTTAGCAAAAAATGATTTATACAAAGAGGATATTATCGTTTTTTCTCCTGCAGGAGACACATATACTCTGCCTGTTGGAGCGGTGGCGCTAGACTTTGCCTATGCGGTACATACAGAGTTAGGCAGCTATGCAAAAGAAGTATATATTAACAATCTCAAATCCTCGCTTCTTACGATACTAAAAAGTGGTGACATTGTAAGAATAATCACTGGCTCAAACTTAGAGCCAAAATGCACTTGGATTGATGCTGTTAAAACCTCTCGTGCAAAAAGTGCGCTAAAATTGCAATGTGCGCTAAAAATAAAAGAGATAGAGCAAAAAAGTGCAATCAATATTCTCTCAACGATATTTTTCGAACAGAATTTGAATGCAGTTGAAACATTTGTCAAGGAAAATAACCTAATAAATCAGATTCCAAAAGCCACAAAAGATTTAGACTTTTTGATTGATATAAAAAATAGAATTAAAAATAGCCTAAAAAATAATGTCAATTTTCTATCTAAAATCCGCCTTGATAGGCTAAAACTAAAAAGACAAGAATTTGATAATCTAATAATTTATTCAAATCACACGATTTCTGAGACTTTATTTGATTATTGTTGCCACCCAAAGCATAATGATGAGATTCTAGCAATCAAAAATGGTTCTAAAGTTTTTATCCATCATAAGCTTTGCGAAAGGGCATTTTTAGAAGTTAATGATGGAGCTAGAATGGTATATGTCGATTGGAAAGAAGACAAAAATAGCTCTTATAAGGTTATTGTCGCATTAGAAGATAAAAAAGGCACTCTAGCAACTTTTCTAAACACTATATTAAAATATGATTGCAATGTAATTGGAATCTCATATAGCGGATATAAAAGTCAGTTTATGACTACTTGCGAGATTATATTTGAAACTCCGCTAAAAGATATAAAATCTCTAAAAGAAATATTAATGAAAAATTATAAAATTATTGATTTCTTTGGGCTAAAAGACGCCTATATTCAAAAATAAGAGGAAAAAATCGTGATAGATGATAAAAATTTAGAATCTAAAGTAGAAGAAGCATTAAGTGAGATACAAAGAGGAACTAGCGAAATTATCGGGCTTTCTTATATAAAAGAATTGGTTTATAACTTTTATAAATTTAACAAAAGATTTATAGTAAAAGCTGGCTTTGACCCAACAGCACCAGATTTACATCTAGGGCACACGGTGTTACTTCAAAAACTAGCTACTTTTCAAAAATATGGCGGTAATATAAAATTTCTAATAGGTGATTTTACGGGAATGATAGGTGACCCAAGCGGAAAAAGCGAAACTAGAAAACCACTTAGTAGAGAACAGATTCTAAAAAATGCAAAGACTTATGAAGAGCAGGTTTTTAAGATTTTAGATTCTACTTATACTGAAGTTTGTTTTAACTCAAAATGGTTAGGAGAGCTTGGAAGTGATGGAATACTAAAGCTTACTTCTAAATTTTCTGTTGCAAGAATGCTAGAACGAGATGATTTTTCCAAACGATACAAGGAGAATCTTCCTATAAGTATTGTTGAATTTATGTATCCATTACTTCAAGGCTATGATAGTGTCGCGCTAAATTGTGATATAGAATGTGGAGGAAATGACCAAAAATTCAATCTTTTAGTAGGTAGAAATTTACAGCGGAGCTATGGCTTAAATAAAGAGCAATCTGTGCTTATGGTGCCTCTATTAGAAGGACTTGATGGGGTAAATAAAATGAGTAAGAGCCTAAATAACTACATAGGCATAACAGAATCTCCAAATGAAATGTATGCTAAAACTATGAGCATATCAGATGAGATTATGTGGCGTTATTATGAGCTTTTAAGTAGCATTAGCCTAAAGGAATTAAATGAGCTTAAAAAAGGTGTAGAAATCAACTCTCTTCATCCAAAGAAAGTAAAAGAGCAGTTAGCTTTTGAGCTAACTTCCCGCTATCATGGGGAAAATAGCACAAAACAAGCACAAGAAAACTTTAATAATATTTTTAGCAAAAATGGGATTCCAAATGATATGACAGAGTTTTATGCGAAATCTAATTCTTGGATTTGTAAAGTTTTAGTAGATAGCAAGATTTTGAAGTCAAGCTCGGAGGCTAGGCGAGATATTAGAGCAGGTGCATTAAAGATTAATGGAGAAAAAATGACTGATGAAAACTTTAAGCTTAATTCTGGTATATATGTCTTACAAATTGGTAAAAGAAAATTTTTGAAAGCAATAATAAAATGAAAACAAATATGTTAAAATCACTCAAAATTGGAAAATACACTATCAAATATCCCATTATACAAGGTGGAATGGGAGTTGGAATTAGCTGGAATGAACTTGCTGGAAATGTATCACTTCAAGGTGCATTAGGGACTATTAGTTGCGTTGGGACAGGATATTATAAAAAAATGCAATTTGCAGAAAAAATAATTCGCTCAAAGCCATTTGAAGCTGTAAATTTCTACTCCAAAAACGCTTTAAATGAAATTTTTAAAAATGCTAGAAAAATATGTGGTGATTTACCACTAGCAGCAAATATTTTATATGCAATAAATGAATATGGAAGAGTTGTAAAAGATGCTTGTGAGGCGGGTGCAAATATTATAATCACAGGAGCAGGACTTCCTACAAATATGCCAGAATTCACAAAAAACTTCCCAGATGTAGCACTAATACCCATAGTTTCTTCGGCTAAAGCATTAAGAATAATTTGTGAGCGTTGGAAAAAAAGATATAATAAGATTCCAGATGCGGTAATTGTGGAAGGACCACTTAGTGGTGGGCATCAAGGTTTTAAATATGAAGATTGTTTTAAAGAAGAGTTTCAATTAGAAAATATCGTGCCTGAAGTGGTGAAAGAAACAAAACAATATGGAAACATCCCTGTTATTGCAGCAGGTGGAATCTGGGATAAAGATGATATAGATAAATTTATTGCTCTTGGTGCTAGTGGTGTGCAAATGGCTACTAGATTCCTAGGCACTTTTGAATGCGATGCAGAAATTTATAACGAAATTATGCCAAAGATAAAAAAAGAAGATATTAGGCTAATTAAATCTCCTGTTGGCTATCCTGCAAGAGCTATTGATATTGGAATCTTAAAAGCTATGAGAGATGGAAATGCTCCTAAAATTTCTTGTGTTAGTAATTGTGTTGCTCCTTGCCACAGAGGAATTGAAGCTAAAAAAGTTGGCTATTGTATCGCAGATAGGCTAGGTGATGCAAATAATGGAAATATGGAGACAGGATTATATTTTACAGGTGCTAATGGATATAGGATTGATAAAATAATAAGTGTTAAAGACCTCATTAGTGAGCTAGTTGGGAAATAAATTGCGAGTATTTCTCTTTCTTTTATTGCCATTTTTGGTATTTGCCTCACACCTAAAAATAATCTCTATAAAAGGAACTAATAGTGAAGTGCAAGTGCAATTTAATAATTCTATAAAAGAAAAAGATTTTAGCAAATATTCTATAAATAGTGGAATCTACTATGATATAAAAGCAGAATTAGCAGTCTCTAAAGAAACCTTTAAACTGGGCAAAAATTCTATCAAAATCGCTCCAAATACAAAAACAATCACAAGAATAGTCATAGAAACAAAAGAATCTGAAAATCTATATTTTAATATTAATAACAAAAGACTCACTTTAAGCTTTAAAAATAATTCTGCGACCAAAATAGATTCTAATAAGACAAATGCAAATAATTTAGAATCTAGCAATTTAAATATTGCAAATCTATTTAATTCACTAGATTTAAAAAGTATCAATCCTTCAAATAAACAAGATTCTACAAAAATAAAAGATTCCACCCAACAAACAGATTCCACATTAAAGTCTGCAGCACAGAATAACACACAAACAAATAATAATAAAAATAAAATAATAGTTCTAGACCCAGGACATGGGGGAAAAGATTGTGGGGCTTCTGTCGGAAAAATATGTGAAAAGACAATCACACTAAATATTAGCAAAAAAACAGCAGAGATACTAAAATCTCGCGGATATGCGGTTTATACCACAAGAAATTCTGATAAATACATAAGCCTAACTGATAGAACAAAAATGGCAAATGATAAAAATGCTGATGTTTTCATTTCAATCCACGCAAATGCACTAGATAAAAAATCCAAAAATTACAAATCCGCAAATGGTATTGAGACATATTTTCTCTCCACAGCAAGAAGTGAACGGGCAAAAAAAGTCGCTGAATTAGAAAATAAAGATGATATTGAAGTTATGAATTATTTCTCAAAATTATCTTTTTTAAACTCTATTAATTCTCAGCGCCTACTTGCTTCAAACAAGCTTGCTATTGATATTCAAGGAGGTATGCTAATGAATGCTAGAAATTTGCATAAAGGTGTGATTGATGGTGGTGTTAGAGAGGGACCATTTTGGGTTTTGGCTGGAGCACTTATGCCTTCTATTCTAATTGAAGTTGGCTATATGACAAACGCATTAGAGCTCACAAGAATGCAGACAAAAGAGTATCAAAATGCTATAGCAAGCGGAATTGCAGATGGTATAGACGGATATTTTTTAAAAAATTTTTAATTTATAGGAATGGGCATGACAAGAACAAAGCTTGAGATGATTTTTTCATTAATATTTTTCTTTTTCTCTTCATTTTTTTTTATAACAATCATAACTTCTAGCCTATTTAACAATTTTGAGAATTTTTTATTTATCACACTTAAGCCAAATGGTTTTTTTATAACATTAAGTAGAATCTTGCTATTTGTAGGGCTCTCACTAGCCTTTTATTTATTTTTTACAAAGCATAAATCAAAAAAATATAAGCGATTCAATCTTTTTGGAATTGGCATTTTTGCCATTCTTTTTTGCTTAAGCATTATTTCTAGTAGCAATAATAACGAATTAAACAATGTCATAAATCTATATGAACAAAAAGAAGACTACATAATTGTAGAAAATATCAAAAAGCTAGTGATTGATAGCATAATTTTTGTGTGTTTTATTTTTTTTCCACTTCTTAGCTACTTTTATAAGAAGCGAATCTATGATAGCTATTTTTACAAAACTTATATACAAAGTATTTCACCATCACTAAATACTAGCATAATATTTTTATTTGGTTATACAATAGATTCCTATTCATTTACTAGAATCTCATCAATTATTGATGCAGCTTTGGCATTTTTTTGCATAATATTATTTTTAAGAATAGCGCTAAATTTAAAAAACACTATTAGTTTTTTTACGATTATAAATTTTTTAGTTTTGGTTGTTGGATTTATCATTTTTCTATCATCTTATAATTTGTTAAGTCAGGGAAATCTTTATTATGCAAGTATATTTTTTTACTCAATTGGGCTTTTATATTGGTTTTTAAATATTTCAATAAAACTAAGAAATAATGCTAAATAAAAATTTAGAATTAATTATAAAATTTCTACAAAAAAATAAACAAAATATTGCAATAGTAGAATCTTGCACAGGCGGTTTGCTAAACTATCAATTTAGCAGGATAAGCGGTGCTTCAAGCGTGTATCGCGGAGGAATAATAAGCTATCAAAGTGAAATAAAAAGTAAGATTCTAGGAATAGAAGAATCTATCATACAAAAGCATAGTCCTTATAGTTTTATCGTGCTAGATTTAATGCTAAAAGGTGTGATAGAGAAATTAGATTCCACTTTTGCTATCGCTACAAGTGGTATTGCAGGACCAAATGGTGGAACAAAGGATAACAAAGTAGGTTCTATATATATAGGAATTCAAAAAAGAGGAAGTGAAAGCATAATGACAAAGGAAATTTTTAGCGGAGAGCGGGAACAAATACAAGGAGAAGCCACAAACTACGCAATAAATTTTTTCGCTAAGCATTTCGTGCCTAAATATTTTAATTAAATTAAATTTATTTTTAGTTGCTAAGATTAAAGCAAATCACTTGAATTAATTAAAAAATCTTCTATAAGATGGCAAAATGCTTATCATTACTCTACTTGCTCTTTATTAAGATTATAAATTTTTCATATTTTTATAAATATTTATCTATCTACAAAAACTCTTTTTTATATTTTAGATTTCTACTAATAATTATGCTTAATTTATTATCTTAGTTCTGTTAGCAATAAAAGCTTGATAAATAGAAACTATATGCACGACTTAGACTTAAATTTACATAAACTTTAAGATATTAATAATATTTTATTTTTAGATTCTAATATGGTTTTTATATCAATAGCTACTCTTTAGCATATTTAAAAGCTGCTCTATATTAGTCTTTAAAGTTTCTATATCACTTGTATTTTCTATGATAAAAGTGGCTTTTTCTTTCTTTTTTTCTATATCAATTTGATTTTCTATCCTAATTAATGCTTCATTATAGCTTAAATTATTCCTTTGCATAATTCGCTTAATTTGCATACTTTTTGGGGCATAGATTAATAAGATTTTATCAATATCATAAGTATTTTTTTTCTTCTCTTTTATTTGCTTTTCTCGTATCTCAAAAAATATAGGAATATCAATAAAATAAATTTTATTGTAAGATTCTAGAATCTTTGCTTGTCTATACACCTCAAACCTAATTTGTGGGTGCAAAATATTCTCCAAAATAGAAAGCTTATTTTTATCACTAAATACAATATCTGCTAGCTTTTTTCTGTCTATTTTATTTTCTATCAATATCTCTTTGCCAAAGTGCTTTATTATTTCATCTATGCTAGATTCTAGTTTATTATGAGAAATTATGTCTAAATCAATAACATCATAGCCAAGTGATTTTAGGATTCTGCTTGCAGTGCTTTTACCGCTCCCTATGCCACCTGTTAATACTATGGCATTATTGAATTTAGTCTGCATTTAAGTATTAAAATTAAGGATTATTTGTTATTACCCTTTGAGATTTATCATCTTGCAATATAGTAGCATTTTTCTCTGCTATAGCACTCTCTCCTTGTGTTTTATGTTTCACATAATCTTTATTTGCCTCTTCTATAGGATTGCTCCAAAATTTTGCTAGAGGATTCCGTTTCTCTATAAATGTATAGTAACACACAACACCTACCACACCAATGGTAATTAACTTCCCAATATTACTCATTTTCACTCCTTATATCCTGAAAAAAGTTTTGGATTTTATAATAATTTATTTTAAAAATCTATATTATAATTTTAAGTTATTTTTACAGAATAAAGTTGCAAAAAGGCAGTGTATGCAAAAAACTATTGAAATTTTAAAAAAACACAATGAATTAAAAATTGTTGATGAAGAGCTAGATATTGAGCTTGAGATTCCACATATTGCATACATTGAGGTTAAAAAGCAAAATAATAAAGCTCTGCTTTTTACAAAACCAGTGTGCAAAAAAAGTGGCACAAAATATTCTATCCCAGTTTTGATGAATCTCTTTGGCTCTTTTAGTAGACTGAAGATTTTGGGCTTTAGAGAGGATATTTCAAAAGATATAGAAACTTTTACTCATCTGTCAGCCCCAAAAGGATTTTTTGATTTTTTAAATCAAATTAAGAATTTTTCAAAATTAAGTTTCTTATTTCCCAAAAAAATAAAAAGAAGTTTTCATACAATCCTAAAAGACAGCGAAGTTAATCTCTTTGATTTACCCATTCTAAAAACTTGGGAAAAAGATGGTGGACGATTTATCACAATGGGGCAAGTTTATACAAAAAATTTGGAGGGAAATTTAAAAAATCTAGGAATGTATCGTCTTCAAGTTTACGATAAAAATCATCTAGGAATGCATTGGCAAATACATAAAGATTCAAATCATTTTTTTAATGAGTATAAAAAAGCACAAAAAAAAATGCCAGTTAGTATAGCAATAGGTGGCGACCCGCTATACACTTGGTGTGGGCAAGCCCCACTGCCCTACGGGATGTATGAATTAATGCTATATGGATTCATCAAAAAAGAGCGTCCAAAAGTTGCAAAGTGCCTTACAAATGACTTGTATGTGCCAAGTGATTGTGATATTGTGATTGAGGGATTTATCGATACAAATGATTTAATAGATGAAGGACCATTTGGTGACCACACAGGATACTACACACCAATAGAGCCTTATCCTGTGCTAAAAGTTAGTGCAATCACAATGAAGCAAAATCCTATCTATCTTGCAACAGTCGTTGGAAAACCTCCACTAGAAGATAAATATATGGGATATATGACGGAGCGAATATTTTTACCATTACTAAAAACTATAACTCCCAGCCTAATTGATTACTATATGCCAGAAAATGGCGTTTTTCATAATCTGATTTTGGCAAAAATTAATCCGCAATATCCATCACACGCAGAGCAAATAATGCACAGCTTTTGGAGTGTGGGGCAAATGAGCTTTGTAAAACACGCTATATTCGTGCCACAAAATGCTCCAGAGTTAACAAATCACAGCGAAATCATAGAATTTATTTTAAATAATTTAGATATTAATGATTTATTTTTCTCACACGGAATCTGCGATGCGCTAGACCATTCATCACCTAAATTTGCAGTTGGTGGAAAATTAGGAATTAACTGCACTAATGGAGAGCCAAAATATAAGGATTTAGAGATTTTGCCGAATGATGAATTGCTTAAAAATATTAAGCAAAAATACAATGAAGTGGTAGCTTTAAGACAGTATTTTACAAATACAAAAAATCCACTAACTCTAATTGCAGTCGATAAAAAAAGTAGAATCCTAGAGCATATTGATGATTTTAATCCAAAACACATCAGAATTATTTTCGTGCTAGATTCGAAAGATAACGATTTAGATAATCTATATATGTGCCTTTGGCGAATAGTAAATAACATTGATGCAAAAAGAGATATTTTGATTAAAAATAATATCGCCTTAATTGATGCAAGTGCCAAAGGTGCGCTAGAAAATCATACTAGAGAGTGGCCAGATGATGTAAATTGCACTCCTAGTGTAATAGAAAAATTGATCAAACTTGGTATAATTGAGAATTCTAAAGAACTTTTTAGAAAATATCAAATTGATAAAAATTATAAAACACAAATATAACAAATAGGAGAAAAGATGTTTAAAAAAGTTTTAATTTTTGGTGTAATGGTAGCTCTTTTTAGCGCCTGTAGCGATGATAAAGCAAAAAATAATATAAATTATAATGCCAATTCTGCTAATTCTAATATTGAGCTAAAAGCAGAATCTAATGCAACTATCGAATCTAGCCTAAATATGCAAGATTCTAATGCAACTTTAAGCAAAAGCGAATCCAGCTCAACTCTAACAGCTATGGAATCTAAAAATATGCAAGAAAATTCTAATAAAGCAGGAAATGGCATAGCAAATGCAGATTCAACTTCTAGTGAAAATACTACCACAAATGCTGCAAATGCAAACACAAACACAAAAAGTGCAGAATCTTTATATAAAAAATGTATAGCATGCCACGGAGCAAAAGGGGAGAAAACTGCTCCTGGAAGCGTTGGCGGAGTACTTATTGGCAATCTTTCAAAAGATAGTATTATTGAGAGCTTGAAAGGTTATCGCGCAAAAACACTATCAAAAGGTGGAACTTATGCAGTTATGTATCTACAAGCTAATAATTTAAGCGATGAAGATATTGAAATTTTAGGGGAATATATAGATAGCTTTAATTAATGTTTTGTGTTGAGAGTATATTTTGTGCTGATTATAAAAAAGATAATTCTACTTTTATAGCATATTTAATGCCTTTTTCTTGCTTCGAATCTCATTTAGAAAATCTAAAAGTAGAACATAAAAAGGCAGTGCATTTTGTTAGAGCGACTAGAATCCTAAATATTTATAATCAAATAATTGAGCAAAGTAGCGATGATGGCGAGCCAAAAGGAAGTTCTGGAGTGCCTGTGCTAAATGTTATGCGTGGAAATAAGCTTGTAAATTGTGCCATTGTTGTGGTTAGGTATTTTGGTGGTAAATTACTTGGGGTTGGAGGGCTTGTTCGTGCATATACACAAGCCTCACTAAATGTTATAAACATAGCAAATTTAATAAACTATGATAATTTAGAATCTTTTAGCCTAGAAGTGCCACTAAATACAATTAATAAAGCAAAATATTTAGCTAAAAAATTAGAAATTAATTCTATCAAATTTGATTTTATGCAAAATTTTGCAATA
>CAMWQM010000006.1 GCA_947176375.1 uncultured Helicobacteraceae bacterium
CTGCAAGCTATAAAGAGTATAGCAATTAGAGTTAAAATTAGTCTTGTAATCATCCTTTAGCAGGATTCCCAGAGATTAGCGACATAGGTGGATATTTTTTATTTTTTGGAAGCAGGCTAAATGCAGTGATAAAGCAGTCGTCTCCAACCACAACATTATCTAAAATCACAGAGCCCATACCGATTAAACATCTATTCCCAATCGTGCAAGCGTGCAATGTAACCCTATGTCCAATTACACTATCATCGCCAACTTTCACGCCAAGACCATTTGGAAATACATTATCACCTTGAAAAGTGTGAATTATAGCTAAATCTTGAATATTTGTTCTTTTGCCAATTTTAATACTTTTTAAATCACCTCTTATTACACTTCCAAACCAAACACTAGAATCCTCTCCAATTTCAACATCTCCAATAATGCTTGCATTATCAAAAACTTTTACACTGCTATGTATATTTGGTATCTTGCCTTCAAAACTTATAATTGCCATTTATTAACTCCTAAAAAATAAAATTATCTATTCTATAAAAATGACTTTAAAATAGCAATATTTTTTAGATAGAATAAACATTTTCAAATTAGTCTATAACAAAAAGGCAAAAATTATGAAAATCAATCTAGCAGGAGATATTAAAGATTCCACAATCTTTAGTAAAAAAGCTTCACTTAAAGATAAAATTATAGCCATAGCATATATATTTATTAATCTATCATTTTGGATTGCATTATTTATAGTGATAATGATAAATTTCTATGCTGCTGGAAGTATATTTACTTATGGGGATAATCACGACCATCATTTAGCATTTTTCTCATATCTTAGTGGAATGGCTGCAAATGGAATCTTGCCTGGGATTGATTTTTACTCACCACACTCTGTTTTTATTCCGCTAATTGTTGGAATCTTTTTTAAAATCTTTGGAATTAGTCAAGTAAATTTAGGACTAGCTGATGGTGTAATTATATTTTTAACATTCATTTTTATTTATAAAAGTGCAAGATTTGTTATTTCAAATATTTTTGCAAAACTTGCTATCCTTACTTTGCTTTTAAGTCATAGTGGAAGAGATTTGCCATGGTTTAATGATGTGATTATGCTTTTTGTGGCTATGGGAATCTACTTTCTTGCATCTTATATAAATGATAATAAAAGATATAAATTAATTATTCTAGGAATCATTTGCTTTATGCTTCCATATTTAAGGCATCAAGGGCTTGTGATAGCTTTTGTGTTTTTAAGCCTGCCTTTGATTTTATTTTATATCAATGCAATAAAAGAAGCAAATTATAAAAGAATGTTTAAAAACATTCTTTTTAGCTTTTTGATTGCGAATCTCATTTTTTTATTATTTATATTTTTAAGAAATGGTATCGAAGGGCTTGAGATTTTGTTCTTTTCACTAACTAGCCTTGTTGATATGTCACAGCCTGCCATTGGCTATGATAATAGTATTCCTCAAATTGCATATAGCATATTTAATTACACATCTGAGGGAATGGATTGGCATGGATATTTCATTAGATTTTTGTCTTATTGGTTTATAGTGATAATTCCTTCGCTTTATTTTATCTATCGTCCATTTAGCTTATATGCTTCAAAACAAGCAATTTTAAATGAAGATTCTATAAGATTTGTAACTGCTCTAGTTGTGTTATCCACGATAGTTTTTAATTATCCCATAAATGAAGATGCTAGAATGAAAGTGCAGTTTGGAGTTGGAATCTGGTTATTTATAGACTCGCTTCGCCTTTGTTTCTATAATAAAAATATAAAAATTATTTCAATAATCGCCCTAGCAATTGTATTTTTATTAATAAATCACAGCAAAATTACAGAGTTCTCAAATAAATTTTATTCAAACTATACTGATATTTTTAATCTCAAAGGTAAAATTAAAATGGATAATAATACACCATATTCTAAAATGAAGTTTAGAGACGAATATGCACAATATTTAAATAGTTTGCTTTATGCACTTTATGATTACAACATAAAACACCCAAATAAACAGATAATTTTTGATGGAGAGTTAGTAGAAATAAATGCCTATTTATTTTTGCTTTTTAGTGGAAATGAAGTTGCATTACAGCATAAATTTCCATATCATTATGGAAGTTTTGATAGATACGGCTTTGTTAGTGATTTAAAAGAGAGATTTAATGCTTTTGTAGATTCTGCTAAACCCATTATCATTGGCTGTTCTACCACGCCACAGAGAGATGATTATAAGGTATTAAAAGAAATTAATGAAAAATGCAAAATTTTAGTGCCAAAAGAATAAATTTTTTAGGAGGAAGTTAATGCTTAGTTTTAGTGATATATTATTAAAGTTGCAAGATTTTTGGAAAAATGAAGGCGCTTTATTGCTTCAACCTTATGATATTCCTGCTGGGGCTGGGACATTTCACCCTGCAACTTTACTTAGAAGTTTAGATTCTAAATCGTGGAGTATAGCTTATGTAGCACCATCGCGTCGTCCGACAGATGGTAGATATGCGCAAAATCCAAATCGACTTGGAAGCTACTATCAATTTCAAGTGCTAGTCAAGCCTAGCCCTGAAAATATACAAGATTTATATCTACAAAGTTTAGAGGCATTAGGAATTGATACAAAAAAACACGATATTAGATTTATTGAGGATAATTGGGAAAGTCCGACACTTGGAGCTTGGGGGCTTGGCTGGGAAGTTTGGCTCGATGGAATGGAAATTACTCAATTTACATATTTCCAACAAGTTGGTGGAATCCCCTGCTGTCCTACTCCTATTGAAATAACTTATGGTGTTGAGCGACTTGCTATGTATATACAAGGAGTGGAATCTATTTTTGATATAGTTTTTAGTAATGCCAAAGGCAATATCGTAACCTACGCAGATGTGCATAAAGAGAGCGAATGGGAATTTTCAAAATATAATTTTGAGGTGGCAGATACAAAAATGCTTTTTAACCTATTTTCCCAAATGCAAGATGAGGCAAAAAGGGCTCTCACTTTAAATCTACCGCTTCCAGCCTATGACTATACGATATTTTGCTCCCATTTTTTCAATGTGCTTGATGCAAGAAAGGCAATTTCTGTAACGCAAAGACAAAATTATATTCTAAAAATTAGAGAGCTTGCAAAAGCCTGTGCAGTTATGTATAAAGAGCAAGAGAATGAAAGAGAAAATAGACTAAGAGAAAATATTTTAGAGCAAAATTACTTTTCTTTAAAAGAATCTAATTTTGCATAAATAAAGAGGCTAAATGCAAACATATAAAACTCTTGGTGAAATTTATGATTTTTTAGATTTTATCTCTCCATTTCAAAATCAGGAATCTTGGGATAATAGCGGACTTTTAATAGGTAATCACAAAACAAAAATAAAAGATATTTTTCTTTCTCTTGAGGCAGATTTTAAGGTGGTAGAAAAAATTCCAAATAATAGCCTTTTAATTACACATCATCCGCTCATTTTTAGTCCTATAAATAGTTTAGATTTTTCTACATATCCTAGCAATATAATAGAAGTTTTAATAAATAAAAATATCTCGCTAATTGCGATGCATACGAACTTTGACTTAAGCCATTTGAATGAATATTTTACAAAAGAAATTCTTGGTTTTAGAGATTATCAAAAGCAAGATTTTATTTGCAAAGTTAATAAAAAGACCAATTTTAACAATCTAGCTGAATATATCAAAGAGAGATATGCTAAATTAGGGTTAGATACCACTTTAAAACTAGTAAGGGCAAAAGATAAAATAAACAATATTGCTGTGATTTGTGGAGCTGGAATCTCTTGCATAGAATCTTCTATGTTTGGGGAATTTGAGTGCGTTATAACAGGCGATTTAAAATATCACGATGCGATGAAATTTAGCTCTCTAAATATTTCTATAATTGATGTAGGACATTATGAGAGTGAGTGCCATTTCGGGCAGATTTTAGCACCTTATTTGAAAAAGATAAATTATAACGCTATAATTTTAGATTCACAAAATCCATTTAACTACTTTTGAAAGGTAAAAAGATGAACGCAGATTTAAATAATTTAATAAAAATAGCACAGATTGATAAGGAAGCTTCACTTAAAGAGCCGGAAATCGCAAAGATAGAAAATACGCTAAATATTAAGCTAAAAGAGCATAGCGATTTAGAAAATACATTAGAGGAAATCACAAATTCTATCAAAAAAGCAAAAGTTGATATTTCTAGCAATGAACTATTAATACAAGAAAATAAGGACAAAATCGAGCAGATTGAAAAAAAGGTGTTAAATGCAAAGAGTGAGCGAGAGCTTCGAGCGCTGGATGCGGAAAATGGACTTGCAAAGGAGAAAATCACGTTTGCAAATGAAATGATAGGGAAACTTGAAAAAGAAATTAGTAATCTAAAAGATAAAGAAGATGAAGTTTTAAACAGCATAGATAGGATAAAAAAGGAAATTGAGACAATTAAAATTGATGTAGAAAAAAATACTTCATTAATTAGAGATGAGCTTAAAAAAATCTTTAATAAAAAAGATGAGATAGCAAAAAATATTGACAATAAAGTAATTGTTTTTTATGAGAAAATACGTAAATGGGCGAAAGATACTAGTGTGGTGCCTGTGAAAAAACAAGCTTGCAGTGGGTGCTTTATAAAGATAAATGACAGAATCTACTCAGAATTAAATAAGTTAGATACTATCATAACTTGCCCACATTGCGGAAGAATACTATTTATAGAGAAATGAAACTATATATTAAGAATTTTAAGGATTAGATTTAGTTAGAAATGTTTGCTTTTGTGTATTGGGTGGCTTGTTTATTGCTATATATAATAGCCCTGCCAATACTTCTTATACTGCCATTTTTAAAAGCAAAATATAAAGATTCACTAAAAGCTAGATTTTTCTTATACAAAAATACAAAATTTAGTGGTGAAGTATGGATTCACGCCTGCTCTCTTGGGGAAATAAATTCACTTCAAATTATTTTACAAAATATGTCTTGCCAAATTATTCTATCAACAATCACAAATACTGGTTTTAAAAGAGCAAAAGAGCTTTTTTCTACATACGACAATATTAAAATTTGCTATCTTCCCTTTGAAATTTTTCTCCCATTTCTTATGCCAAGAAATCTAAAAAAATTAGTCGTGCTAGAAGCAGAGCTTTGGTATATTCTTTTTTATACTGCCAAAATTAGAGGAGCAAAAACGATTTTGCTAAATGCTAGAATCTCAAACAAATCCTACCCGAAGTATAAAAAAACAACTTTTTTTTATAAATTTTTATTTAAACAAATTGATTTAATTTTATGTCAGCAAGATGAAGATAAAGATAGATTACAGAGCCTTGGAGCTGGAGAAATTATAACTATTGGTAATATCAAAGCACTAAATAAAATAAAAATTAGCAAGAATTTGCAAAAGCCACCTAAAACTTTGCTAATTGCTGCAAGCACGCATAATAGCGAAGAAAAGCTAATCATTGAGTGCTTTTTAGAATCTTTTAGAGACAAATTAGATTCTATTTGTTTGTTAGTTATTCCTCGCCATCCAGAGAGGTTTAGCGAAGTGTGGAATCTAATTTTAAGCTACAATCTAAAGTGTCAAAAATTTAGCGCAGATGGGCTAAATTATGATAATAATATAATTTTAATCGATGTACTAGGAGAATTGATAAATTTTTATAGTATCGCTGATTGTGTGATTTTGGGTGGAAGCTTTGTGAGGCTAGGTGGACATAATCCGCTAGAATGCGCATTCTTTAATACAAAGCTAATTAGTGGAATCCACATTTTTAATCAACTCTCACTCTTTAGTCTAGTAGATGGATATAAAATAGTAAAAAGCACAGAGTTAACAGACACTTTGAAAAATATGCAATCTCTGCCAAATAGCAAGATTATAGATACCAAACTTGCTTTTATGCAAGGTTTTATTAAAAAATATATTTTGGAGTAGTATTTGGATAAGGCTTATAAGATTTTAGCACTAAAGGAAAATATCTCAAATAAAGAGGCAAAAAAGCTTCTAGATAACGCAATAGTTTATAGTAAGGATAAGAGGATTCGTGCAAGTGATATAATCTCGCCAAATATGCCATTAAAAATCTTGCAAACTGATGAGATTAGAGAGCTTTTTAGAGATGATAAGATTCTAGCAATCTCAAAGCCTAGCTTTGTAGATTCTTTTATTTTGGAGAAAAAATTTAGAGACTGGGTGCTTTTAAATCGCCTTGATAAAGTCACAAGTGGAGTAATTTTATTAGTTAAAAAAGATAGCAATTTTAGGAATTTTGCTATAGAGGAATTCAAAAAAAATAGAGTTTATAAAGAGTATTTAGCTCTTGTTAATGGAATTTTAGCAGAAGAAATTACCATAAATAAGCCTATTTCTACACTTAAAAATCATTTTGCAAGAAGTAAAATTGACTTTAAGAGTGGCAAGAGCGCAATAACGCATATTAGCCCACTTAAAATTTATGGCAAAAAAACACTTCTAAAAATAGTCATTCAAACAGGACGAACTCATCAAATAAGAGTGCATTTAAGCTCTATAAATTACCCAATAGTTGGAGATAGTCTCTATGGTGGAGTGGAATTTAGGCGATTAATGTTACATTCTTATAAAATAAAGATTTTTGATTATGAATTTTGTGCTAAAGAGGGAGATTTTTGGAAATATATACAAAATTAGAATCTAGCATTTTAAGAGTAACTCTAAATGGCAAGCTAAAAAACTACAATGAATATATTGAAATAAAAAGCACGATAAAAACAGAGCTAAAACAGAGCAAAAATATTAGCTTTTATTTTGTGAATGCCACTTCGATAGATTCCTATATTTTGGGCTATATTCTAAAGCTTTATGAGGTTGATAAAATCAATGTTGATATTGTGGTTGGTAGCTCAAGATTGTATAATTTCTTAAGAAATATAGATTTTGATAAATTTTTTAAAATTAAAATAAAAGAATATATAGAATGAATAGTTGGAATCTGATTTATGAAAATATGGATAGAGTAGCATTTAGCCTCTTTGGGATAAATGTTTATTGGTATGGAATCGCCTATGCACTTGCTTTAATCGTGGGACTTGGTGCAGTAAAATATTTTATAAAAAAAGATAAATATCCTATTGATGATAAATTGTTGGAATCTTTTTTTATCTATGCTGAAATTGGCATAATTTTAGGTGCGAGACTTGGATATATCCTAATTTATGATCAAAATACAATGTATTATCTAACACATCCTTGGGAGATTTTCAATCCGTTTGTAAATGGTAAATTTGTAGGAATTAGCGGTATGAGCTATCACGGAGCAGTTGTTGGTTTTATTCTTGGGACTTATATTTGTGCAGTTAGAAATAAAAAATCAATTTTACTATTAATGGATAGTGTGGCTGTCGCTTTGCCTCTTGGATATATTTTAGGAAGAATTGGAAATTTTTTAAATCAAGAATTAGTAGGAAGAGAGACAAATCTTCCCATTGGTATTTTGGTAAATGGAAAACTGCTTCACCCTAGCCAACTTTATGAAGCATTTTTAGAAGGGCTTTGTATATTTTTAATTTTATATTTTACAAGGGCTAAAATGAAGTTTCAAGGTGAACTAATAGGCTATTATATGCTGCTTTATTCTATCGCTAGATTTGTAGTTGAGTTTTTTAGAGAAGCAGATTCGCAAATGGGCTACTTTAGTGGAATCTCAATGGGACAAATTTTATCTATAATAACATTTTTAATTTCAATAATTTTCTTGATAGTTGTAAGAAAAATGGCTATCAAAAAAGCTCAAATTTAATAAAAAAGGTTTTTAAATGCAAGAAATATTTAGTTTTTTATTTATATTTTTTTATACACTTCCTGTTTGCATTATTGCAATGCTTCAAATTAAGCATATAAAGGCAAATTCCAAAGCAGTAATTTTAGAAGAGAGTGATTTTTTAATCGCAAAAAATTATGCATTAATAAATCAATACTTTAGCATAATTGAGGCGATAATGAGTGGAATCTTATTTGTATTCTGGCTACATTTTGGGCTAAATTTACTAGATAAAATTATTGTTTTAGAAAATAATTTTATTAGAGAAATTATCCTTGTGGTTACGTTTTTGCTAATAAATTCTATCGTAAGCCTTCCACTAGAAGCTTATAAAAAGCTAGTGATTGATAAAAGCTTTGGTTTTAGCAAAACTAGCACAAAGCTATATTTGCTAGATACGCTAAAATCATTTATTATGCTAGTAGTTTTTGCCACGCTAATTTCAATGCCACTAATTTATCTGATAGAGAATGTAAAATCGTGGTGGATTTATGGTTTTCTTTTCTTGCTTTGCGTCGCAATTTTAGCAAATCTCATTTATCCTACGATAATTGCGCCACTTTTTAATAAATTTACTCCACTAGATGATGAAAGCTTAAAAGCAAAAATCACAAATATGATGGATAGTGTTGGCTTTAAGGCAAATGGAATCTTTGTTATGGACGCAAGTAGGAGAGATGGCAGACTTAATGCCTATTTTGGTGGACTTGGGAAAAGTAAAAGAGTAGTTTTGTTTGATACGCTTTTAAGCAAGGTTAGCCAAAATGAGCTTTTAGCGATTTTGGGGCACGAATTAGCACATTTTAAACACAAAGATTTGATAAATAATATTTTTATAATGGCTTTGCTGCTTTTTGCTTTATTTTTTATAGCTGGAAATTTGCCTAATTCCATCTTTAATTCTATCCCCAAAAATGGTGCAAATACAATTATAATCTTAATTTTAATATCATCTTTCATATCATTTTATTTTATGCCTATAATCAACTACTTCTCTCGCAAAGCGGAATACAAGGCGGATAGTTTTGGAAGTGAGCTGACAAATAAGCAGGATTTGGGTAGCGCATTAGTAAAACTAATAAATGAAAATAAAGCCTTTCCATATTCACACAAAGTTTTTATATTCTTTTATATGTCGCATCCTCCACTAATTGAGCGACTAAAAGCGCTAGATTATAATGACTATTAAAGATGTTCTAAATATTGGGGTGAAGAAACGACTTGAATGTGAAAACCCTACAAATAGAGGGAATTTGGAATGTGAGATTTTGCTTTGCAATATTTTAAACAAAGATAGAATCTTTTTGCATACAAATTCTAATTTAGCTTTACAAGATTCTACAATAGAGACTTTTTTTAGCCAAATAGAGAGGCTTAAAAATAACTATCCGCTAGAATATATCACAAAAAAAGTTAGCTTTTATTCGATGGAATTTTTTATCGATGAAGGAGCACTCATTCCGCGTCCAGAAACTGAAATTCTAATAGACAAAGTGCTAGATTTAATAAAAAAGCACAATATCACACAAATTTATGAAATAGGCATTGGTAGCGGGATTATTAGCATAATTCTAGCTCTTCATTGTAAGAATTTAAAAATCACTGCGACAGATATTTCAAAACAATCACTAAAAATCGCAAGAAAAAATCTCAAGCTAAAATCAAAGCTAGATTCCACATTAGAGAAACGAATAAAGCTAGTTCAAACAAATTTGCTAGATAATATTGCTTTTGATAAAAATGCACTAATAGTCTCAAATCCACCATATATAAATAATAGTTATAAGATTCCGCTAAATCTTGCTTTTGAGCCACAAATCGCACTTTTTGGTGGGGAAATTGGAGATGAAATAATAAGGCAAATTATAGATCTAGATTCCACATTTTTATGCTGTGAAATAGGCTATAATCAATGTTATCTAAAAAAATATCTTTCACATTATAAATTTGTAGAGTTTTATAAAGATTATTCAAATCTCACTCGTGGATTTGTGGCAAGCAAGGTATAGTTTGTTTAAGAAATTAGCTTTACGCTAAATTATTAAGGAGAGAAATATTGAGTAGTAAAAAAGTAAAGAAAAGTGCAAATATAAGAGCAAAGGCAGGTATAAAGGCAAAAGAAAGTATAAATAAAGGAGAAAACAATAGATTGGAAAATATAAATGCTATGGTGGAATCTAGCTTTAAAAATATTTATATTGGATTAATATTTATATTTGGACTATTTTTTATGCTAAATCTACTAACCCCACTTCAAGGAGATGATTGGGGTTTAAGAGCCATATCAGAGGGCTTTTCTAGTATCAAATTATCATATTTGTATATCAATGCAAGATTTTTTGAGCTAATTTATCGTGGATATATTTATTTAATCAATCCATTCGTATTTGATTTTATCAATGCCTTGTTTGCAACTGCTTTTATAATTTTAAGCTATGTATTAATTTTTGGAAGCTTTGATAAAAGTGGCAAGGGATTTTTTTTAATATTGATATTTATATTTTTATTAATGATTGCCATTCCATTTGAATATATGTTTTTATGGGAGAGCGGAAGTGTAAATTACCTATGGAGTTTTAGTTGTATCCTTTTATGCCTCATTCCATATAGATTTTTTTACACAAATCACTTTAAAATCACAAATGCTAATTTAGAAAAGTTAGATTCCGCAATCTTTATAGCAATATTTGGAATCCTAAATCTAATTGCTGGGTCTAGTAATGAAATTGGTGCGCTCTTGGCACTGATAGCACATTTTGCAATGATAGTTTTTGCTTTTATTAAGAAAATCAAACTTCCAAAGTGGTATGTAATAGGACTTGTATGCTTCGCTCTTGGATTTTTAAATCTCTATTTCTCGCCTGGACAGAATAATAGAGCATTGATAGAAGCACAAAAATACGACATAGTATCACTTAGTGAGATTCTATCTATGGGATTTATTGGATCAATAAAACGAATCTATTTTACTTTTAATACTTTTGCGCTTAAAACACCTATAATTTTGCCTCTAACCTTATTTTGCTTAATGTTTTTTAGAATCTACTCTCAAATCTCGCCTAAATCCGTGTTTCTTTTTATAATATATTTCATTGGATTTATATTTATTATGTTTATATTTCCTAGCCTTGGGCTAATAGTGCTTTTATTTATGCAAATAATTATTTATAAAAAAGACAAATCGCCTCTAAATTTTACCTTGCTACTATGCTTTTGTATTTGGCTGTTTTCAAGCCTTATGTTTATAGAATTTAGTAAGAATCTCCCAAATAGAGTTAGAATCTTTGATTTAGTACTATTAGTTGGAATTATCGCTAGCTATGTAAATATTTTTTTAAATAAGATTGAATTTAGAAGCTACTATAAAAAAGTGCTAATGGGGGGGGTAGCACGATAATTTGTTTTTTTATTTTTACAATCTATCAATATTTGGATTTAAGGCTAAAGTGGAATGCCCTAATAAAATACGCAGAAAACCAAAAAGCTTTGCAAGGAAGTGATATTGATTTAGTCTATGATAGAAGTAAGTTTGAAATTAATTATTTTATGATGAGTGGTTGGTGGAAGTTTAATAATAGAGATGAGGAAAAGAGAAATAGCAGCTATGCAGAGGCACTCGGAGTAAAAAGCTTTGAAATGAAGTAGGATTAATAAAATAGATTGATTTGCAAATTTACAAAGGAGTATTTATAAATCTTAATCTTTAATTATCTTTTTTCTAAAATATCATTCGCTAGTCTATCTAAAAGCTAAAATCTTTGCAAAATAGGCTAAAAAGCTTAAAAACTAAACAGACAAATTAGACAAATATTTAAAAAAGCAAGCTACAATCTCAGCCCTAAAAAACACGCTAATTTTTATTTAAAAGTAGAATCCTGCTTCAAAAGAGACTTATAGGACATTTTTAGAATCTTTTAAAAGTAGAATCTAAAAAGTAAGAATCTATGCACAATATTATGATATTTTAGATTCTATTCTAGCCTAACACTTTTAACCTTGAAATAATAAGCATATGCTTGATTTAAATTATAATCTTTATCATTACTAAGATTCCACCAAGTTGAGAATCCGCCATATCTAAAGCTAAATTTTTCTTTTGGATAGATTATATCAATATTGCTTCCTTGATACTCCCTTTTAAGTTGTGAATTGAAATAAGTCTCTACTTCATTATTTTTAGCTTTAGCTTCATTTATAAAACTAACAAAATCATTAAACTTGATCCTAAAATCATAATAGCTATACACCACATAAGAAAAATAAATCATACTAGCACAAAACATAACTATCATTGTAGTTTGGCTTTTTAGCTTTGAATAAAAGACTATTAAAACAATGCTAATTAATAAAATATTATGAATACTATAAGCTCTGCTCGGGAGATTTGAAACTTGAAAAGTAGAAATTGAGGCAATAAACCACAGCACCAAAATAAAGCTAATTACTAAATTAAAATCATCTTTTGTCTTCATATAAGTATAAATAGAAAGCCCAAAAATAATGATAAATGCAAGTGTGCTAGATTCTAAAACAAAAATAGTCCAGCAAACCAAAGCTATGCCATAGAGAGAAAAATTTAGGATTCTATTTTTTATAACTTTTGTTTTGATGAATAATTCATAATACATTAGCGTAAATAAAAATAATAAGAAAATAGGCGGAGTGCGATAGCTAGAAATTTCTAAGCTCTCGAATAGTCTCCCAAATTTATCACTCAAACTCATAGCAAAAAATTTGCTCATAGGGATAAATTCTCTTAAATTTTGACTTTCTTCAATACCAGCTCGAATGCTTTGCCCAGGTGAAAAATATAATATCAAGAATCCAACCACAAAGCTAATAATCCCAAGGTAATACCAAAGTCTAATTTTAAACTTTTTATAAAAAACAAAATATATTAAAAGCAAAATATGGAGTGCTATAACTACTACACTAAAAGTTTCATTGCCCATACCAGCAATCATATTTATCACACAAAAAAATAAAATAAAGATTTTAAAATCTAGCAGTTTTTTAAATTTTACCTGTGGGGTGGGGTAGAATCCAAATTTATTAGATTTTATAAAAGTGAGGTTGCTATTTTGGTAATCTAATTTTTGGGCTTTAGAATCTAGGAAATATTGATAATAAAATCGATATGGAAGAAGGGCAATGAGCACAAAGCTTAAAGCCCATAAATAATTTATACTTCCTGGCATCCATAAAAATACTTCTTCAAAATTCATAAAAACCATTAAATTTAAAACGATGAATAATAAAAATATAAAGTCAAACTTATCTTGCGGGATTCTAGCAAATAGAGCAATAAAGACTAGTAGTGTAAAAATTGTGTCCATAATACTATTTAGCAAATCTGCGATATATGGATTTAGATTAATTATTAGACTAATGTATATTAGCTCACCTATCCTAGCATTCCAATTCATAAATGATTTAAATGCAATATTGCTAGAGATAATTCCATCTTCTAGCGTCCTCTCCCACATCCAGTCATCATTTTGGCTCGGGGCTAAAATATTTAGCACTAAAAATAATAAAAAGATAAAAGCAAGAAAAAAAATAAATTGATTTTTTCTTACAAATTGCATAATCCCCTCCTTTGTAAGTTTAAGTGTGATTATAAAATAATTTGATAGAATATTTGTTTAATTTAATACTAAAACCAGCATTTAGGAACATCATTTTAAGCGGGAGATTATGACTTTGCAAACTAAAAAGTATTATTTAAGCATTATAGCTTTATTTATTTTTCTACTTTTGTTAAATATATTTTTGCCTCCGCAAAGCGATGATATTGATGTAATGAGTAATCCAAATGGACTTGCTGCTGCACTAAACTCCTATAAAGGCTGGAATGCTAGAATAGGTGAGCTTCTCTACACTGGCTTTGTTGGCTCTATGAATGAGACTTTATTTAATATCATAAATGCTTTTATTGGCACGATTTTTATCGTGCTAAATTTTGTTTTAATCTTTGGTAGATTCCCAAAAAATGGTAATGATTTTGTGATAATTGCTCTTATTTTATTCAATCTATTATATTTTAGTGCGTTTGGAAGTAATTTTTTGTGGGTAGCTGGAAGTTTAAACTATCTTTGGGGATTGTTTTTAGTCGCTTTGTTTTGGATTCCTTATCGATTATTTTATCAATCTAACACAACTAATTTAATAAATGAAGTGATGAATTTATTTAAAGGTACTTTTATAGTTTTATTTTTAATCTTAAGTTTCTTTGCTGGAATGGCAAGTGAGCAGGCAGGAGCTGTTAGTATTATTATCCACTTTGTTTTGATTGTTTATATTTTTATCTATAAAAAATTCTTTTATAAAAAGAAAATGATTGATAATATCTCCTTATCATCACTGCTATTTCCTGCCCCCTCCCATAGGATTTTGGATAATGGCTTTCCGCTGTGGTATAAGCTAGGCATTATTTTATTTATTCTTGGATTTTGTGTTTTGTATTTTTCACCTGGACACGAAGCTAGAGTAACTATGTATAAGGGTTTGTATCATTATTTAAGTCTTAGAGATTTTTTGGCACTAGATTTTGGTGCTAAAATGGATAGGATAATTCTAACCCTTCAAAATTCACATTCTTTAATGCTGAATTTACTTTCACTCTCTATGTTTAGCACACTTTATCTATCATTTAGATTTATAAAATCTAGAGTGATTTATATTACTTTTTTATTTGTAATTTTATATCTTTTATATTTGCAAAATAATGTCTTTTTATCACATTTAATAATCATTTGTGTATGTATTAGATTTTTATATAGTAGGACTTTTCAAGCAATATTTGGAATCTATTTAATCTACTTATTAATTGCACTTTCAACTTTTCAAATCACGCTTTTACCAGGACGAGCAAGGCTTATTGATGTTTTGCTTTTAAGTAGCATTTTTTGCATTTTGTTTAAATATTTTTCGCTCAATTCTATATTTAAAAAATATGCGAGCCGAATAGTTTTAGTGCTTGTTGTCGTATATGGGACTTTTGTGGCTGTTGAATACGCTAGATTTAATCATAGATGGAATGTGATGATAGAAGATATTCAAAAAGAGAAGCAGAAAGGTAATCTTGACATCGTGTATAAAAATATTTTTATCTCGCATTATAAAAATTTTGGTGATTGGAATAATCCCACTGACCTTTTTTTCGAACAGCCAAATATGCACTATGCAGAATATTTTGGGGTAAATAGCTTTAGAGTGGATGAATTCTATGTGTTTATTAAACGTTTTTAGGAATTTTAAGAAATCATTATTTTTGAGATTGTAGAATCTGGTAATCTTAGTTTTTATACTTTAATAATTTAGAGCTATCAAATCTTACTAAAATGTAAATCCATCACCTTAAAAAATGATAGTTTATTTGGGAATTTTATACTAAAAGCTATTTACTAAATTGTGCTATAATTCTTTCTTAAAATTTTTAAAGGTAATAAAATGAAAATTGTAGTTATCCAAGGACCAAATCTGAATATGTTAGGACATAGAGACCCGCGGTTTTATGGGAATGTGAAGTTAGAGCAAATTCATAAAAATTTAGAGGATTTGGCAAAGCAGAATAAGTTTGAAGTTGAATTTTTTCAAAGCAATTTTGAGGGTGAAATCGTAGATAAGATTCAAGAGTGTATCGGTGAGTGCGATGGAATCTTAATCAATCCTGCTGCATATTCTCACACTTCAATAGCTATTGCTGATGCTATTGCTATGGCTCAAATGCCTGTTGTTGAGGTGCATTTAAGTAATATTTTTTCACGAGATGAATTTAGGAAAAAATCCTACACAGGTGAGGTTAGCACAGGTGTGATTGCAGGGTTTGGACCTTTTGGCTATCACATAGGATTATTATCGCTTATGCAAATAATTACTGAAGTAACATTAGCCAAGCAAAACGTAGCGAAATGACGATAGATACATTTTTTACTAGCAATGAGAGTGCAATGCAATATGAGTGTAACTTCTCCTGTGACAATGCAATATTTTTTAAAAATAATGCGGAATCTTATTTCATAACTGATAGTAGGTATACACTAGAGGCAAAAAGTGCAACTTCACATATAAAAAATATTAATATTGTAGAATCTAGCGACTTAGTAAAAGATTTTATAAAAATTGCAAAAAAAGCAAAGGAAATTACCTTTGACCCACTGAATTTAAATGTTGAATCTTATAATAAAATCAAAGATGAATTATCTCTAAAGGCAGAGCCAAACTTTCATCAAAAAAAGCGTATTTTAAAAACAAAGCAAGAAATAGAGCTAATCGCTAAATCACAAGAGCTTAATAAAAAAGCTTTCAAAAAATTTGCAAAATATTTAAATAAAATGGCTTTGGAAAAACAACCTTTAGATAAATTAGATGAGCTATTTTTACATTTTAAGGCTAGGAGATTTTTAGAATATAGTGGAAAATATAGTATTAGTTTTAATCCTATTTTGGCTTTGAATGCAAATGCAGCTAAACCTCACGCTTTGCCTACAAAAGAGATTCTAAAAAAAGATGATTTGGTGCTTTTTGATGCTGGGATAAAATATAAGGGCTATTGCTCTGATATGACAAGAATTGGTTTTTTTGGTGAGACTTTTAATTTTGATAAAAGTCAAAGATTCCCAAAAAAAATACAAAAAATATATGATATTGTGCTAAAAGCACAAGAAAATGCAATTAAAAACATTAGGGTTGGGATGAGTGCCAAAGAAGTGGATAATCTTACAAGAAATGTGATACAGAAAGCTGGATATGGAAAGTTTTTTACACATTCCACAGGTCACGGGGTAGGGCTTGATATACACGAGCTTCCTAGAATCTCTCCAAATAGTGAGACAATCATAGAAGATAATATGGTTTTTTCCATAGAGCCTGGAATCTACTTGCCAAATGAATTTGGCATTAGAATAGAAGATTTAGTAGTTATACAAAATGGCAGAGCTAAAGTCATTTGATAAATGTGTGTTTTGCGGTAGATAATTTAAGATAATAAGGTGATAAAGTAAAAATATGAGAGAGATAATTTGCAATCCATTTTTCCCAAAACATTTTCATACAAATATAGCAAAAAATATGTATAAAAATACAAGCATTCTCTCAATCGGCGGGAATCTTAAAAATCCTATCAAAACTTTCATTTCTCTGCTAAAAAAACTTTGCAAAAATAATAATATTAATATCATCTCCACTTCACCAATCTATAAAAATCCTCCATTTGGCTATACCAAACAAAATGATTTTTATAATGCCACTTTGATTTTAACGACAAAACTCTGCCTATTGGAGTTTTATTCATTAGTATTTTATTTAGAGCGAATCTTTGGTAGAGAGCGAAAAAGAGCATTTAAAAATGCTCCAAGAGCACTTGATATTGATATTTTATTTTTTAATGATATTTTTGTAAGAAATAAAAAGATAAATATCCCACATTTAGAGTGGGAAAACAGGGGGAGTGTGTTGGTGCCACTTAATTTTCAAGTAAATTATAAAGGTTTTTAAATGCAAAAAGATTTAGAGCTATACACATACACTGCCCCGACTTTTAAAGAAGCAATGGAAATAGCGAAGCAAAAGCACGGCGAAAATGCACTTGTGTTTTCATCAAGAGAGTTGAAAAAAAAGACTATTTTAGAGAATGGTTTGTATGAGCTAGTAATAGCGGTAAGAAAAGAAGAAGAAAATGAAAATATTAAAGAGAGTGCCCCAATAGCAGACAATAATATAGCAAAAAGATTAGAAAAAATAGCACAAAAAGAGATAGAAAAAAAGCGTCAGCAGAGAAATAAAATCTCAAATGAGATTGATTTAGAACTATCAAATGTTGTTAAAGAGATTACAAAAATAGCACAGATTCCGCCACGAAAGACACTAGAACCAAGAGAATCTACTGCATTAAAAGAATCTAGCATATCGCAAGAGGATAAAAAAATAGATGAAGCATTGCAAAGAAGGGATATTCTAGCCAAAAATAGTGCAGACGAACTAAAAGAGCTAAAAACAATCAAATCATCAATAGATAAGCTAAATGACAGAATGAAACTACTTCAAAGTATGTTTTGGAGTGAGGTGAATTTAAAAGTGCAAAATACAAATAATATCCCTCATGAATTTGCAGAAATTTATAGAATCTGTAAAAGTAGTGGAATGAAAAATGAGCATTTAGATGAAATTATGCAGCTCTCGCAGAATCTTATGCCCCTTAGTATGCGTGAAAATAGTAATACAATTAAACGATATTTTAGAGAGGTTTTGCGAAAAATGATAGTTTGTCGTCCTGAAAATATTGATATGAAACGAAAAAGAATAGTAATGCTCGTAGGTCCAACAGGTGTAGGAAAAACGACTACTATTGCCAAACTAGCCACACATCATAGCATTCATAATAAATATAAAGTTGGGCTAATCACGCTAGATGAGTATAGAATAGGTGCTTATGAGCAGCTTGCATTCTATGCAAAAAAGTTAAAAATTTCTATTAATAAAGTTAGTGATACAGCGGAGTTTAGCAGGGCTTTGGAAGATTTAAAATATTGTGATTATATTTTGATTGATACGATTGGAAGTTCCCAGCACGATAAGCAAAAGCTTGATATTTTAAAGCGGTATGTGAGTGCTGATTATAATATTGATGTAAATCTTATGCTTTGTGCCACAACAAAATATGAGGATTTAAGAGATATTTACAATTCCTTTGGAATCTTAAATATTGATACTTTAATTTTCTCAAAGTTAGATGAGAGCAAAGGCTTTGGTAATATTTTTTCATTAATTTATGATACAAAAAAACCTGTTAGCTATTTTACAATTGGGCAAGAAGTGCCAGAGGATATTTTGGTAGCAAAAAATGACTATCTTGCAGACTGCATTATAAATGGCTTTTCGAAGCCACAAAGGAATGGAATTATACGATGAAAAATCAAGCAGCTGGATTGGATGAGCTTTTAAAAAAAGTTCCTAAAACTTCCAAATCAACTAAATTTATCGCAATCACCAGCGGAAAAGGTGGTGTTGGAAAATCTACAATTAGTGCGAATCTCTCTTATATCCTCTGGAGTATGGGGTATAAAGTAGGCGTATTTGATGCAGATATTGGACTTGCTAATTTAGATTTGATTTTTGGAGTAAAGGCAAAATATAATTTGCTGGATGTGCTAAAAGGAAATGCCAGCTTTGAAGATATAATCATAACTATTGAGAGCGGATTGTATCTCATTCCTGGCTATACTGGCGAGGAGATTTTTCAATATAATGAAAATATTTTAGAAAAGCTAAATTATCAAAATAATGTTTTAGATTTCCTTGATTTTTTGATAATTGATACAGGAGCGGGAATCGGCGAGAATGTGCAGAATTTCTTAAATGCAAGTGATTATCTAGTAGTGGTAACTATGCCAGATCCATCAGCTTTAACTGATGCTTATGCTTCTATCAAGGTTGCCTCAAAGCATAAAAATAAAATTTTTATGATAATTAATCAAACAAAAGGAATGAGTGAATCTAAAAATGTATTTGAACGAATATCAAGCGTAGCAAAGGTAAATATACCGCATTTAGAGCTAGAGCTACTTGGCAAAATTTCAACTAGCGATTCTGTCATTCAATCAAATAGACAAAGAAAATTATTTACAAAAATTTTTCCGCAATCTCCGCCTTCTGCTTCACTTCAAACTATCGCTAGGAACCTACTTAACAAAATGGAACAAAATATGCTTTTAGATAATGAAAATAGATTCAATAAATTTCTTAGGAATATTTTGTATCATATTTGAAATAGCTTTAGGAGAATATGTGAAGCAAGATAATTATATAAGCTTTAGCATTGTTGTAGGATTTTTTGTCGGGCTTGTATTTTCTATAATCAAATTTCAATCTCCAGAACTAATCATACTCTTTACAATTATTTTTAGTATTATATTGTATTTAATAGCCTTATTTTGTGCTTCAATGTATATGAAATTTATTGATTATGATGAGAAAAAAATGAATATTAAAAAGCTAGACTCCACACTAAATTATTATTTAGATGAATTTGATAAAAAAGAGAAAGAAACAACTAGCATACGAAACTACTTAAAACACAATATAAATTCTATGAATAATAAAGCGGCATATAAGGAATAAGGGAGGTATAATGCAGCAAAAAACTACTTACGAATCTGAATTAAAACACTCTCAAGATGCTTTAATGTTGCAGTATATGCCGGCTCTTCGCGCTATGGCATTTCGTTTGAGAGAGAGGCTTCCTAGCTCTATTGATATAAATGATTTAATCTCCATTGGCACTGAAGAGATGATAAAATTAGCAAGAAGATATGATAGCTCTATAAATGATTCCTTTTGGGGATATGCAAAAATGCGAGTTTATGGCTCTATGCTTGATTATTTAAGAGAGTTAGATGTTGTCTCTAGGTCTAGCAGAAAGCTAATAAAATCTATCGATAGAGAAGTTTCAAAATATTTCAATGAAAATGAAGAAGAGCCCAGTGATGGATATTTAGCAGAAGTTTTAAATGAAGATGTAAAAAAGATTAGGGAGGCAAGAATCGCAAGTGATATTTACTCTCTTATCCCGCTTGATGAGCAGTATAACGCGATTGAGGGTGATAATATCGTAGAAAAACTTGAAAAAGATGAATTGGTAAATATTATAAAAGATGTCCTCTCAAGCCTTTCAAAAAGGGAGCAAACGATAATTCAACTTTATTATTTTGAGGAATTATCGCTAAATGAAATTAGTGAGATTTTGGATATTACAAGTTCGAGAATTTCTCAAATTCATAAAGAAGTGATTAAAAAGATTCGCTCTCGTGTAGGAAATATTAATGGCTGATATTTTAAGTCAAGAAGAAATTGATGCACTTCTTGAAGTAGTAGAGGACGAAGATACAGACAAAGAAAACCTTGATAGTAGTGATATTTTTAATCGTAAGCAAGTTACACTATATGATTTCAAGCGTCCAAATAGAGTAAGCAAAGAACAACTTCGTGCTTTTCGTGGAATCCACGATAAAATGGCTAGAAATCTTAGCTCACAAATCTCTGCAATTATGAGGAGTATTGTTGAAATTCAGCTTCATAGTGTGGATCAAATGACTTATGGTGAATTTTTAATGAGCTTACCTAGCCCAACTAGTTTTAATGTATTTTCTATGAAACCACTTGATGGGAGTGGAGTTTTAGAGATAAATCCTAGTATTGCATTTCCTATGATTGATAGACTCCTTGGTGGGAATGGTGAGCCTTATGAAAATACTAGAGAATTTAGTGATATTGAACTAAGTTTGCTTGATACAATTCTTCGCTATATAATGCAGAATCTTAAAGATGCGTGGGCGCCGATTACTGAGATTTTCCCTAGCGTTGATGCAAAGGAATCTTCTCCTAGCGTTATTCAAATCGTTGCTCAAAATGAAATTATCATAATGGTTGTAATGGAAATAATAATAGGGCATAGTAATGGTATGATGAATATATGCTATCCTGTTATATCACTAGAATCTGTGCTTTCTCGCCTTGCAAGCAGAGATTTGATGCTAAGTGAAACAAGTTCTAAGAAAAGTAGAAATAAGGAGCTTCAAGTTTTAATTGGAGGAGCATTAGTAAATGTTTCTGCTATACTTGGTAGTGCAAAGCTAACGCTAGAGGAAATTTTAGAGCTAAAAAATGGAGATATTATTAGGCTAGATAAAAGTGCTGATGATACAATTATTGTAAATATCGATGATAGGGATAAGTATATTGGTGAGATTGGATTGCAGAGATTTAGAAAAACTATCAAAATAAAAGATATAATCACAACTGAAAAAGACAAAGTCAAAGAAGTATTAGAAATGTTAGAAGGCAATAGAAAGCATAGAGTGGAGAATGTAAAAGAGGAGGAAGAAGCAAATGAATGATTTTCTAAATCTAATACAAAATGAAAGCATAGCAACAATAGAGGGGCTAACAGGCAAAAAACCAGAGATTAGCCATTCGGGTATATTAAATCAAAGTCAAATTAATATCCAAGCGCCTTTTGTAAAAATTATTTTAGAAAATAAGGCGCAGTCAAAAGTAATATTCATTGCTCCTATTGTGCTTACCACTGCATTATCAGACTTAATGCTTGGAGGAGATGGGGCTAGTAGTGAAAAAATTACAAATGATGATTTAGACGCACTAAAAGAGATTGCCTCAAATATATTTGGAGCAATTTCTACCACATTAAAAGGGCAAAAAAAGCTTCCAGCTATGGAGTTTAAAGTATCGAGTGCGGATATTTTAGCAAAAAGTGAGAATCTAAATAATTTTGATTCAGGTTGCTTATTTAAATTTAATTTAGATTCTATTCATTCAGAGTTCATAATACTTTTTTCTACAAATATTATTAATGAAATTAATGCTAAAGAAAATACGAAATCTCAAACCACACAAACTCAAGTCCCTCCTGCAAACACTTCAAACCCATCGCATTCAAGCCCAAATCACAGCATTAGCCCAGAGCTAAAAAATATCGCAATGCTACTTGATGTAAAAATGCAAGTTAGGGTGCGAATCGGACAGAAAAAAATGCTTCTTAAAGATGTAATAGCAATGGATATAGGAAGTGTGATAGAGCTAAATCAGCTTGCAAATGACCCGCTTGAAATTTTGGTTGAAGATAAGGTTATAGCAAAGGGAGAGGTTGTTATAATTGATGGAAATTTTGGAGTGCAAATTACAGAAATTGGGACAAAGAGAGAGCGATTAGAACAGCTAAAATTTTAAACTAGAATCTAAAAAATAGGGGAGAGTAATGCTGTTAGAGACGCGAAATACAAATTGAATAAGGAAAATACAAAATACTTTAGATGAATAAGTTTTAGCAATCTATGTATTCAAATAGCTTTAATAAGGCAATCTTTTAGGGGATTGTGATAATAAAATGATAGATAAAAGTAGATTCTTGTTCTTTTATTATGACTTACATTTTTCTTTGAAATACAAGAATATAGGCAATTATATGTGAATTATTGTCACTAAAAATACATTAAATTAAATCTTTTGCAACATTAGCTTTGAATTTTTGATATAAAAGTTTAATGCACTAAATAGTGGATGGTAGGAGCTAAAATAGTGATAAAATAGTAGAATTTAAATTAAATAATAAAATCTATATTAACTCCAACAGCAAAAATAAATTTCGCAATCACCACAGCTTTACTAATCTACTCAAATCCTGTATCCACAGCAGATTCTACAATGTAGAATCTAAATCTGCAACAAAATCTCATCTTATGGGGTAATCTAAAATGATTACAGAATCTAAAATTATCACTGCGATTATGTGGGGCTGGTTTTCTTATACATTTATTTTTATTCCAAATAATTTAATTATCCCTTGTTTATGGAGACACATTTAAATACCCTTAGCAAAGATTTTTTGGTGAAATTTGTTAAATATTTATCCACATTTATTAAAGAAATTGGAGCTAGAGATTTATAAGCAGTTAAGAATGGAATCTTGCATGTCACATTGCCTTATACTAACTTTGTCAAAAAGAGAAATACTCCAAATCAAAATAAAGTATTTTTGTAAATGTGCTATTCTTGGCTAAAAATTATCCCAAAATCCTTGATAAGATGCACAAATCATCAATCAAAGAAGCATTTCTCGCAAAGATGATTACAAATGGCAAAAACTATTATGATATGACAAAGAATCTTCTTTAAGATTATAGAAATTAAACAAAATTAGCAGTTACAAGCACCATGCATTGTGCCACTTCTTGTATTGTTATAGGGATTTCAGTGGTGCTTATTGCTGAGGGTGAGGAGAATTTAGAGCTATTTAGTGTATTAGATGGAATCTTAAAGCCATATACTTTTAATGAACTAAAATCTAGGAAAATTGACTTTAGCTCAAAAATACTTAATATTGAGGAGCTAAAAGCTGCTATGCTCAAAAATCTATTTTTTAGCGTTAAAAAGGATTGTGGAGAGATGATAGATGAAAAAATCTAAAAAATATTAGAGAAAAAATAGCCAATTTTAAAATAGATAAAAACTAAAATCATTTAATTAAAAAGCAAAATAAAGATTTTGCCATTACAGATTCAAAATAAAAAATAAGATTCTAGCTAGAATTTTCATTGATTAAATCAAGCAAAACTTCAAAAATTATTTTTCTACACATTATTTTAAGTTTATAACCTATAATTTCAGTGATAATTTTTACTTCAATATTATTCAATTTTTTAAATTAGAGTGCTAGTAAGTGACCTCCTAAAAGAATTTAAAAGTTTCCAAATAAATGCACATATTTGCTTAAAAATTAGATTCTATTTAAAGCCTAAACAATATATTTTTAGATAAAATCTTTACTCTAATTTTGCTTTTAAAAGGTTGTATTATGGATTACAAAGACACTCTAAATTTATCTCAAAGTGATTTTCCTATGCGTGGGAATCTCCCACAAAATGAACCTAAAATCTATCAAAAATGGGCAAAAGAAAACACTTACTTTAAACTCCTACAAAATCGCAAAAATGCTACTCAAAGCTTTAATCTCCACGATGGTCCTCCTTATGCAAATGGACATATACACATAGGACACGCACTAAATAAAATCCTAAAAGATATAGTGGTAAAATATCATTACTTTCAGGGGCATAATGTGTATTATACGCCTGGCTGGGACTGCCACGGGTTACCCATAGAGCAGCAAGTAGAAAAAAAACTAGGTAAAGAAAAAAAAGATAAATTAGAAAAAACAAAGATTAGAGAGCTTTGTAGGAAGCATGCAAGTGAGTTTATAGAAATTCAAAAAAAGGAATTTTTAGAATTAGGCGTGATTGGGGATTTTGAAAATCCTTATAAAACGATGGATTTTGCCTTTGAAGCAGAGATTTATAAAACCCTTTGTAAAATTGCTAAAAAAGGACTATTAAAAGAGCGAAGTAAGCCTGTTTTTTGGAGCTGGGCAGCTAAAAGTGCTTTAGCAGAAGCAGAGGTGGAATATCAAGATAAAGAAGATTATTCTATTTTTGTGGGCTTTGATTTGGATAAAAACGCTTGTGATGCTTTAGGGTGTGAGAGGGCAAAGGCTGTGATTTGGACGACTACGCCTTGGACGTTGCCTTCAAATCAAGCCATTTGCCTTAATCCAAATGAAATGTATGTGCTTACAAAAGAAAATCTAATCTTTGCGAAGCCTCTGCTTCAAAGTATTATCGAGCTTGGTTTAAGCAAAGGCGAGATATTAAAAGAGATAAATGCAAAAGATTTTGAAAGCCTAGAGGCGATAAATCCGTTAAATGGGCGAAAATCAATCTTTATTCTAGGTGAGCATGTTTTGATGAATGGTGGAAGTGGGCTTGTGCATTCTGCCCCTGGACACGGCGAGGAGGATTATTTTGCGTGTTTAGCTTATGATAAAGATATGGAAGTAATTATGCCTGTTGATGATGATGGCTGTTTTGATGAAACTATTAAGACAAAAGGGCTTTTTTATCCAGATGTTGTCGATGAATTTTTAAATGTTAGGGTTTTTGATGCAAATGAGAAGATTATTAAACTTTTGGGAGAAAATTTACTTTACTGCTCAAAATTTACTCACTCTTATCCATTTTGTTGGCGAACACACGAACCTGTGATTTATCGTGCTACAAGGCAGTGGTTTATTTTAATGGATACTCCTTTTAGCAAAAATGGTAAAACTCTGCGAGAAATTGCATTAGAAGAAATTAATAAAACGACCTTTTACCCAGAGCACGGAAGAAATAGAATTTATTCAATGATAGAAAATCGTCCTGATTGGTGTATCTCAAGGCAGCGGGATTGGGGTGTGCCTATCGCATTTTTTAGGGATAAAAAAAGTGGTGAGATTATACTAGATTCTAATGTGTTAGAACATATTGCAAGCATCTTTGAGAAAGAGGGTTGTGATGCGTGGTGGAGCAAGAGTATTGATGAGCTTTTACCACAGAATCTAAAAGATAGAGCACAAAATTTGGAAAAAATTCATCATATTTTAGATGTGTGGTTTGATAGTGGAAGCACTTGGAGTGCAGTATTACAGAGTGAGCGATATGAAAGTGGAGGCTATCCTGCTAGTATGTATTTGGAGGGAAGTGACCAGCATAGAGGTTGGTTTCAAAGCTCTCTTTTAATCTCTTGTGCGATAAATGAAAAAGCTCCTTATAATGCGATTTTAACGCATGGATTTACTATGGACGGAAATGGCGAGAAAATGAGTAAATCCAAAGGCAATACAATAGCCCCACAAGATATTCTTAAAAATTATGGAAGTGAGATTTTAAGGCTTTGGGTGGCGCTAAGTGATTATCAGAATGACCAGCGTATTTCAGATAACATCTTAAAGCAAGTTAGTGAGCAGTATAGGAAGATTCGCAACTCTATTAGATTTATTCTTGCAAACACGAATGATTTTAGTGCTTTTGTGGCAAAAGGCGAGTTAAATGAAATTGATAGGTGGATTCTAAATAGAGCAAATGAAGTTTTTAGTGAAGCAAATGATTTATTTAGTAATTATGAATTTTCAAAAGCTCTAAATGTTGTCCTAGCATTCATTAGTAATGAGTTAAGTAGTATTTATTTTGATTTATGCAAGGATATTTTGTATTGTGATGGCAAAGATTCTGTCTCTAGAAAGGCTGTGCAGAGTGTATTAGTAGTGATTGCTAATAAACTATTTATATTTTTAGCTCCGATTTTAACTTATAGTGTAAATGAGGCTATAAGCTACGCTACACCTTTATTAAATGGTGATTGCAAAGATATGTTTGACCTAAATAATACAAATAATAGAGAATTTGATTTAGAAATGAATGAAGATTTTAGCAAATTGCTTGGAATCCGTGCAGCATTTGGCACAGAAATAGATAAATTAAAAAAAGATAAAAACATCAAAAGCTCTTTAGAGCTTGAAATTGCACTAGATTCTAATATTGATAAAAATATTTTGGCAAATTTTCTTATCATAAGTCGTGTGATTAATGTTAGTGAAATGAATAAAGAAAATGTTTTAGCTAGTTTTAATATTGATGATAAAGAAATTTTTATTCTAAAATCTTCACTTTATAAATGTCCTAGATGTTGGCGTCTTGCCTCTAACGAGAGTGAAAGTTTATGTCCTAGATGTGAGAATGTGCTAAAAAATATTTAGCCAAAATGTATAAGAGACGAAAAGCTAGAATCTAGCATTAAAATAAAAAGGTAGGGTGGCAAGTGCATCCAAACATAAAAGGCAAATTTAGAAAAACTAGCAATAAAAAGTTAGATTTTGCATTGGCAAATGTGATTACACTAAATGATATAACGATTTAATCTTTAAAATCATTATATATTGATGATATGGACGAATTTATGTTTAAAAAGATTGAATCTATTTGAAGCGAGAGAATTGAATTTATACATTAATAGCTATGATGATTTTTTTAAGAGATATTAATTATGAGATTGAATTAAATAGTAGAGTGCAAAGCTGTATTTGAGTATTTTTATGTTTTTAAACATTTAAAGTATTATGAATATGTTATTTGGATAGATATAGACATTTTAATCTTACAAAGATATTACCAAATACTAGCAAATGATTGTGATATAAAATGGAGAGATGGAATGAAGCCTATTTTAAAATATTTCACAATCAAAGGTTTTGAATTTGAAATAAGCAGAATCTCAGAGCCAAATGGAGGAAACTTTAGCCTATTGCATTTCTTGCTAGACAAGATTCTAAAGTCTTATAATTTAACCAAAGAGTATTTAGCATAGAATTATTATAAATAATGTTACGAATGTGTTTCTAAGGCATTTAGATGGAATGCCCTTTGGAACCTTAGCCTTTAAATATATAAGCTCGATTTTAAATTTTTTTGTAGATTTGGCAAATGTCTTTCCATTTGAATATATTAAAAATACTATCATCATTCACGCGTTATGTCCTAGCGAATTCTGGAATAAAATATTTACACACTTTTTGCCTATCAAGAATGGTGCGTAAATCACAAAATTTATCAAACTAAATACAATAAAAAGATTTTAGCGATGGCTTGGAGCTATATTCCAGTATTATGGAATCTAATTTACAAATCTATAAATCTATAATTTACAATGAAATTACAATGAATATATTGAAAATATTACAAAAGAATTTAGTAAAAAAGTCTTTATATAAACTTTAAAGAATCTTACTTTGATATTATTACTAGAGGTTTTGGCGATAGTTTATTATTAACTTTCATATTAAATTTCATTTTAGTCTTATGCTTCAAATTATGCGTCTAAATGATATTATTTAAATAGGTTTTGGCGATAGGTTGCTTAAATGCAATTCAGAATAATACTTTGATAATTTTTGCAAAAATAATCTTAGTTGCTTTTAAAAACACTATATCAAAAAATATTGAGATAAATATGGTATTTAGTGAGTTTAAAGCTTTGTTAGCTTCTATTTTTAATGATTTTTAGCCGATTAAGCAAAAAGGAAAAATAAACTCTAAAATAACTCATATCTTTAAAAACTGCACCCAAAAAACATAAAAATAGAGTTTAATTGTAATAGAATCTGCGGAGTTTAAAAGCAATAATATTGAAAGTTTTCAAGATTTAAAAATCACACAAATAAATATCAATAATATGAATCAATATTCTATGATAAGAAATAGCACCAAAATTAGACCATTTATAAGCTTTTGCAAAAAATAAGAAAGCATTAGATTTATGTTTTAATTGCAAGTTTTTGCATTATAAATATTTTTGTCAAGAATTTTCTATATTAATTTATTGTTTAAGGCTAAAAAATCAATGCTATTTTGAATCCAAATTGAGCAACTTTTATTTTTGGATAGAGTTAAAAATTAAAATTTTTTGCCCTTACTAAAGTTAATTAAATCCTCTGCATTACAAACTCCAAAAGGTAGATTTAAAATACTCATTTCAAAAACTTTTAATGCGATTATGCAATCCGCATAAGCACGATGTCTTAAAGGATAATTTATTCCTAAAAATTCATTTAAGTATCCTAGTCCATATTTTTGCGCCAAAATAGTTTTTCTAGCAAGTTGCAGACTGCAAAGCACTCGATTTTTCATAACCGGAAGCCTGACTTGCTCTAATTTGCCATTTATAAAATTAAAGTCAAAAATTGCATTATGTGCTATAAATATACAATCACTTAAAAAAATCTTAAATCTTTCTAGCACAATATTTAGCTTTGGTGCATTTATTGTATCTTTGCTTTCTATTCCTGTTATTTCGGTGATTTTGGGCGGAATCTCACTGCAAAAAATATAACTTTCAAATTTATCAACAATATTTCCATTATGATATTTAATCGCACCAATTTCAATGATTTCATTATCCTTTGGAGAGAATCCAGTAGTTTCAATATCAACGATACAAAACTCACAATCAAAAATACTATTTTTGCTTTTTAGTCTAATGTTAGAATCTTCTATCAAAAGTGGGATTCCAAATGCTTTGCATAGCTCAAAATTTGTCTCAAAATCATTGTAATTATCAAGTATTTCTAAAAAGGTGTTAGTATCGATAGAATGCTCTTTTACAAGCACTTCAATTAAATTGTCATAGTTTTGTAAAAATATAGTATCTTGCATTATCTAAGCGAATTAATTGCAATTTGGTAATCTTTAGAGCTAAAAATATAATTTCCAGAAACTACCATATCAACGCCACAATCCTTAATCATAGAAATATTTTTATCATTTATTCCACCATCCATTTCAATTAGGCATTGGAGATTCTGCTCTTTTATCATTTCTTTTAATTTGATTGCTTTTTCTAGTGTGCTTGTGATAAAATTCTGCCCACCAAAGCCCGGATTTACCGACATCAAAAGCACCAAATCTACATATTTTAAAATATATTCAAGGGTGCTTTGCGAAGTATGTGGATTTAGCACAATTCCGGGGTGAATGTGATTATCTCTAATCAAATGTAGCATTTTATTTATATGTTTTTCTTCTTCAATGTGAATGCTTAAAAACTCTGGATTTAAATCAATAAACATATTGATAAAAAACTCTGTATTTTGCACCATTAGGTGGATATCTAGCTTTTTTTTAGAATATTTTGCAATAGTTTTAATAATATCTTTACCAAAGGTGATATTTGGCACAAAATGCCCATCCATCACATCAATATGCAGATAATCGCAATCTGTGCGGTTTAATTCTTCTATCTCTTCTTTCAATCTCCCAAAATCCGCCGAAAGCATACTTGGAGCAACTAACATATTTTTTAACCTTGTAATTATTTTTTAAAGCTATAATCATAATAAAAAAAATCTAAAAACTATATTTTAAAGCTATAATTGCATACATTTTGTTTAATTTAAAAGTTTTAAAAACCAAATATAAGGAATCTAAATGGATTATATTTTAGAAATCTCAAATCTCACAAAGAATTTTGGCAAAATAAATGCACTTAATGATGTTTCTTTAGAGATTAAAAAAGGAGAGATAATAGGGCTTCTTGGACCAAATGGTTCTGGTAAAACGACTTTGATTAAAATTATTAGTGGTTTAATTAATAATTATGAGGGTAGGGTTTTACTATTAGGAAATAAAATTGGAGTGGAGAGCAAGAGTAAGATTGCATATTTGCCAGATGTGAATTTCATTTCGCCATCTTGGAGTGTGCATAAATCTTTGCATTATTTTGCTGATTTCTTTGATGATTTTGATAAATCAAAAGCAATTTCTTTGCTAAAAGATTTAAATATTTCACTAGATTCCACTTTTAAGACACTCTCAAAAGGGACAAAAGAAAAGCTACAATTAATTTTGATCTTAAGTAGGAGTGCAGAATTATACATTTTTGATGAGCCGATTGCAGGAGTTGATCCTGTGGCAAGGGATTTGATTTTTAAATTAATTTTAGAGAATTACAATAAAGATGCAAGCGTAATAATCTCTACACATTTAGTATTTAGTATTGAGAAGATTCTAACTTCTGCGATTTTTTTAAAATATGGCAATGTGATTGCGTTTGATAGTATCAACAATCTAAAAGAAAAATATGAAAATAAAAATTTAGAAGAGATTTTTAAGGAGCTATTTTGAAATTTTTTAAAGTATTGAAATATGAATTTTTGGAAAATATGACATCCATTTTACTAATTAATGGAATCTTAATTGTGCTAATTTTAACTATTAGATTATTTGCCGGTGCAGTGGATAGTTATCGTGATTTGAATTGGTTTACTTCAATGCTAATTATGTTAACACCTTTTGCGATTTTTTGCTCGATTATATTTTTGGTTATTGTGATTTTAAAATCACTTAATTCAAGGCTTTTTAGCACGGAGGGCTATCTTACATTAAGTTTGCCTGTGAAGTTAGATTCTATTCTTGTTTCTAAAATCATTGTTAGTGCATCTTATATATTATTAAGTTTATTGGTTGTATTTTTATGGGTGTTTTTAATGATTGGAAGTATAGAAGTTGATGTATTTAGAAATACTTATGAAACTTTAAGAAGTTTAGATTTTTTGCATACAATTTATATTTTGTGGCTTACTATTTTATACACTATTAAGCCTCTAATTTGCATTTTATTTATTTTAACACTTTTAAATATAGGCAAGATTAATAGATTTAAGCCACTTGTTGGAATAGTTTTATTTTTTGTGCTATATATTATGGAGAGCCTGACTTTTGGAATTGCAAAAAATATGATATATCATTCATTTTTATTTATCGATGGTTATTACGCAGATTTTATTCGCTTATTTTTTCAATCTCACTATAAAACTATAAATATATTTGTGTTAACTGAAAGTATATCTACAATAGCGATAATTTTGATTTATTATTTCTTTTCAAAATATTTGATAAAAAATAAATTAGAGATTTAGCAAGATGCTAAAACTTGCTTTCAAAAATGTTAATATTTTTGTATTGCTATTTATTTCGTTTTTTGCGATTTTTTGCTCATTTTGGCTAATAATAAATTATGGAAACATAGATTTTAGTGCGATCATCTTTCATCTTAAAATGCCATATGGTGCGAATAGTTATTTTATAATTAGCTTTATCTTAGCTAGTATTGTGCCAAGCCTTATGCTTTCTTATTTGTGCTGTTTAAAGCGCATTATGCCTCTTATCATCATATTTGTGGTCTTTACTTTGCTTGTGGTATTAAAATATAACTATTTGGGCATTGTAGAGCGAATCTATAAAATAAAATTTGCGCTAAATTATAATTTATATCCATATATAGATTATTTGTATGTTTTTTGTGGCATTGTAGTGGCGCTTTTGCTTGTATATTTTATGAATAGAAAATTTGGAAAATTTATTTATAAAAGAAGTATTTTGTTTGTTATGATTATTTTTGTAGCTTCGCTTTATTCGCTTCATAGGCAATTCGATATAGTTAGATTCTTTACTAGAGATTACTCAAACTTCTATGAGCAAAACTATGTTTTTTATGAATTGCCAAATAATTTAGAGGGCTTTAGAGTAGATACTAAAGATTCTATAGATTCCACATTAGAAATTCACATAATCCCACAAACAAAACGAAATCTAATCATAATATTTTCTGAATCTATGGAATCTACTTATTCAAATACTGCTAATCTGCTGGAGCCAAATTTAGCAAATGGGGGAGTTGCATAATTTAGAATATCCAGATTCCAACTTAAATGTGGAATTAAAAATAGATTCCACAAATGCAGAATCGAAATGGAAACTAAATATAGATTCTAAACTCAAAACTTCCACTTTAAATTCCCCTCAAAATCTAGAATCTAATAATTTAGATTCCGCCATAGACTCCACTTTGCAAACAAAAAGGTAAAACAGCCTTTAAATCACTTCAAAATAAAACTAATCTAATTCCGAATCTAACTTCTCTAGCAAATAGCCATATAAACTTTAGCACGACAGATTCTTTTGGTGGGATTATACAAGTTAAAAATACCTCTCCAACAATTGCTGGGACTTCATCTTATATGTGTGGTGTGCCTTTAAATGTTAGGATTGGCAATTATTTTAATATGCAAAATTTTCTATCCTCTGCTTCTTGTATTAGTGATATACTGCATAATCTTGGCTATCACCAAATAGCACTTTTAGGATATGATTCTAGATTCGCTGGGTCCGCTGGATTTTTTAGGACGCATCATATCAATGCAATCGATTTTCATAATTTCAAAGAAATGCTAAATATAAATAATGATAATCTAAATGATTTTAGTGGTTTTTGGGGGATAAAAGATAGCCTAGTTTTTGATTATGCAAAGAAATATCTTTCGCATATTGATAGCACAAAGCCTTTTGCACTCTATATTCCGACAGCTGATACATATTTTCCTGAAGGCTATGTGGATAAAGCTTATTGTAAAGGTCTGGATACCACTTATAATTCTGCAATTAAGTGCAATGATAAAATAATTAGCGATTTTGTCTCTTGGGTGCAGAGGTAGGATTTTTATGAAAATACTACAATTGTAATCGTTGGTGACCATTTATCAATGAAACAAAATTATTTTAAAGAAAATGCCCCTAGATTCATTTTCAATATTTTTATTAATCCATCTTTTAGTAAGAATCCTAGCGCTGATTTGATAAAAAATAGAAAGTTATCTCATTTTGATATAACTGCTTTGATTTTAGATTCACTAAATATTAAGACTAAAGTCTTTGGTTTAGGACGTAATCCTCTTTATCAAAAAAACTTTACTAGAAATTTATGGAGTTGAAGAGTTTAATAAATTAATCTCACAAGATTCTAGACTTTATGAGAGCTTGTGGAAAACAAGCAATAAGAATTAAAATGAGCAATATTTATAAAATTTATAGAAGTTATTTTAAGTAATTAATAAAATTATAGTTTTCCCTTCCATTTTTATTTTGGCTAGATTTTAGGCGGAAAATTTAATATAAAGTTTATTTTTAGTGTATAATTTTTCTTTTAAGAAAAAATAAGGAAGCTAAAATGATAGATTCTGTAATTTCAGCCTTGCAGCGAGCAGCAATTAGCATTGACAATCTACTTAAAAATAGCAGTTTTGAATATTTGGATTCTAAAAATAGCACAGGTGATACGCAGCTAAAGCTAGATGTGGAATCTAATAAAATTTTTAAAGATGTGTTGCTTAGCCTTGATTTTATCAAAGGAGTTTGTAGTGAAGAAGAAAATGAAATAATTTACAAAGATAAAGAAAAAGGCTGTTATATGGTTGCATTTGACCCGCTTGATGGCTCTTCTATTGTAGATTCTAACTTTAGCATTGGAAGCATTTTTGGAATCTACAATGACGAATTATGTGCAAAAAATCTTATAGCAAGTGGTTATATTCTGTATGGAAATAGGCTTGAGATGGTTATCGCGCAAAATGATGTGAGCCATTATAGTTATAATGGCAGGGAGTGGAAATTTATAAATAATTTACTTTTAAATGATAAAGGCAAAATAAATGCACCCGGTGGCACACAAAAGCATTGGCATACCAATCATAAGCTTTTAGTTGAATCTCTTTTTTTAGAAGGTTATCGTTTGCGATATTCTGGCGGAATGGTGCCAGATTTGCATAATATTTTGATAAAAGGTGGAGGATTGTTTAGCTATCCGCCTACAAGTGATGCACCAAATGGAAAATTAAGGGCATTATTTGAGGTATTTCCTTTTGCTTTCATTTATGAAAAAGCTGGTGGAGAGGCGATTGATGGTAAGGAGAGATTGCTTGATTTAGAGATTAATTCCACTCATCAAAGTATTCCTTGCTTTTTTGGTTCTAAATATGAGATTGAGCGCGTAAAATTAGCGTATAGATAAGGTTTTAGTAATGCAAGAAAATATTTACGAAGAAGAATTAGACAAAAAATTAGATGAGCTAAAATCTTGCCAAAGTCAAAATAATTTAGATTCCTGTCTAAAATGCATCAAACTCATAGGTTGTGAGATTCGCAAAAGTTATGTAGATTCTGTATATAAGAGTATGAATAATGGCAAGGGTGGATTCTTTAACTTTGAGACTGAATAAATGCAATAAAAGGCACTAAAATGACAAAATATATTACAACCCCAATTTATTATGTAAATGATATTCCACATATCGGACACGCTTACACTACGATTTTATGCGATATGTTTAAGAAATACCAGATTCTAAAGGGAAATGAATGTATCTTACTCACAGGGACAGATGAGCATGGGCAAAAGATTGAGAATTCTGCAAAGCTGAAAAATATAGATATTAAAGCCTATGCAGATGAGATAAGCTCTACTTTTCGCTCACTTTGGGATAGCTTTGATATAGCTTATGATTACTATGTGCGCACAACGGATGATTATCATAGTGTAGGCGTTAAGAGAGCTTTTGAGATTATGTTTGAAAAAGGAGATATTTATAAGGGCTATTATGAGGGGAATTACTGCATAAGTTGCGAGACTTTTTTTACCAAACGACAGCTAGTTGATGAGCTTCATTGCCCTGATTGTGGTAAGAGAACTTCGCCGCTTAAAGAAGAAAGCTATTTTTTTAGATTAAGCAAATATGAAGATAGATTGCTTGAATGGTATAAGGAGAATCCAAATGTGATTTTGCCGCTGCATAAGAAAAATGAGGTAATTAAATTTATCGAAAATGGCTTAAGTGATTTATCTATAACTCGTAGCACTTTTAAGTGGGGCATTGAGATTCCTAGTTGTGTAAATGATGAAAAGCATATCATTTATGTTTGGCTTGATGCGCTTCTTAGCTATATCACGCCTCTTGGTTTTGGAAATGATAAGCCAAATAGAATGGAAATTTTTAGCGATGCTACACATTTTGTTGGTAAGGATATTTTGAGATTCCACGCGATTTATTGGCCTGTATTTTTGATGAGTCTTGAACTTCCGCTTCCAAAGCATATTTTTGTGCATGGTTGGTGGATTAGGGATGGTATAAAAATGAGTAAGAGTATTGGTAATGTGATTAATCCTAAAGATGTCGCAGAGGCTTATGGGACAGATATTATGCGATATTTTCTTATAAGGGAAGTGCCTTTTGGACAAGATGGGGACTTTAATCAAAAAGCATTAATAGAGCGAAGTAATGCGGAATTAAGCGATAGTTTAGGGAATCTGCTAAATAGATTGCTTGGAATGAGTGAGAAATATTTTAATCTAAAGATAAAATCTAGTAATTTTTCTTATTTACAAAATGAGATTAATGAAGTGGAAAAAATTATTGATTCGCTAGATTTTTATATGGAGAATATGACGCCAAATAGGTATTTAGAGGAGCTTTGGAAAATTTTTAATATAGCAAATATAAGCATTACAAAATACGCACCTTGGGAAATGATGAAACATAATAAGAGTGATGAAGTGGCTTCCTTGCTTGTGTTTATCGCAAATATTTTGGCAAAAGGTGCTTTAATGCTTTATCCTATCATTCCGAATGCCTCATCAAAGCTAATGAATGCACTTGGTATCACTAAAGATGATTTTACAAATTTAATTACAAAAAATAATTTGTTAACCTCATTTGCTTTAGAGAAGATTCCACCACTTTTTCCAAAAATAGAATCTCCTAAAATGCAAGATAATGTCCTTAAAAATTTACCCACAAATACACAAAATATTACAAAAGATTTAAAAGAAGAGGTAAATATAAAGCAATTTGAAAAGCTTGATATTAGGGTAGGTAGAGTGATAGAAGCAAAGAATGTAGAAAATTCTACTAAACTTTTGGTCTTAAAAATTGACTTTGGGAATCTTGGAGTAAGGCAGATTGTATCAGGGATTGCAAAGTTTTATAAGATAGAATTGCTTGAGAATACTTTAGTTTGTGCAATTATTAATCTTAAGCCTAGTAAGATTTTAGGGGTGTTGAGTGAGGGTATGATTTTAAGTGCTAGTAGTGAGGATGGGAAACTTACTTTAATAAGCCCAAAAGATGAAGCAGAAGTCGGAAGCAAGGTTAGCTAAATTGCATTTAGAAAATTTCGTAGAGATAATTTTAGGCAGACTTTATAGCACACCATCAATTTCATTTCTAAATAATATTAGCCTAAAAGTAGAAAATATTAAAAATGGCGATATATTCATCGCTAGGAATAAAGATGATATACAACAGGCTATAATGCGTGGTGCTTATGCGATTGTTAGTGATGAGGTGGTTGAAATTAGCGATGATGAAATAGCGTGGATTGTTGTCGATAATATTGATAATGCCATTATTAGATTCATAAAATATATAAAAATAATAAATAATATAGAGATTTATCACTTTGATGAAGTGAGTTTTGCTCTTGCAAATAAGATTATCAAAGATAAGGAGATCAGATTTGCAAGCAGTCTTGATGAGCTACTAGATTCTATATTTCATAAGATTGTTATTATTAATTTTGAGGTTTTATTATTTGAGATTAATCATTTAGAGCGAGATAGTGAGCTTTTATTTAAGATTCTTAAGCAGACTTTATTTGAGTGCAAATTGGAATACCAAAATCAAGTTTATAGTTTAACAATTCCCTCTATTTTCATTAGGAATCTAAATGATGTGATGTATTTTTGTGCCTCTTTGCATATCGAGTTTAATTTAAAGATTAGCGAGGGTTTATTTTTACCTATTTTTATAAATTCTTTTGCGCAAAGCGTGAAATATGGTCAATCTATGAGATTTATCTATGCTTCAAAAAATAAAAATTTAATTGATAAATTTATAGAGTTTGTATTAAGTGCTTCATGGGGCAAAACTTTGGTGCTATCAAATGTAAACATCACAAATGAAAATATTAATAAAAAATTTGAGATTAAGAAATATAAAAATAAAAATGATTTGATGAAATATTTTTTGTTAGAGCAATTTCATTTTTTTATAGTGTATGGAATTCAAAGCAATGAAATTCTATCTATCTTAAAAGATGAAATTATTGAGCCAAATTTATTTTAAGATTTAGATTCTTAAAGCATAAAATAAAGCAATTTGATTATTTAGTGGATTTTAATTAAAAACTACTAAAATATTTAGTAATTAAATCTAGTTTATTTTGTATTTATCCTTATGATAATCAAAATATTTAGTATAAAAATTATTAAAAATATGTAATTTATCACATTTGTTTCTTATTTGTTTTATTGTTGTTGCAAATTATAGTTTATAGCCTTAAGATGGGGATATGGAGTTTTTATTTTTACACTCTTGTGCTATATTAAGAAAAATAGCAAATCTTTATCATTTATTAATCTGTTTACATTAGCTCAAATATTAATTGACTTTTAATTGCTTATTTTAGTAGAATCATAACTTTGTTTTTCAAAATGTCAAGGTAGCTCAGCTGGTTAGAGCGCTGGTCTCATAAGCCGGAGGTCGGGAGTTCAAGTCTCCCCCTTGACACCACTTCATATTTTTCTTTAAAAAATTAATTTTAACCATCTTAGTTTTAGTTCTATTAATTTATTTTTTGGCAAATATTTTAAAAATTTTATAAGTAAAAGACTTGTTAAATAATTTTAGATAAATGGCTCGTTTGTGCTTTAAAATGGTAGTCAAGTAGATTTTAAAATTAGAATCTAATAAAACATCTTTAATAAGAATTTATTTGTTTTGCTTGTTGTGTAACACATTTGAATTAGAAATAATCCATTTAAAGAAATGTTGAATAAATAGATTATATGGTTTTCTTGGTTTTATTGCATTTTAGAGATTCTATAATTTTAAAGCAAAAAATAGGTGAGAGTAGTAAATCATTGTTCATAATTTTCTATTGATATGGTTACACCATTTGTAAGATTTTTAAAATATATTCGCTTTGTCCCCCGCTCATAGTAGATATTTTCATTTCCATAGCTAAATTTTTGTATTATGGTCTCATCTTCTCCTAGCTCCTTACCTCTGCCCTCGAATATATCTTTTTTTAGTAAAATCTCCTCAAGAAGTGTATCATAGCTCACATTACCAAAAAATGAGCGACTTGCGGGCCATTTTGGAGCGCAGTCATCATTGAAGCAAATTTGTTTTTCTTCTATTGTGAATCTTCCTATACTTTTACCTAGTTTAAAGACTTCTAGGCTTATATTTGGCGTGGTTCTTAAGATTCCAAAATCATAGAATTTAATATTTTGACTTTTGATTAAAATAAGTTTTAATTCGCCCTTATCAGTTTCTTCTAGATTTTCCACTTTTGGTGTAGCACAGGCACTAAAGATAATGCATATGGCTATGGCGAATTGTGCTACTTTCATATTTATTTATTTGATAGAATATTATGCCAGATTTTGCCATCTAGTTTTAATTCCATAGTGATTTGGCAAAGTCCATCTTTATAAACAGTCTCAATTACTTCAGCATTTTTAATCAACGCTTCAACCTTTGTTTTTACCACAGAATTAATCAGCATCATATCACGCACTGTGTCTTGTGCATTCAATCTAATACCATACATCTTTTCACCTATTTGTCTGTAAGCATCAATTATTGCTGCCCTTTTTGCCAAAGCTAGTGCTTGAGATGGAGAAATTGTAGATTCTGGTGCCACTCCCATGCCAACAGCACTTAACTCTATGATATTATTAGGCGTTAGTATTGGTGAGTTTTGAATCATATTTGTTTCTTGTTTCTCTGTGCTTGGAGCTGGGGTGGTTGGCACAGCCTGCTCATAAGGCACTATCTCACTAGGTGCTACATAATTTGGCATATAATCGCCCCTCTGGTCTCTAATATAAATATCTACACTAGGATTATTGCTTACCTGCTCTTGTGGCATTTGCTGTGGAAACTGGCTATTTTGTAGATTCCCTGTGATATTTGCTTCACCAACATTCAATCTGTCAATGTTCATAACCCTGTTGTTATTGTCATTTAGTAGATTCGGATTATATGGCTGATTTAGTGGCGGATACACTGGTGCTTGTATAGGAGAGTATTCCGCTGATGGTGGTATCATATTTTGGTCTTCATCTGCAAACATAGAGCAGCCTGAAAAAATCACTATAAAACTTGAAATTATCCATATTTTGAATTTCATATCCTTAACCTTTTTATCTAAAATTTTGGAATCCTAAGCAAATAGTATTCCATAAATTTGTAAATTAATAAATAGATTTGATTTAATGTATTTTAGTAAAAATAATGGTGCAATTTAGATGGAAATGTTTGTTAATTTTTGAGATAAATTTAGTTTTTACAGCTTTGTTTTATTAAAATTAAAAGATATTTTAAAGTAAATTGCAAATAGCCGTAATTATACATAAAAACATACAGATTTGGAATAAGTAGATTTGTTAAACTTGACTAAAAATTAAGGTAAAATTTTAAGATTATTTTCTTAAGAATTATATTAGGTAAAATATATAAGGGAGAGTGTAATGAAAACTTTAGGTTTTGATATAGGGATTACTAGCATTGGTTGGGCTTTTATAGAAGATGATGAACTTAAAGATTGTGGAGTTAGAATATTTACTAAAGCTGAAAATCCAAAAACAGGAGAATCTCTATCTTTGCCTAGGAAAGAAGCTAGAGGAGTAAGAAGAAGGTTAGCAAGGAGAAAACAAAGGCTAAATGAACTTAAAAAATTAATTTGTAAAGAATTTGGATTCAATCTCAAAGATTATTATAGCAATGATGGTGAATTACCCAAAGCCTACCAAACTACTAAAGACACTAAAAGCCCTTATGAGTTGCGTTATTTGGCATTGCACCAAAGACTAGAATCTAGTGATTTAGCAAGAGTGATTTTACATATCGCAAAACATCGTGGTTATGGAAATAAACACGCTAAAAATTTAAATTATTCTCAAAATGATGAAAATACAGAAATTAATCAAACAGAGGGTAAAAAATCAAAAAGTAAAAAAGATAAGTCTAATGAAGTTAAAAATGCTCTTAAGGTTAATAGAAGGCTAGTAAAGAAGTATCAAAGTGTAGGAGAATATCTGTATAAAGAATTTTTTCAAATCCAAAGAAGTGATAATGAAATAATAGAGTCCTTAAAAGCAAGAGGAGATACAAGTAAAACAAAACAATTTAAAAATGTTCGCAATAAAGCAGGGAAATATGAACATTGTATGGCACAAGAATGGCTAAAAGAAGAACTTGAACTAATTTTTACAAAACAACAAGAATTTGGAGTAAATTTAAGTGATACATTTTGTAAAGAGGTTTTAAAAACCGCCTTTTATCAACGTGATTTAAAAGATTTTAGCTCTAAAGTTGGAGAATGTATATTTTGTAAAGACGAGAAATGTTCCCCTAAAAATTCTCTTAGTGCGATGGAATTTGTAGCCCTTACTAAAATTATCAATACACTAAAAAATCTAGAAGAAAAGAATAAGAATCTTGGTATTGGTGAAGTATATGGGGAAAATAAAATAGAAGAGATTCTAAAAATCGTGCTTGATAAGGGTGTGATGAGTTATAAGAAATTGCGTGAGATTCTAGATTTGAATGAGAAAATAAGGTTTAAAGATCATAAACTTGATTATAGCAAGGATATAAAAGAAGCTGAAAAGCGAAACTTCATTGAATTTAAAAACCTTAAAGATTTCAAAAATGCAATGGGTGAATATGATTTTAATAATCTATCCTACCGCAAAGAGCTAGATTCTATAGCAACAGATATTACCCTAATTAAGAGTAAGTATAATCTAGCAGAAAAACTAAAAGATTATCCAACTCTTACACAAAGACAAATAGAAGCTTTAAGTGAGTTAGATTTTACACAACATATTAATTTAAGCTTAAAAGCTCTAGAAAAGATTCTACCTTTTATGCGAAAAGGAGTTCGATATGATGAGGCAGTAAAAATGGCAGGGTTGCAAGAGCATAGAAAGCATAATCAAAAGAGTGAATTTTTGCCTCCACTTAAAGATTATGAGCCATATCTAGCAAATCCAGTAGTTGCAAGAGCACTAAGTGAATATCGCAAGGTGCTAAATGCTCTACTTAAAAAGTATGGGAAAATGCATAAGATTCACTTAGAATTTACACGTGAAGTGGGTAGAAACTATAAAGAGCGAAAAGAGATTGAAAAAGAGCAGACAAAGAATTTTGAATTAAATCAAAGGGCACAAAAACAATGTGAAATTCTTGGATTGCCTCTTAGTAGTTCAAATATACTTAAAGCAAAGCTTTGGATAGAGCAAGGGGAATATTGTGCTTATAGTGGAGAAAAAATTACTAGAGAGCATTTACTAGATTCTAATGTCTTGCAAATTGACCATATTTACCCCTACTCTCGCAGTTATGATGATAGCTACAATAATAAGGTGCTTTGTTTTACAAAAGAAAATCAAAATAAGATTAATAAGACACCTTTTGAAGCATTTGGGGATGATAAAGAAAAATGGGATAAAATTCTAGCACTAGCTAGTAAGCTTCCCAAAGCAAAGAAACGCAGAATTACAAATACTCAATTTAGCAATAAAGAAGTAGGCTTTATTGCAAGAAACCTAAATGATACAGGATATATTGCAAGATTAGCAAGTGATTGGACAGATAATTCATTAAAATTTTTGCCCTTAAGTGAGAATGAGGTAACGATTGCAGGAGAAAAGGGTAGTAAAAAACATATAGAAGTAGTAAGTGGGAGTTTAACTTCAATGCTTAGACATTATTGGGGACTTGGAAGTAAAGATAGGGATAATCACCTTCATCACGCAGTAGATGCAATAATTATTGCTTATACTAATGCAAAAACTATCAAGGCATTTTCAGATTTTAAAAAGACACAAGAGCAAAATAAAGCAAAGTTTTATGCTAAACAAATAGCAGAATCTGAATATAAAAAGCAAAAAGTGTTTTTTGGGCCCTGCCTTGATTTTAGAAATAAAATTTTAGCAAAAGTAGATTCTCTTTTTGTCTCAAAACCACCACGTAAAAGAGCAAGGGGTGCATTGCACAAGGAAACTTTTCATTCCTTTAATGATGAAAAACTACTTAAAGAATATGGTGGCACACAAGGCATACAAAAAGCACTTGAACTAGGTAAAATCCGGCAAATTGGAACAAAGATTGTGAGTAATGGAGCAATGGTGCGAGTGGATATTTTTAGAGATAAAAAAGGCAAATTCTATGGTGTGCCTATTTATACTATGGATTTTGCATTAGGAGTTTTGCCAAATAAGGCAGTAAGAGGTGGTAAAAAAGATGGCGTGATTAAAGATTGGCTTGAGATGGATTCTCAATATGAATTTTGTTTTAGCCTATTTAAAGATGATTTAATATTAGTTCAAAAAAAGGAAATGGAGAAACCTGAGTTATGTTATTTTGTAAGTTTTGACACTTCAACTGCAAGTATTCAGGTTGAAAAACATAATAATAAATTTGAGGGCTTGAGTGAAAATGAAAAATTACTCTACACCAATGCTACATTAAAAGAAGTGATAGGTAAAAGCATAGGCATACAAAATCTAAAAATCTTTGAAAAATATCAAGTTTCTTCACTAGGTGAGATAAAGAAAAGTATTGTATTTGATAAAGAGTATAATTGCTATGTTTTATTTGATAAAAATGAAAATATATTAAAAGATTCTAATGATATTCTCAAAAAGCCTGCAAGAGAGCCTATCTCATTAAAATCAAGCAAAAAGAAAACTCTACAAATTTCCACTCAAATACACTCAAACGCACAGCTAAAAGAACTTGATAGAAAAGACTAGGAAAGTAAAATGTTTGATTCTCACTTTAGAACACTCTTTCTTAGCACACCAGCAAAGCTTAACTTTAAAGATAAAAGATTAATTATTTCTCTAAAAAATGAGCTAGATAATGGAGGAGAAACCACTAGTTATCCTTTAAATGGAAGCCTAAATAAAGATATAAAATATAAAGCCAAGAGCCCTCATCAAATATTGGAATCTAAAGCTACAATCTCGCATAAAATTAAATTTAATCCCTCTCTCAAAGCCCTAAATAATGTTCCACATAAATACACTAAAAATACAAATCAAGAAGCAAAAAATACTTATTGTGATACTTATAAAGATGAGATAGCAATCCCCTTAAGTGATATTTTATGTCTTATTATCGAATCTAGGCAAGTTAGCTTAAGCTCTTATTTGCTAAATGAATTAGCAAAGGAGAAAGTTTTGGTTTTTGTTTGTGATGAATTTCATTTGCCAAGTGGAATTTTCACTCCATTTTTAGGGCATTATCGCTCTTTAAGTATTTTGCAAAATCAAATCAATTTAAGCAAGCAAAAGAAAGCTATTCTTTGGCAAAAAATTATCAAGCAAAAAATCTTAAATCAAGCTAATTTGCTAGAATTTATTAAAATCAAAAAAGCTAGTGAATTGCACAGCCTTGCAAAAAGTGTGCATTTAGGGGATTCTAGTAATAATGAAGCAAAGGCAGCAGCGATTTATTTCCCTGCTTTGTTTCAATCTATTGCAAATATAAAAGGTTTTTCTCGCAAGATTAGTGGCTCTAAAATTTGGCAGGGTGATAGAACTAGCCCTAAAAAGCAGACTGATTTTGAGAGCCAGACTCCTAATATCCACACTGATAGTCCTGATAACATAAATCACCCTAAGAATTTCAATTTTGATGATATTAAAAGCCTCCAAAATATAAACCTACAAGATGAGCAAATAGTGGTTATCAATGCCGCACTAAATTATGGCTATGCGATTGTGCGTGGAATGGTGGTTAGGGCGATTTGCGCAAGTGGACTAAATCCAGCGTTAGGTATCTTTCATAGTAATCAATTCAATCCCTTTAATCTTGCTGATGATTTGATGGAGCCTTATAGAATCTTTGTAGATTCCCTTGTGGCACAAATGCTAGAAAATAAAGAATTGCAAGAGAGTTTTAGCATATCAAATCGTGCTAAATTAGCAGAAATTTTAAGTGCAAGTGTGTTATTAAGTGAGGAACAAAAAATCTATCCTTTGCATAGAGCGATAATCAAAGGTGTGCAGAGCCTATCTCGCTCTATGAGTGCAGATGTAGAGCTTATTTTGCCTGTATTTGAAGGAGAAAAATCAAATGGAAGAGAAATTTATGAGAGTGCTAGTGATGTTTGATATGCCAACAAACACGAAAGAAGATAGGAAAAACTGTATGAAATTCCGCCAAAGTCTCATCAAAGAGGGTTTTATGATGCTTCAATATAGCGTATATATGAGAATCTGTAAGGGTGTGGCAAATGCAAACTCACATTTAGATAGGCTAGATTTGATTTTACCACCAAAGGGGCATATAAGGGCATTGCTTTTAACTGAAAGACAATTTGATAATATGCGATTATTGCTAGGAAAAAGAAGTGAATGTGAAAAGTCAAACAAACCCAGACAGCTTACTTTGTTTTAGGTTTTTGTTTTTTAGATTCTATTGTTAAATTTTAGGCTTTAACAGGGCTAATAAATCTCTAGCTTTGTAAAATATAGCTTTAAAATTCTGGGCTTTTAGGTTTAATTTTATGTAGTAATATTCCATAGAAGTGTTTTGAGAACTTTAGAATCTAGATTAATTATTTTTTGTTTTTCATTTTGTTCTACAAAATGATGTGGATATATGGGAGGAGTTATAGCAAATAAAATGGATGTGTGTAAAACAAAAGTGTAGTTTATTCTTTATTTGTGGGAAAGGCTATACTTGTTGATACTTTTAAAAAAGCTAGGAGTGCATTTTAAAGGATTTTAGTATTTAATTCATAAAAATGATGGCAAATTTTTAAGCAACTTTGGAATCAAAAAAAAAGAATCTAAATAATACTATAATGGTGAAATTAAAATAGATTTTATCAAGATTTTAAGAAGCTACATAGAATTTAAAATATTTAAAATTTCTTTAACTTAAACTCTTAGATATGATTTGTGGAATCTAAATATTAATAATCTAACATACTTAAAGCTTTTCAAAAACTGCATAATACTCAAAATAGAAACTAGTATGGCAGATTTTGGATAATTAGAGTTTTTAAAATTAGAATCTAAAGGTATCATTTTTAACCCCAATTCTTCTATAGGGGTTCAAAGAAATTATTTTATAGAGAATTGAGCAAATATTATATTAAATTTAGATAGTTTTCAATATCTATCGCAGATAAAATTAAAATTTGTGTTGAAAATATTCTAAGAATATGCTTTTATGGTAGTAGAAAATTAAAATTTTATTAATTTGTTAAATAACTAATCTTATTTATTTTAACGAATTTTTATACTAATCAGTTTAAAAATCTTCTTCATAAAGATAGTCATTATATGAATTATTTACAATAAAATCTATATATTATTATATTCTTTAAATATAATTATATACACTCTTTATAAAATAACCTAAGAGATGTATATATTTATCTACATAATAGACAGCAAAGACTATAAAAGACTATATTTGTTTGAGCTAGTAATTAAAAATCCAAAAAATATTTAATTATGGATGTTTTGTATATAAATTTATGATTAGCAAAATACTAATTTCACCAATATTTAAATATTTTTCTTATTAAAAAAGTTGTGTAACTTTGCCATTTTAGCATTTGGATTAATTTATTTTTTTGATTAAACTTTCTTTGTTTTTTAAATTTTAACAATAAAACAAAGGATAAAAAATGAAACAAGATATTATGGCTAATGAAAATAGTGATGATGTAGTAGCCTATCAAAATTCAGGAATTCCTGCTACCTCTAATGAAAATTTAATGTATATTGAGAATGGAGAAGTTAAAAATAAAAAATTTGTAGATAGAACACCAGAAGAACAAAGAGAAACTATTAAGAATAAGTTAGCTTATTATTTAAAAAGAACTATTGAAAATGGAACTTCACCACTATTTCAAAAACACTCTAAAGAATCTTTCCAAGATGAAAAGAATATAGCATTGTTAAAAGCAACTTAAAAGCTTCTAATCTCCTAGCTAAACATAAAAATGGAGGACATACTCTTAGGCATTCATTTGCCTCATTAATATATAAGGAATCTAATAATCTTTTATTACTCCAACAGCTACTTGGACATTCCAGTATTGAGATAACTAGAATCTATACTCATTTAGATGAAAATGCCATAACTAATGCAACTAAATATTTAGATGTGATATGTGAGTAGAGTAATGATTAAAAAATAAAATGAATTAGAGTAATGATTTATTTTAGGTTAAAATTTTTAGTTCTAGATTCTAAATCATTATTAGACTTTACTTTAATATTTAAAGAAGAATCTAATTTATTATTAGATTCTATATTCTCTAACTCATTTTCATAAAGTGAGTGTCAAGTCATTATTCATCGCCCTAATATCAATTAGCACTACTTTTTTGGTTGAATGCAGATAGCGTATAAACCCAGAAACTGATGAGCCTGCATCATAGTGAATTTTGGCTTATTTTTAGCATTTTTCTTGCTCCCAAAATATCTTGAATAAAATATAAGCTATCTATTTGTTCATTCTGTGCGATTTTTATTGGTTTATTTTGAGATATAAATTAAATTGTTGCTATAAAATGTATTTCTAAAGCGATTGTATGAATTTTACAGCTTTAAGTGAATCTAAAAAAATATTATTACTAAATTGTTCTAGATCTGCTCTTTTGCCATATCCACAGAGGATTCCAATGCCTTGAATATCAGCATTTTTAGCAGCTTGCAAATCTAGTATCGTATCGCCGATCATAAAAGATTTGTTTTTATCTATCTTTATATTTTTAGATTCCATTATCATCAAAGCATTTATTATCGGTTCTTTGTGAGGCTTTGTATGCACCACATCTTCCCTGCCAATCATAACGCTAAAATATTTTTCCACTTCAAAGTGTTGTAATAGTTCTCTTGAGGAGTGACTTGTTTTTGTTGTTACGATTCCTAGATTTGCAAATTTACTTGCTAGTTTTATGGATTCTGCTGCATTTGGAAGCATAGTCGTTTTAGCCCTATGTATCGTTGTGTAATGTCTTTTATAGTCATTGCAACACACCTCAATCAAATCACTACTCACGCCAAAAAATCTAAACATATCTTGCAGAGTGTAACCTATAAATTTTGTAATTTTATTTTTTGGAAGAAGTGGTATTTTGTGTTTCTTAAATACATTTAAAAAGCTCTCATAGATTGCATCTGTGGAATCTATTAAAGTGCCATCCATATCAAACAAAATGATTTTATCTTTCAATTTTTAATCCTTTTAGCTCAAATCTTATAACAATTACACTAACAATGAAGGCGCAAAATAGTGATAGTGGGTAAGCTAGCCAGATTCCATTCACTCCAAATAATTTTGCTCCAAGCGGTAGAAAAATTAGCATAAAAAATAAATTATGCGATAAGGAGGTTATTATAGAGCCTCTAACCTTACTAATTGCTTGTAAAAATGCAGATATGATGATATTTGCTCCTAAAAATAAATAGCCTAGATAGTATATTTTAACAGCAGTGATTAAATCTGGCAGTATCTTTGTATCCTCTTTTAAAAAGATTCTAGCTATGTGGCTAATCCCTAAATAAAGCACAATATAAATGATTATCCCAATTATCGTGGCAAATATTAGACTAATTTTGAGAGTTTTTAGCACTCTATTTAAGTTTTTAGAGCCAAAATTATAGCTAACAATAGGCTGAAGCCCGTGTGATATAGCCAAGATGCTAGTAAAACAAATCACTCCTATATACATCATTATACTTAAAATTGCCACCCCGCTTTGCGAACCTAGCTTGATTAGAAAAATATTCATTAGCATAATGATGAACCCAAAGGCAAATTCCGACATAGATGGTGCGATTCCATTAATTGCAGACTTTTTAATCGCCTCAAGGCTAAAGGCTTTTATGAAATACAGTTCACCATTTTTGCACAAAAAATGCTTTAGTATGATAATTAAGCCTATAAAATGCCCAATTATTGTAGAGAGTGCCGCTCCAAACATACCCCACTTGAAAATAAAAATAAAAATATAATTTAAAATGATATTAATAACAGAGCCAGAAATGAATGAAATCATTGTAAGATTCGGTGCTTTATCGTTGCGTGCGAAAGTGCAGAGAATTGATTGTGTGATAATTATTGCATTTCCTAGCAAAATTACATTTAGATACTCTAGTGTATATGGCTTTAAAACTTCGTTGGTTCCAAGCACTATGACTACTTTTTCTCTTAAAATAAAAAGTAAGATTCCAAGTAATATGCTAAATGTAGTAGTGAAATAAATTACTGAATTAAAAATCACTTTTGCTTTAAATGTTTTATAATTTCCTAAGGCAATACTAACAAGTGCTGCTCCTCCAATCCCAAATAAAAGCTCAAATCCTGTAAAAAATGTAAATACAGGCACCACAAGTCCTACAGCAGAAAGTCCAGTCTCACCAATACCTTTACCAATAAAGATTCCATCGATTATTACATCAGTTGATAGCACAAACATACTGATAAATGAGGGAATAAAATATGATAAAAATAGTTTTATTATTGATGTATTTTTTAAGTCTAATTGTTTCATTATTCTCTCACTGAAAGTTTAGAATCTATAAGTTAAAGCAATTTTTGCTATTTATATTGTTAAAATTTTTTAAGCTATCGCTTTAGTGTAATATCTTCTCCCGGATTGCCTTCTGAAAAATTCACATTTTGTAATCTCAATTTCAGGTCTGAAGGTGAAGTGGCCTTTTCCATAGCCACATCTTCTGTAACTATATTATTTGTGATTAATTCAAATAGATGCTGGTCGAATGTCTGTGTCTGGTAGATTCCTTTTCCTTCTGCTAATGCTTCTAAAATTTCTCCATCTCTACCTTCGTCTATGATTAGTTCGATTCTAGGGGTTCTAAATAGTATTTCTATTGCTGCTGTTCGTTTTCCATCAACCGTTTTTAATAGTCTTTGAGAAATAATGGAGTTTAGTATGCTTGAGAGAGTTTTTCTAATTCTATATTGGTCTGTTGGTGGAAATACTGAAATAATCCTATTTATAGTCTCTTTGGCATCGAGTGTATGTAATGTTGATAGCACTAAATGCCCTGTTTCTGCAGCGTGAAGTGCCATTTCTATTGTTTCAATATCTCTCATCTCACCTACTAGAATAATATCTGGGTCTTCACGCAGTGCTGCTTTTAGTGCATTTGCAAAGCTATTCGTATCCATTCCAACACTTCTCTGATTTATCATACTCTTTGCATCTTTATGCACGAATTCTATCGGGTCTTCAATGGTTATGATATGCTTTGCGTGTTTATGGTTTATTTCATTTATGATTGCTGCTAGTGTGGTTGATTTACCAGAACCTGTGATACCTGTAACAAGCACTAACCCACGCTCCATATCTACTATTTTATTGATTGCTTCAGGTAATCCTAGCCCTTGTATAGTATTTTGTGTTGTAGGAATGGTTCTAAATGCGAATGACACTCCTTCCATTTGAAAAAATATATTTACCCTAAATCTTGTTGTAGCATCATAGATATAAGTCATATCCATCTCTTTATTTATTGCTAATTCTTGGAATCTAGTCCTTGTTAGCTCTTTTGCAAATGTTATTGCTTCATCTTTTGTAAAAATGTCATTACTAAATATTACAATATCACCCCTAACTCTAGCACGAATATGGGAGTTTGCCTTTAAATGTAAGTCGCTCCCACCCACACTAATTAGCTTTTTTAAATAACCTCTAACTTTTTTTGTTATGGCAAAATCAAGCTTATCTACATCAACTACTAACGAGTTGGTGTTTTGATTTGTGTTTGACTTTTTATTAATCGTTTGTTCAGCTAAAAAAGCAGATTTTATGTCGTTGTGTATAGATTTGTTGTAATTATGTATGTTTTGGTCTGGTATATTTATTTTAGATTTTGGTGAGTTTGGCTGTGATTTTGTTTGTATTGTGTTTATAGGTTTTATTAGTTTCCCTTGATGTGCATTTAAGTTTGCTTGATCTGATTTTTGGCCAATATTTGGAGTAACTGGTGTGAATCTGTTAGATGAAGTCACTGATTGCGACGTAGCCATCTTCTTTGTAGAGATGTGCGTTGAAATATTATTTGTTATATTTGTGTTTGCTGTGTCCTGTGCATTTCTATTTGTCATAACTGGTTTAGCATTAGCTAATACATCAATAGTATTTATTTTAGGGGTAGTTTTCATTTGTGTGTTTAACCCAATATTTGTTTCCATTTTTTAATGACACCTTGCATTGTTGAAATTTACTTAAAATTAATCTAAAATAATAACATAATTTTTAAGTTTAATTCTAGTTTGTAAGTTTTATTTGATATAATTAACAAAATAACAAACAAAAAAGAAGGTGTGATTTATGAAAAAAGCTGGATTTACTATGATAGAGCTTGTTTTTGTTGTTGTAATATTGGGAGTCTTGAGTGCAGTTGCAGTTCCTAGATTTTTATTAAGTCGAGAAGATGCTTGCTACGCTAAGTTAAGAGCTGATTTATCCGAAACACAAACAGTGCTAACGAGAGAATATACAAAACGTTTTATGCAGGGTAAAAGTCTGACTAATGATGAATTAAGGGATATTTTGAAATCTACATTAATTTCAAATAGTAGCGATAGATGTGAATTTCAGTATGTAGATACCACTAAAGTGAATGCACTAGTTAATAAAAACTTATTATCATTTCATATTCAGACTGATTCTATTACAAAATCACCTACAATAACTTGTGATTTACAAAATGATATGTGTAAAAGATTAACAGGCAAAAAAACTACAAACTAACATAAACTAAGCATTATAGAATCTAATATTTAGATTCTATTGTATTAAACAAAGTCTTAGAATATTACCCGAATAAACACTTAAAGAATTTTTGTAAATATCATACTTTCTTGTCCAAATCTTAAAATAAGCAACATTTATGTTTTAAAAAGCTAATATTACATCTTGAATTTAATATATACAAGGATTGCAAATGCCATTACTAGATAGTTTTAAAGTAGATCACACAAGAATGCCATCTCCAGCTGTTAGATTAGCAAAAGTTATGCAGACGCCAAAAGGTGATGAGATTTGCGTATTTGATTTAAGATTCACAAAGCCAAATGAGAATCTATTGAGTGAAAAAGGGATACACACGCTAGAGCACTTATTTGCAGGATTTATGCGTGAGAATCTAAAAAATTGTGAAATTATAGATATTTCCCCGATGGGTTGCAGAACAGGCTTTTATATGAGTGTGATAGGCAAACCTAGCGAATATAGTGTAAAAGAGGCGTGGGAAGATTCTATGCGAGATGTTTTGAGGGTGAAAAATCAAGAGGATATTCCAGAATTAAACATTTATCAATGTGGGACTGCAGCAATGCACTCGCTAAAAGAGGCACAAGAAATCGCATATGATGTGCTTGAGAAGGGAGTTGGTATTATGAATACGCAAGATTTATTGCTTAAAGGGTATTAAAATGACAGAAACTATTGAAATTTTAGGAATGAGTTGCAATCACTGCATTGAAAAAATCAAAAGATTTGTTGGCAAAGTTGAGGGTGTAGAAGATATGCAAATTAGTTTAGAAAGTAAAACTCTAAAGGTTAGCTTTAATTCTCCTGCTACTTTAGAGCAAATCAAAGAGGCAGTATTAGATTCTGGTTTTGAAATAAAATAGTAAATTTAACAGAGGGGTAAAATGAATTTTTTTAGAATCTTAATATTAGCAGTATTTGCTTTATTTTTTGGTGCTTGTGGTGATGATAAAAGCTCTCTTGCTTCATTTACAAGTGGTGTGGTTGATACAAATATCACTCCACAAGTGGTTTTTAAAGATGAGGTAACAAAAAATATAAATAATATTTTTGAATCTAGTGGCGAAATTAAAATCAATGGAAAAAATTATTTTGGAAAGTATATGTTTAATCAAAATAATTCCTTAATTCTCTTACCAGATTCTACATTCAATGCAAATGAAAACTACAAAATAGAATTTGATTTTAAGGCAATCAATGAAATCACGCAATCTAATATACAAACAAAAAAGTTTAATATGGAGTTTAAGACCTCTGAGTTGATTATAGAAACTCCGCGTGCAAATTTCATTAAAGATAAAAATGATTTATCTAAAATAAATCTTGATGTGACTTTTGAGATTTCTCAAGAGATTCCATTTGAGAGTATAAAAGAAAATGTAAAATTACTAGATTCTAGTAATAAGGCAGTGGATATTGATATAATTGCATTTGGAACAAAAAAGTTTAATATTATTTCCACCCCACTACCTTCTCCACAAAATGGTGATGAAACCTATACTTTAATCTTTGAAAAGAAGATAGGGGTAGCAAAAGACATTAAAATCCCAATTACTGCAATAAAAATTGTAAATCTTGATATTATTGATATAAAAACAAATAATAAAAATATTGAGGTTAGATTCTCTAGCCCTTTGGCTATGAACCTAAATTTAAATAATTTTATTAAAATCACACCAAGCATTGATTTTAGCGCCTCTTTGGCTGGAGATACAATCAATATCAAAGCGCCTTTTAAAGAATCTCAAACATATAAAATTGAGATTTTAAAAGGCATAGTGTCACGACCGCCATCTAATTTAAAGCTAGAGGAAAGTTATAGCAAGGAAGTGCAGTTTTATAATCAAGAGCCAAAAATTGTATTTTCAAATAATGGTGTATTTTTGCCCGATAGCAATAATAAAAAGATAGCTTTTAAGTCTATAAATGTTAAAAAAGCTAGAGTTGTAGTTAAAAAAATTTATACAAATAATATTACTCAGTTTGTTCATAATTCAGATTTTTTTAAAAATAGTATGCGAGATTATTATTTATATGATTTTAATATTATGGGTGATATTATAGAAGAAAGTGAGATCAAGATTGATTCACAAAAAAATGTGTGGGTGCAAAATGAAATAGATTTAAGTGGGATTAAAGATTTAAGTGGAATCTTTATTGTTAGTTTGCATTTTAGCGAAGATGATGTGGATTACACTTTCCCAAGTGGCACAGCAGGGTGGAAGAAAAGAAATTATTTTTATGATAATGGCAATATTTATAAACAATTAATATTCTCAAATATGGCACTCATCGCACAAAAATATGGTGATAATATAATTGTCTCAAGCCTTGATATTAGAACCAATAAGCCCTTAAGTGATATAATTGTTGAATCTATTAGTGCCAATAATCAAGTCATATCTTCTGGTATTAGCAATAAAAATGGCGATACTGTATTAAAATATAAAGGCAGTGGCGATTTAGAGCATTTAGAGACTTTTTATATCACAGCAAGGAGTGAGGATTTTAAAAATTTTGCAATTCTAAAGCAGAATCAAAGGGTAAATGAAGACGGGTTTGATATTGATGGAATCTCTCCTAAAAATGGAATCAAAGCTTTTATCTACACAGATAGAGGTGTTTATCGTCCAGGCGATAGCGTAAATCTAAACATCATAGCAAGGAATGGTGAAGCAGCCCTAACCCATCCAATAAAGCTAACAATCATAAATCCTAGAAATAAAAAGCAAATTGATAGTTTAAATATAGAATCTTCTAGTGATGGAATGTATTATTATGAGTTCAAAACCCCAAAAAATGCAGATACTGGGATCTATAATGCAATAATTGATATAGGTGATAATGTTTTTACGCATAAGATTGCGATTGAAAGCGTAGTGCCAAATAGGATTAAAACGCAAATTAATGTAGAGGATATGATAAATATTACAAAAGAGCAAAATATTAATTTTTCACTTCAAAGTGATTATTTATTTGGTGCTCCTGCAAGTGAACTTGAATACAAAGTTGAGGCAAATATTACTCCAAAAATCTTTAACTCAAAAAAATATAAAGATTATACATTTGATAATCCTACAAACTTAAGATACACTAGCAATAAGTTGCTTAGCGGGACTTTAAATGAAAATGGCTTTTCTCAAAGAAGTATAAAATTAGATTCGATAAATGATATTAATAAGAATCTTGAGGCAAATATAATTGCGTGGGTTTATGAAAATAGCGGTAGAGCAGTTAGTGCAAGAAAAAAGATTTATTTGAAAAAATTTGATAGTTTTGTTGGGATAAAAAAGCCTATCACAAACTACATCAAACAAAATGCAAATATCACAATCCCTGTGATTTTACTAGATGAAAATGAGAACCCAATTCCAAATAGAAAGCTAAAATACAGAATCTACAATAATAGCTACTCGTGGTGGTGGGATTATGACAATTATAATCAATTCTTAAGGTCGATAAAAGCGGATAAAAATACAAGGCTAATCAAAGAGGGAGAAATAATTTCAAAAAATGAAATTAGCCATATTATGTTTCAAGTTAAAGAGAGAGGCGAGATTTTGCTTGAAGTAGAAGATTCTACAAATAAGCAAAGCGCTTCAATATTGCTATATTCATCTTCGTGGGGAGAGCCGCTTGATGTGGATAAAATCACTCAATTAAAAATCAAGGCTAATAAAGATTCCTACATCCACAATGAAAATGCAAAAGTTAGCTTTGAAAGCGTGAAAGGCGGCAGAGCATTAATCACAATTAGCAATAATAGTGAGATTGTAGATAGATATTGGATTGATACAGATGAGATTCAAAGTCAAGTTGAGGTAAAAATAGATGAAAAATATGCACCGAATCTCTATGTAAGTGTATTTATGCTACAAAATTATGAGAGTTTGGATAATGATAGGGCGCTTAGATTATATGGTGTTGTGCCACTTAAAATAACAAATCAGAATTCTAAAATTAATCTTGAAATAAATGCTAAAGATAAAATAGAGCCAAATAGCGACTTAAGTATAGAAATTTCCAATAAAGAAAATAAGCAAGTTACTTACACTTTAGCGATAGTAGATGAAGGGCTAATTAATTTAACAGATTTTAAAACGCCAAATCCGTGGAATTATTTCTACGCAAAAACAAGACTAGGAATAGAGAGTTTTGATACATATGATTATATAATCAACAAGACAAGTGGAAGTGTAAATAAAGTCTATGCAATTGGTGGTGATGAGGAATTTGAGCAATCAAATAAGCAAAAAGATGATAGCGCAGATAGATTTAAGCCAGTGGTATTTTTCACTCCACCTACAAAGAGTGATGAGAAAGGTTATGCTAAATTAAACTTTAAGATGCCATCATATTTTGGTAGTATTAGAGTAATGCTAATTGCAGTGGATAAAAACAGCTATGGAAGCATATTTAAAGATATAAAAGTCTCTGCACCTGTTGTAATGTTACCCACAATCCCACGAAGCCTAAAAATTAATGATAATTTTAGCTTTCCAATCGAAGTAATACCAATAGAAGATGTTAAAAATGCAAAAATCACAATTAAAAGTGATGGAATAATAGATTTTAATCAAAATATTAGTGATTTAGTTTTTAGCTCTAAAACTCCCAAAACTATATTTTTTGAGGGCAAAGTGAGAGAGGAGTTAGGCATTGAAAATATAGATATTACTTTGGAGAGTGGCGGTTTTAAAATGCAAGATATAACACAAATTGACATAAAATCGCCAAATCCATATATTAGTATTTCAACTAATTATATGTTAAATGCCAATAATGAGCTTGAAATATCTGCACCTAGCGACTTTGTCAAAAACTCAAATAAGGGCAAAATCACTATAAGCACAAATCCGCTTCTTAGCTTAGAGCATAGAATAATGTGGCTTATGCGATACCCTTATGGCTGCATTGAGCAGACAACTTCAAGTGTATTCCCACAATTATTTATTGATAAATTAAGCAATGCTGATTTTATCGACAAGCAAACGATAATTGACAATATCAATGCTGGAATCGCACGAATCTCATCATTCCAAACAGCAGATGGAGGATTCTCATATTGGCAAGGAAGTGGGAATAGTGATAAATGGGGGAGTGCCTATGCAGGACATTTCTTAATTATGGCAAAGAAAAATGGCTACTATGTGAGTGAGGAATTGTTAAAGCGATGGGAAAAATATATGATAAATGATGCAATAAATGGCAGAAATGATGTCTACCCACTTTATTTACTTGCGCTAAATGGCAATCCACAATTAGGTAGTATGAATACAATCTATGAAAATGATTTAAAAAGTTTAAGCACTACAAATAGGTGGCTTTTGGCAGCAAGCTATAAACTAGCTGGATTTGATGATATTGCTTCTAAAATCACTAATGGTTTAAGCATTGAGCCAGATGAAACTTCCAGCTATTATGATTACTCTTATGGCTCACGATTGCGAAATGAAGCCATAATTTTACAGGCTTATAAGATTGTAAAAAATCAAATTAATGAAAGTTTATACAATAATATCAAAGATAAGTTAGAGACAAATAATTGGCTCTCAACGCAAACTACAAGCTATGCCTTGCTAGTTTTAGCGGATATTAAAGAAGATTCTAAAAATGTAAAGATGGATGGCAAAATTACTATTAATGGCAAAACTCAAAACTTTAATAGCAATAAAGATAAATTAAATTTTGACTTAAATAGCGGAATGGCAACTATTAGCTCAAAAAATAATTTATTTATAAATTATATTTGGGATGGTATTAGCACTGATAATAAAGGTGATAATATCGCAAGCAATATGCGTTTGTATAGGAATTTCGTCCAAATAGATGAATATGGTAACGAAAGATCGATTGATGTGCGGGAACTAAAAAGCTCGGAAAGCTTTTATATCAAGCTTGTATTAGAAGGGATAGATTCTTCTTACATAGATATGAAAAATATTGCATTAACGCAGAATCTCCCTAGTGGATGGGAAATAGAAAATACTAGATTGAATAATGACTATGTTCCAGAAGTTGTAAATATCGCAAATAGCAAGATAACTTATATAGATATAAGAGATGATAAGATTATGTGGTTTTTTGATTTATATGATAAAAGAAGAGTAGTCTATGTGAAAGTAAATGCAGTAACTCCGGGGACTTATACCCTCCCACCTGCCTATGCTGAGGCAATGTATAATGGCTCTTATAGGGCTAGCACAGATAGCTTTAGAGTTAGAGTTAATGCTAAATAAATAAAAATGCACTTATTTTAAAGGGTGTATTTAAGATTCTAAAGTAATATTAAAATAGAGATAAATTTGAAAAATATTCTTTATAAAATTAAAAGCAGAATCTTTGAAATAATGCGGACAAGATTCGTTAAAGTGCTATTATTTTTAAGTATTATTTTATTTTTTTGCTTTGCTTTTATATTTTTTAGTTTTAATCCAAAGGGAGACCCATTTGAAAGCAGGTATTCTAAAACCTTACTTGATAGAGATGGAAAGATTTTAAGCACTTTTTTAAATAAAGATGAGCAATGGCATATCAAAAACTATACACCACTTAGTGATAAGCTAAAAATCGCAACCCTAACTTTTGAGGATAAAAACTTTTATACCCATATTGGCTTTGATTTAAAGGCGTTACTTAGGAGTTTTTATCTAAATGTTGTGAGTGAAAAACGCATTGGAGGAAGCACAATCACAATGCAAACCATAAAATTGCTGCAAAAGAATAAGCGAACTTATGCAAATAAGATAAAAGAAATCATCCTATCAATGAGGTTGGAGTCTCTATACTTTAAAGATGAGATTTTAGAAATGTATTTTAATAATGTCCCTTATGGCGGGAATATAGTTGGTATTGCCGCAGCGTCTTTGATGTATTTTAATAAAAGTCAAGAGAATCTAACTTGGGCAGAAAGCGCACTTTTAGCAGTGCTACCAAATGTGCCAGGCTTAATACATTTAGATAAAAATAAAGATATTTTGTTACAAAAGCGAAATGCACTGCTTTATAAATTAAGGGATAAAAATTATATTGATGATGATAATTTAAAACTAGCTTTGAGCGAAAAACTGCCAAATATAAAAAGACATACGAATCTAGCTCCACATTTAGCCTTTAGATTTAATGGTGTAAATATAAAAAGCACGATTGATAGGAAAATTCAAATTATTTTAGAAAATAAGCTAAAAAGTTATCACAAGACTCTTCTAAACTTAGGAATCCAAAATGTAGCTGGAATGATAATTGATACAAAAAGTAGAGAAGTGTTAGCTTATGGTGGCTCACAGGATTTTTTAGATATTGTTGGTTTTGGGCAGATTGATGGAAATATAGCTAAAAGAAGTGTTGGTTCTGTGCTAAAGCCACTGCTTTATGCACTTGCTATTGATGATGGATTAATTACTCCTAATTCAAAACTAATAGACGCTCCAACATTTTTTTCAAATTTTAAACCACAGAATGCTTCAAAAAAATATTTTGGGTTAGTGAGTGCAAAAGCAGCTTTAATAAAGTCGCTTAATGTGCCATTTGTAGGTCTATTACAAGATTATGGATATGATAGATTCTTTTTTAATTTAAAAAATATTTTGGGTTTTAGTGAGAGTAATTTTGAGCAATATGGGCTATCTTTGATACTTGGCACAAAGGAAATGAGTATAGAAGATATTGCTAAAATCTATGTTGGACTTGGGAACTATGGGGAATTTGGCGATATTTTGTATCTAAAAGATTCCCCACCACCTTATAAAAAAAGACTATTATCTAAAGGCTCTAGCTACCTTACGCTAGATGCGATGAGCCACCTTGATAGATTTGGGATAGAAAATTATTACAAAAGACAAAATGTATTTTCGTGGAAAACAGGCACAAGCTATGGGAGAAAAGACGCTTGGGCTGCAGGAACTTCGCCAAAATATACTATTGTGCTTTGGGCTGGGAATTTTAGCGGGGAATCTAATCCAAATCTCTTTGGACTAAATATTTCAGGTGTGTTATTATTTGACATTTTGAATGCGTTAGGCAATCTTGGCGGAGAATTTGAAAAGCCACAGGATTCCCTAAAAGAAATAAGGCTAGATTCCCTGACAGGTTATCGATATAGTGATGATTTTAAAGATATAGATTTTTTTTACGCACTCTATCCAAATGATGCTAAAACTCTTCGCTATTCGCCATTTTTAAAAAATGTTTTTGTGGATAAAAATCAAAATGAGGTAAATTCGCTTGATAGTGAGTTTATTAATGCAAAGAAAATCACAAAGCTAGTTTTGCCATTGTCCTTGTTGGAGTATTATAAGGAACAGAATGTCGAGTTTAAATCTAGTAAAAAAATGCGTGGAGTAAAAATTATATATCCAAAAAACCACTTAAAAATCATTAGGACAAGGGATTTTAATGGGAATAATGAGCTTATTGCAAGAATTGCAAATATCAACCAAAATGATATTTTTTGGTATTTGAACAAGGAGCATATAGCAATAAGCACTAAAAATACATTGCCACTTAAGCTAGGCATAGGTGAGCATACATTAACTATCATTGATAGTGAGGGAAATAGCGATAGCGTAACTTTTAGTGTCGTGAAATAATTTTTAGATTTGGGTAAGAAAATTCATAGCCTTTGGAATAGATACCATTTTATGAAAGCCCAGATTTTTGGGGTTTGGCTAGGACTAATCCTATTTAAAATCTAGATTCTAGCCATATTTTAGAATCTATAAAATCACTAAAATTAGATTCTAAAATTTTTAATGTTATTTTTTCTCGTAGATAAATGGCACTCCACGAATCACACCAGTTTTGAATAAAAATTCAGTAGTTTCTTTTACTTTTGTAGTATCAATGCTTTTTGGCGTTTTGAAGCTATTAGAAAAAATTTCTTTAAATTTCTTTAGTTTGTCTTTTTCGCTCATATTGCTTTTTATGTTTTCTACCGCATAGGCAGCTTTTTTGAGTGAATCTTCGCCTAAAATCCCAACGATTACAATATTTACATTATGAGTTTTTAACTTCTCATCAACTCTCTTAAATTCTTCCCTACAATAGCCACAATTTGGGTCTGCAACTATAAAGTAAGTTCCCGGATTTTTAGCACTAGATTTTAGTGTAACATATTGCTCTGGCTTTAGTTGGTCTATTAGCTTACCTGCTGCATTTTGCTGTGAGCTTTCATTATGCTTTGTGCTTTCTTCTGCAATTTTTGCAATAATCTCATTATCCGCACTAGAAGAACTAAACATTATATTTGAAAGCCCTATGATTAAATTACCATTTTTTGTCGCGAACATAGGGATTCTTTGTGAATTATTCTCGATTTCAATTACAACCAGCTTTATGTCTTTATTGCTTTTTAAATCGCTTGTGCTAACGACCTTTACCTTTGTTTGTGTTTCTTTTTCTATCAATTTTGCTACATTATCTTCAAATGAACCGAATACACAAGCCAAACACGCCACAGAAACTAATAATATTTTTTTAATCATTTTCTAAACTCCTATCAAAAAATTTACTAATTTTAAAACAGCAATTCTATATTTGTTTTTATAAAATAAAGATAAATATTTAAGAATATATTTTTAATAAATCCTTATTAAAGCCCATAAAATAGCTATAATCCAAGTGGTAAATCTAATAAATAAACTTAAATTTTTTAAAGATTACTACTAAATATTAAAGCAATATGTGAAGTAGTAATAGATTTGCTAATAATTTTAAAATTTTTAATTTGAAAGTTTTTATATGAATATTTTGTTAGAATCATTTTTTATGAGGTTTTATGATTTTTAAGCAAGACATAAGCTAAAGAATCTAGCAAGTTAGACTCTAAAATTTTAATTTTATTTTAAATCCAGCTTCAAACACTTTAATGCAGAATCTTGCATATTTGAGATTCTAAATTTACTAGATTCTGCTTTTTGGATTCAAAAGTTGCAAATATTTTTAAAATTTTAAAACTAAATATTAGATTCAATTAGTTTATTTAGCCTTGCACTAAAGCTACTTGCATTGTTAATACTGCCTTTTTCAAGCAGTTTTGCACTATCAAATAAAAGATAGATCAAATCCTCTGCCTTTTGCTTGTCATCCAAGTCTTTTAGCTTTTTTATTATGCTATGGTTTGGATTTATCTCAAAAACCGGGCTTTCTTCTTTGAAATCCTGTCCCATTTGTCGCATTAATTGCTCCATCATAGGATTGTTTTCTCCTGAGATCACGCAAACAGGCGATTTATCCAATCTATTGGAGAGTTTCACATCTTTAATATTAGAATCTAAAATCTTTTTAATGGAATCTATTAAAGGCTCATACTCCTTTTTTACTTCTTCACTAATTTCTTCGCCTGTTAAATCCTCATTTATATTTTTAAATTTTAACCCCTCAAACTCACCAACTTGTGGTATTACAAAGCTATCAATTTCATCATTTAAAAGTAAAACTTCTTTATCATCTTTATTGTATTTTTCAAGTAATGGTGAGTTTTTAAGCAATTCAAGCTCACTTCCAATAATATAATAAATGCTCTCATCTTTAGCCCTGGATTTATAAGTCTCTAATGAGATAAATTCGCCTTTTGTAGTATTAAATCTACAGAGTTTAAGTAATTTATCTTTATTCTCAAAATCGCTGTAAAGTCCCTCTTTGATTAGCTTTCCAAACTCATTATAAAAATCTTTATATTTAGTTTCGTCTTTTGAAAGTCGCTCAATTTCACTTAGAATCTTTTTGGTAGAGGCAGATTTGATATTTGCTAGAATCTTATTTTGTTGTAAAATCTCTCTACTCACATTAAGTGGCAAATCCTCACTATCAATCACACCTTTTATAAATCTCAAATATTGAGGCAAAAGTTCTTTATCGTTGTCTGTGATAAAAACCCGCTTAACATAAAGTTTGATATTGGATTGATAATCCACTCTGAATAGGTCGAAAGGTGCTTTATTTGGGATATAAAATAAAGTTGTATATTCCAAAGTTCCTTCTACTTTATTGTGAATCCAAGAAAGCGGCTTTGAATTATCGTGGCTTAAATTTGAGTAAAATTCTATGTAATCCTCATCTTTTAGCTCACTTTTGGAGATTTTCCACAATGCTTTTGCTTTATTTATCTGCTCACTTTTAGAGACAATTTCTTCTTTTTTATTCTCATCTTCACCCTTGCTCTCAGTCTCCTCATAGTTTAGAATGATAGGGAATGCAATGTGGTCGGAATATTTTTTAATAAGGCTCTCAATTCGCCATTTATTCGCAAACTCCTTGCAATCATCTTTCAAATACAAGTCAATTTTTGTGCCAAAGCTATCTTTTAGGCATTCATTAATCTCATATTCACCCTTGCCATCGCTAATCCACGCAAAAGCCTTTTTATTACCTGCTTTTTTGGAGGTTACGATAACCTTTGATGCAACCATAAAGCTGGAGTAGAATCCCACTCCAAATTGTCCAATAAGTGCGGAATCTTTCTTTTTATCACCGCTTAAAGCATTTAGAAAGCTTTTTGTGCCACTTTTTGCGATTGTCCCTAGATTTTCAATCAAATCTTTTTCACTCATTCCAAGCCCATTATCCTCAATACTTAAGATCCCTTTTTTTTCATCAAAGCTAATTGTGATTTGCGGTTTAAACTCAATATCTTTAAACTTTGCATCACTAATTGTTAGATAATTTAGTTTATCAAGCGCATCTGAAGCGTTTGAGACAAGCTCACGCAAGAAAATCTCTTTATTTGAATACAAAGAATTTATCATCAAATCTAGTAGCTGGTTAATTTCTGTTTGAAATATATGTTTCATAATATTTGCTCCTTAAAAATTTTTAGCAAATATAACATAATATTGATAAAAAATCTATAAGTTTATATAGTAACTATAAACTTACTTATATGTGATTGTATTAAGTTTTCTAAATTTTATTTATCGCTTCTTGTTTATTTAAGTCTTTTAGTAGTTTTAATTGCATATTTTTTAGCTCTAAAGCTAGGCTTTTGAGTTTATTGATTTCTTTTGGGTATTCTTTATTTATTTTAATTTTGGTAAGTGAATTATTAATGTTATTTGTATCTGAATTCTGCATAATTAGCCTTTGTTTTTGGAAATTGGAAAAATGAAATTGCAAAATTATAATATTTATATTTTTAATATTTTATTAATTTATACTCCATTTAGTATATTTTAAAATAAATATATAATCTTTAGATTATTTTTTAAATATAAATTAAGGAATGTTTTTTGCTAAATATAATTGCTATGGAGCAAAGAGAATTAAAAATTTTATTATCACAAGCAAAATTAAGCAAAAAAGAATTTGCACAAATGGTTGGTATAAGTCAGCAGAGTGTGAATAATTGGGGCTCAAATAAGAATATTCCTTATTGGGTGAAAAGCTATTTGCAAAACTATATCAAGCTAAGGCAGTATGAGGAAATCAAGGATAAAATACAAGAGTTTGGAATTTTAAATAATTTTTTAGAGTGATTTCTGACTTATTTTACTAAAAGCATTAACATAAATTTTATAAGATTTTGCCAGATAATAGAAAAAATTTTAAAAATATTTAATCTAAATTTTGTGTTTTTTAGGGTGGAATATTATATAATTCCACTTTGAAATTACAAACATTGCCAAGCAAATATTTATTAAATAGTTTGTAAAAAGCTAATAAATATTCCTAATTAATATAGCTCCATCTTTAGGCATATTTAGTATTTAAATAAATATAATTTTATAAAGGTATTTATGCTCTTTAGTTCTTTTATTTTTATCTTTGCATTTTTACCTTTGATGTTTGTTGTATTTCATATTCTAAAATACTTTTCATTTTATAAAAGTGCTAAAATCTCTCTTGTTTTAGGAAGTCTATTTTTCTATTCTTTTTGGAAACTTTCTTATCTTCCAATTCTGCTTAGCTCAATTATCATAAATTATTTTCTAGCTTTAATGATTACTAGATATGGGGGGGGGAATCGCATATTTTAGAATCTAATTTAGATTCTAAATCAAATACACTTTCTAAAAGTTTAGTTTCCACTTCTATACATTTTATTTCAAACTCTAAATTAATGCCATTTAAACTTACATCATCTCTAACTCCAAAGGCTTTTCTAATTCTAGGCATTATATTTAATCTTGCTTTATTAGGTTTCTTTAAATATACAGATTTCTTTTTATCAAATGTTAATACTATCTTTAATATTATAAATCTAGATTTTAATATTACATTGCCTCATATTATGCTTCCTCTTGCTATTTCATTTTTTACATTTCAACAGATTGCTTTTCTAGTAGATTGCTATAAACAAAGAAAAGATAGCACTAAAAGTTTAGAAACTAAAACAGAATCCACTTTGAATATAAAAAATACTAATTTAAATGAAGTTTTAGAATGTGAAGATTCTATTATTAAACACAAGAAAGAATCTAATTTAATTTTAGATTCTAAAGATTCCCAATCTCTAAATATAAATACTACAATAGAATCTAAAACTTTTAATTATAATGCAAGCATAAATCCTAATATTCCTAATAATCAAGCTAAAGTCATAAAATATTCCGCTCCTCTAGACTTTCTTGATTATTGTTTATTTGTTTGTTTCTTTCCACAACTTATTGCTGGTCCAATAGTGCATCATAAAGAGATGATGCCACAATTTAATAATTTGCAAAATAAAAGAAAAGATAAAAAATTGAATTTAGATTCCAAAGTAAATGCGGAAATTAAAAAGGAAAATGAAAGTTTAGAAGCTAAATTAAATAAATCAAATGTGGATTCTAAATTAGATTCCACTCTAAACATAGAATCTAACAGCATCAATTTAATAAATCACAACAAACAATATTTAGATTCTAAAGTTGAATCTAATTCTATCCCAAATCAAATAAATCAAAATAAAACATCCTTTTTAGATTACAAACTTATTGCTAAAGGATTGTTTATCTTTAGTATAGGATTATTTAAAAAGGTATTCATAGCAGATTCATTTGCTAAATGGGCTAATAAAGGATTTGAGGCAGTAGAGAACGGAATTGTGCTAAATGTTGTAGAATCGTGGGCTACATCATTATCTTATACTTATCAACTCTATTTTGATTTTAGCGGATATTGTGATATGGCAATAGGATTAGGACTTCTATTTGGAATCGTGCTGCCTATTAATTTTTATTCTCCTTATAAAGCATTAAATATTACTATATTCTGGAGGAAATGGCATATAACTTTAGGAAGATTCCTAAAAGACTATATCTATATCCCACTAGGAGGCAATAAAAATAGCATTAATAAAATAAAAAATAATATTCTAACTTTAAGAAGCCTCTTTCTTGTAGCATTCATTAGTGGAATCTGGCACGGAGCAGGATGGGGCTTTATTATCTGGGGGACAATGCATGGAATTGCTATGGTAATTCATAGAGCTTATAGGTTTATTATAGATTATTTTTTACAAAAAGAGGAGAATAGAAAGAAAGAAGATAATAAATATTTAAAAACTATAATGGAATGTAAATCAAATTTAGATTCCAAAGTAGAATTAGAATCTACGAATAATATAAATATTCAAAGTTTAGATTCTAAATCTAATTTAGCTTTAGATTCCAATCACAATAAATTTAATAGCTTCCATAGATTTACTAGATTCTCATTAAAAAGCTTTTTAGATTCTACATTCTATAAAGTGATTTGCTTTATTATTACTTTTAATTTTATAAATATTGCGTGGATATTCTTTAGAAGTGAGAATGTAAGTGGAGCAATCAATCTTTTAAGAGGAATGTTTGGGGTAGAGTGGGTCGATTTGCCGCTAAAGTGGTGGAGAATGCCAGAAACTTTAAAGACAATTGAAGGTAGAAATGAAACTATAATTTATATCATCCTAGCTTTTGTAGTATGTTTATGGATTAGGAATAGTTGGGAGATGGCTAGAGCTTTTAGTGGTAGAGTATGGGAGGTTGTGCTATTTGCTGTTTTTATTCAAATTTCATTTAGTTGTATGCAAGATGCAACAATACAAGAATTTATATATTTTAACTTTTAGGATAAGTTATGTTTAAAATCACAATGTTGATTCATAATATTTTATCTAAACGAATAGATTTTAAAGTGTGGATTATACTTGGCTTTTTGTCGAATATGTTTATGATTGGTGTATTGTGTTTTAATATTTTTATTGACCCATATTTGCTTTTTTCACATAATACTCGTTTTAATATTCTAAGCTATGGGAGTAATGAGCGACAAGAAAAAACAAATAGAATCTACTTTAATAATAATAAAGATTATAATGCTATTTTGCTTGGTAGTTCTCGTGCTACTTTTGTAAATCAATATGAATTTAAAGGAATGAGGCTATACAACTATGCTGTTTCATCAATGATGCCATTTGAATATAAATTTTATATTGATTTTATGAAGCAATCACTAAATAAAGATCTTGATTATATAATTTTACAAATTGATTTTTTTGGTTCAAATGTTCCTAGTGAAAAGATATTAAAAGAACAAGACCCTGTTCAATTTATAAATACCACTACGCAGCCTTTTTATCGCTTAAGAGCATACTTTTCACTACAAACATTTAAAAAATATAGTTTAGTAGTATTAAAAGAATCATTAGGTTTTACACAGCCATTTTATCATTCTTACTATTTTAGAAATAATGTTAAAATTCGTAAAAAAGCTACAGAAGAGCAGAGAGCTAAAGATTTTAACTTTCATCTAAAAAGGCATACCAAAGAGTTAAGCGATTCATATTATAAATTTAATGAAAATTTAATAATGATTTTACAAACAATCAAACAAGAAAATAAAAATTCGCAATTTATTGTCTATACTTCGCCAATAACAGCTAATTTACTGGCTTCCATTATTCGTAATGCTAATAGATGGGAGGAATATAAACAATGGCTAAAGATGCATATTGAAGTTTTTGGTAGTGTATGGCAATTTATGGGGATAAATTCTATCACAACAAATTTAAATAACTACCCTGATGATGACCATTTATACCCTGAAATATGCACTTTAATGGCACACAAAATTACAAACTATCAAATTGATAAGATTCCACAAGACTTTGGAATCTTGCTTACAAAAGACAATATCGATGAATATTTAGAGAATCTAGCAGATGAAATTGCAAAATATTAGTTAATTTGATTTATTTAGAATCTTATTATTTGAATTTAGATAATATTTGCAATTTAAAACTATTTACGCAACAAAAAGGGATAAGATAAGTCAATGAGATATTTAGTGATTTTTTTATTGTTAATTACCGCTTATGCAGATGAAGTTAATAAAAATAAAATGTATGAAATCGTAGATGAATACAGAAAAGATGGGTTAAAAAATATAAAATCTATATTAGAAAAATACCTGATAGACAGGGATTATTGGCTAAATGTGCTCAATACAAAGGATACGAAATTTGGATATTATGAGAATCTAAAATACATTTTTATAGCCTCAAAAAGTGATACAAAACTGCAATTATACAAACTAGAAAATAACAAATTTAATTTGATAAATCAAACAAATGCTATTTTTGGCTCAAACCAAAATGATAAAAAAGTAGAGGGAGATTTAGCCACTCCCATCGGTGTTTATACACTAACGGCAAAACTTTCAAAATTAGACCAATATTATGGACCGCTTGCTTTTGCGACTTCTTATCCAAATTTATATGATAAATTGCATAAAAAAACAGGTTATGGAATCTGGATTCACGGATTGCCGCTAAATGGCGATAGAACGGAGAAAAATACGAAAGGCTGCATTGCGATTGAAAATAATACTTTAAGCCAATACGAAAAAATTATTGATTATAAGGATACGATTTTAATCACCTCTACAAATCCGCTAAAAGAGGTTTCAAAAGATACACTTGCTAATATTTTGCAGGGACTTTTTATATGGCGGAATGCGTGGATAGAAAATGATTTGGAGATGTATTTGTCATTTTATGATAATGATTTTATCCGCTTTGATGGGATGAAAATCAAGGAATTTGTAGATTATAAAAAAAGAGTTTTTAGTAAAAATGAGACAAAAAGCATTGATTTTGTTTGGATAAATATAGCGCCATATCCAAATGACAAAAATCAAAATATGTATAAAGTTATATTTTTAGAGGATTACAAAGCGGAAGGTGGATACAAATTCAAAGGAGTAAAAGAGCTATACATCACTTTAAATAACAATAAAATGAAAATTTTAGTAGAAAAGTAAAATTTTATTTTGAATTCTTATTCTCTACTTTTTGTAAGAATTTTTTCTAGTTATTTAAGTTATGTATAGCTCTTTTGGAATGATTGTCTCTATGGTTAGATTCTACTCTTTTAATATCTAGCTTTAGAAAGTAGATTCTGCTATGTTTGTTTAAAATTTTTTATAAATTTGCATAAATTAATCACTTCTACTTCGCAAGTTTCCTCTGTGTGCTGGATACTAGGAATAATTCCATTTCCTTGAGATAATAAATTGCCATCATTTAGGAATTTTGTCTTGCAGTTCCTGTTTGAGACTACCTACGATATAAAAATACATTTTCATTATATTCATATTTTTTTATAAAATTGCATTTAGGTATATATTTGGCTCGAAGCTATAAACTCTAGCTCCGCAGTAAGCATAATATCAGTGATTAATCCTGTGGGAGCACTGCAATCAATGCAAATGGGCTTGTCATCATTTAAATCAATTTTTGCTAAATTTTTGATTTTTTGTTTGGTAGTGTTTATTTTGAATTGCTGTGTTTTTGAATATCTTTGTTTTGCTATTTTTACTTTGAAATTTTGCCATTAATATATTGATTTTCCTTTTTTATAGAGCTTTTTTAGAATATTTTGTAAAAAATGTCATAATATTGCTTTGGGATATAAGCGTTGTGAATTAAGTTTAGTTTCCATAGTCCTTTATCATCTAGCAGCGTATTAACTATTTCTAATATAATCAAAGATATTTTCTTCAGTTTCATCGTCCTATATTGCATCACTAAATTTTGTATTCTTTTCAGTTGGCTTGTAAAATATTTTTGCACAAATTTGATAGAATTCCCCATATTCATTTGGAAATTGCCTATTCAATAAAATACAGAAATACTTTTCTTTTTGGACAACTAAAAGTCCTATCTCAAAAAATTGCTACCCTCTAGTGGAATCTAGCATATCTGCTCAAATGCAGTGATGATTATTTCAAATGGTGCTTTGTGAAAACTTACGCATTTTGAGTATTCCCCAATAGTGATTGTATGCTCTTAAACTTTGCTAGTGGTGCTTTAGCGGCAATAACAGAGTTTAAACTTGTAATTATATCTGCCATCCCTCTCTTTTATTTAATTATTTAGAGTATTTAACAAGCTAAATTATGCAATAGATTCTACATAATTTATTAAATTTTCTAGTTAAATTACTTACTACTCTCAAAACTATTTGTGTGATAAGCCATTCTTAAAAATTTGTAGTATAGTTTCCGAATCCTCACTTCTCATAGGAATTTTTCCTTATATTTTGATAAAGTTTTACTCTCTCATTCTCATTTAAGGGGACACAAATTTCCTAAAAATCCTTTGTATTGTTAATATATTCGTTTCTTGCCGAATTAAAATGCAACAACTCTTTTGTCTATCTTTTATTCACCTTATCCTTCTTTTTTAGATTCTAAATTACTATTAAAAGACAATAATTAGCAAAAACCAAAAATAGCACTAGATTTAACTTTAGTTTCTTTCTAACTTCTTTATTATTTTAAATTTCGCAATTTTTTGTGTAAAGATTTAACTTTTTTTAAGTCTTAAATTTACAAAATTTATTTTTTTAAGATTCTACTTCATAACCCATTTTTTTAAGCTCTTTTTTGCTCCTGCTCCAGCCTTTTTTAACAACCACATTTAGTTTTAAAAATAGCTTTTTAGCACAAAATTCCTCAATACTCTTTCGTGCGCTAATGCCGATATTTTTGATACTTCTGCCACCACTGCCAACTAAAATAATTTGCTGACTTTTTTTCTCCACTATAATGTCTGCGTAAATTTCATTGATGGTTTCTTTTTCCCTAAAACTCTTAATAACTACATCACTTTGATATGGCACTTCCTTGTTAGAGTATTTAAAAACTGCCTCTCTAATCTTTTCTCTGCAAATTTCTTTAAGATTCTGTGTGCTAATAAGCTCTGTATCATAGAGATATGGGGAATTTGGTAAATATTTACTAATTTCTTTTAATAAAACTTCCAAATTTAGCCCCTTAAAACAAGATAGCGGAATAAGCTCCTTATAGTTGTCCTTAAAAGCTTCATATTGCTTGATTTTTGTAAATACTTCATTTTTGCTTACTAAATCAATCTTGCTTAAAATTAAAATATGGGGCTTATTGCTTAAATTTAAAAAGTCTTTATAGTGCTTAATATCATCTGTAATTGGCGCTAGAAACGCTACTAAATCGCAGTTTTCAATCGCCCTCAACGTCTCTTTTAGCATAAATTGATTTAGTAGCTTTTCCCTCTCGTGAATCCCGGGCGTATCAATGAAAATAATTTGAGTTTTATCGTGCATTACTATGATATTCATTTGCTTTCTAGTAGCATTAATTTTGTGCGAAGTCATTGCAATATTTTCATTTATAATAGCATTTAATAATGTGCTTTTGCCCGCATTTGGACGCCCAACTATCGCTATAAATCCAGCTTTTGTGAAATCTTTAGAATCTGTAGAATATTTCTCAGGATTCTGCGTTACATTTTTAGAATCCAAAGTATTTGCTCTTAAATCTCTTTGTTTGGAAGCTTTTTGAGCAAGATTCTGCATTTTAGTTTTCTGCTTTAGATTCTCCTTTTCTTGTAATTTAGAGGCTCTTTTAGAATCTATATTTTGCTTTTTAGATTCTCCTTTTAAAGTAGCATTATTTGAGGCTTTATTAAACTTATAATCTTTTTTAGATTCCAAATTCTTATTATTAGATTTTGCATTTTTGTTTGAGCTAGATTCCATTTTGGATTCCACTTTTAGAGAATATATCTCGTGGTATCTGCATCTTTTATGATCGAATCTAATCTCTCTTCTATCAATTCCTTTGTGATAACTACTTCTTGGTCTTTGTAATCCGTAGCATTGAAGCTAATGTCTTCTAGCACTTTTTCTATTATCGTGTGAAGCCTCCTAGCACCTATGTCTTCAGTCTTTTCATTCGCAAGACAGGCAAAAGATGCAACCTTTCTAATCGCCTCATCTTCAAATACAAGCTTCACACCCTCAGTTTGTAAAAGTAGGGTGTATTGCGTGATTATTGAATTTTTAGTCTGTGTTAGAATCCTATACAAAGTGTCCTCATCTAGACTATCAAGCTCCACACGAATTGGGAATCTCCCTTGAAGCTCGGGGATTAAATCACTAGGCTTGCTTAGATGAAAAGCTCCTGCTGCGATAAATAAAATATAATCTGTTTTAATCGAGCCATATTTCGTATCAACAATGCTTCCCTCAACGATTGGTAACAAATCTCTCTGCACACCTTCTTTGTTTGGATTTTGCCTATTATTGCTATTATCTGATGCAGTTTTATCAATCTCATCAATGAATATTATCCCGCTTTCTTCCGCCTTTTTTAGTGCTTCTGTCTTTAGTTCATCAATGTTTATGATATTTTCTATCGCCTCATTTTTGAGTAACTCTTTTGCTTCTTTGACATTTGTTTTTATCTTTTTTAGTTTTGTTTGCTTTGGGAATAGCTCTACAATCCCTATATTTGGGATTGGTAGAGGGTTTATTGGGGCTTCTGTGATTTCTATTTCAATCTCTGCATTATCCATTAGCCCATCTTCTATCTTTCGCTTCATTTTATCACACGAGATTTTATACTCCTCTTTTTTAGCGTCATTGACGCCACTAGGAAGTGGGGGGATTAGACTCTGGACTATTTTATTAATCACATATTCATTGATTTTATCTGCATTTTTATCCCTATATTCTTTTTTTACTAGATTCATAGATGCATTTACTAAATCCCTAACCATTGATTCCACATCCCGCCCTACAAAGCCAACTTCAGTGTATTTTGATGCTTCTACTTTTATGAATGGCAATCCTAAAATCTTTGCCATTCGCCTTGAGATTTCAGTTTTTCCAACCCCTGTGCTACCTATCATCAGGATATTTTTTGGCATAATTTCATCTTGCATTTCTTTTGGAAGTTGCATTCGCCTATATCTATTTCTTAGTGCTATTGCGATAGCCCTTTTTGCCTTATCTTGCCCGATTATATATTCGTCTAAATATTCAACTATTTCTTTTGGTGTTTTATTATCAGTCATTCAATCTCCAATAATTTTATATTTGTATTTGTATAAACGCAAAGCTCACCTGCGATTTTTAGAGATTCTAAAACTAAAGTGCTTTCATCTAGTGAGGCATTTTTATCTAGTGCTCTAGCAGCCGCAAGAGCATAGTTCCCTCCGCTTCCTATCGCAGCTATCTTTCCATCTTCTGGCTCAACTACATCGCCAAGCCCGCTTAAAATGTAAATTTTTTCTTTATTTAACACTATCATCATAGCTTCTAATTTACGCAAATATTTGTCTTTTCGCCACTCCTTGCTAAACTCTATTACTGAGCGTTCCAAATCACCCTTTTTATTTTCTAAAATTTTTTCAAACATATCAAAGAGGCTAAAAGCATCGGCAGTACTTCCTGCAAATCCGCTTAAAATCTTGCCATCATAGAGACTTCGAATCTTAGTTGCATTGCCCTTTAAAACGCAGTTTCCAAATGTGACCTGCCCATCGCCACCTATGACTGCTTTATTTTTGCCTTTATAAGCTAATATTGTCGTTGCTTCAAACATATTTCCCCTTTATTCTACAAAATTTATTTGTGTAGATTCTATACTTAAATTTTAGAATCTAGTCTTATTCTGCTACTATATCAACCTTGCAAGTAGCGTGGATTCCATATCCTAGCTTTAAATCTATCTCATAAATTCCTGTGCTTTTGATTGGATTTTTAAGTTCTAGGGCTTTTTTATCAATCTTAATATTGTGAGATTCTAAAAATTTCTGTGCTATTTCTTCTTTTGTGATCGCCCCATATAGCGAACCATTTGCTCCAACTTTTTTGTTAATAACTAAAGTTAAATCTTTAATTTTGCTAGCCAAGGCGTTTAGCTCTGTGATTAGCTTCTCTTCCTCCTCTTTTCTCTTTTTTTCATTAGCTCTAAACTTTGCGATAGCCTCATTTGTAGCTAATATTGCAAAACCCTTGCCTATAAGAAAATTTCTCCCATAGCCATCTTTTACTTCGCAAATTTCTCCTGCTTTTCCTAGTGATTTCACATCTTTTGTTAATAAAACTTTCATTATTGCCTCTTTGTATAATTAGATTTTTTTAATATAATTTGCAATTCTAGCAAAAATTATTTTAAGAGGTTTTAAGTGCAAAATATCTTTCTTGCCATAATATTTGCCTTTTTATTTAATGCATGTGCGTCTATGGGGGATATTGAAAAATTAGACAATCTCTATTTTCAAAATAATGATATTTCTACATCTTATAATTATTCATTAAAATATAGCGATGATGATTTTTTATGGGCATTTCAAAGTGGAATCTTGGGCTTACAAAATAATGATTTATCTCAAAGCATAGAATTGTTAGATAAATCTGAAGCTTTCTTTGAGAGTGTGAATGCACAAAATGGCTTTAACATAGCACTAAAAACACTAGCTAGTATTTTGGTTAGTAATGGTATGTTTGAATATAGTGGGAATCTCTATGAAGCTGTTTTTATAAATCACTACAAAGCTTTGGCTTACATTATGCTTGAAGATTATGCTAAAGCAAGAGTTGAGTTTAATCGTGCAAATGATAGGCAGAGACGTTCGCGTGATTTTTTTGCAAACAAGATTGATGAAATAAATACGACAATACAACAGAATAAAACTGAATATAGCAATAAAGTAAGTGATCTAAATATGTCTGCACTCTCAAGCACAGCAGATTCTATTATTATGCAACATTATAGTAATTTAGATAGATTTAGAGCCTATGATGGATATGTAAATCCTTTCATTGCCTATGTTTCTGGTATATTTTTTCTAACACAAAATGATTTTGATAAAGCTAATGATTTGTTAAAGCAAGCCTATGCAATTAGCCAAAAAAGTGAGATTATAGAGGATTTAGAAATTTTAGAATCTAGAAAAAATAGAAGCAGTGGAGATAAAAATAACACACAGAGTTATACTTGGATTCTATTAGAAGATGGCAGGATTCCAAAAAAAGATGAAATTAGCATTGATTTGCCATTATTTTTCTTAAATAAAAATACTTTATTTTTTAATATCGCCCTGCCAAAGCTAGATGGTGGAAAAGTTTTTCATAATAATTATTTTATAGAATCTAAAAAATATGCAAATTTAATGCAAAATGTGGAATCTAGAGTAGAATCTAGCACTTATTCGCATTCAACGCAAAATATACAATCCAGTGCAGAATCTAATATAGAAACCAGCACCTATTTTTATACACATTCTAAAGCGCAATTTAACGGATTTGAGATAAACAACCTAGAATCTATTATATCAAATGAATTTAGTATTGAACTGCCCTATATCGTGCTAACTTCTATCATTTCATCATCTTATAAAGCATATTTACAGAATCTATTGGGAGAAAAATTAGGAATCTTAGGCTCAATTGGCGGAGCGATATTCAGCAAAGCTACGAGTAATGCTGATACTAGAAGTTCACGCATTCTACCTCTTAGATTTATAATCTTTAGGATAAAAAATCAAAAAAATGATTTTTCAATATATGGAGATAATAAATTAATATATAATTTTAGTCTCAATGAGGCTTGCAACCATTTGTGTCTAAATACTGATAATATAATTTATTTAAGGATATTACAAAACAATACAATAAGTCTAACACATAGCATAAGGAGGAAAAAGTGAAAAATGTATTTTATATAATTGCGTGTATATTGTTATTTATAGGTTGTTCTAGCAAAGTAGAGTATTTATCTTTAGAGGATTCTAAAGAGCTAACTTCAAGTGGGCTAGACTACCACGATATAGTAAATGCAGCGGAGCAAAGTGTGCAGTCTTTGCTAAATAGCAGATATGTAAAAAATATCAAGGATACACCAAAAGTTTTGGCAATCTCTGATGTGATTAATGACACTATGCAAATGCTAGATACAGAGCAATTAACCAGAAAAATCACAAGAGATATGAGAGAGAGTGGGAAATTTGTCTTAACTTTAGCGATTAGTGGAAGTGGTGCTATGGTAGATTCTATGATTGATAAAGCAAGGGGTGTTAGAGATAATGAAGAGTTCAATCAATATACCACGATTGAAAAAGGCGAGTTGATTGCCCCAGAATTATCGCTATCTGGCAAAATTATTCAAAAGAATACAAAAGTAGGAAACAAACAGAGGATTGATTATTATTTTCTACTAACCTTGACTGATATAAAAAGTGGGCTTGTAATTTGGGATGATGAAGTAAATATCATTAAAGTTGGCAGTAACAAGAATGTAGCTTGGTAATTAAGATTCCGCTTTAAAAAGCGTAATCTTTTTTTGCAAAGCTAATTAAAATCTTTAAATTTATAGTCTAAATCCTAGTCTAGCAAACTTTAAAAACATAACTAAATAAGATTATTTAAGTTATATATTTTTGAATTGATACAGAGAATAACAGCAATATATCTCTAGCTTAAAAAGCAAAAGCTTTCTTAACCTAATTGATAAAATATTTTAATATTTTTTAAGATATAATTTGCCTTATTTAAAGTTTATTTTAGGAGATTTGAATGAGGATATTTAGGAATTTAATTTTAGGGCTTGGAATTTTATTATTTATAGCTGGCTGCTCTTCAAAAAATAATTTAGGTGAGGGAGCAAGCAGCATAGAAGATTCTGCTTTGGAAGTAAATAATCTAATGAATGCGCCTTCTTGGGTATTAAATGGAGGAGGAAGTGGATTTAGTGCGATTGGTTCGGCAGAAATTACAAAAGCTGGACTCCAATTTGCTAGAAATGAAGCTATTGCTATGGCTAGAGATGAGCTTGCAAGAATGATATCTGTAAAAATCGAAGGTGTTGTTAATAATGCGATTTCGCAAAGCATTGGGAATAATGCTTATGACTCTAGCTTCTCTAATGTAGAAAAATTTGGCGAGCAAATAACAAGACAAGTTGTCTCTCAAACTCTTACAGGCTCAAAGCAAAAAGACACTTGGATTACAGGTGATGGAAAGCAGATTTATGTATTAATTGAACTAGATTCGAATTTAGCAGAATCTGCAAGACAAAATATAATGAAAAATATGTCTAGTAAAGATATGCCAGTAGAAAAAGATAAATTTTTAAACGCATTAGACAAAGCTTTGGGTAATGAGTTTTGAAAATCATAAAATATTTTTTAGCACTAATTTGTTCTCTAGGCTTTATTGCTTGCTCTAATGTGAGCTATCCTAGTTGGTATTTTTCAAGTAATCAAGATGAATATTATTTATATGGATTTGGTGAAGCAAAAAATTTGCAGGAGGCAAAAGCAGTGGCATTGCAAGATTTGGCTTATGGCATCTCGCTAAATTTGGAATCCAACCTAGAGGTTAAAAAACAACAATTAGATTCCATATTTTCTAGTGGGGTTAGCAATGATATTGCAATTAGTGTGAATGATATTGAGTTAGATAGTATAGATTTTCCACTAATTGAGTATAGTAATGATTTAATATACATTCAAGCAAGGCTAAGTAAAGAGAGATTTACAAATAAAATAAAAAGTGATATTAATGATTATGCCACTTCGATTAGAGGGATTTTAAATGCTGTTAAAAGTTCAAATTGCAATACACTTTTACCAAAAGATAGAAAATCTTTGCAAGATTTACTAACAAAAGCGAATCTAAAAAATAATCTTTTGCTCTCATTTAATGAGGCTTTAGTGCAACAAAATTTATTTAGCAATGTAAAAACGATATTAGAAATGGAATCTAGTGCAGATTATACTACATATTTGGAAACTGGCAGTAACAGGGAATATGAATTAATTAATAGTGCTTTAATGAGCGAATATGGGAAGTTTTTTAATATCATTGCTAAGAATCCTGATCTTTTACACATAACAAACAATATTATTATTAATAAGAATCTGGGGGAAATAACGCTAAATACAAGTATTAAAGACTGCAATGACAATGTAGTTTTTAGCACAAATCTTAAGGCTAATAATGAAACTTTGGAGGAAAGTATCACAAGATTAAGGGTGCAATTATATAAAAAGCTACTTAGTTGGACTAATTCTTAAAAATTAAAAATAGGGAGATAAGGGGGATAAATGCAAAAGTTAATTACCACAATAGCTATATTAGCGTTATTTTATGTATTTTATACATTTAGTGCAAGTATAGAGATAATATCAGGGGCTGCTATATTTTTATTTGGTATGTTGGTGCTTCAAGATGGCTTTAGAATGCTCAGTGGTGGCTTTTTAGAAAAAATGATGAAAAAAGTTACAGGCAATACTTTCAAAAGCATTATATTTGGGGCAGTATCAACAACGATTATGCAAAGTAGCACATTAATTTCACTATTTGCAATATCTTTTGTTTCAGCTGGAATTATTTCTTTAGTGCAGGGTGTTGGAGTAATTCTTGGCTCGAATCTGGGTAATAGCACAGGTGCGTGGATTATAGCAAGTATCGGGAATAAAGCTAATATTTCTACATTTGCATTGCCTATCATTGCTTTTGGTGTTGTGTTTTTATTTCATAAAGCAAAGGCTATCAAGGGTTTTGGATATATTCTTGCTGGAGTTGGGTTGATATTTTTGGGAATTGCTTATATTAAAATAGGATTCGATAACTACCAAGATAGTATAAATTTTGCACAATACGATATAAGCGGATTCAAGGGAATGGTAGTATTTTTGGGTGTCGGACTTGTGGCGACTTTGATAATGCAATCAACTCATGCTACTTTAGTTTTAATTATGGCGGCACTTAGCACAGGGCAAATTTCGCTTGATAGTGGCATAGCACTTACAATCGGCGCACAACTTGGAAGCTCTATTACAACAGGAATAGGAGCAATTAATGCAAGTATTGATGGAAAGCGGCTTGCAATGGCTCATGTGGTGTTTAACCTAATTACAGCAATCGTAGCAATCATTCTATCAAAGCAGATAATTTTTGTAGTAGAGCTTGTTGCAAAATTGGTAAGTATTGAAAATATCAATCTAAAACTTGCAATTTTCCATACACTTTTTAACTGCCTTGGCATCGCCATAATGCTACCATTTTTAAATAAATTTGTATATTATTTAACCAAATTCATTGCGGTTAGAAAAAAGGACAATTCAGATGCTCCTATCTACCTTGATGATTCAAAAATTGACTTTGCAGAAGCCTCACTAGAAGCAATACGAAATGAGACAAAACATCTCTACGATAATTCTTTAGGTATTATAGCCCATAGCATTGGCTTTGATAGAAGTGGAATCCGCTCATTTGAACCTATTGAAAATCTAGTTAAAGATAAAAAATTACTAAAAGATGATATTGATTTAAAATATCTGTATGAAAGTAAGGTTAAATCCCTATCAATTGCAATTATGGAATTTACTGCTAAAGCAAAAACTCATATGGGACAAGAAGAGCAGATGAAAGAAGTTTTTAAGCTTCAAATTGCCTCAAAAAGCATAGTAGAAGCCACAAAGCAAATGCAATTAGTTTATAATAATTTACAGAAATTCTCTCTATCCGAAAACAAATTATTGAGTGGTGAATATGATAAGATGCGAAGCACTCTAGCATATCTTTTAAGAAGTATTGAAGAGCTTAGAATCTCGCCAGATGATGATAAACAAGCTATTAATAAAATTGCTAAATATAAGGCTTCATTTAACTATGACGATTTAGATGTGTTAAATAAGATCGATTCTCTTATCGCACAAAAATCAATTAGCATAGCAGAAGGAACCTCTATGATAAACGATTTATCATTTATCAGGCAGGTTGCCTTGAGGTTAGTTGAGGCAATAAACTCATTATATGATATTGATATTTAAGGAGAGTAAATGGAATTTATAAGCATTATTATGGGAAGCAAGAGTGATTGGAATGTGATGAGTGAGTGCGTAGAAGTTTTCAAAAAATTTGATTGCTTGTATGAGGTGATTATTAGCTCTGCACACAGAAGTCCAGAGCGCACAAAAGAATATGTCAAAGACGCTTCATCTCGTGGTGCTTGTGTATTTATTGCAGCTGCTGGAATGGCAGCACATTTAGCAGGAGCGGTCGCTGCACAAACTTCAAAGCCTGTAATTGGCGTTCCACTAGATTCAAGTCCGTTAAATGGACTAGATGCACTTCTTTCAACTGTGCAAATGCCTAGCTCAATGCCTGTGGCTACAATGGCTATTGGCAAGGCTGGCGCAATAAATGCAGCATATTTCGCAATGCAGATTCTTTCACTCAAAAATGAGGAATTAGCAGGAAAACTAATTGAAGATAGAGTTATAAAATCAAAAAAAGTTGAATTAGATTCAAGAGAAATTGAAGTTAGGATTAAATAATGCGTGAAAATTGGCTTAAAATTGATGAGTTTTTGACGATTACAGGTCTCCAAATTAATGATATAAAAAACCTTATCACAAATGGGCAAATCAATGCAAAATATATAAATAATGTTTTATATATCGATAGTGTAAGCGGAACAAATGCCCTTGTAAAAAGCACGCGAAACACGCTAACAGAGCAAAATATAGATACTAGCTATATCGAGCAAAGCATTGGCACGATTTTAAGCCTACATGAAAAAGTTATAGAGGCAAAAGATGAGACAATAGCAAGTATAAAAAATGAAAATCAATTCCTAAAAGATGCTTTGCTTAATGCTAGAGAATCTCAAACAGAGGATAAAAAAACTATTGATAACTTAAGAGGAGAAGTTGAATCTAAAAAACAAGAATTAGAAGCAATGCAACGCAAATACAAGCTAATGTGGGGCAAAATGCTAAATAATGGTAATAAGCTTTGAATCTCTCTCCTGAATGCAAAGCTTGTCTTTACAATCAAATAAAGCGATTTTTAGACAAACAAGATATATTTGATAATGCGAGCAAAAATGAGTTTTTATCTTTAGTAGAGCGTGAGATAGACAAAATTCCGCTTACAATAACTCCACCAAAAAGTGCTATAAAAATCTATGATATTTTAAAGGAAAATCTAGGAGTAACTGACCCATATAGTGATATTAAAAAAGATTCCATTGCTATTGCAAAGCAAATTAGTAAAAATTTAGTGGCACAAAATCTCTCTCAAGCAATTACAATAGCGGTAGCTGGGAACGCTATTGATTACGGCTCACAGGCTAGTTTCGACATAGAATCCAATTTATACAATTCATTAAATGAGGGATTTTGTATAAATCATATTGATAGTTTTGCAAACGCCATAAATAACGCTACAAATTTACTATATATCGCTGATAATGCAGGAGAGAATTATTTTGATGAAATATTGATAAAGTTTTTAGTAGAAAATTATCATCTTAAAATCACATATTTGGTGCGTGGAGAAGCGATTATCAATGATTTAACGATGAGTGATATAAGTGAGCATAAAACTTTAAGTAAAATTTGTGATATAAAAGATAGCGGAGTAAGATCGCCAGGATTTATCTACAATCTTGCAAATGATGAGAGTAGGGCACTTTTTGATAATACAGATTTAATTCTAGCAAAAGGTATGGGGAACTTTGAAACTTTGGAATCTTTACAAGATAGGCGAATCTTCCTACTTTTTAAAATCAAATGTTCTGTCGTCTCTAGCTTCCTAAAACAGCCACTAAATGCTTTAGTTTTTAGGAATAATTTTAAATAGCAAGAGCGAGGACTTAATTCTTAATAATTTAGAGTTTTTTATCATTTGAGATTTTATAAATTATTTAGATTCCATAATTTTTAAGTCTTATAAACTAAAATCTTTAGAATATCAAATTACCTATTTAGAATTTACTTTAAGATTAAAATCAAATTCTAAAAAATGTATTTATATTTTTTAGATTACATTAAAGCCTAAAATATTAAAATATAACATTTTTAAGTGGGTAAA
>CAMWQM010000007.1 GCA_947176375.1 uncultured Helicobacteraceae bacterium
AATGGAGTTTATAGTGCAAGTGTCGATTTTATTAATTTTATATTAGTGTTTTTTAATATAAAAGTATTTTAAGAGATTTTCATATATTTAAAATCCTAACTTTGCTGTTAAAAATAGGAGAGCAATTTATGCTAATTTATAAAACTCTATATTTTGTAAAATGGCTAAAATACTTCACACTTCAATATCTAGCATTGAGCGCTCAATACTAGCATAGATATTTTTATGTTTTTTAGATTCTAAAGCAGTGTTGCTAGATTTGAGGTTCTGCTCTTCGTCTTTTTTATATTCTTGTTTATTTGAATTTGAAGAATCCTTGTCTACTTTTTCTATCCCTTCTGTTGGGCGGACTTCTACATTTTCTTGCATTTTTTCACTAAAATCTTGGATATTCATTGCACTTTGGACATTTGGCTGATTGAGGGCATTTGCTTGTAATTGAGAGTTTAATAAAGCATTTTGATTTATGTGAGTGATATTTCCTATTTGAGATATTGCCATAACTAAATCCTTTTATTTTTGGCTTTTTTAAGTCTTTATATTTATTGTGGAGTAGTTTGAATACACCACATTTGCTCCTTCCTTGATTTTTACAAACTTCCTTTTTGTATAATCGACAATAAAATTTCCACTTTTAGTTTTTAGAAAACTACACAAAATCAAAGCTGCCTTTTGCAAAATCTCCTCTCTAATTATATTTTTAGAACAATGAATTATCAAGTGCGATGATGGTATCCCTCTAATATGCATCCAAATATCATTCGCTCTAGCATCTTTTAAAAGCTCGATATTTTCTTTTTGATTTTTTCCGACAGAGATTTTTAAATCATTGATAAAAAAGCTTTCATATTTTTTACTCTCTTTTTTATCTATCTTTTTTTGATTTTTTGGATTTATAATTTTTATATCATTTAGGTTTGTTGCATTTTTAATAAAGCTAATTTTAGAATCTAAAAAATTAATATTATCTTTTAGATTCTCCTCTTGCAACGAGATATTTTTAGCTTTAGCTTTTAGCTTTTTATTATGAGCAAAAAACTCATTTATAAGCGAATGTCTAGATTTTGGCACAAAATCTATATCTAAAATTTGAATGCTATTGTCGTATTTTTTTAGCTTAATTGTAGAATCTTGCAATTCAATCTCGCTACTATTTTGAAGCATTTTGCCAATCTCTGCGTATTTATCCGCTCTCTTTAGTAAATCATCTTTATTTGGGAGATTTGATAGTAAAGTTTGCAATTTCTGCTTTTTATTTTCTAGTAATTGAATCTCATTTTGTTTGCTAGATTCTAGCTTTGAGGTGATTTTAGTTATATAATTTTTATGCAAAAATTCTATCATACTCTCACCTATCTCAATTTCTTTAATATTAAAATTTTGTTGCTGTTCTAGCGGAGTGAGTGGGATTCCAACTTTTACTATCCTAGAGTTTTGCGTGATTTTTCGCAAAGATTCCAAAACTACAAATTTAGAATCCAAAATTATTGCATTCGTGTATTTTCCTGTAAATTCAAGCTGTAAAATACATTTCAATTTTTTATACTGCAATGCCTTGCTTAAAAATAGCCTTAAGATTCGATTATTCCCATCAATTTCACATTTCTCTATTTCACTTTTTAGACAATATTTTTGCAAGGCAAAATCAAATGGAGCTGAGTATTTCTTCACCGCAAGAATAGAATCCACACTACAAAAAATATCACTTTTGCTTTTTGCTAAATCTATATAAAAAATATCATTATCTAAGACTAATTTGATTAAATTATCATCAAGTCGCCCAATGTAGCTTATTTTTTCATACTCATTAAATAGCTTTGCAATTTCACTCAAAACATATAAATTCATTTTTCTGCTTAAATTTTAGCCTTGAAATTTTTAGCATATTGTAGCAAATAGGCTAAAGTTTAGCAAAGTCATTCTTTTAGATTTTTTAATTTTTCTTGTGCAAATAGCAAGGCTTCTGGCGTGATGTTTGCCCCACTTATCATTCTTGCTATTTCATTAATTCTGCCTTGTTTATTAAGTAGTGTAATGCTGCTTTTATCTTTACCTTTTTGCACCAAATAATGATGTGAAGCAAAGCTAGGCATATGCGATTGATGAGAAATTGCAAAAATTTGATAATCTCGCGATAAAAAAGACAGCACTTCTGCCACACCTTCACTTTCCTTACCACTTAAATTAGCGTCAATTTCATCTAATATTAAGATTCCACTCTGCTTTGAATACTCAATCTCAATGCATAAAATCGCTAGTTTGAGGCGATTAAACTCCCCACTGCTTAAAGTAGAAATTTCAGAAACTCCTAATCTAACTTCTAATAAATCAGCCCCATTGCTATCTAACTCTACTTCTACTAGATTTACACTTGGGCTATTTAACATTAATCGTTTGCAATAGGATTGTAACTCTTTTAGTAAAATATTAAGATTCTGTTTTCTTAAGTCTCTAATCTCTTTAGATTCTACTTTTATCGTAGTTAGAAGCGAATCTAGCTCTTTTGTAAGTGCATTTTTATTAAAGCTAATATTTTGATAATTCTCTAAATCCTTTTTTCTCTTCTTTAAATACTCCAAAGCCTCCTCTATACTTCCATATTTATGCACCAAATTACTTAATTTTTCAATACGATTTAAAATCTCCTCAATATCACTCTCATCGATATTATTAAGCCTCTCTTCTTCATCGATTATAATGCCAAAAATCTCATTTAAAACTTCATCAAAAATTGGCTTATTCTTATTAATAGAATCTAAAAAACTAGTAATATTGCTAAACTCGCCTAAAATTGGCTTAAGAGAGTGGATTTTTTGCATAGTTTTTTCTTTTTTTGATAGAGCTTTTTTTATCTCTAAAAGCTCATCATATTCATTTATTTTTGGATTAATACTTTCTATTTGATTGATCTCAAAAGCCGCAAATTCCCTTAATTCAATGATATTTTTCTCCTCATTTTCTAGCTTTTGAAGTTCTACTTTTTTAGATAAAAAAGCATTATAATTTATCCTGTAAGATTCTAGTTTTTGGCTGTATTGTGGCATTTTTTTAACAATAATAGAATCTAGGATTTTCAGTAGATTATCTTGCTGTAATTCTATTTTGGATTGAGAATTGATATATTTGACATATTGGCTAAAAATCTCTTTTATTCGCTTCTTTGAGAGGGTTTGATTATTAAAAAAATATTTTATTTTATCTTTTTTTATAATGCTTAAAATATTCTCATCATCAAACAAGATTCCGCTATCATCTAAATACAAATAATCCTTATTAAAAGTAGCTTCAATTAGCAAGGCATTACTATCTTTTAGCCCAAATATAGCTAAAATACTTTCCATTAAAACAGATTTTCCACTTCCGCTAACTCCGCTAAAAGTATTAAATCCTTTATTTGGATTTAAAATCACTTCTCTAAAAGCAGGAGAATCTTTAATCAAAAGTCGCTCTATCATAAACTTTTATCCTTGATTTACACAAAATATTATTTTAAAGCTCAAAAAACTAGATTTATTTTTATCTACAAATACACACCACATACAAGCCATTTATAAGCCCCAGCTAAACTTTTCTCTTAATACTTCAAAATAATCCCTATTTTTATCATAAATCAAAAGTGCATTTTGACTTGCAGCTTTAATGACTAATCTATCATTCATATTAAATTCAAAAACATCTTGCCCATCTACAACTATGCTTGCATTAGAATCTTTTGAAGCGGAATCTTTAATATTAAAATCTTTACTATCTTTAGAGTTTGAATCCATTATACTAGCATCTAAATTATTCTTTGAAGTGGAATCTAAATTAGAATCTCTAGAAATTACAAAATCTTTAGAATCTGCTAAATTAGAGCTATTAAGATTAAAATCTTGCTTGATATTAGTTTTGGATTCTCCAAAGCTTTTAGAATATTGCAAGTCTAAATATTCTTGCAAACTAAATTCTAGCTCAAAACTATCATTTAAAATCAAGGATTTCTGTGTCAAAGAATGCGCACAAATCGGTGTTAAAATAATATTTCTATTATATGGATAGATAATAGCCCCACCTGCACTAATATTATAAGCAGTAGAGCCAGCAGGAGTTCCAATAATCAGCCCATCACCAAAATATGAATTAAAAAACTTTCCATTGATTTTTGCCGCAATTTTTATCATTCCGGCTATATCTTTTTTTGAAATGATAAATTCATTTATACAAAGTAGTTTTAATACTCTATTTTTAGTATGAATTTCAGCATTGAGAGGCATAATTTTGCAAATAGCAAAATCACCCATTTTAAGCTTTAGCACAAAGTCATCTAGCTCACTTAATCCTATTGCGGTTAGAAAGCCAAGCCTCCCAGTATTTATCCCAAGGATAGCCTTATTAAATGGTAGTGCTTTTCTAAGCGATGAAATTAATGTTCCATCTCCACCAAAACTAACTATAATATCACACCACGCGCACATTTCTTTAAATTCACTTCCACTAATGCCTATCATTACGGCACTATCGCTAGAAATTCTTACTTCTATATCATTTTTTTGTGCAATAGCTTTAAAATCATCATATATAGCTTTTAATGATGGGGTTAAAGGGCGCAAAAGCACCCCAATTTTACTAACTTTAAAAGACATTAATTTTGTAAATAATAAGCTTTGATTTGAAAGCCTCTCTTGCTATTAATCTGCATACTAGGTCCTTCAAACACTGCCACATTGCTAAAAGCTCTAGTAATTAAACTAATAGCCTCTCTAGCGCGAAAAGATGCAAGTCCTTCTTGTTTTAGCTCTGCACTAGGACCAGAATAAGGATTACTATCTACTATTCCACTAACTTCTATTGCAATTAGTTCTGTATTTGTATTTATAAGATTCCTTACAGAATAAACTACCTCATCACTGCAAGACTTTGGCATAACCCAGCTTCCATTTCTCATAGTAATACAAGATGCTATATCTTTATTAAGAGGTTTAATTGTGTATTTTAGTTTAGCTATCGTAGGTGTAGAAGGATTCTGTATATTTTGCGTAGGTGTAGCTTTAGGTGTTTTACTTTCCACATTAGAAGCAACTTCTTGTAATGTTATATCTGTATTTGCAGGATTATTTGTAGGTGCATTTGCTGTGGGTTGATTATTAACATATTCATTATTTGTAGTAGGAGTAGTATTTATAGCATTAGATGGATTCTGCATTGCCACATTTTGCTGTGGTTGTGGCGGTAAAATATCCTCCATAGCAGGCAAATCTGTATTTATATATTCTTCTTGTCTATCATTAAAAAATAAAATTGTAATTACAGCAAGAACTACGACCATTAATAAAACCAAACCTAAAACCATCATAGTTTTTTTATTATCACTACCACCACCTAAAATACTTTTTATATCCATTTTTATCTCCTATATTTTTATTTGAGAATTATACTAAAATTTAACTCGCAATTTCAAAAGACGACTTGATAATATCAAACGCCTCCTTTAGCTCAATAAATTTAATATTATAAGCTTTGATCACCTCTTCATTTTGCCCAAAAACTTTATCTGGGTGATATTTTTTTATAAGTTCTAAATATTTTGCACGAATATCAAAAAAGCTATCAGAGTGAGAACAACCAAGAATCCTATAAGCCTCAGAAAGATTCTGCTCTTTTCTTGTCATATAACTTGGTTGGCTTTTTTTGCCATTTGGCTTAAAACTATCATAATCAAATTCTAATCTAACATTGTGAATTATTTTATTGCCTATAATATTCATTATCATAGCCCAAAAATTAGCATTCCTACTATCTAAATAAATATTTGATAAATCACTACTGATAATAATATTTGAAAGCAATGCACCAAGATAACGTTTGGCAATGTGATTTGGTTTATCTAGGCTCAAAACTGCACTCTCTACTCCAATCATTCTAAAAGAGATTCTAACGCATTCTAAAATGGATTGCGTAGATGTTATTTTAATCCTAATAGGAAGATAGCTCATCTCTAATATGCTTTCTAATGTGAAAGAAGATTGTAAATTATTTTCATCTTGCTCTTGAGATTGCATTGAGGAATAATAAGCCCAATTTATTAAATAATCTTTCTTAAATCGCTCCCCATCATCTAAAATCAAAATTGAGCTTGAGAGATGATATTGCTTTTGAAAATGCTTTTTGGCATAATTTAGAAATTTTGGCAATAGTGGATTATGCTCCTCTATACTGATTTGAACAAATCTACTTAAGGCTTCAACCCTCAATCTTCATTTCCTTAACTTTAAAAATATTCTAGCATTTAAGCAAATCTGATTCCAAAAAACATAATAATTTCAAAATTTTTATTTTTAGGATAATAATGGAATTAATAATATTAGCAATTTATGGTATAGTCGCTGGGATTTTGGCTGGAATTTTTGGAATAGGCGGTGGCATAATAATTGTCCCTTCAATGATGTTTTTTGGATTTGATATAAAAAATGCAATAGGAATCTCTGTTATGCAAATGATTTTCTCATCAGTATATGGCAGTTTTTTAAACATTAGAGCAAAATTACTAGATATTAGAATTGCTATTTTTGTAGGATTGGGTGGATTATGTGGAGCTGCTTTTAGCGGATATGTGGTGGATTTTTTTAAACCACTTTATTTAGAAATTGCCTTTATGCTAATTTGTCTCTATTCACTCTATAAAGCGCTGAAAACTAAAACCACGCAGAATCTATCCACCCCAAAAGAAAATCCAAAATTATTTTTATTCATCATAGGTTTTATAACTGGAATCTTTGCAATTTCACTAGGAATAGGTGGTGGATTGCTAATCGTCCCTGCAGTTAGCTATGCACTTGGAATTAGCACAAAGCAAGTCGTCCCTATATCATTATTTTTTGTGATCTTTTCATCATTTTCTGGCTTCATTAGTCTAGCATTACATAATTATGTGAATTATAAAGAGGGTCTAATCGTTGGAGCATTTTCACTAATTGGTGTATTTTTTGGCACAAAAATTAATAAAAAAATCTCACCAAAAGCCCATAAAATAGCTGTTATTATACTCTATATCATAATTTTATGTATTATGATAAAAAATATAATTCAAACAAATTTACTATAAAATATCAATTTATGCTATATTTTCGCAATGAAAAATAAATCATTTACATTATTAATTGAGCAATTAGAGCAAATTCCTAGCATTGGTAAAAAATCAGCTAATAAGATTGCATATACGCTTGCACTAGAAAATAAGATTCTAGCTCTAAATCTTGCTAATTGCATTGAAAATGCGGTGCAAAATATTCAGCAATGTGAGATTTGCGGTGGAATCGCAGAGGGCAAAATATGTGAAATTTGTGAAGATGATACTAGACTTTATAGCGGAATGCTCTGCATTGTCTCAAATCCAAAGGATATTTTAATCATTGAAGAAGCAAATATATTTAGCGGAATCTACTTTGTCGTAGATGATGCAAAGAGAATCGATTTTGAAGGATTAAGAGCAAATATCAAACTTTATAATATACAAGAAATTATCTTTGCTTTTAGCCCATCTTTAATGAGTGATGCGATGATTTTATTTATCGAAGATAAACTAAAAGATGAAAAACTAATTTTTTCTAAAATTGCACAGGGGATTCCAACAGGCGTTGGACTTGATAATATTGATAGACTTTCGCTAACTCGTGCACTGGAAGGGAGAGCAAAAATTTAAAAGAAGAAGGAATAAAATTAAAACAAGGAGAGTAGAAATTTTAAAAAATAATAAATTTAAGAGAATATAAAATGATAAGTAAGAAAATTTTAAATATAGTTGGTAGGACAAATGCGGAATATGGGCTTATTAAAGAGGGTGATAGGGTGCTACTTGGGCTCTCTGGTGGAAAAGATTCGATTTTGCTTGCTACGATTCTAGCAAGAATGCAAAATCATGCACCATTTAAGTTTGACTTCAAAGCTATAACAATTGACTATGGGAGAGGGGGCGAATATGATTACATTTTCAAATATTGCGAAAAACATAATATAAAATATGAATTATATAGAACAAAAATCTATCAAGCCCTAGAGGAAAAGAAGCGTCCAAATAGCTCATATTGTAGCTTTTGTTCAAGAATGAGGCGAGGAGCGCTGTATAGCAAGGCATTAGAAGAAGGGTATAATAAAATTGCTTTAGCTCATCATTTAGATGATGTGGCTGAAAGCTTTGTGATGAATTTTAGTTTTAATGGAGCTTTACGCTCAATGCCACCGATATACAAGGCTCAAAATTCTTTACTTGTAATTCGTCCGCTTATTTTTGTGCGTGAAAGGCAGATTATAGATTTTATAAAAAGTAATAGAATCTACATTGCACCTGATTGCAACTGCCCAATAAATTGGAATAGTGATGATAAAAAACCATATGCAAGAGAGGACGCTAAAAATCTACTAAAAAATTTAGAAGAAAATAATAAAGATTTATTCATATCGCTTAAAAAAGCCTTTAGCAACATACATACAAATACATTTTGTGATAAACAATATATTGATGGGTTTTAGTTTGCTTTTGCCAATGTGCAAGATTCTTATAATAATTTTAGAATGCTAAATGTTTTTTAATGCAATAATTAAAAGCAAAAAATAGCTAAATCCAAATCACAAGCGAAACTATAAAAATCAATCTAAATTCAAGTAAAAACTCATAGTCCCTCAAGCATTATATTGAGCAGGTATTTAACTTCTGCATTATTTAAACAAATACTTCTATTACCCTTTAAAAAATCAAAAAAAGTTTTAGTATTGATAGATTCTAAACTATAAGGAATGCAGCTCTTATGTGCGGCTAAAAAACTCCTTACAATCACACTATTTTCACCTAAATTTTGATTGCAAACAAAACACTTTATCTCTAAAATCTTTCTACCCTCAAATTCTAGTAGTTTTGCATAGGAATCTAGCAAGATTCTATATGGATTTTGCTTTTGAAATTTTAGTGACATTTCATCTAATAAATCAAAATAGAAGCTTGAAATCTCATTAGTATCCTGTAAATGCTTATTTATAAGCTTTAAAAAACTCTGCCAAAAATACAATCTATCATATTTATGCTCCCATTCAAAGCCAATTTGAAGGATATTTCTAAGCCGTGGCATAAAGATTCCACTATAATCAATCTCAAAATCAATTTTTCTGCCTATATTGATGATACTATGACGAATCCCATAGAATCTATAGAGACTTAAAAATTTACTTTTTGTTATGATTTTTACAACTATATCTTCATTTTTTAGCTTCACTATGCCACTTATATAGCCTTGCAAAGAATCTCCATATTAAACTTTAAATTTAGAATAATTATAATTTAAATTTAAAAATTTTTTGGAGATTTTTTTGATAAATTTTATAGAGGCAACTTTAATTGCAGGAAGCAAAATAGCAAATATTTTAGAATCTAAAAATAAAATTCTTTATACAAAACACACACAAAATACCAGCGGAGACATAAGCATAGAAGCAGATTTATTGAGCGAGAAAATATTTTGTAAATTTTTAGGCAAATTTGGCAATATAGATTCGGAAGAAAGTGAGTTTATTGATAATCATAAAGACTATACAATTATTCTTGACCCGCTTGATGGAAGCGATAATTTTCTCTCAAATATTCCATACTATGGTGCTAGCATTGCTTTGTGCAATAAAGATTTAGAGCCACAAATTGGCATCATTATGAATTTTTGCACTCAAATTGTAGTCATAAACTATCAAAATAAAAATTTTATTGGCAAACTTGGGCAAAATTTTAGTGATTTTAAAATGCAAGAAAATAGCACAAACTCTGTAAAATGTGGAATCTTTGAAGGTGCTTACTCAAAGCCAGAAATTTGTAATATTCTTGCGCTAAATCATATTAAATTCCGCTCTCTTGGAGCTTTAGCCTTAAGTCTTGCTTTAGCAAATGATGTAAATTTCTTGCTTTTTAGTGGGAAAAAGCGTAGATTTGATTTGAAAGCAGGAGAGTTAATTACACAACATTTATATAAAATTGAGGATAAAAAATTCACTCTTATAAGTAAAGATAAGGAGTTATTTGATAAAATTGCGAATCTTCTATTTTGAAATGAGGGGAAAATGGCATTAAATTTGTTTAAAAATAATAAGAAAAAAACACAGGAAGCACCAGCCACAAAACCACAAGAAATGCAATCACAATGGATTAAATGCAATCTTTGTAATTCGCTTATGTATTATAAAGAAGTTCTTTTGCAAAATTCTGTTTGTCCAAAATGTAACTATCATTTTAGAATCAATGCAAATGACAGAATAAAATTAATATTTGATGAAGACAGCATACAAGAATATGACAGAGAGCTTTCACCAACTGACCCTCTAAATTTTGTGGATAAAAAAAGTTATAAACAAAGAATTGAGGAATATTCTAAAAAATCAGGTGGTAGAGAGAGTTCAGCCATTAGCATAGAGGGAAAAGTTAATGGTAGAGAAGTTCAAGCTGTAATATTTGATTTTGAGTTTATGGGTGGAAGTTTGGCATCCGTAGAGGGAGAAAAAATTGTCCGTGCAATAAATAGAGCGATAGAAAAAAGACAAGCATTAATAATTTGTTCTGCTAGTGGTGGCGCTAGAATGCAAGAAAGCACATTTTCTTTAATGCAAATGGCAAAAACGAGTGCCGCATTAGATAAATTATCTTCTGCAAAACTGCCTTATATTTCTATTTTAAGCGACCCTACAATGGGCGGAGTTAGCGCTTCATTTGCATTTTTAGGAGATATAATCATAGCAGAACCAGGAGCTACGATAGGATTTGCTGGGGCTAGAGTTATAAAGCAAACAATTGGAGAGGATTTACCAAAAGGCTTCCAAACTGCCGAATTCTTACTAGAACACGGATTAATTGATATGGTGGTGCACAGAAAAGAGCTTAAAAAAACCATTAGCGATTTACTTGGAATGCTAATAAATGAAAATAAGAATCTACTCAATAGCAAAAAAACAAAATAATTATAATGACTATATGAAAGAAATGAGGCAATTTGGAGTGAAATTAGAAATAATTGATATATTTAATGCAAATATTGCAAATGCGCAAAAAAGTGGTAGCTTAAATGCTAAAATTGCATATAGCAATGAATTTGAAAAATATATGAATAAAAATACTCTAAATATTGCTCTGCACCCAAATGGAGATGAGCTAAATTCGACTGAATTTAGCAATTTAATAAAAGATAGAAATGAAATTAGTTTTTTTATTGGTGGTGCATTTGGTTTTGAGGAAAAATTCTTACAAAAAATGAAAAACATTTCACTAAGCAAACTTACTTTTAGTCATAAAATTGCAAAGATTATTTTATGCGAGCAGATTTTTAGAGCATTATGTATAATAAATAATCACCCATATCATAAAGAATAAAAGGATAAGTATGCGTAAAAGAGAAATCGATGAATTAAAAAATAAACTTGATTTGTTAAAATCTAATATCATTAGTAGTATAGATTCACTAAGTGATAATATCTCAAATCTAAATAATATAGCTTTAAGCGAGGATATAGAAATGGGAAGTACTAAATCTCTTGTTAAAGTTGATGAAAATACTTTAGCAAAAAACAATAATGATTTAGTAGAAATAAATAAGGCTCTAGATAAAATCAAATCAAAAAAATATGGTAAATGTGAAATGTGTAATGAACAAATTGATATAAAAAGATTAAGAGTAAAACCACATGCAAGATATTGCATATCTTGTAGAGAGATTTATGAAAAAGAAATTAAAATAAGCAAAGGAATAAAAAATGGTTTTTAAATACTATCCATTAACAATACTTATATTAGGGATTTTGGCTGGATTCTATGTGTATAATCTAACTGATGCAAGTTTTATTTATACACTTCCTTTTAGTAATGAATATACTTTTGATATGCCTGTTGCACTATATATTATGATGATAATTTATATTATATTTTTTATTAGCATAATTTTTATATTTTCTGAGCGATTTGGAAGATTTATTGAAGATTCTGCTATAAAAAATGATAAAAAAACTTTTATTAAAAAAATCAAAAGTAGAATCATTCAAAGTGATAATAATAAATTTGTTATAAAAACTGAGCTTTTTAAAGAAATTGATAATATTTTTGATGGGCTAGATATTAAGCCAAAGCCACATTTTACAAGTTGTAATAATCAAGAAATGAAAAAATTATTTGCAATGTATGAAAATTTACAAAATGGTGAAGAAATAGATATACACAAATTTAATATTCCACAGACTAGCTCACTTTTCACATTAAATGTTAAAAATAGTATAAATAAAAATTATAAAAATGGTTTGTCAATTATAAAAAACAAAAATTATATTTATGAACTTAAAAAATTTGCATTTATTGCGTTAGTTAAAAACGGAGATTCTAAAGACATTGAAAAATACAAGGATTCTATAAGTTATGATAGAGATATTGTTTTAGCATTAATAGAAGCATATCTTGCAGGTAAAATAAACTTTAGCCAAAAAGAAATAAGCGATATGTGTATTAATAATAAATTCAACAAAGACGATTATATGGATCTTGCAAAGAATATGAAAGGTAAAATTAATCCTAGTGAATGGATTAAGCTATTTGAAAATTTAGCAGATAGTGATGAGAATGCTGAAAATTCTTATTTTTATGTTTTATTAGAGTTAGAAATGTTGCAAGAAGCAAGAGAAAGATTAAGAACACAACCTAGTTATGATTTTCTAAATATTAGAGCATATTTAGATTTAAAATCTACTGGAAAATCATACCCAATAGAATTATTTTTTAAATAATTTATATATTATTAGGAATGTTGATTTAGAGGGGTTTAAAATGAGAAAAGCATTTTCTATGATTGAGTTAGTTTTTGTAATTATAATAATTGGCGCATTATCTGCAACTGCTATGACTTGGCTAATAAGCACAAGAAATGATTCTGCTATTGCAATGATAAGAAGTGACATTTCGACTATTTTTAAACAAGTTTCAGCAAGAGTTATAGCTGAAAATATCAATATAACATCTAATAAAGCACCCACAGGTTACTCAAATTGGGGAGAATGGCTTATGGACACACCTCATCTTGATAAAAGCAAATGGTATCCTACTCAAAATGGTTTAAGAGCTATAATTAGAGTTTCTAGTTCATCTAATACAAATTCTAATGGAAGTTTTGATGTATGCATAGGGGATTATTTATATATTGATAACAAACAAGGACTATTGATTTTTATACCAAATAAAATTAACACAACAAATAAATTTTGCAAATTATTAGCTGATAGTTATAAAAACACTTCTAACTTTACAATAAATCTCTCTACAAATAACAAGGTTATATTTTAAGCTATTTAAAAATATTTTTCATTTATCTACAAAAATAATATTTTGTAATTTATTTTTAGTTTTTTGTTTTTAGAATCTTTAATAGAAAATATAAAATCTCCTAGTTATACTATAATTTAACTATTAAGAATATACCAATATTTTAATCATCTTCAAATAATGTTTAAAATAAATCTAATCATATAAATTTATTTTCAAAACTATATTTTAAACTATCATACCCTTCCTTACAATTATGTTTTTACAACTTATAACTAATTTTTACTTCTTATTCTATATCCCTATAAATCAATAAAATTCCATTTTAAAATAATTTATTTACTTTATAGTAATTCTAAATATATAATTTTCAAATTTTAAAATATCAATTTAAGGTTTTGATGTATATAAATTTTAATAATCTCTTGATGTTAGCTCCTCTTGCTGGTTATACCGACTTGCCATTTAGAAGTATGGTTAAAAAATTTGGTGTTGATATAACAGTTAGCGAAATGATAAGTTCATATGCACTAAATTATAATTCTAAAAAAACATTAAAAATGATAGAAAAAAGCCCCCTAGAGATTCCGTTTTCTGTGCAAATTGCAGGAAACAAAACAGAGGTTATCAAAAGAAGTGTTGAGATATTAAACGAGCAGGATGGCATTAATATTATTGATTTAAATTGTGGTTGTCCTGCACCGAAAGTTAGCTCACACGGCAATGGAAGTGGCTTATTAAAAGATTTAAATTTAATGGTAAGCTTAATTAATACAATAAAAACATATTCAAATAAGCCATATACTAGCGTAAAAGTTAGGCTTGGTTTTGATAAAAAGATTCCACTTGAGATTGCAAATGCACTAAATGATAGTGCCGCTGACTTTGTAGTCACTCATGGCAGGACAAAAATCGATGCCTACAAAAAAGAAAAGATTGATTATAATTCAATAGCTTTGATAAAAGAAAAGATAAAGATTCCACTTATTGCAAATGGCGAGATAGATTCTTTCAATAAAGCAAAAGAAGTTTTAAAACTAACAAATGCGAATGGCATAATGATAGGTAGAGCAGCACTAAAAGAGCCGTGGATTTTCTATCAAATTAAAAATAATACGCTAAATCTCCCAGATATGATAAAAAAAGACATCGTGCTAGAGCATTTTGATAATATGATTAAATTCTATGGGGAGCGAGGTTGTATAATGTTTAGAAAGAATCTTCATAGCTATGCTAAATCTCACCCAAATGCCACAGAATACCGGAGCATAGTAAATAATATTTCAAATCCACAAGAGATGCGAGAATCTATAATAAATTTTTTTAGTGATAAAAAAATAAGCTAAAATTACAAAAAAATTAAATGGAATCTAAAATGAAAATTTTTATATTACTTATATTCGCAATCATACTAGAGGCTAAAATCATCGATGGAATCGCAATCAAAGTAAATGGAAATATAATCACCCTCTATGAAATACAAAATATACAAAAAGATAAAAAATTAAGCAAACAAGAGGCTATCGACCTATTAATCCAAGAAAAACTAAAAGAAAATGAAATAAAAAGATTGAGTATAAAAGTTGATGATAAGGTTATAGAAGATGAAATCAATAATATCGCAATAAATAATAAAATCACAAGAAAAGATTTAGAAAATGCTCTCAAAGCTCAAAAAATAGATTTTGAAAATTATAAAAAAGAACTAAAAGAGCACATTACAAATAGAGAGCTAATGCAAAAGATTTTGCAAACTAATTCTAGTATCACAAATGAAAATGACTTAATGGCGTATTATGAAAACAATAAAAATGAATTTATGCTCCCAACCAAAATCAAAGTTACAAGCTATACTTCAAATAGTGATGCAGCATTACAACAATTCTTACAACATCCTATGATGATAAATACAAATATTATTTCAAAAGATGAGGAAATTGATATCAAAAGTCTCCCTCCGCAAGTCTCAAGGGTATTTTTGGAAACTAAAGAAAATAGCTTTACTCCTGTTCTAAACTCAGGAAATACTTTGATAGTCTTTTTTATAAAGTCAAAAGAGCAAAAGGAGCTACTACCATTTGATGAAGTGAGGCTAAATGTAATGCAAAAATACGCTGAAGTCAAGGAAAATGAGATTTTAAATGACTATTTTAGCAAGATTAAGGCAAATTCACAGATAGAGATTGTGCGAAAGTAAAATGCGATTTGGAAAAATTAGCTATCTAAATTTGCTTCCTTTTGATGTGTTTGTCAAGCAGTATCCAATAAATTCATCCTTTAAACTATTTTTAAATCACAATAAAAATTATCCCTCAAAGCTAAATAAAGAATTCTTATTTAAAAGAATCGATGCAGGTTTTATCTCCTCAATCGCTGGAATCAAAGCCAAAAAAGCCAAAAGTGGAATCATTTCTTATGGCGAAGTTTGGAGCGTTATTGCTATTCCTAAAGAAAATAAACTAGATTATCAATCCGCAAGTTCAAATGCGCTATCTAGGATTCTAAAAATTAATGGAGAGATTCTAATAGGCGATAGGGCATTACGATACAAGCTAACAGGCGGGAAATGCACAGATTTAGGCAAGATTTGGTGGGATAAATATCATCTGCCATTTGTCTTTGGGCTATTTTGTTATAATAATTACAAGGATATTTATTTGAAACTATCAAATGCCTTTAACAAAAGAAATATTAAGATTCCACAATATATTTTATCCAAGCATTCAAGCACTAGCGGGATAGCAAAAAGTGATATAAAAGAATATCTAAAACATATCCATTATAATGGTGCAAAGAAAAAGCCACAAATTGCTCTAAATCGATTTTACCGCCTTGTGCGAATAGAGAGAATCAAAGTTCCAAGCAGGTTTTAGGCAAACAAATTTTATGAAAAGTAGAATCGAAAGAATAAATTTAAAAGGCAGAATCTAGGAAATCTGTTTTAAAAAATAGATTTAAAACAAAGTTTATAAAGTAAATTTTAAAAAACTTCGAATATACAAAAATAAAATCTAAATAAATTTAAAATATCTGGCTTTGTCTTATATACATTTTAAATTTAAAGTCAATTTTAAATATTAAATAAAACTTAATTGTTTTGGTTTTTTAAGCCAAAGTGGAATCTTTTTGCTTTACTTGTTTATTTCTTCTTCAATTTTTATTTAGTTTCACAATTTTGCATAAGTTTCTTCTTTAAATTGGAATCCTACCAAATAATCGCCTCCATAAATATTATAAGCAAACTAGATAAAAATTAGTCATTTTATATCTTGATTTAACTTTATATCAAAAATTATTTAAACCACTATTTAGCCTTGCATAATCTTCACAAGTCTTGTTGTTTTACCAAAATCACAAGCTTTGCTATAATATTCTTTAGCAGTAGATAAATTTTGTAGCACATAAAATCTAGCTTCAAAAATTCCTCCAAGATTATTACATATTTCACAATAATCATTATCACAGACTTTTTAAAAATATTTATAAGCTTTTTTTGTGGTCATTTTCTCTTGAATACAAAGTTCCAAATATCTCATAACTTGCAGCATCATTTTGCTCACAGCATAATTTAAAGAATTTTTTAGCATTTTTATAATCCTTAGTGTTATAATATACAAAACCAATCGTGTGAATAAAAATGTCATTATTATCATCAAGCCTCTAATTTGTTCAAATATAAGCCCAAAAGCTTTTATACCTCTTAATTTGTCTAAAATTTTAATGGCTTTTAGTTTTGCTTCAGGGTGTTCTCTATCTACTTTTTTGAAATCTCTAATTTTATAGATATTATTTACCCTAATTATTATGCCTTTTATATTATCATCAAAGCCTTTTTGTTGCATCACTTGATACTCTCCTACTTTAAACTTAGACCTCCTCTATATTGCATATAAAAACCACAATCCTATGCTTTGTAAAGCTCTATAAAACTGCTCATATATCATAAAATCTCCTTAAAATTGATTCTTAAAATATCTTATAGTGCATTTAAAATATTTTTAAAAATCAAACTCTAATTCTACTCCCCATTAAAGTTTGCTTAAAAATTAATAAAAGATTAAATATAAATAAATTTCTTTTAAATTTTAGATGATATTTTTAAACAAGATAGAATCTTTAAGCATATTTTGGTAATAATTTTGCCTTTAAAAGCCAGGAAAACGCTTTAAAATAAAGCAAAGTTTAATAGATTTGCTAAAAATTAAATATCAAATAAGGTTTAGTTTAAAAAAATGAATTTTAGTCCATATCCTTTTGAATTATTAAACAATCTCATTTCTAATATCAGCCCAAAAAAAGAGATTATTAAGCTAACTATCGGTGAGCCACAATTCCAAACTCCACAAATCATTATAAATGAGCTAATTAAAAATGCTCCACTACTTTGCAAATATCCACCAAGCAAGGGAGAATCATATCTAATAGATTCCCAAATTGAATTTATCAAAAATCGTTTTAAGCTAGATATAAAAAGTAGTGAGATTCTACCTACATTTGGCACTAGAGAGGTTTTATTTAACTTTCCATCTTTCTTTTTTAATAGCAAGTTTCACAAAAAAAGCACTAGATTTATCGCTTTTCCAAATCCTTTTTATAAGATTTATGAGGGTGCGGCGATTGCAAGTGGTGCAAATATCATATTTATGAATCTAAATGAGGAAAATAACTTTAAACCACATTTAGATGAACAAAGTTTAAAAAAAGTTGATTTAGTGATTTTAAACTCACCAAATAATCCCACAGGCTCCACACTAAATATTGATGAGTTAAGCTCTTGGGTTAAGGCGGCACTAGAGTATGATTTTATTCTATTAAGTGATGAATGCTATAGTGAGATTTATGAGGATATTCCACCACCATCGATTTTAGAGGCTAGTTTAAAGGTAGGAAATATAAATTTTAAAAATATCTTAGCACTAAATTCCATTTCTAAAAAAATCTCTGCTCCGGGCTTACGCAGTGGCTTTATTGCAGGAGATAGCAGAATCTTAAAAGACTATGCCCTGTATCGCACCTACATTGGTGCTGCCTCACCGCTTCCATTGCAAAAAGCTGCTAGTGTGGCGTGGAGAGATAAAGAATTTAGCAAAAATTTTAGACAAATCTATGCTAGAAATCTAAAACTCTCAAGGGAGATTCTAAAGGTAAAAGTTGAGCCATATACATTTTACACTTGGCTTAAAGTTGCCGATGATATGGAATTCACAAAAGAGCTTTATGCAAATGATGGAATTTTAGTTTTACCAGGACGATTTTTAGGACAAAATGGCGCTGGAATTGGCTATGTTAGGATTGCTTTAGTTTATAGTGAAGAGGTTATTAAAGATTCTTTAGAGAGGTTGTTAAAGTGGATATAAAAAAGATTCATTTCATTGGGATTGGTGGGATTGGAATCTCTGGTTTGGCTAGATATATTCAAAGTCTAGGAATTGAAGTTAGTGGCTCTGATGTAGCGGCTAGCTGCTCTACTAAATATTTAGAATCGCTTGGAGTAAAAATCAATATTCCGCATAATAAAAATGCTATAACAGATCCCTCTTTAGTCATTCATTCCGCAATAATTAAAGATGATAATATAGAGATTCAAACTGCTAAAGAAAAAGGCATCAAAGTGTTATCTCGTAAAGAAACTCTAAAAATGATTTTGGGGGACAAAATAGTATTCTCTGTGTGTGGAGCACATGGTAAAAGTAGCACTACTGCGATGCTTAGTGCAATTTTAAATAAGTATAATGCAATAATTGGAGCAGAATCCAAAGAATTTGGCTCAAATGTGAGAATAAAGCAATCTAATAATATAGTTTTTGAAGCAGACGAGAGTGATGGAAGCTTTCTAAATAGTAATCCATACTGCGCTATCGTAACCAACGCAGAGCCAGAGCATATGGAGTATTATAACTACGATATAGACTTATTTCATAAGGCTTATATTAATTTTCTTTCACAAGCAAAAATTCGAGTAATTAATGCGGAAGATGAGTTTCTCTCCACGCTAAAGCTAGATTCTACTCGATTGCATCCTAATAAAGATATAAAAAATGTTAGATACTTTCTTAAAGATAATGAACCTTTTAGCTCATTTAGCCTATTTAATAATGATAAATTTATCGGGGAATTTGAGGTTTGGGGCTTTGGATTGCACACTGCTACAAATGCCTCTCTTGCTATCCTTGCCTCGCTAAATGAACTTAATGTAGATACAATAAAACACAATCTTCTAAATTATAAAGGAATTAAAAAACGATTTGACATAATTTGCAATGATAAATGTGTGATGATTGATGATTATGCCCACCACCCAACAGAAATAAGAAGCACACTAGATTCACTAAAACAATACGCAAAATTAAAACAATTAGGCACTTTGAGTGTCATTTGGCAACCGCATAAATACTCAAGGACTATTCATAATATTGATGAATTTTCAAAATGCTTTAGTGGTGTTGATAAACTTATAATTTTACCCGTATGGCGAGCAAATGAAGAACCTATAGACATAGATTTTGATGGATATTTTAGAAAATATTTGCCTATATTTGCAGATGAAATCAATAGAAGTGGAAATAAATTAGAAATTTTAAAAGATAATAAGATTTTAGATGTGCTAGATTCTGGGTTAATCGTTGGCTTTGGTGCTGGAGATATAACATATCAGTTAAGAGGGGCAATATGAAAATTGCAATTATAATTTTAGTTGCGATTTTAGTTGGCTTATTTTTATATTTTACTTTTAAAAATAAAGTTACTAAAAAAAATGGCATTATACTTGGCTTTATTTTTATAATCATTTTAGCATTAATCATTATCTACACAACTCTACAAGATAGGAATAATAAAAAGCAAATTGATCTAATTTTCTCTTTCAATCAAGGAAAGGAACTTCAATGTGGCGATTTGATTGTGCAAAATAAAAATTTTAATTTCATTAGTGGCACACTTAGCTTTGTGGGCAAGAAAAAAACAAAATTCGAAGATAAAATAATTCCTATAGAAGAGTGTCTCTAGACCTTAAATTAAATGAAAAAAGATATTTATAAAAAATTAGATTTAGAGGAGTTTATTTTAAAGTTTAATTCGTATTTTGCTAGGAATGCTAGATTTGAAGTTGGAATAGATTTAAATATTTTTAAATCATATTTAGATGAGCTAGATAAAGTTAATTTTACCCCACCAAAAGCTGTTTTAAACCTGCAAGATTTTATGCTAAAAGTGCAAAAACAAGGAATCTTAAAGCTAGATGAAATTTTTGAATTTATAAAAATCATAAAATATTTTTTATATCTAAAAAGCCTGAATCTCAAAGATTTAAAATACCTGCCCATTATGCTAGAAAAAATCATCATTCCAAGTGAGATTCTAAAAATAGAAGATAGCTTTGAGGTTATAAATGATAAATTTAGCCTAAAGAATGGAATCTATCTTGAGCTAGATTTGATAAATAAAGCAATTAATAGCCTAAAGTTAGAAAGCAAAAAGCAAATGGATAGAATCTTGCAGAAAGAAAAGTTAAGCCCATTTATCATTGATAGGCAGATTCACTTGATAGATTCCAAAGAATGCTTATTGCTAAAAGCTGGATTTAGTAAAGTGCTTGAAGGAAGAATTATAAATAGAACGCAAGCAGGATATTTCTATGTTTTGCCAAAAACTTTGCAAAATATTTATGAGAGGCTTGAAAATCTCTACAATAAAAAAGAAATATTAATTTATAAGATTGAAAAAAGCATTTCTAGTACGTTTTTAAAGCATATTTTATTCTTAAAATTTATTGATAGGGAATTTGATAAGTTTGATTCTATGCAAGCAAGGATTTTTTTTGCTAGAGATAATGATTATAGCTTTATTCTACCTAGCAAGAAAAAATCCCTCATATTGTGCGATTTTATCCATCCTGCACTAAAAAATGCAATCCCTTGTAATATTAATTTTAAAGCTAAGATTCTACTTATTACAGGGGTCAATGCTGGTGGAAAAACTATGCTTTTAAAATCAATTTTAAGTGCTGCATTTCTAGCAAAATATCTTATTCCTTTTAGAATAAATGAATCTAAATCACAAATCCCCTATTTCAAATCAATTTATGCAATCATTAATGACCCACAGGATAGCAAAAATGATATTTCAACTTTTGCAGGAAGAATGCTTGAGTTTAGAAAACTATTAAATATTGATAATGCAGTTTTGGGAATTGATGAAATAGAACTAGGGACAGATGCAAACGAGGCTAGTGCCTTGTATTTTGCATTATTAGAACATTTAGAACAAAAAAATATAAAGATTATAATCACAACCCACCATAAGATTCTAGCCTCAAAAATGGCATCAAATCCAAATGTAGCACTCACTGCTGCTCTGTATAATGAAAAATTAGCCCTACCCTCTTATTTATTTTTAGAAGGAAGTATCGGCAAAAGCTATGCCTTTGAGAGTGCCAAAAGGTATGGAATCCCGCCAAATATAATAAATAGAGCAAAAGAAGTTTATGGAGAAGATTTAGAAAATCTAAGTGATTTGATAGAGCAAACTTCAAAGCTAAAAGTAAATCTTTTAAAAAAACAGCAGGAACTAGATAATGAAATTAGGATTCATCAAAATAAAAATATTGAATTAAATAATTTAATCAAAAATGAAAATGAAGCAATTAGAAATAAAACTCTAAAACTAGAATCCATTTATAATGATGCAATAAGTGAGGCTAAAGCCCTCTTAAAGCAAAATGATAAAAGCGAGATTCACAGATTCCTAAATAAACAAAATAAAATCTTTAAGAATCTTCCAAAAGAAAAGCAAAGCCCTAATATTGAGCTTAAAATTGGTAAAAGAATTATGTATAATCAACAAAGAGGAATAATTCTTAATCTAAAAAAAGATATTGCCATAATTGAGCTTGATAGTGGAATAAAAATGAAAGTTAAGCCATCAAAACTTGAACTAGGTGCAGAGATAAAATCAAAGCCACAAAAAATTGATATTAATAAATCTAGCAATTCTTGTAATACCAGCCTTGATTTGCATGGCAAAAGAGCGGAAGAAGCAATCGAAATATTAGATAAATATATTTCTGATTGCTTGTTAGCGGGATTTGATGAAGTGTTAATTTATCACGGGATTGGAAGTGGAATTCTATCTAGTGTGGTGAAAGAATTTTTAGCCACTCACCCAAAAGTAAAAAGCTTTAGCGATGCGCCTAGTAATAGTGGAGGATTCGGAGCAAAGGTAGTGAAATTCTAAATTAGACTCCAGACAAAACTAGAATCTAAAAAGCAAAATTCTATAACAAAATACTAAATTAACAAGAATCTAAAAATATAAAATCCAAAATACAGGTTCTAAAAAGATTTTAATTTAATGATAATTGAGATTCAAATAAATGGCATTGGTATTATCTATTAGTATTTAGCATTTATCACTACATCCATTTTTAAGAAAAATTATTAAACACTAAAGCATTATATAAAAACGCTTATGATAAATAAAAATGTATCGGTGAGAAATTTATAATATGTTTTTAAATTAAAGTTAAATATCTATTACAATAAATATTCACCACTGCTTGTTTTTCAAAAATTAAAACAATGAATAAAAAATATAGAATCTAGCAAAATAAAAAATAGATTTATAGAGTATATCATTAAGGTAAAAATAGGTAGATTCCAAAAAATTATTAAAATTTAAATATTTTTTTATCATAATTGCAATTTTTGAAAAAAGGAGATAGAAAATGAATGAAAAAATGGCAAAAAGAAAGAAAATATACAATCCAGAATCTACTGAAAGTGTAAATGACAGGAAAATCTTTAATGGCGACCCTACTAGCATATTTGATTTAAATAAAATCAAATATCAATGGGCTTATAATTTATGGAAAGTAATGCTCGCAAACACTTGGTTTCCTGAAGAAGTAGGAATGAATCAAGACAAAAGAGATTATGTAAGTGGGTTAACAGAGCAAGAAAAGCTAGGATATGATAGAGCGCTAGCACAGCTTATATTTATGGATTCACTTCAAACAAATAATTTGATTGATAATGTAAATCCATACATAACAAGCCCGGAGCTAAACTTAATATTGGTTCGTCAAGCCTATGAAGAGGCGCTTCACTCTCAAAGCTATGATGTTATGGTGCAGGCAATTAGCGATAATAGCGATGAGATTTATGAAATGTGGAGAAGAGATGTTGAGCTTAGAAATAAAAATGACTACATTGCGGATGTTTATATGGATTTGGCTAAAAATCCAACAGAAGTAAATCTCATAAAAGCTTTCTTTGCAAATCAAATTTTAGAGGGAATCTATTTTTATTCAGGTTTTTCTTATTTCTATACTTTGGCAAAAAGTGGCAAAATGCTTGCAAGTGCAAATATGATTAGATTTATCAATAGAGATGAAGTTACACATTTACTACTATTTTCAAATCTAATCAATTCTGTTAAAAAAGAGCGACCAGACTTATTTACAAAATCACTTGAAGAAGAAGTTGTAGAAATGTTTAGAAAAGCTGTCGATTTAGAATCATCTTGGGGTGAGTATATCACACAAGGACAAATTTTAGGACTTACAACAGAGATTATTAGACAATATATTGAGTATCTAGCAGATGAGAGATTAGAGAGAGTTGGGATAAAAAAAATATATAATTCAAAGCATCCTATAAAATGGGTTGATCAATTTAGCAGTTTTAATGACCAAAAAACTAATTTCTTTGAATCTAAAGTAACAAATTATTCAAAAGGGAGTATTACATTCGATGATTTCTAAAAAACGTCTTTATGCTTTTCAAATAAAGACAAAAATTAATTTTGAGGAGAATCTAGCGCATATTGAGCAATTAGCTAAAAATTGTGGCGAAGGAGCTATAATTCTAGCTCCTGAAACTGCACTTAGTGGATTTTGCTATCAAAGAATGAATGAAGCTAGTGAGTTTAGCAAGGTTGCAACTGAAAGATTAATAGAAGCAAGTAGTGATAAAAGTATCGTGATTACGATGATTGAAAAATATAATGGCAAATACTATAATAATCTAAAAGTCTTTTCGCGTGGGGTTATGGTGCATAAGCAATCTAAAAATAAGCTTTTTCCACTTGGCGATGAACATAATCACTTTGCATCTGGAAGTAGAGACGAGATTTGTCCATTTTTTATAGATGGGATTAAATGTGCTGCAATTAATTGCTTTGAGTTAAGATTCCCAGAGATTTGGAATCTAGTGCGTGGTGCTGATATTATCTTTATCCCTGCACAATGGGGAAAAGAACGGAAAGAACATTTCGAAACTCTAACTCGTGCACTTGCGATTGCCTCTCAAGCATTTGTAATATGTGCTGATAGTGCAAATGATTCTATGGCTAAAGGAAGTGCGATTATCTCTCCATTTGGAAAAGTAGTCAAAGATGATAATAGAGAAGTAGTCTCTAGTGAAGTAGATTTAAATGAGATTGCTCGTGTGCGTAAATATATACAAGTAGGGTTAGAGTAGAGATTATATGAGTATGTATAACATAAAACTTCAAAGAATGGTAGATGAAATAGAAAGCAGATTTAGTCTATCAAGCAGTGTTAAAAATGCTATGCTTAGAGTTCCACGCGAGATTTTTATTCCATCTAGTATGCTCCACATTGCCTACAAGCTTGATGCTCTACCTCTTGGGGCAAAACAAACTATAAGCTCTCCTCTAACAGTTGCTAGAATGACACAATATTTACAATTAGAAAATTGTGATAATGTGCTAGAAATAGGGCTTGGAAGCGGGTATCAAGCTGCAATTTTAAGTAAGATTATAAGAAGAGTTTTTAGCATAGAGCGTATTTCTAGGCTTAGAGATGAAGCAATAGAGCGATTTAGGGCTTTAGGTATTATGAATATTAATACAAAATTTGATGATGGGCAAGATGGTTGGGATAAATTTGCTCCATTCGATAGAATCCTTTTTTCTGCAAGTTTGGGACAGATTCCAAATAAAATAATAAATCAACTAAACAATAATGGGATCTTGGTAGCCCCGATTTTAAAGCCAAATGGCGCACAAATAATCACAAGATTTACCAAACAAAATGGAAATTTAATTATACTCGATGAATTAGAACATTGCTCTTTTGTTATGGTAAAAGATAACACAGAATAAGTTTAATTTATTTTAGATTCCAAAGTATTTTATTACTAGGGAATGTTAAAGGAGAGGATTTTTGGAGTTTATATTTGTTTTTATATCTTTTATTTTCGCTTTATGTTTTGGTTCTTTTTTAAATGTGATTATAGTTAGAATGCCACAGGATAAAAGTATAGTTCTTCCATCATCTGCGTGTATGAGCTGCGAAAATAAGCTAAAATTTTATCATAATATTCCATTACTATCATATTTGTTTTTGGGTGGGAAATGTGGATTCTGTGGGGCAAAAATATCTATTTTATATCCTATCGTTGAGCTTATTTCTGCAATATTTGGAGTATTTATTTATCTAAAATTTGGCTTTAGCTTTGAGGCTTTATTCATTGGGATTAGCGTTTTATTATTATTAGCTTTAAGCATTATTGATTTAAAGTTTAAAGCAGTGCCTGATAGTCTAAATTTTTGGGCTTTGATATTTGCTTTAATTGGTGGAATCTTGCTTCATAGAGATTTTATTTTTATAGTTGGAAGTTCGTTTGCAATGGCTGGATTTTTCACATTACTTAGATTTGCATTTCAAAGCCTAGCAAAAAAGGAGGTACTAGGCGAAGGTGATATTATCGTTGTAGCCACAATGGGTGCATTACTTGGATACAAACTAGCCCTAATTGCTATTTTTATATCTGCAGTTTTTTCTTTAATTATTTTATTAGCATTTTTTAAAAAGGACTATGCTATCCCATATATTCCATTTTTATTTGCTGGGATGTTAACTTGCCTATTCTTTGATAGTTTTTTTCTTAATTTCTTAAATAGCTATATTTTAGGAATATAGATGAGTTTTTTTAGCAATAACATTAGAAATTATTTATTTCTATCGTTTGCTAAATTATTTTTCATCTTTTTTGTGGTTCTATTTTTTATCTCATCAATTATTATTTTAATAGGAATTGCTGGAGTTACATTTGTAATTAAAATTTCATTTTCCGACCTTTTGTGGCTGTATTTATACACATTACCAAATAGTATTTTTTTTATTTTGCCTATCACTTTTTTTGCAACCTGCATTCTCTCCCTCTCAAAAATCTCTTATGATTATGAATTATTAGTTTTTTTTTCGCTTGGAATTAGTCCAAATAAGATTCTTAAGGTATTTTTGCCTATTAGCATTTTAATTAGTATCACTCTATTAATCATTTCTCTTGCTATCATTCCGCTATCAAATAGTGCTTATATAAATTTCATAAATGAAAAAAAAACAAATATTGATGTAAATATCAAATCTGGTGAATTCGGACAAAAGCTTGGCAACTGGCTAATTTATGTTGATAATGCAGAAAATAAAGAATACACAAATCTAGTTTTATTCTCAAATAAGGGCTTGGAGTTTGAGAGTTTTATCCTAGCAAAAAATGGCAAAACAAACAATATTAATAATATCTTTGAGCTTGATTTATATAATGGTGCTGCGTATTTTGCTGAAAGTTTTAATATTAGAAAAATTAAATTTGATAATATGATTATTAGAAATAAGCCGGGGGAAGTGCAACTTAGAAGCTATGATTTATATGATTTTTGGAAAGAGGCTTTTGGTGATAAAATAACAAACAAGACAAAAAGATTCTCTCACTATGTTCTAATATCTTTGTTTCCACTATTTAGCATATTTTTTCTTCCTTTATTTGGGATAGCAAATCCTAGATTTAGTAAGAATCTGTCATATTTTTACATCATAATTTCTGTTGTTATTTTTTATACACTTTCTCATTTGGTTATGGATAATATTCCATTGCTTGGGATTCCTATTTTGTTGCTATTATGGGGATTTGTATCATATATTCTTTATAGGCGATTTATTTTAAAATTTTATTAAAGGAGCGGGGTTGGATCATAATATTGGACATTTTGTGATAGAAAATGCTAATTATATTTCTATTTTTATTATAGCTTTGAGTACTTCATTCTCACATTGCCTTGGAATGTGTGGTGGAATCGTTGTGGCTTATAGTCAAATATCACTAAAAGGCATGATCTTCTCTAAAATTTTAGGACATTTTTTATATGGATTCGGACGCATTACAACCTATGTGACAATTGGAATAATTTTCGCATATTTAGGCAAAAGCTTTGCTATAAATAACAGCACAGAAGGTGGAATCTTCATAATAGTGGGCTTAATTATGGTGCTTTTTGCATTAGCATTTTTATTTATGCCAAAAATGCTGCAATTTTTAGAGCCAAATATTGGTAATTTTAGGATTTTTAAATCATTTTTTAATTTCATTTTACGCAAAAAAAGTCTATTTAGCCTATATATTTTGGGAATCTTAAATGGAGCGATTCCTTGTGGATTCGTGTATTTCTTTGCGATGAATGCAGCAATTTCTGGAAGCATTTTAAATGGTGCTTTGAGTATGCTAGTTTTTGGAGTTGCAACGCTAATCCCTCTAATACTACTTGGGATGTTTAATACACTTCTTAATCTCACAAAATATAGAAGAATTTTTACAAAAATTTCTGGTATTTTTATATTTTTATTTGGAATCTACACAATTATAAGAGGCTTTAAGATTCTATTTATTTAAATTAAGGAAAACTAAATGCAAAATCTTACTAAATCAAATACAAATAAATCAATTCCTAATATTTCAAGTCCCACTCCTGCAATCTTTTTTGATAGGGATGGTGTTGTAAATATCGATGATGAATATATTTATAAAATAGATGATTTTGTCTATGTAAATGGATTTTTAGAACTTTTTAAAGAATGCAAAATCAAGGGCTATTTACTTTTTGTGATAACAAATCAATCCGGCATAGGCAGGGGGTATTACACTTTGAGTGATTTTTTAAAATTAAGCGATTTTATGCAAGAGGATTTAATGAAAAAATTCTCATTTTGTTTTGATAAAATCTATTTTTGCGCTCACAAACCGCAAGAAAATTGCACTTGCAGAAAGCCAAAAGCTGGAATGATAGAGCAAGCAAGCAGCGAATTCAACATTGATTTAGCAAGTTCTTATATCATAGGCGATAAAGAAAGTGATATAGAAGCTGGGATTAATGCAAAAATAGGCACGAAGATTCTATTTTCCAAAGTAGCTTTTAAAAAGCTCTCCAAAGAAAACTCCAAATATGAAGACAATAAGATTAGTAAGGCAGATTTTATTATAGACAATCTTTATAAAGCAAATAGTATAATAAAAGTCCTAAATTAAAAAAGGAGGAGATGGTGAAATATATTTATGATGATTTAGAAGATAAAAGTATTCTAATAACAGGTGGAGCGGGCTTTATAGGAAGCAATATTGCTAAATATTTGAATTTCTATCACCCAAAGGCAAAGGTTGTAATTTTTGATAGTTTTAGGAATTTAGAAACCTTTAAAAATGGGAATCTAAAATCTCTAGGGCATTTTAAGAATCTACTTGATTTTAATGGTGAAATTATCGTTGGAGATTTGGCAAAAAAAAGTGATTTAGAAAAGCTAGATAATCTTAAATTTGATTATATCTTCCACAATGGTGCTATTTCTGATACCACTTGCGATGACCAAGAGCTAATTTTAAGAACAAATTATTTAAGTTTTGATTATTTCATAAATAAGGTAAAAGAAAATAATGCAACTTTAATCTACTCCTCATCTGCTGCTGTTTATGGTAATTCAAAAGCACCAAATATCGTAGGAGAAGGCGAAATGCCAGAGAATGTCTATGGCTACTCAAAACTTTTAATGGATAGGAAAATAAGAGAAATTATTGCAAAAAAGGGCGATGAAAGTGATTTTCAAATCATAGCTTTGAGATATTTTAATGTTTATGGAAGTGGTGAGTTTTACAAAGGTAGCACTGCTTCTATGATTTTACAGCTAGGGTTAAATGCGCTCAAATATAAAAAAGTTAGATTATTTGAATTTGGAGAGCAATTAAGAGATTTTATTTATATAAAAGATGTAATTCAAGCAAATATCAAAGCAATAGAATCTACTAAAAGCGGAATCTATAATGTAGGTAGTGGCAAAGCACGAAGTTTTAACGATATTGTTAATATTTTAAAAAGTCATATCGGGGACTTTGAAGTAGAATACATCAAGAATCCACATAGCTTTTATCAAAATCACACACAAGCAGATATTACAAACACCAAAGAAGAGCTATTTTATGAGCCTAGATACACTTTAGAAAAAGGTATAGAAGACTATTTACCAATAATAAAGGAAATAGCAAATAATGTTTAGTTTAAATAATTACAATCCAAATATTTTGGTTATTGGTGATTTAATGATTGACCACTATGTTTGGGGAACTTGCGAGCGAATCTCACCCGAAGCTCCTGTGCAAATTTTAAAAATAAAAAATGAAAATAATAGGTTAGGTGGAGCAAGTAATGTTGCAAATAACCTTGTCGCACTCGGTGCGAATGTTTTTTTATGTGGAATAATTGGCAATGATGCTGATGGAAAAACTCTGCTCTCAATGCTAGAGAATGCGAAGATAAATACAGATTTCATTCAAATTGAAAATAATTTTAGCACTATTAAAAAAACTAGATTCCTTGCATCAAGTCAGCAAGTTTTGCGAGTAGATAGAGAGCATGAGGCACTTAGTTTAGATTCTAAAACACTCTCTTTAATCAAAAAAGAAATTACTAAATTTGATAGCATAGTGCTATCTGATTATGCAAAAGGAGCGCTAGACTCTGCATTTTGTAAAGAAGTAATAAATCTAGCAAAACAAAATAATAAGCTAATTTTATGCGACCCAAAAGGCGATGATTACTCAAAATATAGTAATGCCACATTGATTACTCCAAATAAAAAAGAAGCAGAAATTGCAACGAATATTAAAATAGATTCCAAAGATTCACTTCTAAAAGCCTTAAATAAACTAAAAAATGACTATAAGCTAGATTATGCAATCATTACTTTAAGCGAAGATGGAATGGCTATTTTTGATTCCAAAATGACAGAGATTCCAACTCTAGCGAAAGAAGTTTTTGATGTAACGGGAGCAGGCGATACGGCTATTGCTGCGCTATCTTTTGGACTTTCAAAAGGAATAGATATTTATGATAGTGCAAAATTTGCAAATGCTGCTGCAGCAGTTGTTGTTGGAAAGATTGGTTCTGCAGTAGCTAATATTAGTGAAAGTTTGGAAATTATGAAAGATGAAATTGATATAAATAATATTACTTTGATTGAAAATTTAAAAAAAGAAGGCAAAAAGATTGTTTTTACAAATGGCTGTTTTGATATTCTACATAGTGGACATATTGAATATTTGAAGGCTGCCAAAAAATTAGGCGATATTTTAGTGGTTGGAATAAATAGTGATAGCTCTGTTAAGAGGCTAAAAGGTGAAACTAGACCGATAAATTCTCAAAGTGATAGAGAAAATGTTTTATCTGCTATTTCTTATGTGGATTTTGTTATTATTTTTGACGAGGATACTCCGCTAGAATTGATCAAACAAATAAAGCCAGACATTTTGGTAAAAGGAGGGGACTATAAAGATAAAGAGGTGATTGGAAGCAATATAGTAAGCAAGGTAAAAATACTTGATTATGTGCCAAATAAAAGTACAACAAATATAATAAATAAAATAATAAGGAAATAATAATGAATGAGGATTTTATACAAGGTGAGTTTTTTTCTCATATTGATACAGCACAAAGCACTTTAAAGCTATTAGTAGATGATATATCAAAAGCGGCTGAGATGATGATAGAATCTCTCAAAAATGGTAATAAAATTATGGTTTGTGGTAATGGTGGCTCTGCGGCGGATGCACAGCATTTTGCAGCAGAATTAAGTGGGCGATATATGGTGGATAGAGACGCTATAAGTTGTATAGCTTTGACTACTGATACATCTGCACTCACTGCTATCGGAAATGACTTTGGATTTGAGTTTATTTTCTCAAGGCAAGTTGAAGCATTAGCCAAAAATGGTGATATTTTACTTGCAATCTCTACAAGCGGAAAATCTCAAAATATTATCAAAGCTATGAATGTTGCAAAAAGCAAAGATTGTAAAATCATAGGCTTAAGTGGCAAACACGGCGGCGATATGTGCGACTATGCAGATTTAAACATAATCATTCCTAGCTCTAGCACACCTAGAATCCAAGAAATGCACTTAATAATCGAACACATTTGGTGTAATATCATCGAAAGGGCTTTTGTTTGAGCAAATTTGCAAATCTTGAGGATTTTTTCGTTAGCGAAGCAAAAGAGGCAATATTGCTAAAGTATGCGGATATTATCTTTGGCAAATATTTTATTTATTTACTAACTCCACAAAATAAACTCTACCCTTGTGTGGTTTATAATAGTGTGATAAGTCAAAGATTACATAAAGAAAAGCTAAAGCCTGTTATACATTTTTGTAATTGCAAGGATTTATGGGAAAGTTATAATAAAGATTCTAGTAGTTTAAAGGCAAAGATTCCGCTTGAAAATTCTTTTAATTATAGCGTTGGAAAAAATTCTACTAAAATTTTTTATAAAGTTGAATTACCTTTTTGTGAGAGTTGTATTAATATATATGAAAATATTTTGTTTAAATTTTCTTATACAATGGATTTTCACAAAGAATTATTTTTAGACAAAAATATTTTAGCATTAGAACAAATTACAATAGACAATAAATTAAACACAGATTCTAGCTTTAGCCCTATGGATATTAAATTAGGAGATAAATATTTTATTTTAAGTTACAAAAAGGAGAAAATGTGGCTTTCTTATCAAATATAGATGATATTTCTAGTATGTTTAAAAAAAGTGAGACTTTAAAAATACTATATGATTATTTATCTAGCGCTACGGATAAATCAAATGATATTTATAAAAGAATCTTGATGCTTGATTGCTCTAATGGCAGAGCTGAAAATAAGTTTGATTTAGGTTTTGATATGGTAGCAATAGAACAAAGCTATACTTTAAATAATGAAGGAATTTTTGAATCTCATAAAAAATTTGTTGATTTTCAGCTAGTAGTTTATGGGGATGAATGTATGGAAGTCGGGCATATTTATAATTTTAATGCAACTAATAAATATAATGAGGATAGAGATGTGATAAACTATTCGCGTTTTAGTGAGGTTTCTAAAATCTTTCTATATCCCAAAAGTCTTTTAGTGCTATTTCCTAATGATATTCATGCAGGCGGATTTAGGCTAAAGAGTGATATTGTCTTTAAAAGCGTGGTAAAAGTCCCACGAGAGCTATTAAAATTTGGATTTTAAGCATTGAAAATCTTATTAATTTCTTTATTATTGTTAAGCTTAGAGGCTAACAACGATACTACTTTAAAAACAAAACAAGAAAAATGCAGAAATGACATTATCGGCTACTGGCTAAGCCCAAAAGATAAGCATAGTGGTAGAGTAAATATCATAGAATTTATTAAAAAAGGTGGGAAGTATTTTGCTTATAATGTTATTTTTATGGATATGCTTCCTAGCCAAAAAGATGAAAATAATCAAAAATATTCGCTTAGAGACAGAGAAATTTTAGGTAGTGTATATATTTATGACCTTCAAAAAAACACAAAAAATTCCTATACAAATGGCAGATATTATGATTTCAACAATGGAAAAATATTCCAGCTTAAAGCTAGGCTTGAATGTAATAAATTAAAACTTCTAATAAGTGTTGATAATATCGGTATGCTTGGCATTAGCAAGGTTTATGAATATCTAAATCCTAATGATATTGAATTTTACATAAAAGGTAAAAAGCCACATATTGATTTTAGTGGTGTAGAACAATAGCTAAACTTATCTTTATCAAATTATTTGATATTTTAAAAATGTGGCAATAAACTTTAAATTAGCAGAATCTAGAAACTAGTAAAGATTCTAGAATTAAAAATTCTAAAAACTAAAATTATTAAGTAAAAAATAAATCATTTTTTATTATCAATAAATTTGAAGCAGAAACTTTAAAATATAAAAGTCTCAAATATGGAATAGCTTTTGCTTCTAGCATTATATCAAAAATTACAAGGATTAGTTTTATGTTTGAGATTAGCAAAGCCTATGGTATAGTCAATAAAGCACTTGATTATCGCTCATTAAGACAGGATTTAATAGCAAGTAATATTGCAAATACTTCAACTCCATTCTATCGCCCTCAAGATTTGCATTTTGAGACTTACTTAACAAAAGAGGCAAATAAAATTTTTAAAAATGAAAGCTCCAAAGTATTACCTCTGGCACAGACAGATAGCAAACATTTAGAACCAATAGATTATCACTCAAATCGCCCTAGTATTTTCTATCGTGATGGGCATTTGGCTAGAAATGATGGAAATAGTGTTGATATAGATGTAGAGACAAGTGAAATGGGAAAAAATGGCGTAATGTATAATGCGTTAATTAATGCTAGCAAGAAGCATAAAGGTATTTTTTCTTATGCAATGGAATCTTCAAAAAATATTTAATTAAGAGGTAATAATGGCATTTTTAAGTAGTTTTGATATTAGTGGCTATGGGTTATCTGCACAAAGATTTAGGATAAATGTAATTTCTTCAAATATTGCAAATACAAATTCTACTAGAACAGATGAGGGTGGTCCATATAGAAGAAGAGAAGTTATTTTTAAAGCTTTTGATTTTAATAAGGAATTAAATAAACAATTAGGCAAAAATAATAATCTTTTAGAGTATGAAGACCCACTTAATGAAGGTGTTTATGGAAAAAAGCCGAAACCTAGCATTATGAGTGTTTATGTGGATAAAATCGTTCGTGATGACAGAGAGCCTATTATGAAGTATGATCCAAGCCATCCTGATGCTGATGCTAATGGATATGTAGCATATCCAAATGTAAATCCTGTTATAGAAATGGCCGATTTAATAGAAGCAACTAGAGCTTATCAAGCAAATGTTGCAGCATTTCAAAGTGCAAAAAATATGGCAAATAATGCTATAATTATGTTTCAAGCTTAAATTTTTAAGGAGATTCCTTGGCTGATATAAAATTAGATGGCTTAAAATTAGACAATCTACAAATAGGAAATTTAGATTCCATTAAAAAGCAAAATCCTAGCAATACCCCAACAAAAAACTTTATGGATACAATGAAAGAAGCATTTGATGAGGTAAATACACAGCAAAAGACTTCTGAACAAGCATTAAGTGATATTGCAACAGGGAATATTAAAGATTTACATCAAGCAGCAATAGCAATAGGAAAGGCAGAAACAAGTATGAAAGTAATGCTTGAGGTGAGAAACAAAGCTATTAATGCTTATAAAGAGATTTTAAGAACACAAATATAGTAAATTTAAAGCTTTTGTGAATGCAAGATTATAGTGATTTAGATTTTAATATTAATTTTGATGAGGATTTAACAAAAGAACTAAACAACACTCAAAGCAAAGATTTAAAAAAAATTGACCGATCTAGTAGTATTGTAGTTTTATTTTTAATATTAATTTTACTTCTAGGCATATTTTTCATAGCCCTATATTACAATATAACATCAAATAGAAAGCTTCCAACTTTAGAAGTTTCAAAAAAAGAGATTTCCCAAAGAGGGACAATTTATAGTAGTGATGGATTTAATCTTGCAAGTAGCAAGAATCTATACAAAGTTAGTGTTATGAAAAATAGCATTAATAAAGATAAAATAGAACTTTTTATTCGCCTTTTTTCAATATATAGCGGAGAAAACGAGGAATACATAAGAGAAAGGCTGAAAGGAAGGGGTAACATAATACTTTCTTATAATGTTAGCCCAAAAACTGCGCTAAACTTAAGAGAACTAAATACCAAATTGATACGAAATGGAATCTTTCAATCTTATGAAGAAAATGGCAGAGTTTTTCCTAAATCTGGACTAGATATTGAAATTAGTGGAGAAAGCAGAGATTATTTATATAAAGATGTGATAGAGCCAATTTTAGGCTACACAAATAAACTTGAAACAAATGGCTATACAAAACCAGAGGGAATAAAGGGAATTGAAAAATTTTATAATGAAACTTTAGATTCCAAACAAGATGGATTCTACAAAGGCGATAGGGATATAGGCTTTAATATCGTGCTGCAAAAAGATGCAGTCATCAAGCAAAGAATTGATGGCAGAAGTGTTGTGCTAACCATTCCATTAAAATTACAAAAAAAGATTGAAAATATCATAGATGAAGCAGCTCTAGGGCTAGATGCAAAAGAAGTAGTCGTTGGAATTATAGATTCAAATAGTGGTAAGATTCTAGCACTTGCTTCATCACAAAGATTCGACCCAAAGAATATCAAACAAAATGACTACTCAAAACTTAATTCTAATTTTGTCGAGCTTTCTTTTGAGCCCGGAAGTATTATGAAACCAATAGTTTATGCGATTTTGCTAGAAAAGCGATTGATTAATCCAAATGAGATTTTTAACCTAAATAATGGAACCTATAAACTAGGCAAATACACCATTAGAGATGAAATTAAGAGGCAGTATGCAAGTGCGGAGAATATTATTGTAATTTCAAGCAATGTCGGTATGACGCAAATGGCACAAAGATTAAGTGCAAAGACTTATTATAGTGGTTTGCAGGCATTTGGATTCTCAATCCCTACAAATATAGACTTGCCATATGAAAAAAATGGTTTATTACCCTCTCAAGCAATGCTAAATTCATATGTCTATAAAGGTAGTATTTCTTATGGTTATGGAATGAGAGCGACTTTTATCCAAATGCTTCGTGCTTATGCGATTTTTGCGAATGGCGGATATTTGATTACTCCATATTTAAAGGATTATACAATTAGCTCTAATGGACAAAAGTTAGATATACATAAGCCAAATGATAAAATTAAGATACTAAATGTTTATAGCGCTGATACTATGCAAAAAACGCTCATTAAGACGGTTGAGCAAGGAACAGCAAAACAAACAAAAGTAGATGGGGTTATAGTAGGTGGTAAAACAGGAACAGCAAGAGTAGCAATAGGTGGCAAATATGGCGACAAATACATAGGCTCATTTTTTGGATTCGCAAAAGATGACAAATCAAGCTATACAATAGGAGTGGTTGTCTTTGAATCTAGTGCAAAAAGTAGCTATTATGCTTCACAAACTGCTACACCGATAGCAAATGAAGTTATCAAAGCATTAGTGCAAGAGGGATATTTGAAAAAAATTGAAAAATAAGATTTTTCACAAACTCCCAAAAGAAGCATTGCTTTTAGTCGAACTTTTCTTAAAAGCTAATGTTAAAATTTATTTGGTTGGTGGATCTGTTAGGGACTTTTATCTAAATAAGATTCCAAATGATTTTGATTTTACAACTCCTGCCTTGCCAGAGGAAACTTGCCATATTTTGAAAAATTATAAACTATTTAAAATAGGTGCAAAATACGGAACAATAGGTGTCAATATAAATGGAATCTATTTTGAAATTACCACTTTTAGAAGTGAGAGCGGATATGAGGACAATCGCCATCCAAGCAATATAATTTTTAAAAAAGATATTTTAGAGGATTTAAAAAGGCGGGATTTTAGCATAAATGCCATTGCTTATGATATTTTTGAAGATAGATTGATTGATGAATTTAATTGTTTGAGTGATTTAAAAAATGGTGTAATCCGCTGTATAGGCAACCCAAAAGATAGATTTAGCGAAGATTCTCTTAGAATCCTGCGTGCTTTTAGTTTTGTTTCAAAACTAGATTTCAATATCCATAATAAAACTTTCCAAGCCGTAGTAGAAAAAAAAGATTTGCTAAAAAATATCAAAATAGAACGTTTTAGGGCTGAAATAATAAAAATACTAAATGGAATCAATCCTAAAGCAGCTCTAAAGCTGATTAAAAATCACAATATTTTAGATATTAAATTTATCCCAAAAAATCTAAATAAGATTCCACTAAATTACAGAATCTATGCTTTGTTTTTAATATTTGATAATTTGGATTTCATAAATAAGAATCTAAAAAATGAAATAGAAATAATAAGAAATATTTTTAATCGATTTAAATATATACGAAAGATTAAAGATAAAAGGCATTTTTTTGCACATTTGAGGGTGGAATTTGATATTAAATATATTTTCATTGCACTTTGTATAAAAATTGCTTTGAATAAAAAAAATATAATTTTTAAAAAAGTTTTTAGGGCAAAAACTCTTAATCAAAAGCTCTCAATTAATGGCAATGACTTACTAAAAGCTGGATTTAGCAGAAGCAAAATAAGAAAAGTTAAAAATATTTTATCCCTGCATTTATATTCTAAAACCCTCCCAAATGAGAGAAGGATCTTACTTAAATATGCAAAATACAAAATAAATGGTATTGTTAAATCAACAATCTAGTTTTATTCTGCCAAAGCTATTTTATTTATTTTAAATTATTAGAATCCCGATATACTTTGGAAATAATTCATTCTACTTATATCATATCAAATCTATTTATTGTTAGATTTTTTCTAGATTCTCTTTTTTACTATGCTCAAAAATAACAAGATAAATAAAATCTAAATTTTTATTGCTCTAAAAGCTATGCAATTGCTTTAGAAACCACAATTAGTATATTTGCTTCGCCCCCTGCCTACAAAGACAAAATATTTAGATTCTACCTTTTAAAAAATATTGTAAATCTAATACCTCTATCCAAAGCTTTATTTATATATTTCACTTTTAATAGAATATAAACAAAGCTATCTTAAAATAATTGATCAAATATTGTCACTAGTATTTTTCTTTAAAACTATGTAGTTTGTGGTTACAAACTACTCACAAATATCGCTGTAAATTTTAATAGGAAATAGATTTACTAGGCAAGATTCTATATATTTGCATAGAGTATTCTTTAAAAAATACCAAAATCCTGAAAAATGTGCGTGTATCGATGTTACACCCACCAAACTCAAAATGTAACTTATGAATAGAATCTTTCTCAAATATTCCTAATACTCCATTTAGTGCATTAAACTTGTGTCCTTCTATATCTATTTTCAAAAAATGAATATATAAAATTTATGGCATCTTACATAATTATCAATAGTTATAATTTTCACACTCTTGCTTTATTCAAATAGAATATTACGATACTCTAATTTTCTTTTAGAAGAGAAGAAACCAGAACCTTTGATATTATAATAAAGAGTCTTTTTTGTATCTCAATGATTAAAAAAATATTTTGATTAGCCAAATTATTGCAATTTTAAATGTTTTTATTTAGGGTATTTATCATATTATAATTTGAAAGTTACCAACTAAGTTTCTATTTGCTTTTATGAAAATTTTTAACTCATTTTCTAAAGCCTTAATCTTGCTATCAAAAAGATTCTGCCATATTGATTAATTCTTTGCTCCCATTTTGAAAAATATGTTTATTTTCATTTAGTTTTTCAAAGATTAATTCCAAATAATTTCCGACATTACATCTACATAAAATATGTAATTGGTGGCTTAAAATGCTTTATAAGTATAGAATGCTGCATCCTCTCCACTATTATCCACATTACCAGCCTAACAATAAGTTTATATAATCTTGTTAAAACCATCACTCTAGCATTATCATAAATATTATTAGCAATTTATAAAGAGCTCTTTCATAAAATTTCTCTAGCAAATCTCTCCTTTAATATTATCCCTCAATCCTTATCATAAATGGTTTGTCTGTTATCACTTCAAGTTTGGAGATAGAATATAGCGCTTTTTTAATATTTGCTTCATTACTTTTGTGTGTAGAAAGGAGTAAAGTAGCATAATTTTTATCAGTAGATTCTCTTTGTAGTAGCATTTTAATTGAGATGCCACATTCTCCCAAAATTGAAGTTATTTTAGCCATAGTTCCTGCTTTATCAAGAGCTTTTAAGCGGATATAATATCTGCTCTCTATACTAGAAATTTCTTTTAACTTCAATCCGCTCTCAAGTGACCGCTTAAAGCCAAGCATAGGTGAAGATTTACTCCTTGCTATTTCTATTAAATCACTAACAACTGCACTTGCTGTCGCATCTCCACCCGCCCCAGCGCCATAATACATTGTCTCACCTACTTTATCACCAATCACACTTATACCATTCATTACACCAGAAACTTTGCTAATCATCTCATTTTTATCAATCATTGCTAAATGAACCCTTAACTCAACCTCATCATTAACTTTTTTGGCTATTGCAAGTAGTTTGATCGTGTAATTGAACTCATTTGCAAAAAATATATCATCTTGCGAAACGCTCTCAATCCCCTCTACTAAAATATCCTCTGGCTTTGCGTCAATCCCGTAGGCAATAGAAGAGAGAATTAAAAGCTTATGTGCTGTGTCCATTCCGCTAATATCAAGACTAGGATTCGCCTCTGCATAGCCTAGATTCTGCGCTTCTTTTAAGCAAGTTTCAAAGCTAATACTCTCATTACTCATTTTTGTTAGAATATAATTACAAGTCCCATTCAAAATCCCTCTAATACTTAAGATATGATTAGAACTCAAACCATCACGCAACGCCTTGATAATTGGAATCCCACCTGCAACACTTGCTTCAAAACATATAGGAATGCCATTTGCAATTTTTTGTAAATCATATCTGTGATATGCTAGCATTGCCTTATTTGCAGTGATTACAGCTTTTTTATTACTCAATGCCTTTTTTGCAACCTCATAGGCTAAATCGATCCCACCCATAAGCTCAATTACCACATCAATTTCATCATCTTCTAAAACATCATCAATGTTTGTGGTAAGTGGAATCTTAACTCTTTTATCAGTTCTGCTAATATCCTTTACAACGCCTTTCTTGATTCTAATGCTAGCCCCAGCTCTAGCTTTGATTATATCTTTATTCTCCTCAATTAGAAGTGCAGTAGCACTCCCAACCACGCCTACACCAATAATTCCTACATTTATATTTTTCAATATTTTGCCTTTTAAGAATAATTTTTAAAAAAATTCTTTATGTTTTTTGCAGCTTGACGAATTCTCTTGTCATTTTCAATTAATGCTATGCGCACATATCCCTCACCGCTATCGCCAAATCCAATTCCAGGGCTAAAAGCCACATTTGCTTTTTGCAAAATTTGCGTGCAGAAATCTAAACTTCCCAAATGTTCGAATCTTTGTGGAATCTTAGCCCATATAAACATACTTGCTTGTGGCATTTGAAGCTCCCAGCCAGCATTACTAAAACTATCAATTAAAACTCTCATTCTATGTTCGTATTGATTTTTAATCTCTTCTACACAATCTTGTGTCCCATCAAGTGCGATTGTAGCAGCAACTTGTGTGGAAGTGTGCATACCATAATCAATCCAACTTTTAATTTTTTGCAAAGCCTCAATCATCTTTTTATTTCCAACTACAAAGCCAACCCTCCAGCCAGCCATATTATAACTTTTAGAAAGTGTATAAGTCTCCACGGCAACATCTTTTGCACCATCTACTTCAAATATTGATGGTGTTTTATAGCCTCCAAAGCAAAGTTCTGCATAGGCAATATCGCTAATGATATAAAATCTCTCTTTTTTTGCAAGCTCTACTAATCTCTCATAAAAATCTTTATTAACAATGGTAGTAGTGGGATTGTGTGGGAAATTTACAACCACAAACTTTGGCTTTGGAAAGGCACTTTTAATGCTTTTTTTCAAATCGATAAAATAGGATTCATAATCTAACTTCATATTATTATCCCATTTTATCGGAAGATTAATTACATTTGCTCCATTTAAAATAAAAGCATAGTAATGTATAGGATACGCGGGAGCACACACGATAGCATTATCTCCTGGATTTGTTATAGCCTGAATCAAATGCACATAGCCCTCTTTTGAACCCATAGTAGCACAAACTTCTACATCTGGGTCGAATCTAACTCCATATTTACGCTCATACCATTTACTAATCGCAAGGCGAAGCTTGTAGATTCCCTTACTTGCAGAATATCCGTGATTCTTACTTTTTTTAACAGATTCGCATAATTTATCAATAATGCGCTGTGGTGTAGCTCCGCTTGGATTCCCCATACTAAAATCTATTATATCTTCCCCACCTTGCCTCATTTTTAGCTTAATTTCATTAATACTTGCAAAAACATACTTTGGTAGCCTCTTAATCTTATCAAATTCTATCTCATCAAACATTTTGCCCTCTTTATCGACTATTTTTAATTTTATCTCAATCTTACATTAATACCATTTTTTATATTACCTGCAAAGATGGAATCTTTTATTTGAATAAATTTTGTATTATCAACAATATTTACATTAGCATTACTCCGCCTGCTTAATTCCTGAATATCGATGATATTTAGATTCCTATCAAAAAATATAATTTTGGGATTAAAACTTTTATTATTTAAACTAGAAATCTCTAATCTACCGCTATTCCCAACCTCTATCCAATACTCGCCACTAACCTCATAAATATTTAGACTATTTCCTTTAGCAACAAATGTAGAATTTGGCATTTTAGAATTGATTAAGGCTAGATTATATTCCCACTCTACATTAGATATTTGATTGATATCAACTAGGGCAAACCCACTTTTAGAAAGCTCATTTAGTAATAAAATAGGGTCTATTATATGTTCAGTAATAAGTGAAATCTTTAGCTTTGAGGTTTCTTCTTCATAAACCACTTCGCTAGGTGTCCAATATGAATAGCCCATATGTGAAAGTGCTCTATTTATAGATTTAATTAAAAAAATAGGGCTTGTTTGAGAAATAAAAATCACATTTAATTCCTGCGGTTTACCAAATTTTAAATTAAGTAATCCATTATTTTGAAGCAAAGAAATAACTTTATACATATTCAAATAGCCATTTTTATAAAAACTATTTTTATTCACAAAGAGTTTATTTATATAGTTTTTATTGCGATTATATGAGCTTTCACCAATCAAATTGATGATTTTAGAATCTATCATATCTGCATAGATAGATTGAAACAAGATTCCACTTAACAATAAAATACTAAATATTCTCACCACTCTTCACCTTTATTTAAACTCAAAAATTTTGCTTTGTCAATCTCTTTAAAACCATCTTCATTTGTATATAGAAAATATTTATTATCCCCACCAATATAATTTTTAGAAAATCCATTTGGTGATGTTAGACTAAAATGGCTATGTCCTGTGCGTATAAGCTTATTATTATCTAATTTAATATTATATCGACTAGAAGTTGAGAGTTGCTTTTTTTTATAGGTTTGCAAATCAATTACTCCTATCCAAAGCGGCTCTTTTGGGATAAATGTAATTTCGCTAATATTTAATACAAGCTCTTGTGAATTAGATTCTTTAGATTCTATTGAATTTGATTGTGTGGTGCTAGATTCGGTAGTATTTGGTTTAGAAGCACTAGATTGATCTGCATTAGATTCTACTATATTAAATTCCACTTCATTTAAATTTTGATTAATATTTTGCTCTTGCTTTAAAGCATCAGATTCCAAAATATCATCTGTTTGATTTGGAATAGTTGCATTATTTTGGATAGATTCTTGAGATATTTCTAAAGACTGCAAATCTTGTGTATTTTCCTCTGTAACAGCATTGTTTTCTTTAAAATCTTGCATATTATTAGTATTACTTGTATTTGTGGTTGATAAATCCTTTGTGCTAAATACATTGTTATAAATAAAATAGACCACAAATGCAAGCACAAGTATTGCTAAAAAGGCAAATAGCTTTAAATAAGACCTATCTTTTTTTTCTTCAACTGCGATATATATCTTTTCACTTGTGATATTATCATAGACATCATCTTCTATTTCTTTATTACCTATATTATTTATTGCTTCTATGGCTTCCTGTTTCCTATGATGTTCCTCATAAGCTTTTAGCCACTCTTGCATATCAATTTTAAATTCTCTTTGTATAATCTGGCTAAAACCTTTTGCTTTAATCTTGTCAAAATTATCAAATTCACATTCAATAATACTTTTCAATTTATCTTGCGTAATGCGTGTTTTTAAACTGACTTCTTTAATGTCTAATTTTTTTAAAAATTCAATACATTCCATTTGTTACCATCCTGTATGTTAAGATTCCTGCCGCCACGGATACATTTAGAGAATCAAAATTCTGCATTTTGATAGATAAAATACTATCCATTCTCTTAAGCAATCTATTTGGCAAACCATCTCCTTCACTGCCTAAAAATAAAGCCCATTTATTAAAACATATATTATTGTTAGAATCCACTTCATTAGCACTAGAGCCAATGAGCTTAAAACCACTCATTTTAAGCTCATTAGCCAAGCTTAAATAATCTTTATAAACAACATAAGGCATATCGAAAAAAGCCCCGCTGCTTACTCGTGCAACACCATTTTCATTAAATTTGCTTGTAGAGATTATTCCATCTATTCCAAAAGCGTATGCTGTGCGAAATATTGAGCCTATATTGCCAATATCACTAATTCCAACAATGACTATAATTTTACTAGAATCTTTCAAAATTTTAAAGCTAGATTCCGCTTTAAAATTAATTTTTAGCAAATATCCTTGATGATTTCCACCTTTTGCAAGTGCTTGAGCTTTTTTAGAATCTAGTCTTATAATAGGCTTATTTAGCGCTAAAAATTGTCTAAAAATATCTTTTGGAATCTCTTTTTCGAAATAGATTTCTTCAATTATATTGCTGTGTTTTTGTAAGACATAAAAACAAGTCTGTTTGCCATAGATTATCATATATTTCCCTTAATAATCTCATTGTAAATGCTTTCAGCACTTTTATTCACTAGCTTTGAGAGTAGCTTTGCCTTGATTTTTGGAGGAAGCGACATAGAGGATATATCATTTGCATTTAGAGTTTTTTCCTCTCTACTCTCACTTTGAATTACTATAACCCACTCGCCATTGATATTAGATTTCTGTATCTGCTTTGCGACTTCACCAACCTTACCAAAATAAAATTTTTCATATATTTTAGTAATTTCTTTAGCTACAAAAATATCATTATTTGGTGCAATAGAATCTAAAAGATTAATAGTTTCTAAGATTCTATGTGTGGATTCAAAAAAGACATTTATGGAATTGTTATTTAGAATCTCATTTAAGATTCTACCTTTTTCTTGCAATTTATGTGGCAAGAATGCGTGGAAAATTAGATTTTTATTATTTAGCTCAAATCCACTTAATGCAAATGCACTTAATAGGCTGCTAACACCTGGAATAATGCTGTATTCTAAATTATTTTCTTGCATAAATTTTACTAGCTTTGCGCCTGGGTCACTAATACAAGGCATTCCTGCATCACTCATAAAAACTACATTTTTTTTAAAGAAGCCAACTCCTAGCTCACTAATCCTAAAATCTTCATTGTGTGAGTGCAAAGATATGAAGTTATAATCACTTTTTTGTAACATTTTTCGTGAATTTAGAAGTGAGATAAGTTTTTTTGCAATCCTAGTATCCTCACATAGAATCTCATCACAGGATTGCAAAATTTCTATCGCCCTAAATGTAATATCACTTATATTACCTATCGGTGTGGCAAGTAGATAGAGCAATTTATTTCATTTTATATTTTTGTTTGAACTTTTCTACTCTTCCAGCACTATCAGTGATTTTATCAGAGCCTGTGTAAAATGGATGGCAAAATGATGATATATCAATTTTCATTTCACTTTTATTGCTTAAAACTTCAATTGTTTTTCCACTTGTTACGCAAGTTACTTTACAAGGGACATATTCTGGGTGAATTCCTTTTTTCATAATATTTAACCTTAATATTGATTTTAAACTTGTGATTCTATCGTTTAATCTTTAATTTCAAATAAATTTAGAATTAAAAATTTAGCTTTTATAAAAAACATCAATAATGAATAATTAAATTTTTGCAAAACTTAATGATTCTAATATGAAATAATTTTAAATTTAATTTTTGGATTCCAAGAATCTAAAAAGACAAATTTTAAAATCTTCAAAGAATCTAGAATCTAAAAGTTTGGAATCTTTAAATAATTATTTTTAGTAACCATAAAAAGCGAAATCTTAATTATTATAGAAATATCAAATTTAAATTACAAATATTTTATAACTTGTTATAAAAATAATAAATTTAGAAAAGCTATTTTACAAATAATCTAACTAGAATCAAATTTTAATTTCTATTAAAATCATCTTCCAAGCGGACAATATCATCTTCGCCCAAATATTCGCCAACTTGCACTTCTATCATCACTAAATCAATTTTTCCAGGATTTTCTAATCTATGCACATTTCCCATAGGAATATAGGTGCTTTCATTTGCTTTTAAAATAAATTCCCTCTCCTCTATGCAAACAATCGCACTTCCACTCACCACAATCCAATGCTCATTCCTATGAAAATGTTTCTGCAAACTTAATCGTTTTTGTGGCTTTACAATAATCTGCTTAATTTTATAGCCATTTCCTTCGAGTAGCACATCATAGCTTCCCCACGGACGATAAGCCTTACGATGAATTTTACATAAATCACTATTGTTTGATTTTAGAATCTTAACTATATCTCTTACTCTTTGGCTCTCACCATCTTTGCTGATTAAAAGACAATCCTCTGTATCAATCACAATTAAGTCGCTAACTCCTATCGTAGCGGTAGTTTTATTTGATAAAATAAAATTATTTTTAGAATCTAGTGCGATTAAATTTGAATTTAGCACATTATTATTACTATCTTTTTTATACTCATCTTTTAGGGCATCAAAGCTTCCTACATCATTCCATTTAAAATCTGTCTTTATTAATTTTAGTTTTTTTGATTTTTCCATAATCGCATAATCAATGCTAATATCCTCAATATCTTGCATATCTTTGGGATTTAACCGAATAATATTATTTTCGTTAAAAGCATTTTTAAAGGCATTTTTACAAGCTTTTAGCAATTTATCTTGATATATTTTAAATTCATCTATCAAAACACCAGCCTTGAAACAAAACATTCCACTATTCCAAAAATATTCTCCCTCTTTTAGATACTCTGTTGCCCTCACAATATCTGGTTTTTCGATAAATTCCAAACCACTGCTACTATCTTTTATATATCCATATCCTGTATGTGGCGTTGTGGGCTTGATTCCAAATAAAACTATAAAATCATCTTTAGCTAGAGCGACTGCCTCATTGACGGATTTTATATATTTTTTTTCATCTTTGATTATATGATCGCTTGGCAAAGCTAGAATAATTTCATCTCTATTCACACTTAATGCGCTAAAAAGCAGTGCAGGAGCTGTATTTTTAGGCAAACTTTCTAAAATATATCTATATTTTTTATTTTGCTTTTCGCTTTGCATATTATTTATTTCTATATTTTCTATTTCATCTTGGGCTAGAAAATAATGCCCTTCATTTGTGATTATTTGAAAACTATCACTTAAATCAAAATTCCTAATAATAGTCTTTTGAAATAATGAAGTATCATCTATTAGTTTCACAAATTGCTTTGGTAATAATTCCCTAGAAAGTGGCCACAACCTAGTGCCACTCCCACCACATAAAATTGTTATCAACATATTAGTAGAATCCTTAAAAAACTAGAAATTTTATAGCTCAAATTGTAATATTTTAATAGTGAAGATTTGATTAAACAAGCTAAAAAAGAATAGCATAAGATAAGCTAATTTTATTTAAACATCATTTTAAACTACCACAGCAGATAGATAGCTCATTATAAAAGATATTAAAAAGTAGCTTATCTTAAAGTTTAAATAAAGCCTAAAATACATAAAACTTTAAACTTTAGGCTTCTAAAAAATTATTTAGATTCTACTCAAATAATTCTGTACTGAGGTATCTTTCACCTGTATCATTTAGGATTGTAAGAATATTTTTATTTGGATATTTTTTTGCTAATTCTTTTGCTGCAAAGAAATTTCCACCTGATGAGATTCCAACTAATAGTCCCTCTTTTCTTGCTAACTCCCTTGCTGCAAGGAATGCGCTATTAGAATCTATTTTGATAATATCTTTATAAATATTAGTATTTAGATTTTTTGGCACAAATCCTGCACCGATACCTTGAATCTTATGCACTCCTGGATTGCCACCACTTAAAACTGGGCTATCACTTGGTTCTACTGCATAAATTTCAATATCTTTATTTTTTTCTTTTAACACCTCACCAACTCCGCTTAAACTTCCACCTGTACCAACTCCTGCTACAAAAACATCTATTTTAGTTTCACCAAAAGATTCTAAAATCTCTTTTGCAGTTGTTTGCTTGTGGATTGCTGGATTTGCAGGGTTTGAAAACTGGTCTAAAATGATAGAATTTGGAATGCTTTTTTGAAGCTCATTTGCTCGCTCTATCGCACCTTTCATTCCCTTTTCTTTAGGAGTTAGCTCTAACTTTGCACCAAATATAGAAATAAGTCTTCTTCGCTCTATACTCATAGATTCTGGCATAGTAATAATTAGCTTTAGCCCTAAAGATGCACATAAACCAGCAAGCCCAACGCCTGTATTTCCACTTGTTGGCTCAATTATTGTGCTACCTTTTGAAATAACACCAGAATCTAGCGCATCTTTAATCATCGCATAAGAGATTCTATCCTTTATAGAACTTAGTGGATTCATAAACTCACATTTTACAAATATGTTTGCCTCTGTATTAATATTATTAATTTTTAAAATTGGAGTATTGCCTATCATTTCAGTTACATTTTGAAAAATTTTCATCATTATTCCTTTAAATAATTTATGCTTAAAGCAATCTATTATATCATAGCAAGTTGTTTATTTTAAGCATATATTCTAAAAGATTTAAATTTTTAAGGAGCTAATATGGAATTCAAAGACAAATATTTAGAGCAAGTAAATACAAGATCAAAAGAAAACATCCCTCCACTGCCATTAAACACAGATGATACAAAAAGTGTAATAGAATTATTAAAAAGTAACAAAGAAGTAGAGTTTGCAAAAGATTTGCTAATAAATCGAATCTCACCAGGTGTTGATGATAGTACTAAAATAAAAGCCCAATTTTTAGGAGATATAGTAAAAGGCAAGATAAAGGTAGAATCTATTTGCAAAAAAGAAGCTATCAAGATTCTAGGAACAATGGTTGGCGGATATAATATAGAACCATTAATTTATGCTCTAAATGATAATGAAATAGCCAAAGATTCTGCAGATATCTTAAAACATTTGATTTTCGTATATGATAATTTCGATATTATCGCAGAGCTTAGCAAAAGCAATTCCTATGCAAAAGAAGTTATAGAATCTTGGGCAAATGCAGAATGGTTTTTAGCAAAAAAACCGCTAGAAGAAAAAATCGAACTAGTAGCACTAAAGATTGATGGAGAGACAAATACTGATGATTTAAGCCCAGCTAGTGATGCTTTTACAAGAAGTGATATTCCACTTCACGCACAAGCTATGCTAAAAAATAGAATACAAAATACAAAAGAAAGACTAGATTCCATTAAATCAAAAGGAAAAGTAGCTTATGTAGGTGATGTAGTAGGAACAGGAAGCTCTAGGAAATCTGCTTGTAATTCCATAATGTGGCATTTTGGTAATGAGATTCCATTTATCCCAAACAAAAAGAGTGGTGGAATCGTAATTGGCGGAGTGATTGCACCTATATTTTTTAATACTTGTCAAGACAGTGGTTGTTTGCCAATAGTCGCTGATGTTAGCAATATAAAAGAGGGTGATAGAATCACAATCTATCCATATAAAGGTGTGATTGAAAAAGATGGCAAAGAAATATCAAAATTTAATCTAACTCCTCCTACAATCTTTGATGAAATGCGTGCAGGCAGCAGAATAAATCTAATTATCGGTAGAAAATTAACGAATAAAGCAAGAGCTTTTCTAAATTTAGAAGAAGAAAATCTATTTGCAAAACCAACTCCACCAAAACAATCAAACAGAGGTTATACTCTAGCTCAAAAAATAATAGGCAAAGCTTGTGGCAAAGAGGGAGTTAGAGCAGGTGAATATTGCGAGCCAATAACCACAACCGTTGGCTCTCAAGACACCACAGGAGCAATGACAAGAGATGAAATAAAAGAAATGGCGGCATTAAAATTCTGCACAGATTTTGTTATGCAAAGCTTTTGCCACACAGCAGCATATCCAAAATCAGCTGATATTTCACTTCAAGCGACACTGCCAAATTTCATCACAAGTAGAGGTGGCGTAGCCCTTCGTCCAAAAGATGGTGTAATTCACTCATGGCTAAATCGATTTGTTTTACCAGATACACTAGGCACAGGTGGAGATTCGCACACTAGATTCCCCATTGGAATCTCATTTCCAGCGGGAAGCGGGCTAGTAGCATTTGCAGCGGTAAATGGAATTATGCCACTTGATGTGCCAAAATCCATTTTAGTTAGATTCAAAGGTGAAATGAATGAGGGTATAACTTTAAGAGATTTGGTAAATGCAATCCCATACTATGCGATTAAAAAAGGTTTGCTTAGCGTTGAGAAAAAGAATAAGAAAAATATTTTCAACGGCAAAATTTTAGAAATAGAGGGTTTGCCAAATCTAAAAGTAGAACAAGCTTTTGAATTAAGCGATGCAAGTGCGGAGCGAAGTGCAGCTGCTTGTAGCGTTAGACTAAATAAAGAGCCTATCATTGAATACCTAAAATCAAATATAGCATTGATTGAGGCTATGATTAAAAATGGTTATGAAAATAAAGAGACTTTAGCGCAGAGAGCAAAAAAAATGCAAGAGTGGATAGACAATCCAATCCTTTTAGAACCAGATTCTGATGCAGAATATGAAGAGATAATTGAGATTGATTTAAAAGATATTACAGAGCCTATTTTAGCCTGTCCAAATGACCCTGATGATGTAGCTACATTAAGTGAAGTTCTAGCTTCAAATGAAAGAGCACATAAAATTGATGAAGTATTTTTAGGAAGTTGTATGACTAACATAGGCTTATTTAGGGCATTTGGTGAAGTGATAAAAGGTGAAGGACAACTAAATACTAGAATCTGGATTGCTCCACCTACAAAAATGGACGAAAAACAGCTCATACAAGAGGGATACTATTCTATATTTGGTGCTAGTGGTGCTAGAATGGAAGTACCTGGTTGTAGTTTATGTATGGGAAATCAAGCTAGGGTTAGAGACAATGCAGTGGTATTCTCCACAAGCACAAGGAATTTTGATAATAGAATGGGTAAAGGGGCTAAAGTATATCTAGGTAGTGCTGAATTAGCGGCTGTTTGTGCGATACTAGGTAAGATTCCAACCAAAGATGAATATATTAAAATAATAAGCAATAAAATTATTGATAAAAATAAAATATATTCTTATTTGAATTTTAACCTAGTTAATAATTTTTATTTGTAGAATGTGATATAATTTCATTTCATTATTTAAAAATAAAAAAAGGGAGGGGAGAAGTTAGTAATGCTAACTTTTAAATGGAATAAGTCATATACTACAAATATTGCCACCGTTGATGAGCAACATAAAATGCTAGTTAGTATGATTAATAAGCTAGGTGAAAGTATATACTCTCAAGAGGTGCTTTCACCTGAGATTCTAGATAAATATTTTGAAAATTTAGCACTATATGCAAAAGTTCATTTCAAAGATGAAGAAACTTATATGGCTGAACATAATATAGATTCTAGGCATCAAGAAGCGCATAAACGAGCCCATATAATGTTTTTAGAGGAAGCCTCAAAGCTCTATGATGGTGTTAAAAATAAGCTAATTGGTCCTGAATTTTTATTCCATTTTTTAGCAAATTGGATTTCTATACACATTCTAGGCACAGATAAGATTCTAGCAAAGCAAATAGCAGCTATCCAAAATGGCTCTACGCCACAGGAAGCTTTCAATAGTGTTCAAGAAATAGTCGATGAAACCGTAGCACCCCTACTATTTGCAGTAAATCAACTTTTCACCAGAACGACAAATATGAATCATAAGCTTATGAGCTTAAACAAATCGTTAGAAGAGCAAGTTACATTAAGGACACAAGAGCTTCAACAGGTAAATAATACACTAAAAGCTATGGCACTAACCGACACACTAACAAAATTAGGAAATAGAAGGGCTGCAGTAGCATATCTACAAAATGAGTGGAAAAAGCCATTTGATGATAGAGTTACGCTAACCTGCATTATGATAGATGTCGATAAATTTAAACATGTCAATGATACACAAGGACACGAAGCAGGAGATAAAGTCCTGGCTTTAGTGGCAAATACGATAAGAGATTCTGTTAGGAATGACGATTTTGTTTGTAGGCTTGGTGGAGATGAATTAGTAGTTTTATCAAATAATACAAATCTAGTATATATAATGCAGTTAGCAGAACATATAAGAAGCAAAATTTCAAAAATAAGAATGGAGTTTCCTAGTGATGTATGGGAAGGCAGTGTTTCTCTAGGAGTAGCCCAAAGAGATAAAACACAAAAAACTTATATTGATTTACTCAAAAAAGCCGATGAAGGCTTATATAAAGCAAAGGAAAATGGTAGAAATCAAATAGGCTGTGTGCAGTCATTTGGATTTCAATAAATAATCTTTATAATATGGGAATAAAGTAAAGATAATATAGCTTACTTGTTTCCAAATTATAGATTCATAAAACTAATCTTTTATAATATAAATTCATTTCTTATTAATAAAAATATTAAAGAAATTAGAAATAAACTTTACATATTTTTATATAAATGTAAAAATATTCATATCCCAAGATTCTATTTTTAATATATTGCTTAATCGTAAATCCACTTTGCACAAAACTTGCTCCATAACTACCTAGCCATATCACAGCGTAAGCTCCTTACCTATCCTATTTTGTGGAATCATCTTTTTAAGCCCCTCTTCCATTGCAGGTTTCTTATCAGTCATATTCTTGTGCCATAGACTCCTAGAAAAATGACATTTATCCTAATATTTTTAGCGGCACAATCAAGTGCTGTCATCCCTGTAAGCCCTATGACTACGTGATTACAAGCGATAATAAGCAACCTACCCACTAAAGGCAGTATCCACCTTTGAGAGGAATTATCAATAATACAAGCCTCTGCCTTTTTATAGCATTTGTTTAATTTCACTTTGTATACAATTCCACACACCTTTTAAATCAACTGCAATATTTTTATCAAACTTACTCCTCGCTAATCCCCTACCATAGGCTTTTATGTGGTCTGAACTTATGCGTTATTAAGACAATATCAAGATGTCCAAATCTATTCGTGATAAAATCTATCACCTCTTGAACACTTTGTGATTTTGATACATCAAACTGCACACTTAAAGGCTTGATACCGACTATCAAAAAGCTATTTTGCCTGTGCTTATGTGTATTTTATATCATTTATTGTATACCTCTAGCTTTTGCAAATTCTCTTGCTATGCCTAGCTATCCCCTTGTACTGCTCCTGTGTGGTAAATACCATTTTATCTTTAATCCATAATAATTTTTAGATCATTTATTTTTAGTATTATTCTAAATTAAATTTTGCTAATAAAATTTGATTTAGATTCTAAATTCAAATATTTAGAATCTATTTTTAATAGCAACTCTATAAACTTAATTGAGATAGATTAAATAAAAATTTTCTAATCTTATTTTTTATAATCAATCTCTTGACCAAACTTATCATCTAGCTTAAACTTTTCATATCTATCACAAAGCGAAAGTCAGCTTTTCCCTCTGCGACTATTTTATACACAGAATCTAGCTTTTGGATAGAGATAATCTCAACCTTTGGATAGATATTATTTTCCACACTAAAATCTAGCATTTCTTGAGTTTCTTTGATACCACCTATCAAAGATGGATAGATTTTTTTATTTTGAAACTGCCATAAAAACTCTTGCGAATCTAGTTTTGGAGCATCCTTTGGAGCAGGAAGCCCTACGATTGCCATTTCCCCACCAAACTTAAGCATTTTATGATAGTCATTTATGTCATATTTGTATGGAATCGTGCTAATGATAAAATCAAATATATTGCTAAATTCCTTAAATCTAGTGCTTTTGACATTGACAAATTCCTTTGCTCCTAGTGCCAGCACTGAATCCTTTTTATCAATAATATCAAAGCAAGTAACCTCTGCCCCCAAATGTACCATATATTGCAATGCCATATGCCCTAGTCCGCCAACCCCAGCTACCGCAACCTTTTGTCCGCTTTTTACTTTACTAAACATTATGGGTGAATAAGTCGTAATCCCTGCACACAAAAGTGGGGCTACTTTCTCTATCTGTGCATTTTTACTTACTTTTATCGCAAATTTTTCACTTAAAACAATATTGTTTGAGTAGCCTCCATAGGTGATTGCATTGTCATGAAAAACATCTTTACTATTATAAGTAAAGACGGTTTTTGCATTTGTGCAATATTGTTCTTTACTTTGTTTGCAAGCCTCACATTCTCCACAAGAATTCACCATACAGCCTACCCCTGCGTAATCACCAACTTTAAATTTAGAAACTTTGGAGCCAACTGCAATGACAATTCCTACAATCTCGTGTCCTGGGACCATAGGATAGATAGCCATGTGGTGGTCGCCAGAGACTGTGTGCAAATCACTATGGCAGATTCCAGCATATAGTATCTCTATTAAAATATCATTTTCTCCCATCGGATGACGTTTAAAACTAAAGTACTTAAATTTCCATTCCTTACTATTGGCTGCATAGTCAAAGCTAGGAATCTCCTTGCCACTTAAGGCTTCATTTAGCCCATTTGATTTTATATTGCTAGAAGATTTAGAATCTGCTTTTAGGGAGCTAAAGATTCCACCTCCTCCTATTATTGATACACTTGCCATTCCCATACTTGCAAGTGCTACACTACCAGCTTTTGCTGAAGTTTTAAGAAACTCTCTTCTAGCACTCTGCTCTTCTCCAAAGCACTTTTTTTGACTGCTTAATTCTATTTTTTCTTTCATTTTATTTTCCACCTTTCTTGAAAATTAAAATAATATTATAAAATCTAACACTTAGTGTTTGTCAAGCTAATTTACATAAAATAATCCTAAATTTTTATAATTCTCATAAACAAAATACATAGAATATTAATCACAAATTCTGCCTCTAAAACTAACTGCTAAAATACTTTAAAAGCGCTTTTTCTTTCCTTGTATCCACTCACTAAGTTTTGCAAAATATATAAAAAATAGTGGAATAAAAAATATAGCTAAAAATGTCGCTGCTAGCATTCCACCAATCACTCCTGTGCCAATAGAATGCCTGCTTAAGGCCCCTGCTCCGCTACTAATTGCAAGAGGAAAAACTCCTAAACTAAAAGCAAGTGAAGTCATAACAATAGGGCGAAATCTTAACTTTGCAGCTTGCAGTGCAGAAGCAACTATACTCTTTTTCTCAATTTCTCTAGAGTGCATTGCAAATTCTATTATTAAAATTGCATTTTTAGCAGACAGGGCGATTAGCACGAGCAGTCCCACTTGAAAGAATATATCATTTTCTAGCCCTCTTAAAAACACTGCTAAAATCGCACCAAACACCCCAAAAGGCACAGCAGTTAGCACAGCTAGAGGTATTAGCCATTTTTCATATTGTGCCACTAAAATTAAAAACACAAAAATTAACCCAAAGACAAATGCAATACCACCTGTGCCAGAATTTACCCTCTCTTGATAGCTTGCACCAGAATAGCTAATATCATATCCCTCTGGCAAAACTTCTACTGCCACTTTTTCAATAATATTCATTACATCACCACTAGAATAGCTAAAATTTGGATAGGCTATCACATTTGCTGCAGGAAAGAGATTAAAACGATTCACAATATCCGCTCCAATCAATCTCCTAAAAGTTAGAAGCTCACTTAATGGGATTAAATTGCCACTGCTTGACTTTACAAATACCTTACTTAAGTCCTCTGGTTTTGCTCTAAAATCACCACTAGCTTGAGCAATGACCCTAAAAGTCCTATTATAAAGCTCAAAATTATTCACATAATAACTTCCAAAAGTAACTTGCATAGTCCTAAAAATATCACTAATATTTACTCCTAGGCTAGAAGCTTTCTCTCTATTTAAAGTTACTTCATATTGTGGCGTATCAACTGCTAGGCTTGTAAAAATATTACTAATTTCCTCTCTTTTTTGCGCCTCTTGCAAAAGTAAATCAGTGTATTTTTTTAAATCCTCTAAACTTCCTCCTGCCTTACTTTGAACATACAAATTTATACCACTTGAATCTAGCCCAATAATCGTAGGGGCTTGCACTAGGAGGAATCTTGCATTAGGATAACTTTCTAATTCCTTACTCAAAGTTGCAATTACCTCTCTATCGCTCTGCCCTTTTTTCTCTCGCTCATTCCACGGGATAAGCCTATAAAACGTAACCCCGCCATTACTTTTAAAATTCCCAGATAAAAAACTATATCCTGAAATTGTCGTTAGCTCACTAATTAAAGGATTCTCCATTCCTTTAGCAATCAAATCCTTTTGCACAGCTGTCGTGCGAGAGAGCGAAGCACCCTCTGGCAAAATTGTGTGAATAATTACATTTCCCATATCCTCATTTGGAACGAGTGAGGTTGGAATCTGCTTTAACAAACCATAGCAAGAAAAAATGATTGCAAAAAATATCAAAATAAACAAGATTCCCCCTCCTAATAACATTTGCCACTACGCGTGAAAATCTATAAGTTAGCCTCTCAAAGAAATAATTAAACTTTGAAATAATATATATTGGCTTATTTTCATTTCTCTTTAAAAACATAGCACAAAGGCTTGGCGTAAGACTTAAGGCAACAAGTCCAGAGATTACCACTGAAATTACAATCGTAATGGCAAACTGCTTGTAAATCTCCCCACTAAAACCTCCAATAAACGAGACAGGGATAAATACAGCTGAAAGCACCAAAACGATTGCGATAATCGGGGAGGTGATTTCTCTCATCGATTTAATCGTAGCTTCTTTAGGGTTTAAATGCTCTGAATGCATTATCCTTTCTACATTTTCAATCACAATGATTGCATCATCAACCACGATTCCAATAGTTAGAATTAGCCCAAATAATGTGAGTAAATTAATACTAAAGCCAAAGATATAAAGCCCTACAAATGTCCCTATGATTGAAACAGGAATAGCAACACAAGGGATAATAGTAGCCCTAAAATTTCCCAAAAATAGATAAATCACAGCGACAACCAAAATTATAGCCTCAATAAAAGTTTTTAAAACCTCTTTCATAGAAGCTTCTACAAATTCTGTGGGACGAAATGGATTTGAATATTGCATACCATCTGGGAATTTGCTAGATAATTCTTGCATAGCAGATTCCACATTCTTTGCTGCTTCTAGCATATTTGCCCCGGGCTGCAAAGTGATTCTAATTGGCACAGATGGAATCTCATTATAAAAATTATCTTGCAAATATTCTTGTGCGCCTAGCTCAACTTTTGCAATATCTTTTAGTCTTAAAGTCGAGCCATCTGCATTTGAAGTGATAATAATATTTTCAAACTCTTCTTTGCTTGTAAATAAGCCCTTTGTAGTGATATTGTAAGTAAAAAGACTATTTGAAATTGGCTCTGCACCAAACTTCCCAGGAGCAAATTGAGAACTTTGCTCTTCAACTTTAGCAATAACTTCAAGCGGAGTTAGATTATAGATTGAAAGTTTATCGGGTAAGAGCCAAAGCCTCATAGCATAAGTTTGCAAACTCCATAGCTCCACGCCTATGCCCTTAATCCTCTTTAATTCATCTACAATATTCAAAAGTGCATAATTTTCGATATAAATTTTATCGTGATTTGGATTATTTGAATAGATATGATACAACCCGACAACCGATGTTGTGCCTTTTTGCACATTAATTCCTAGTCTTTGCACTTCACTTGGAAGTTGGGATAGGACAGACTGCACTCTGTTATTGACATTTACAACTGCCATATCAGGATTTGCTTCATTACTAAAAAATACACTAATAGTAAAATTCGCTCCACTTGATGGAGATGAGCTTTGAATATAAATCATATCCTCGACTCCATTAATACTATTTTCTATCACGCTAACCACACTTGTAGAGATAGTCTCTGCACTTGCTCCTGGGTAGCTTCCGCTTACTATCACTTGTGTGGGTGTAACTTTTGGATACTGCTCTATTGGGAGATTAAATATACACAAAAGCCCTGCAATCACAATAATGATAGAAATCACCGCAGAAAATGCTGGACGATTTATAAAAAACTTTGAAAACATAATTTTTCCTTATTTTAGGATTTTATAATTGCATTTGAATAGTAAGGTGTATCTTGCATATTTAAAACACTAAATTTAATATCTCTAAAAGCTGCTATAATAGAATCTACAAAATTTGCTGCAATGCTAGAATCTGCTATGGCATTAGAATCTGTGGAATCCAAATATTTAGATTCTATTTTGACTAAATCTTTATTTAAAACTAAATTATATTTGGAATCTAAATTTCTATCTAACCCACTAGTATCTAATCTTAAAGCGTCATTTTTAGAATCTATGGATTCCATTTTTTCTACTTTCTCCCTAACTTTAACTTTATCATTATTTTTAATCTTATTTTAAGCTATCAATTATTATAATGTTACCTGCTTTTAACCCGCTATTTATTAAAATCTCATTATTTTCTATACTTTTTCCTAACTCTACTTTTCTCACACTAACACTGCCTTCTTTATTACTATCTATATTCTCTAACACAAAGACAAAACTAGAATTAGAATCTTGCCCTATCGCACTCTGTGAGATAGAGATAGCATTTTTTACCCAAAAGCCAGATAGATTTAGATATACAAATTGAATTGGAAGTAGCTTAAAATCATCATTATCTAGCACTGCCCTTGCCCTCAAAGTCATTGTATTTTCATCTAATATGCTATCTATAAAATCTAACTTACCTTTTATAGATTTATCATCAGATAGGGTTATGTTGATATTATTAGTATCATTAAAATAACTAAAATCACTAAAAGGTATTGAAAACTCTGCATAAATAGGGCTTAATTGCGTAATTGTAGTAAGGACACTATTGACATTTTGTCCCACTAAATTCATAGTATCATAATTTCTAATGCCAACTTTGCCGCTAATGCTAGCCACTATATCTGTGTAACTCAAATCTAGCAGAGCATTAGCAAGGTTTGCCCTAGCACTTTTTAATTGGGCTTTAGCATTTTCGTAGTTATATTTACTCTCATCATAAATATCAATTGTAAAAATCCCTTGCTTATAAAGCTTACTAACCCGTTCAAAATCCCTTTTTTGTTTAGTAAAATTTGCCTCTGCATTGCTTAAATCCGCCTTACTCCTATCCACTATATTTTGATAATTTGTAGGGTCTATTTTAAAAAGCTTCTCACCCTCCTTTACAATGCTATCCTCCTTAAAAAACTGCTCTATCAAAAGCCCCTCTACCCTTGCATAAATATCAACCTTATGGATACTTTTTAATCTAGCTGGATAGCTAAACTCTAAATTTATATCCTTTGGCACAATCTTTAGTGTTCTAACCTCTAATATATCATCTTTCTTTTCTATCTCTTTATTTTCACAGCCAAACATTAAAACCATAATAATTGCAATAAATATTTTATTCACTACTAATTTTTCTCCATCAAAATTTTTAAAAAACTGGAATTTTAAAGCATAACACCAAGTGTCTGTCAAGAGGAAATTTAATAAAAATTAATTATTTTTAGAGAATAAATAGAATCTATCTTTAGTAGGATTAAGGTAGTGCTTGATTGCTAAAATTTATATTTTTAATCGGTTGGAATACCCTCTTTTTGGATTGCTTCCATAGTGGATAGCTGCTGTTTTTGCAAAAGTTAAATTAAGTAGTTTTGATCATAGAAAAAGAATCTAAAAAATATAAAAACTAGATTCTTATTATACCATTCCAAAGCATCTTCGCAAACTTCATTCTTGATAGAAATATAAAATTTACTTATTTTTCTCTTTAAATTTTGTAACCAATATTTTCTTACCAAGCTCCACACCGGGCTGATCATAAGCATTAATATCTAACACTTTTCCGGCAGCTGAAGTCAAGAGCTCATAATACATTATTAAACTTCCCACACTCTCCTCATTTAACTCTTTAATTTCTATATAGTCGGTTGGAACACCCTCTTTTTGGATTGCTTCCATAGTGGATAGCTGCTGTTTTTGTAACAGAGAGGCGAAGCTAGAGCCATTTACAAAATTACTAGATTCTAAAAACTTTAAGCTAATATTTGGAATCTTTGGCTTTTCATAACTTTTTTGATGAAGACTTAAAAAAGTAACACTCTTATCCATAACTCCTTGCACAATTAGCTGTAAAAATGAGTGCTGGTCAATACTCCCAATTAATGCAATAGGCGTTAGTGCGGTCTTACGCCCAAAGCTATTTAACTTACCTAAACTCTCGCCCCAAAGCTGCACATACCAAGAATTAAAATCCTTAAAAACACTAGAATATGAAAATAAAATATTAATATGAAATTTATCCCTATTATTCCCTAGAAACAGGGCTTTTTTTAAGATATGTTCTTCTTTTCTATCAAAAAAATTATTAGATATTTTTCTAGCACCCAGAAGAATCTTATCAACTCTATATCCCAAAATCATAAGGGGTAAAACCCCTATTGTACTTAAAACCGAAAATCTACCACCAATATTTTTATCAATAGTTAGAGTTTTAATATTTTTAAAATTACCAAAAGATTCTATTGGAGATCCCTTATCCGTGATAAAACATAAATGTTTTTTATTAGCTTCATTTTTAAAAATTTTATATTTCTTTAATACATATTTCATCAATGAAAGTGTCTCTATTGTGCCACCAGACTTTGAAATAACAATAAAAAGAGAATCTGATAATTTAATTTTTTTGAGCGATTTTTCAATCTTTATAGGGTCAGTGTGCTCTAAAAATTTAAGATTAATATTTTTTCTATATGATAAATGCGATAACATCGTATCAATTGCCTTGAGCCCAAGTGAGCTTCCACCTATGCCTATTATTATTAGATTTGAAATATTATTTAGAAATTTTACATTATCTTTAATATAAGAGCTAGATTCTAAAATTGACTTTTTATCATAAGGAAGCTTGTAATAACCGCTAATATTGCTATTTCTCTCATCACAAATTGCCCTAAATAGTGCATTTATTGAATCCTTTTTTATATCATAGATTTGTGATGATTTATTAAAATATTCTCTAAATTTAATCATTTTGACACATATAAACTTAAATCTATTAGCCTTGTGCTGTATCCTACTTCATTATCATACCAAGCCAAAATCTTTGCACTAAATTCATCAATTACTATCGTTTTATCAGGGATAAAAATTGAGCTGTATTTTGAACCGATAAAATCGCTTGAAACTCGCTTCTCTAAATCATTATAAATAATGCCTTTCATATCATTTTGCTCTGCTTTTAAAAAAGCTTCATTTATAGATTCCACGCTCACTTTGTTTCTCAATCTAGCACTTAAATCAACAAGGCTAACATCTGGGGTTGGAACACGAATAGCCACGCCATTTAATTTGCCATTTAATTCAGGAAAAATCTTGCCAATAGCCTTTGCCGCACCTGTGCTAGTTGGAATCATATTTAGCGCTGCAGCCCTCGCACGACGAATATCTTTATGTTTTACATCAAGAACATTTTGGTCATTTGTATAGCTGTGAATCGTGCTCATTAAAGCAGATTCCAAACCAAAAGTGCTATGCAAAACTTTTACAAGCGGAGCAAGGCAGTTTGTGGTGCAAGAAGCATTTGAGACTATCTCTTCACCTTTATAAGAGGTATGATTTACACCATAAACATACATATCGACATTATCAGCAGGAGCGGAGATTACTACTTTTTTAATATTATCCCTCAAATGTGCTTTTGCTTTATCAAATGAGTTAAATTTCCCGGTGCATTCTATCACACAAGTAGCACCATAAGCAGAAAAATCAAGATTATTTGGGTTTCTATCGCTCAAAACTTTGACATTTTTGCTATTGCCTATTGAGATAGTTTGATTATCAACTTTTTGCACTTCACTACTTCCATGCACAGAATCATATCTTAAAAGATGAACTAAAGTATCAATATCTGCTGTGCTATTTATCGCAACAAGCTCTGCATCACTTCTTTGTCCTATAAGTCTTGCTGTGCAAAGCCCAATCCGTCCTGTTCCATTGATTGCTAACATAAAATACCTCTCATAAAAAATTCTAAAATCTTACAAAAATCTAACTTAAAAAACTCTAGCAAAGCACTATAAATATATTAACTCTTAAATTATTAAAAACTTTACTAAGTAACAATATATAACGAAATCTATGATTGAAAATTTATAAACTTATCTAGCTGTTTAAATTTAAGCTTTTTTAAAAATGTTGTTCTAACATACATTTAAAATATATTTCAAAGTATTTTAATAATACAAGCTAGATTCCACATTAAACGGATTCCACCTAAAAACTTAAAATAATGAAACTTTATTTTTAAAATTCCATTTAATATATAAAACTATTATGGAATTAAGCTTTATAAATTAGTTTTGCCATATCTAGAAGTCTGTTTGCATAACCACTTTCATTATCAAACCAAAGGCTAATTCTGCATAATTTGCCATTAATTTTAATCAAATCTGTCGGGATTATTGCACTTCTGCTATCTTTGATAAAATCACTTGAAACAAGCATAGATAAATCAAATCCTATAATTCTAGGATTAAAATTTAACTCCAAAATCTCATCTTTACTAATTTTATTCTCAAGCATTAAATCAATATTGCTAAATGAAACAATAGAAGTTGGAATCCTAATAGAATCTCCATAAAATCTCCCTACACTATCGCCAAAAAGTCGCTCGATCATAAAGCCTATTGAACTTTTAGTTGGCAAAATATTTTGCGTAGCATTTCTGCTTAATCGTAAATCACTCAAATGTGCGTTATCTAATAAAACTTGATCGCTATTAAATGGGTGAATTGTAGTGATATTTCCACCTAGAATCTGGTGCTTTTGCTTTATGGCAAAAATTATAGGAGCAATTGCATTCGAGCTACAAGAGGCATTTGAGATAATTTTCTCTCCGCTATATTTATCCTCATTCACTCCAAAGACAAAAATAGGTATATTATCCTTTGGTGGGGCACCCAAAATCACTTTTTTAGCACCATTTTTAATATATGGCATTAAATTTTGTGTATCTAAAAATTTTCCACTACATTCAAGCACTAAATCCACTTCACCAAAGCTTGTCTCATTAGGATTATTGGCATTGCTAACTATAATCTCATCTATCTCATCACTAAAATTATCATTGCTAATAAAAAGCCTATTGTCCCTAAGCTCTACTTTATGGTTAAAAGTCCCAAAAATCGTATCATTTTTTAATAGATAAGAAAGATTGCTAAAATTAGAAACATCATTTATATGCGTGATTTTTATAATTTTATTTGTAGATTCTTGTTTAGATTCTATAGTTTTAGACTTGATAGATTCAGTGCTATTTATACTAGATTTAGCAGATTCTATTTTTTTGAAAATATCATTTTTATTGCTAGTTTCCTCAATCTTATTTTGATTTACTGATTTATTATTTTCATATGCTAATCGAAAAAACGCCCTTCCTATGCGTCCAAAGCCATTTATAGCTACTTTTATTATCTGCATTATTTGGTTGTATAGAATGGTTTTAAAATGATTGTTTCTTGATGAATCATATTCTCACCATCTGTTTTATAAATGCTAATTATAGATTTATTTGCTTGTTGCGCCTTCTTGATGATATTTTCATCATCATCTTTTAATCTTGCAATCTCCATTTTGCGTATCTTTTGTGCAATTTTTAGCCTTTCTCCCTGCATTGCATTAGTGGAATCTTGTGTATTTGATTGAAAGGTGGAGAGCATAGGTGGACGCTTTTTAAATTCAAAATTAACTAAATATTTTGGAATATAAGATTCTAGAATCTCTTTTTTTTCTTTTATGCTTTCATAATAATTTTCAGCCAAAACATTCATTTTCTCACTCTTCTCCCAACTAAAACCTTTATTATAAGATTTTATTATATCTTTCCAATTTCCATTTCTAGTCTTATGCCAATACATAAGCTCATCAATAGCGACTTTAGAGGCAAATTCATCATCACGAATGAGAAGCTCTCCTATTACATTGCGATTAAATCCTGTATCTTTTAACATTTTATATCTGCGAATAACTCCTGGAATCAAAGCGTGATAGATTCCAGCACTAGGGTCTGCAAAATTCATTCTATATTCTCCTGCACAAGATTCGTGCCACGCAATAGCTGCAAGAGTGTATCCCATATCATATTTTTTACCATAATTATATGCATAAGCAATGATTTCTTTTTGGCTATGTGAAAACTCATTTACACCTACACATTTATTTGTAGGTGTAGCATACAAAAATACAATAAAAAATAAAAAGAAAGTAATTAATCGCATATAAAAAAACCTTCGAATTTTGCTAAAATTTTACTCTATTTTTTATAATAAAGCATTAAAAACTATTCCAATTTATAAGGAAAATCATTTTGGATACATCGTCACTACTTATTGAAATATTTACTGAAGAATTGCCATTTAGCGGAGTAAAAAAAGAAATAAATAATATTTTGCCAAAATTTAAAAATATACTAAAAAAATATAATTTAGATTCTGAAATTGAACTTTTTTGGACACCAAGAAGGTTAATTATCACTTCAAATAATTTTCCAATAAAACAGCCAAATAGCACAAAAGAATTTTTTGGTCCTCCACTTGAGATTGCTTACAATACTAATAATGAGCCAACAAACGCTACATTTGGATTCTTAAAAAAGCTGAATATTTCTCTAAATCAAGTTCAAACAAAGCTAAAAGACAACAAAGAGTGCCTTTATTACTCTTATGAGGAGGTTGGCAAAGAAAGTAGAGAACTACTAGAAAGTATAATTTCAGAGTGGCTTATGGACTTAAATTTTGGTAAATCAATGCTATGGGGAAGCGTAGAAGAAAGCTTTATAAGACCTATTAGAAATATTTTTATTCTACTAGATAACAAACCTCTTAAAATAGAATCTTTAGAGAAAAAATATCAATTCACCCAAAGCAATACAATCATTCCGCACAGAAGCAATATAAAAGATAAATATAACACAGAAATTAAGAATCTAGAATCTTATTTTAACTTTTTAAAGAATAATGGTGTAATTTACAATCAAAATGAGAGAAAAGAAAAGATTCTAAATGAGATTAAACAAATAGAGCAAGCTAATAACATAAAAGTTGAGCTTGATTTAGAGTTGCTAGATGAAATAGTAGCTATCACAGAGTATCCTACTGCACTGCTTGGGGAATTTGATAAGAAATTTTTAGCTCTTCCAAAAGAAGTGATTATAACATCTATGAAAATCAATCAAAAATATTTTGCTACATACAATAGCAATGGAATCTTAAGCAACAACTTTATTGTGGTTTGCAATAGCATTATTAAAAGTGCTTTTAGCGAAGTAATAAAAGGAAATATGAGGGTGCTAAAAGCAAGGCTTGAAGATGCGCTATTTTTCTATCAAAATGATTTATTAAGCTTTAATCAAAATGAGACTGATTTGAGGCTAAAGAATATCGAATTTATACAAGATTCTGGTAGTATTTTTGATAAAGTTAAAAGAGAGAAAGAAATTGCTAAAATCATTATTCAAAACAACTCAATTAGCAAAGAGAGTGAGAAAATTATTTTAGATTCCATTGAAATTTCTAAAAATGATTTATTAAGTGAAATGGTAGGAGAATTTGGTGAGCTACAAGGAATAATGAGCTCTTATTATACAAATAATAAAGCTTTAAAGATTCCACTAAAAGAGCAGTATTTGCCACTAGGTGAAGATACAAATGTTCCAAGCTGCATTGAAGGCGCTATTATAAGCATTTCAAATAAGCTAGATTTGATTTTGAGCCTTTTTGCGCTAAATAAGATTCCAAGTGGTTCTAAAGACCCATTTGCACTGCGCCGCTCTGCAAGCGGGATAATAAAAATCATTTTGCTATTTAATATAAATTTTGATTTTAATAAGATTTTGGAATCTCTAAAAAATAATTACAAAGAAATTGATAACAAAAAGATTGAGAATTTCTTTTATGAGCGAATGGAGGGAGCTTTGAGAGTCAATCAATCAATCATCAATGCCGCTTTAAGAGCCAATGAAAGCGATATTGCAAAGCTAATAGCAAATATAAAAGCACTTCATTCAATCACAAATAGCGAACACAAAAATGCTTTTAAAATTATTTTCAAACGCGTGGCAAATATTTTAAGTGATATAGATGCAAAAGAAATTGACACAAATTTATTAGAACTAGATGAGGAAAAAAATCTATATAAAAAATTGCAAGATTTTAAAAGCCTAAATTTAACTTCACCACAGAATAGAATAGATGCTCTACTAGACTTTAAAGATGCTTTAGAAATGTATTTTGACAAAGTTATGATTAATGTTAGCGATAAAACTTTAAGAGAAAACAGAATCCTCCTCATAAAATCAATTTATGAGGAGTTTTTTAAAGTGGGAGATATAAAGGAAATTTCATTTTAACCAAAAACATACAGGGTTAATTTTTAAACAACTTAAAAAATAAGTGTTACTAAAAATTGTTAAGTTATGGTGGCTCGAGGCAGAATCGAACTGCCGACACGAGGATTTTCAGTCCTCTGCTCTACCAACTGAGCTATCGAGCCTTATAAAATTTTAAATAACACATTTTTAAAAAATGAATTTGGGATTATATAGAAAAAAAATAAAATTTTACTTAAACAAATAAAAAAATTATTATTTAATAAATAAAATATTTTAATTTTTTAAAATAGCTCTTGATCACCATAATTAAACATTATAAAATATATCATTAATAAATTTTCTAATAATATATTTACTAAATAAGCATAACCTAGCTTATAGAAAACCATTGTTTAAACAAACATATGCCATCAAATCTTATTGATACAAATTTTTAAAAAATATCTGCAGAATCACAAAAATCTCAAATTAAAATAAATATATTTAAGCTTACTTTAATGGGGGGGGGTAGAATACAGATTTTTAAAAAAATATATGGAGGGACAACTTGACATTAAAACAATTAAGGCGAGGTTTTTTCAAACTAATAAGCCCAACTTATAAAAAAATAATGCAGTGCAATGAATTAATAACACAACAAGATAAAGTTATGCAAGATATGATTGATAAAATTGATACGATTTATAAAACTATTGATATTAGCAATATTAATGCTGCAACAGGGACTTTAAGAGTCTATCAACTTGCAAAAATAAAAGCTCTAAAAGATTTTGATAAGATATGCAAAGAAAATGATATTAAATATTTTTTATTTTATGGCACTTTACTAGGAGCTGTAAGACACAAGGGGTTTATCCCGTGGGACGATGATTTAGATGTTGTTATGGAACGAAAACATTATATTAAATTTCAAAATATTTTTAGAGACAAAGAGTTTAATGGCTATAAATATGAGTTTTTTTCTACGATAAAACCTGGCTGTTCGTTTATAAAAATATTTAAATATTTTGGTGATTTTAAAATATGTATGATAGATGTTTTCCCACTAGATTTTTATAATAAAGCATTGAGTGAGGATGAAAAAGTAGATTTAACAAACAAAATAATAGAGTTATATCAATCTGGTAAGATTCCAAATGTAATAGAACACAGCAAAAATCCAATTTATGAAGGCATAAATGATGAGATAATCACAAAACATCAAAATATTTTATATGAATCTTATAAAAAATATATCTTAAATTCACAGGATGTGTATGTAGCAAATCCTGCTTTAGTGATGTTTCAATTTTATTGGATAGAGGGAGGAGAAATAACTTATAATCACATTTTTGATTATGAAGATATTTTCCCACTAAAAGAAATGGAATTTGAAAACTATAAATTTCCTGTCCCAAATAAGCCAATTTTTTGTTTATATCGCTTATATGGGGACTATATGGTAGCAAAAAAATGGGATCACGGCAAACTTGACCTATCCTATACAAAAATAAAAACTTTACTAGATTTTATAGGGCAGGATTAAAAAATGAATGTGATTGCTAAAATTGCTAACTATCTTAAGCAGCTTAAATATATACAGAAAAATAAAATCTATTGGACTAAATATTATCAAAGTCATCGCCTAAACTATGAGCCTTCAAGCTTTGCTATTTTCTGTTATGAAAATTATATAAAGCATAATTCTATTTCTAGTAGTGAGGCAGATTCTAAGTTTGCAATGTCAAAATCTACTTTAAATTGCATAGAAACCAAAGAATCTATTTATATGCTTGAGCTTGGCTGTGGCAATGGCAGAGATGCCTTTTATTTTGCAAAGAATAAAATAAATGTTATAGCACTTGATTTATGTGAAGATGAAATACAATATTTACAAAAATACAATAAATTAAGCAATCTGAAATTTATTGCAGCAGATTTCTCCAAATACTCAATAGACAAAAAAATGGATGCTATTTATAGTCGCTTTACTTTACATGCTATAAATGAAGAGCAAGAAAACAGAACAATTAAACAAGTCTCGAAAATATTAAAACCAAAAGGATTGTTTTTCATTGAAGCAAGAAGTATTAATGATGATATGTTTAAAAAATCAATAAAAATTAGCAAACAAGAGGGAGAAACAAATCATTACAGAAGATTTATGGATTTTGATAAAGTGAAGCAAAAACTGCTAGATTCTAGCTTTAAAATTATATATGAGATTGAAAGTAAAAATCTAGCAATCTATAAAGATGAAAATCCAACTATAATTAGATTTATAGCTAGAAAAGTTTAAATATTTTGGTATTAAATTTTATAATATCAGTTTAGCCGCTACTATCGATAAAATAGCTATATTGTCTAATAATTAAAACATTAAATTGATAAAATAAAATTATTTTAAAAGCAGAATCTAAATTTAGTTTCCACCTTAAAACTTTCTATAAAATCTCTATCTTTTTAGAGTTGATTTTTTATATATGTTTTAGGTGGATAGTGGTTGAATAGTCAAGCTAAAAAATCGCTAAATAATTTTATAAAAATTTACAACCACAAATACACAAACAAAAAATCACTAAACTTTAAAAAATTAGCAAACTTACTTCCAATTTTTTAGTGCTATTTTTGTTTCCCTCTCTAGAGTCTTTTTCTTTAAATCCTCTCTTTTGTCATAGAGTTTTTTTCCTTTTACAAGGGCGATTTCTACTTTTAGCTTATTTTTGTGATTGAAATAAAGCTTGAGTGCGACTATACTATAACCCTTTTGACTAACGCTTCCAAAAAGTTTATTAATCTCTTTTTTATGTAAAAGTAGCTTTCTACTTCGCTTTTCATCGGGCTTAAAATAGCTATTAGTGGTGCTTAAATGACTAATATGTGCGTTAAACAAGAATGCTTCGTTTTTAATAATACGAATAAAGTTATCTTTGATATTTATCTTATTTAGCCTAGCAGATTTCACTTCAGAGCCATTTAAGACGATTCCGGCTTCTAAAGTATCAATAATATGATAGTCAAAATGTGCTTTTTTATTTGTCGCTACTATTTTGTTAATTCCCATTTTAATCCTTTAGTTTAAAAAGGCTACTCCCACTTCCGCTAAAAAAATAACCATCTTTTATATGTTCTTTAAGATTTGGATAGAGCTTTAGCGCAGGGGCAAATAAATCATTTAGATAACAAATATTATGCTTTAACATCAAATTTTTAGAATCTAGCTTTAATAGATTATTAGATTCTGCTAAATCACTAAAATCTGTATTTTTTTTAAATTCATCAAATACAGCTTTTGTCTCGCATTTAAGCGGATTTGTAATAATTTCAATTTTTGGCAAAGTTTCACTAAACTCCACTATCCTATCTCCTATGCCATATACATTAGCACTGCTAAATTCATAGATAAAAAAGCTTACATCAGCCCCGATTTTAGAGGCAATTTTACCTAATTTAGCTTTATTTAAACCTAGCTCTAAAATCTCATTCATTGCTAAAAGATAAGTGGCTGCATTGCTACTCCCACCTCCAAGCCCAGAGCAAAGTGGAATCTTCTTTTGAACTTCTATGCTAAAATTTTCTAAAAATCTTGCTTTTTTAGAATCTAATGTGGAATCTAATCTAGAATCTAAAATCTCTTTTTTTAGAATTTCTTTTGCTTTAAAAATTATATTTTCCTCCATTGCAAAGCCAAAGTTTCCTCTAATTTTAAAACTAGGAGATGTTCTAAATTCTAGTGTATCAAAGAAGGAGTCTTTAATTTTTACATACCTTGAGGCAATATTGCAGTAACCATTTTCTAAAATGGAAATGATCTTAAAGCAAATATTAATTTTTGGATATGAGGGATAAGTCATTTTTTATTATTGATTATTTTACCTAAAGTGGCTAGTTTGTCAATCTCATTCGTAATATCACTTGAAGCTTTGATATTCTCTCCAGCAATAGCAGCTTTTAGCTCACCACGGAGTATCACTTTATCTTGTGGTGCATCAAAACCAATCTTTACTATCCCATTTTGAATTGAAATAATTTTTATCACTATATTATTGTCAATAATAATCTCTTCGTCCATCTTCCTTGATAAAACTAACATTTAGGAATCCTATTTAAAATATATTCTACATTTTTATAATCATTGATACGAATTATAGAAAAAAAATCCTCAAAATTAGCTATATAAGTAGTATTTTTATAAGATTGTTTTAAGGTAATTTCCTTGCCATTTTTAACATCATTATAATAGCTATTTAGGTCGATTTTTGGGTATTTTATTAGCGAAAGTGGGTCTAAAAATTTATAACCCTCAAAGCTAAAATCTCCCTCTTTTATTCTAATAAGATTACTTAATATCCCATTTACTCCCAATTTAGAGGCAACAATTTCTCCAAGAGAGCGGATATAAGCTCCTTTGCTAACACTCACTTCAAAGCTTAAGAATGGATGATTATAATTTAGCACTTTAATATCAAAGATTTCCATTTTGCATTCTTTTAACTCTACACTTTCACCGCTCCTTGCTAGTTTATAAGCTCGAATCCCATTTATTTTTTTAGCACTAAATTTTGGTGGAATGTAATTAATCCTCCCAATAAGCGAATCTAAAACTATATTTATAGAATCTAGACTAAATTCACTAACCATCTTTACCTCCACTTTATTTGTAATATCTAGGCTCTCACTCTTTGCCCCAAGCCATAAAGTCGCTCTATAAACCTTTGGCTCCAAAGTGATATGATTTAAAAGCCTAGTGTAGCTTCCACTTGCAAGCACTAAGATTCCGCTTGCAAAAGGGTCTAGTGTGCCACTATAACCAATTTTTTTAATATTAAATTTCTTTTTAATTGTGTTTAAATAAGAATTTGAGCTAATAAAAGCCCTTTTATAGCCCACAAAAAGCCTATTCATACGAATCTAGATTCCCAATAAAATCAACAAAAATATTTTTTAGATTGATTATATCTTGCAAGTTTGCACATTCATCAATCGCGTGAATCCTATCATTCACTAGCCCAAATTCAACCACTTCCACTCCAAAAGCACTAAAATATCTAGCATCACTTGTCCCACCACTCGTGCTTAAATTTGGATTTAGCGAAGTAGTATTTTTAATTGATTTCGAGAGCGAATCAATTAAAATTTTAGAATCTGTGATAAATGGATATGAGCTTTGCTTTAGTTCTAAATCAAACTTTATATCGCCAAAAACATCACTAATATATTTCTGAAGCGCATCTTTATCTGTAAGCGGGGAATTTCTCACATTAAACATAAGCTTTAAGTCGCTAGGCGTTACATTTACGACTTCCATTCCAGAGCGAATATCAGTAATTATGATTTTACTTGCAGAAAAATTGTTATCTCCGCTATCAAGTGCTTTGCTTGAGAGATATGAGAGAAGTGGGGCAATTAAGTCAATAGGATTTAGACATTTATCTGGATATGCTACATGCCCTTGAATCCCGCTTAATTTCAAGATTCCATTAATCGAGCCTCTACGACCAATTTTTATAGTATCGCCTAGAATCTTTTCGCAAGTTGGCTCAGCAACAATGGCAAAATCTGGGAGTAAATCAAGTCTCTTTAATTCATCTAGCATAATTTTTGTGCCGTAAATACCATCACCCTCTTCATCACTTGTTAGGAGTATCGAAAGCCTGCCATTAAAATTTTTAATCTCTTTTAGTGCGAATATAAAACTAGCAACCCCACCTTTCATATCCTGTGCCCCTCTGCCAAAAATTACTCCATTTTCAATCACTCCGCCAAATGGAGAATGGCTCCAGTCCTCACCACTAGGCACCACATCAATATGCCCACCAAAGCATAAATGCTTGGAATCTTTTTTAAATTCGCCAAAATCTTTGTATAAAAAAAGATTTTTTACTCCATTTTTTTCAACTTCAATAGCTTTAAAATCATACAAAATTTCTTTTATTAGCGTGTAGATTCCACATTCATTTGGAGTTATACTTTCTTTTTGTATTAGAGTTTGTAAAAAATAAATTAGTTTAGAATCTTGCATATAAAGCCTTTTTAAAAAAATTTTTGGATTCTACTATTTAGATTCTCTAAATGCAAAAATTTTGCTTAAGATATATCCGCTTGCGGTATAAAAACAAGCTGAAATAATTGTAGAAATATATTTATCAATCCCAAGAATCCTATAACAATAAAACAAAACTGCTAGATTGATTAGGTAAGCAATTCCCATAGAAACGAGGAATCTAAAAAAGTCTTTTTTGTGCGAATTTTTGCTCTTAAAAGTAAAATATTTATTTAAAATATAAGAAAGCAAGATTCCAAGTGTATAGCCTATAAAATTGGCTATTTCTGGAATTAATCCAAAATACATTAGGCTAAAAATTATTCCGTAGCCAAAGATTGTATTTAAGATTCCAACTAATAAATATCTAATGGCAGAGTTATTTAGCATTTTCATTTGATTTTTAAAATTTTTATCCCAATTTGTCCCAAAAAAATTTGCAGAATTTTAGCTAGAATCCACAAAATTTATTCTAAAAATAAAATCTAAAAAGATGAGATTTAAAAAAATTTATATAGAAATAAGCGATATTTGTGGGTTAAAATGCGATTTTTGCAATACCACTAAAGGTGTGCGTGGAGAAATGCCACTTGCATTATTTAAAATTGCCACAAATGAGGCAAAAAAATATACAAATCTAATCACACTTCATATTTTAGGCGACCCATTAAAAATGAAAAATATCAATTCTTATCTAAAAATTGCAAAAGATGCAAATCTCAAAGTAGAAATAACTACAAGCGGGGTGTATTTGAGCGATTTTAGTATTTTTAAAGAGCCAATAAAACAAGTCAATATCTCGCTTGATGCGCTAAATTTGCTACCAAATAGAAATATTTTTTTACAAAGAGTATTTAGATTATGCGAATTTAAGCTAGAAAACAATTTAGATTTTTTTATAAATCTTAGAATCCAAAATAGAGATAAAAATGGAGAAATATTAGAAATCATAAAGCGACGATTCAACCTATCACAAGATATAAAACTAGATTTCACTCAAAAGCGAATAAGGCTTGCTAAAAAGATTATTCTTGATTTGAGAGAAATATTTTTCTGGCAAAATGATAATAAAATGCAAGATTCTAATAAATTTTTAGATACAATCCATAACACTTGCCACGGCACTTGTTATGGGTTAAGAAGTCATATAGGGATTTTATCAAATGGTGATATAGTCCCGTGTTGCATTGATGTAAATGGAAATTTAACTTTAGGAAATATACAAATAGATTCTATTAAAAATATTTTAGAATCTCACAAAACAAAAGCAATGATAGAGGGATTTAGAAATAACTTAATTATTAAGGATTTTTGCAAAAATTGTGATTATAGGAACAGATTTAGCTTATAAATATTTTTGTCGATTGTTAAGAAGTTATTTTTACTTTAATTATGGAAAACAATGTATAAAAAGATTCTAATTATTTTATTAATGTCTATTTGTCTTAATGCAGTAGAATTTGATGCTTGGGGACATACTGGGATAACAGCACAATGGAATCTAGACAAACAAACAAAAGATAGCTATGCTGGAGTGAGTGCTTCTGTTGGTTTTGATGTGTTATTTGATAGTGGTATTGCCTTAGGATTAGGAGGTTGGGCTGCATATCCTATCTATGAACAAATGCAAGCTAGTTTAAAAAAGCCATATAGGCAAATAGGCGTGATAAGTGATGCCTATTTTGCATATAATGATAGTATGTTTCAAGTAGCTCTAGGACGATACGATACAAACAATATTAAATATGAATGGTTTAGCGGACATAATGAGGGAATTTCTGCTAGTGTAAGAGCACTTGATTTTATGAGAATCTGGGGATTATACTCTTATGAACAAGCTTTTAGCTTTAGAAAAATAAATCGAGAGACTTATGGACAAATGAATGCTTTGTGGAATTATAAGCGGCACAATTCAAATATAGATAATCATAGAAACGAGCATTTAGTAGCTTTTGGGATTGATTTTACTATTGAAAATATTTTTAGAATCACACCATATACTTATTTGGTAACAAATAATTTTATCAGCACAGGCTTTAACTCAGATTTATTCTTTGGCAATATAAATTCAATATATTCTAATACTTCATTCAAATACACATTTTTAGATGAATTAGCAGGCAAAAATCTAGATGGGCATTTAATATGGATTGACCAAGAGTTTGGATATGACTGGTTTAAACTAGGAGGCGGATATTATAAGACATATGCAAATGGTGTTCAAAGGCTCACATATTATGGCGATAAAAGTAGATTCTATGGCTCTGTAATCGCACCTAGTGAATATAATGCAAGTGGTAAATATTTTGATAAAAATCAATCTAGCTGGTATGTTTTTATCAATGCGAGACACGAAAAGTTTAAAATTGACTTGTTATATGCTGGTGGTAGTTATAATGAAATATCAGCTCTAGCTTCAATAATATTATTTGAGCACCTTGAATTTGGCGGAGGATATGTAAATCTATCGACTAAAGATAGCCCCAGAGAGCATTATATAACTACTTTCATAAAAGCTATTTGGTAGAATCTTATAAAGCTAGGTTCTATCTTTGGACTTAATTAAACACTCTCATAGAAACTAAAATATCTATAATTAAGCTCATAAATTAGAATCTAAAATAGATCTTTAGTTTAAAAATTAGATACTATTTTTAAAATGCTGTAGAATCTTTATTGCTATTTTGTAAGCTAGATTGTATATTATTAAATTTATTTTGTTATAAATCTAAATAATATATTAAACTACTAAAAAATTAATAAAAAAGTAAGAATCTCTTACTTTTAAAGTGAGAGATTTTAAAAAATTTAGATTATATTTTTTAGTGGAGTATAAGGAATATCAAAAGCGTCGCTAACTGCTTTATAAACACATTTTCCATCAATTGTATTTACTCCTTCAAATATAGCACTATTTGATTTAATCGCCTCTTTTACATCTTTTGCGATACTTAAACCATAATTTAAAGTAGAATCTGTTAGTGCTAATGTAGAAGTTTTTGCCACAGCTCCAGGCATATTTGCCACACAATAATGTAAGACAGAATCTACCTCAAAAATAGGATTATTGTGCGTTGTTGGCTTTGAAGTTTCAAAGCAACCTCCCTGGTCTATCGCTACATCTATTATAATAGAGCCTTTTTTCATAAGTTTTAAATCATCTCTCTTAATTAGTTTTGGAGCTTTTGCACCTGGTATCAAAACTGCACCAATAACCACATCAGCATTCTCTATAGATGAAAGCAGATTTGCCCTTGAACTATACAAAGTATTTATTTTCATATCAAAAATATGATCTACATATTCTAATCTTTGCATATCAATATCAAGTATAGTTACATTTGCTCCTATTCCTATGGCAATTTGAGCGGCATTTAGCCCAACCACTCCTGCACCAATTATCACAATATTACTTTTTGCAACTCCAGGCACTCCGCTTAAGAGAACTCCCTCTCCACCAAATGTTTTTTGAATATACTTTGCAGATTCTAGCACACTAAGTCTGCCTGCAATAGCACTCATAGGAGCAAGGCAGGGCAAGGCATTATTAACCTTTATAGTTTCATAAGCAATTCCTAGAATCTTCTTTTCTAAAAGCATATTTACCAGATTCCTATCTGCTGCTAAATGAAGATAAGTATAAAGAATTTGATTTTCTCTAAAATACTTATATTCGCTCTCAAGCGGCTCTTTTACTTTAATAATCATATCACTTTGTTTAAATAAATCTTCTTTTGAAACAATACTCGCACCTGCTCTCTCATATTCCCCATCACTAAAGCCAATAGCAAAGCCTAGATTGCTCTCTATTAGAACTTTATGCCTAGCTTCTATATACATTTTAACATTTGCAGGAGTTAGCCCCGCTCTATATTCTTGAATTTTGATTTCTTTTGGACAACCTATAATCATTTTTTCTCTCCTGTATTTATATTTTGTTTTTTAGTCATTTTATCTCCTTTTTTAAAATAAGTCTTTTATCCCACTAATAAACACTATTAAAATAATTATTGGAACAATATATTTTACATAATTAAACCAAAGCTTAATTAAAGTTTTGCTTTTTGTCCCATTTGATATTTCCTCTATCGCAACTTCTTTTAAAACCCAGCCCACAAAAATAGCAGAGCCAAGCGCAGTTAGCACAAAAAAGATGTTTCCACTTATGCAATCAAAAGCATTAAATATATTTTTCCCAATGATTCTAACTTCACTCCAAGGACCATAAGCCATAATAGAAGGGAGATTCCCAAATATAAAAGTAAAGATTAAAACAATACTTACAGATAATTTTCTATTTAGATTTAACTTTTCTTGCAAAGCTGTAATTAGCACTTCATAAAGTGTGATTGAAGTAGTAAATGCAGCAATAATTAATAATACAAAAAAGCTAACTGCAATAATACTGCCAAAGTGCATATTTGAAAATACTATTGGAAGCACTTTGAAAACTAGACTAGGTCCTGAATCTGGAGCTAATCCAAAACTAAATAGAGATGGAAATATCATAAATCCAGCCAAAAGTGCAATAATAGTATTTAAGATTCCTGTGCTAACAGCCGTTTTAATTAGATTTTCTTGTTTATTTAAATATGAAGAGAGTGTAATCATAACACCAAAGCCAAGCGATAGAGCAAAAAATACCTGCCCTAAAACTGAAATAAATAATGAAGCTGTAATTTTAGAAAAATCGGGTGTGAGATAAAAGCTAATACCTTCACTTGCGTTTGGAAGCGTTAGATTCCTAATTACGATACTAATCAAACATAACATTAAAAGTGGCATTAAAAATTTCATCGCTCGCTCAATCCCATTTGAAATTCCATTTATTAGCACAAGCCAATTAAAAAAGATAAAAATAGCTGTGTAGATTGTAATATTTAGCGGATTATGTTCTATATTTGTATTATAAAAAGCTTCTGTAATCTCCTTTGTGATGGGACTAGAGAGAGCTAGATTCCCATTAATTATATTTATTATGTAAGTAACAACCCAACCTCCTATTACCATATAATAAGCTATAATTCCAAAGCAACCGATTATCCCCATAATCCCAAGAATCTTCCATAGAGGTGAAAAACTTTTTTGCTGATATTGTGGGGAAAATGAATCTATTGAGTTTTTATGTGCCCTCCTGCCTATTACATTTTCAACTAGAATCATAGGAATCCCTATTAATATCATAGCTAGTATAAATACTACAACATAAGCTCCACCACCATTTTCTCCAACAAGATATGGGAATCTCCATGTAGCCCCAAAGCCAATGGTTGCTCCTGCTGTTGTAAGTATATAAGTAATACTACTTGACCATGTATGTCTCATTCTCTATTCTCCTTAAAATGCTATCTTAATGTTTATCTTTAATAATTTTACAATTATATTAGCAAAATTTTTAAGTATTTTATTGATTTAATATTTTTACTCTTTGTAATATTTTTCTCACCTTATAGTAACAATAATACTTTATTATATGCTATAATCACGCTATTGTAGGGCTTGACACTATATTAATAAAAATTGATTTTTTGTAAAAATTATGAAAGAAATATTGGTGCTTGAAGCTGAATATGTAAGCTTATCATTTATTAAAAACTTACCAAAAAATATTTTTTAAACAAGCAATATCCACACTAATCCCACAAAATCCATATCATTATGTTAGCGTGCTATTGCACGAAGTAGTAAGCAGAGCAAAAAATAAGGAGATTATATTTTAATTTAAGTGAGATTCTGCCAAAAGAAATTAGCTTTAGACAAAAGCATATAGTGGAAATCAAACACAATATTGTGCTTACAGACAATGGAAGTTACCATTATGATATTTTAGATTTGGTTTTAGCTTTGATAGCTTTGGAACAAATGGAGTTGGGCAATACACATTTTAGATTAATACTATCAAAATTGCATTAATTTACACAATCTAATCAAAGAAAAAAACCAAATCGCCTAGTATTAGTATTGTCTGTATGTAGTGGGGGAATTTAATGGGATTGACTTTTTTGCTATGGCTAACTGGTTAAATAAATATAGTTTAAAATACTATTCTATCGTACATTAATGTGATACCTAACCTCTCTATATTTAACAAAAATCTAGCGGACATCGCATCAAAATATCTATTAAACAAAATATCAAACTTAATGTAGAATCTAAATTATAGAATGCAATAAAGATGCTAAAAGATAATCGAAAACTTTCCATAAAAACTGATATTATCATTTGGACAGCTGGAATTAAAGGTAGTGAAGTTATAGAAAATTCTTTATTTCTACCTCAAATCGAAGCAGATTCCACACTAAAGCCCGAATCAAAATAATCAACCTCTCTAATGGAAAATATTTTATCATAGGCGATTGTGCTAATTTAAAAGATAACAATAACATCTACCACCATCTGACTGCACATCTTGATATAAAAGAAGGAAAATATCTTACTAAAAATTTTTATGATATATTAAAATAAGTTATCAAAGAAGCAATTTAACTATAAATCATAAGGACAATAGCTCTCTAGATAATAAATTTGCAATAGGCTTGCTAAAAAAGTGGGGATTAATAGCAGATTCGCAATCTATTTAAATAATTTATGGAATTAAAATGGAAATGGAAACTAAAAGGAATAAGTAGAATCTTAAGAAAATGAGTATTATATAAATCTTTTTTTGTAATGTGAAATGTTTTATAGATTCTAAAGTTTATGTATTTGAGTTTATTTAGATACTAAATTTAATTTTTGAAGGATTAGAGTATAAAGCTATTTATTAAGTAATGAAAATAAATTATTAAAAGAAACATTCAACTAATACTTTATTTAATTTAGCCTTTCTTGACATTTAATTAACATTTTTGTTTTAAACTTATAATTGTCGAAAGACAA
>CAMWQM010000008.1 GCA_947176375.1 uncultured Helicobacteraceae bacterium
GGTTCAAATAGAATTATTCCTCTTGCTACAACTGGTGCAGTTAAGTTTTAAGATAGAAATCCAAAAAGGATATTTCCTCTTTTGGATTTACTTTCTTAAATAATACTTCTCCTCTATATCAAAATAAAAGACTATCAAAATTAGTAAAATAATTAAGATACTAATTAGTCTAATTTTAAATCCAAAATAAATTCATCGATAGAAACCTAAAATATATTTTTAAAATATTACTTGTTTAATAAAGTGCCACAAATTAGCCAAAATCAAACAAAGTAAAAATATTTAAGATTAAATTCTTGCTAGATTGGAATCTTAATCACCTTGACTTAAAATATCGCTCATAAGGCGGATTGATAAATCCTGTTTTAGATTTTCCATATCATCTTTAAGCTTATTTTTGAATTCTGGTATTTTAGATTCTAATTCATTTTCCTCAATAATGGCATTTAATATCGCATATTCGCTAAAAAAAGTTTCTAAAGAGTTTTGTATAGCTTGTAAGGGAGCATTTCTTAAGATACTGGCTAAATGTTCGATTGGATTCCCGCTTAACAATTCATCAAATATATCCATAATTTTTCCTTATTTTTTCTTAAATTTATTATTTCAATCTAATTTCAATAGACTTCTTGTGTGCTTCTAACCCTTCACTATCAGCAATTAGCATACAATCTTTACCAATAGCCTTAATTGCGCTCTTTGAAAAGCTAATAATAGAGCTTTTCTTTATAAAATTATCCACACTAAGTGGCGAGAAGAATCTAGCACTCCCACCTGTTGGCAAAGTATGATTTGGTCCTGCTATATAGTCTCCTATTGCCTCTGGTGTGTATGCTCCTAGAAAGATTGCCCCTGCATTAGTAATAAATGGCAATAAATCACTAGGATTCTTCGTGATAATCTCTAAATGTTCTGGGGCAATCTCATTCATCAAGGAAACTGCCTCATCTATCGATTTTGTGATTATTATACAAGCCCTATTTTGTATAGATTTTGAAGTAATTTCATAACGTTTAAGTTTTTTTAGGCTAGATTCTAACTCTTCTTTAACATTCAGAGCTAAAGCTTTATCATCAGTTATTAAAATCGAGCTAGCCATCTCATCGTGCTCAGCCTGTGAGAGCAAATCGAGTGCTATAAACTTCGCATTTGCATCTTTATCTGCAATAATTCCTATTTCGCTTGGCCCTGCAATCATATCGATATTAACCTCACCAAAGACAAGCTTTTTAGCAGTCGCTACATAAATATTTCCTGGTCCTGTGATAACATCTACTTTTTTAATATTATTGCTACCATACGCCATAAAACCTATTGCACTTGCCCCACCAACTTTGTAAGCTTCTTTTATATCACATATATGCATAGCAGCTAGTAGCAAATCATTCATCTCATTGTTTGGAGCAGGAGTGCAAATCATAATCTCTTTAACTCCCGCCACAATAGCTGGAATCGCATTCATCAATAATGAGCTGGGATAGGCTGCTTTGCCTCCAGGGATATAAAGCCCTGCACGATTTATAGAAGTAATTTTCTGCCCCAGCATTGTGCCATTTTCTTCAAAGTCTATCCACGACTTGCTCTTTTGCTTTAAGTGATAGTTTATAATTCTATCATAGGCTAAATTTAGTGCATTTTTCATATCTTTTGATAGATTATTATATGCCTTTTGCATAACTTTTGGGCTAATTTCAATATCCTTAAAACTATGCGGATTCCACTTATCAAAAGTTTTAATATGTTTTAGCAAAGCATCTTTGCCATTATTTCTAATATCATTTAGTAGCTCTAACACGACTTTAGAGACATTTTGTATATCCATATTTCCACGTTTTAATAATTCATTAAATTTTGCATCAAAATCTTTGCTACTTGTATTTAATATCTGCATAAGAATCCTTGTTGTTTGTATTGGAGTGATTATATAAGAGTTTAAATTAAACTACTCTTTTTTAAGAGTAGTTTTTATGTGTATTTTTATATTTTAAGCAAGCTGTGCTTTAAGCATCCAAATGCTTTTTTCTAGTTTTGCTAGGATTCCATTTGCATAATCTGCAGTTGTTGTATCACCAGCTTTATCAGCCTCATCTGAAAGAGTTCTAAATTGTTTTACAAAATATTCATAATCTGTTAAGATGATTTTTAATACTTGCTCACCTTTAAATTTAGTTGCACTCTCTTCTTTAATTTTGGATAATTTTAGAGATTCTGCTAATGTAACAAGTGGTTTTTCTCCTATTTGTAAAAGTCTCTCCGCAGTATCATCAAAAACATCTGCAAAATCATCATAAATTTCCTCTGTCATTTCGTGAATAGGTTTAAATAATGTTCCCTCTACATTCCAATGTAGATTATGAATTTTCATATAAAAAACTATACTATCAGCTTGAATCTGTTTTAAAGTTTGAACAACTTTTGACATTTTTACTCCTTGATTTGTATAAATTTAGATTCTAAATAATAATTTTTATTATTTAGGTGCAGTAATAGTAGCATAAATTTTATAAAAACATAGACTATTTTCATTAAGTTTTTATTTTAATTTATGTTTTAAATTAAAATTTATAATAAATTTTATATTTTCATAGATAAATTTTTAAAACACTAGATTCCAAGTTTTACGCAAAAATATTTATTTTCTCCCGCTTGAAATGTAATGTCACCATTATGCGCTTGTGCTATTTGTTTGCATAACGCAAGTCCAAGTCCATTACCTTTAACTTTAGTGCTTTTAAAAGCCTCAAAAACACTCTCTGTATCACTAATATCCAATCCATTATCATAAATTTTTAGAAACTGTGCTTCATCATTTCTATAAAATTCAATCTTAATCACACCATTTTGAATATCCTCTCTCTCCTCAATTGCCTCAATAGCATTTAAAATAAGATTCTGCATTAATAGTTCCAAAAGCTCCCTATCACAGACTATTATATCACTTTTAATATCATAAATAAAATCAATATTTTTAGAATATTCAAAATAAACTACAGAATCTTCCACACTCTCTTTTATAATCTCGCTATTATAAGCATTACTAGCAGATTTTACACCTTTTGAAAATAATAAAGTCGTCTCAATCAAGCGCTCCACCCGCCAAAGTGCCTTTTTCATCTCTAAAATATAAATCTTATTTTTAGAATCTATATTTTTTAAAAGCTGGGATAGCATAAGTGCAATAGCACCTATGGGATTACGAATCTCGTGAGCTAAATGAGCTGAAATCTGCCCCATTGACGCCAATCTTTCTTTTTGCTTTTCATTTGTGATATTTGTCGCAGTGATTAGAATTTTTTCATTTTTGCTACTTTTTTGCATTAAATAATTTTCTTTATTAAATAGAATCTCACATTCGACAAAATCTTTAGGGCAAATCTCTAAAATTTTATCAATTTTTTTTGCATAAGAATTGTAGTAAAAATAGCTTCCATCTTGATTTATCACCCATATAGGATAGGGCAAAGCCTCTAAAATCAAATCATATACATCTTTTAAGTCGCTAAATTCTCGCTCTGCTCTATCAATCTGCTTTATGAATTCATCTAGAATCTTAATAGTCGAATCTTTATCATTCTGTGTTTTAGCACTTAATGCAATGCCTTTGAAAATATCCTCAAGATTCTCCAAGCTCTAGGCTTCTTTCTGCAAATCTTTTAAATAATTAAACAATAGCTCACTATAGCCAAACGAGCCACTTAAGGTATCTGCTAGAGTTTCCTTATACATTGAGTGATAAATATCACTTCCAGCCTCTTTTGGGTAAAGTGGATTTTCTAAATTTAGTGCGGAATCTAGCATATATTTTAAAATCAACGCTTCAAATGAATCTGTCTGCTCTTTTAGCTTCACATCATTTGTAGTTTTTTTAATAGTATTTATTGGCTTATCTAGCAGACTTGTATTAATTTGCATTATTTCTCCATTTTTTAGATAATTTAAAGCAAGTTTTATTCCTTATAAGCAAATAATAAATTTTTATTTTAAGCATTTAACTGGTAAAGAAAATGATTTAGGAACTTCGTAAATTATAAGATTGTATAGTTTAGTTTCCATATTAAATTAGATTTTTGTATTAATGTAGAATCTATTAACATTGAGATTCTTTAAAAATTAATATTATTTATCTGTTATCCAAATAGCACTTTTTGTCGCACAATAGAAGCATTTGTTATGCTATTTGCACCACTTTCTAGTAGTTTCTTTATCTCTTCATTTGTATATTCATTGTGATTATAAACTACAATACATATCTCATCACCCTCACTCAAATATCTCTCCTCGCCTAGCGGTGTGTAACTTGTAGCACCAACGGCTATGATTAATTTTTTAGGATAATTGCTTTGCTTTATTATGTCAGCTAAATTTTCTAGCACAGAAAAATCTGCCTGTGTATTTATTTTTTTAACTACCCATTGAAGTAACTTTTCATTAAAATAGCTGTAATTTATTAGCTTTGTATTATTCCCATATTGATGTGCTTTGTTATCAAAAATTAAAAACGAAGTAATTGAATAATCATCGCAGATTCCACCACTTTGAAATAATTTTAGTGGTATTTTATCACCTATGCCTTTTGAGGCAACAGAAAAATTCTTTTTTTGACTAAGCTTTGTAGCATTTGGGTTATTTCTAATTGAAGCATCATTGAAGGCCATAAAAAACTTTGGCACTATATTTTTTAGAACCTTTACATCATCATAATTTTCATAAATCATCTCACATTCAAGTGCCATTTCAGGCTCAGCTTGGACATTATATTCTTTTGGTATAATTAGTTTAGTATTATCAATACAATATCGCCCTAAAAATCCATTATTATTTGGAATATAAAATGGAAAGATTCCCTTTGGTGCATCCTCTTCATCACTAGCAATATTGAGAAAATCTTTTGCTTCTCCTGCTTGTTTTAAGTGATTTGCGAAATTTCCTGCGATACCCAATCCTAAATAGCTTTTCATATTAAATCCTCTGATTCTAAAACTTTAAGGTGTAATTATATTATAATTTGCATTTTAAAATTTAAAAAACATTCTCTAGGCAATAATAATGAAAAAAATAAGCAAAATTCGGCTTTCTCTCTTAATATCTCTATTAATTTTTGTATTTTTTGGAATATTTATAATATGTAGTAGCCTATGGATAGCAAATAATTATGACAATGTAACAATGAATGAAATTTTATTTCATTTGTATTTACCAACATCAGGCGTTGATAGCTATTTTATAAAAAGCTTTAGTTTAGGTGCAATTTTTCCCAGTATAGTTTTGTTTATAATTGCGATATTTGTATTTTTTAGGATTCATATTTTTATTTCTATTGTTTTAAGTATTAGCATTTGTGTATTTTGCGTATCATTATTAAACTATGAATTTGGCTTATTTAAATTTATAAATATAAAATCCTCATCGTTTATAGAAGATAATTATCAAAAAATAGATTTAGAGAATTTTAAAAATAAATATAAAGATTTAGAGAATAAAAGAAACTTGATTTTAATATTATTAGAATCTATGGAGACAACTTATAGCACCAAAAATTTGCAAAATGCAAATAATATTAATGCAAAAAATTCCGATCCAAATATCAATTCTACCCCACTCAAAATGGCTAACTTAAACATTACATCATTTGGCGAATTAATACCAAATTTATCGAATCTTGCAGTAGCAAATATAAATTTTAGCAATACAAGTGGCTTTGGCGGGATAGTGCAAAGCGCAAATACAGATTTTACCATTGCTGCAATAGTAGGCTATATGTGCGGGATTCCGCTAAATTTTGATATTAGACACAAAATATTTAAGAGTTTTAAAGAAGATTATTTCCTGAATTCTGCAACTTGCATTAGTGATATACTTCACACACTAAACTATAATAATCTTATGCTAATGGGAAGTAGCAAGTATTTCACCTCAAAAGATAAATTTTTCAATTCTCATCATATTAATGTAAAAGATTTATTTTACTATAAAGAAGCAAAACTAGTCCAAAAAGAAAATTATAATATCGATTTTGGCTGGGGATTTGAAGATTCTAAACTTTTTGAATTTGCAAAAGATGAGCTAAAAACTCTCTCAAAGCAAAAAGAACCTTTTGCTTTGTATTTACTTACCACAGATACGCATTTTCCAACAGGTTTTATAGATGATAAATGCAAGATAAAATTTAATTTAAATTCAAATAATTATACTGATAGAGAAAATAAAGCTTATCAAAATGCCATAGCCTGCAGTGATATTATAGTTAGCGATTTTATTGCTTGGCTTAAAAAGCAAGATTTTTATGAAAATACCACAATTATAGTCTTAGGCGACCACTTAACTATGAAAGTTGGAATGGTTGATAACATCAAAAATCGCTTCATCTATAATGCTTTTATAAATCCAGAATTTAGTAAAAAACTTGATAAAAAATTATTAAAAAATCGAAAGCTAAATCACTTTGATGTAACCACACTTATTTTAGATTCGCTTGGGTATGAGACGCGAAGATTTGCATTAGGGATAAATCCACTATATGATAAAACTTTAATGGAAATTTATGGAGAATCTGAATTTAGCGAGCTAATCACACATAAATCAAGTTTTTATGACAGCCTTTGGGAAGTGAATCCTTGAGCAGAAAAAAAGGAAATATTGCAGAAAAACAAGCACAAGACTATTTAACTAAAAATGGCTTTAAAATAATACAAACAAATTTTTATACACAATACGGAGAGATTGATATTATTGCCACGAAAGATAATATCTATCATTTCATAGAAGTTAAAAGTGGTAAAAATTTTGAACCATTACTAAATGTAACTCCAAAAAAATTGCAAAAAATAATACATTCTGTTTCTATATATCTTGCTAAAAATGAGCTTGATGTGTTATATTGTATTGATGTTATAACAATTAAAAATAATACAATAGAATTTTTTAGCAATGTCAGTATGTAATAAATTATTTTTTGTTATTTGGAATTTTATGCTAGAATTGCTAGTTTAAAAATAACAATTAGGAGTTTTAAATGGGTAAATACATAGAATTAAATAATGACAATTTCGATAGCATTACAAAATCTGGTGTGTCATTAGTAGATTTTTGGGCGCCTTGGTGCGGACCTTGTAGAATGTTAAATCCTATTATAGAAAAACTTGTAGATGAGTTTGAAGGAAGGGCAAATATTTGTAAAGTTAATACAGATGAAGAGGGCGATTTAGCCACAAGATTCGGTATTAGAAGTGTGCCTACATTATTATTTATGAAAGATGGTGAAGTGATTCATCAAATGGTTGGTGCTACTTCAGAACAAGCTTTAATAGATAAAATCAATTCACTATTATAATGATTTTAAGTAGTTGAAATTTTCAATCCTAGCTCCATTTGCCACAACGCTTTTTATGGCAGTGGCATTTTTTTATTTTCAATGGAACTATACTAAATTCAAATCTATTGATTTTAATAACATTGTTTTTTATGGTAAGGATTATATTTTTTCACCGCTTGAAAATGAGTATATTGTTATTTTGTATAATTCTAAATCTAGTAGTTTTGTAGAGCTTGCAAAAGAGATTCCAAATAAAAAGAATCTAAAAATTCTAGCAATAGATTTTTATCAAAATACAAATAAAGAAATTACCAATAATATCATTCCATTAAGTGCTGGAATGAATACGCTTTTAAAATTTAGTAATATTTTTAAGATAAACAAAATACCTGTGTATTTTAAAATTAAGCGGAAAAATGATTCAAAATTTACACAAAATAGTAAAATTTTAACTTTAAAAAATTAGGAGAATAAATGATTGAATTAGCAATTATAGGAGGTGGTCCTGCTGGACTCAGCGCTGGATTATATGCTACGCGTGGTGGAATTAAAAATGTAGTTTTATTTGAACGAGGAATGCCAGGTGGACAAATTATGAATAGCAGTGAGATAGAAAATTACCCAGGAGTAAAAGAAATAGTAAGCGGAATAGACTTTATGCAACCTTGGCAAGAGCAATGCTTTCGTTTTGGCTTACAACACGAAATAAATGAAGTTAGCCAAATTTCCAAAAATGGCAAATATTTTGATATTTTTTTAAGTGATGGCTCCAAAAAAGAGGCAAAAGCCGTTATTGTATGCACAGGTGGAGTGCCTAAACGTTCAGGCATAAAAGGCGAAGATGAATTTTGGGGAAAAGGAGTTAGCGTTTGTGCTACTTGCGATGGTTTCTTTTATAAAAATAAAGAGGTAGCAGTGCTTGGTGGAGGAGATACTGCACTAGAAGAGGCAAATTATCTAACTAGAATATGTAAAAAAGTTTATCTAATTCACAGGAGAAACGAGTTTCGTGCTGCTCCTGCGACTATCGAACATATAAGAAATAATCCAAAAATTGAGATTCTAACTCCAAACATAATTGAGGAAATTTGTGGAGATAGCAATGGATTAAATAGGCTAAAAATTAGCAATGTAAATACAAATGAAAAAAGTGAGCTGGCAGTAGATGGGCTATTTGTCTTTGTAGGCTACAATGTAAATACACAAATTCTAATACAAAAAGATAATAAACCATTATGTGATATGACAGAATTTGGACAAGTTAAAGTTGATTTAAATATGAAAACCTCTGTCAGTGGATTGTTTGCTGCAGGAGACATACGAGAAAGTGCGCTAAAGCAGGTTGTCATTGCCGCAGGAGATGGAGCAGTAGCCGCTCTTAATGCGATAGAATATCTAGAATCTCTAAAAGATTAAGAAATATTTTACATATCTAAATTTAAGGATAAATAATGATAAAAGTTGGAATCTTTGGTGCAACAGGGAGAATTGGAAAGCTTTTGATAGAATCTCTAGGAAATGATAATGAAGCAAAACTATCTTGTGTTTTTGTTAGAAATGAGCTTCAATACTCTATCCCAGAGGGAGTTTTAGTTACAAATGATATTAAAGTTTTTTTAGAATCTAGTGATTTGATAATCGATTTTTCTTCCCCAGAAGCCACAAAGATTCTGCTTGATTGTGCTATTGATAACTGCCATAAACCGATAGTAATCGGAACAACAGGCTTAAATGATATGCAAAAAGACTTAATGTTAGCTGCCTCGCTTAAAATGCCTATTCTATATGCTACAAATATGTCGCGTGGAATTATCGTGCTAAATCAAATTAGCAAAATTGTGGCTAGCACACTAAAAGAAAGTGATATTGAGATAGTTGAAATTCATCATAACCTAAAAAAAGATTCCCCTTCTGGCACAGCGCTAAACCTAGCTAATACTTGTGCGAAAGCTAGAGGATTAGATTTAAATAAAATTAGAATTAGTGGGCGAGATGGAGCTATCGGAGAGAGGAGCAAAGACGAAATAGCAGTTATGTCGCTTCGTGGTGGTGATGTAGTGGGTAGGCATACGATTGGCTTTTATATGGATGGTGAATATATTGAGTTAACGCATAATGCGACTAGTAGAATGACTTTTGCAAAAGGTGCTATCAATGTTGGTAAATGGCTAGTCAAGCAAAGTGCAGGACTTTACAGCATAGAAGATGCATTATCTATGTAAAGGCAAATAAAAAATAAGTGGAAAATTCAAAGCCAAAGTTGAGCAGGAGTTTAAAATGGAATCACCAAAAGAAAAATGTGCAGTAGTAGGAGTATTTAACTCACCTTATTCGGCAGTATTGTGTTACTATTCATTATTTGCAATGCAACATAGAGGACAAGAATCTAGTGGAATCTCCACTTCAAATGGATTGGATATACAAACTCTAAAGGGAGAGGGATTAGTTACTAATGTTTTTAGCACCGGATTAGAAAAGCTAATTGGTAATGCAAGCATAGGGCATAATCGTTACTCGACTGCTGGGGAAGATTCTAAATGCGATGTTCAACCTATTTTTGCAAGATATTCCCTTGGACAAATCGCAATAGCACACAATGGAAATTTAGTAAATACAAAAAAAGTTCGAGAAAAACTAATTTCTAATGGTGCCATATTTCAAAGCCATTTAGACACAGAAAATATAATACATCTAATAGCACAAAGCAAAAAAGACAAGCTAAAAGACAGAATAATAGAAGCACTCTCACAAATCAAAGGTGCATATTCTTTTGTATTTTTAAGTAGAGGTAAACTATTTGCTGTGCGTGATGAATATGGATTCCGCCCACTTTCACTAGGTAAAATCACTAATGAAGATGGTAGTAGTGCCTATGTGGTAGCAAGTGAGACTTGTGCATTTGATTTGATAAATGCAAAATATATTAGAGATGTAAATCCAGGAGAAATGCTTATTTTTAGTCTAAAAGATGATAATGCAACTTTTGAGAGTGTGCAGATTTTCCCTCCAAAACCAAAAAAATGTATATTTGAGTTTGTGTATTTTTCACGCCCAGATAGCTTTGTATTTAACAAATGCGTTTATGAGGTTAGAAAAAATATGGGGATTATTCTTGCAAAGGAATATAAAATACAAGCAGATCTAGTAATCCCTGTGCCAGATAGTGGAGTTATTGCAGCAATTGGCTACTCGCAAGAAAGTAAGATTCCATTTGAAATGGGAATTGTTAGAAACCACTACATTGGCAGGACTTTCATTGAGCCTACGCAATCAATGCGTGAGTTAAAAGTCAAGCTAAAGCTAAATCCTATTAAAGCCTTGATTAACAATAAAGATATAATCGTAATTGATGATAGCATTGTTCGTGGCACTACAAGTAAGCAAATTATTTCGATATTGCGCAAAACAGGGGCTAAAAAGATACATTTAGTAATCGCATCGCCACAAACTATCGCACCTTGTTATTATGGTGTTGATACGCCTGATACCTCACAGCTAATCTCTGCTACAAAAAGTATTGAAGAGATTAGAGAATTTGTAGGGGCAGACTCCCTTTCCTTTCTATCGCTTGAGGGATTATATAAGAGCATTGGTAATGATGATGTTAATGCAGATGGCTACTGCAAAGCTTGTTTTGACAAACAATATGTTTTATAGCAAATAAAATGAAGCAGATTCTAACCATAGGGAGATATTTTAAATCAAAATATAAACAAAGAGTTAGAAAAATTCCTATCTCACTGCAAGGCTTTACCTGTCCAAACATCGATGGAAATGTAGCAAAAGGAGGTTGCACTTATTGCAAAAACGAGACTTTTTCTCCAAGCCTAGTAAACCTACCACAAAGCAATATTACCATGAATCTAACCCTAAAAGAAAATCCCATTTTAAAAGAGCAAATCACTACACTAAAAGAGCAATTTTTTAGTCAATCAAAAAATCATAGTGATAAATTTGGAACAGATAGATATATGATTTATTTTCAATCCTTCAGTAACACTTATGCACCCTATGAAACGCTAAAAACATTATATAATGAAGCTTTAAGCCTACCAAATGTAATTGGCTTGTCAATAGGCACTAGGATAGATTGTGTAGAAGACAAGGTGCTAGAATTACTAGGTAATTATGCAAAAAATGGTAAAGACATTTGGCTTGAATATGGGATTCAATCAATATTTGATTCCACTTTGAAGCTTATAAATAGAGGGCATAGTATAACTTTAGCAAAAGAATTAGTGCAAAAAACCTGCTCCTTTGGGATAAAAGTCTGTGTGCATTTAATATATGGACTACCAAAAGAAAGTGAAGAAATGATGATGCAATCCCTAGAAGAAGTCATAAGCTGGGAAATTGATGGTATTAAGATTCATCCTCTATACATAGTAAAAGATACGATTATGGAAAAAATGTATAATGCAGGGAAATATGAACCCATTTCGCTAGAATCCTATACTAATTTAATTGTCAAATCACTAAAAATTATCCCAAAAGATGTAGTAGTGCAAAGAATTTCAGCTGGAGCGCACGATGATAGTCTAATAGCACCTTTATGGTGCTTTGATAAAAATATACAAATGTGCTATATTAGAGATAAATTACTAAAAGAAAAGATAGTCTATTAATGCAACTTTATGTGATAAGTGATAGCATTCTTACACCATACAATAAAATATGCTCTATGCTAGAATTAGCAATAGAATCTGGTATAGATATATTTCAATTTAGAGACAAACAAAAAAGTGATAATGAGATTCTGCCTTTGGTGCTCGATTTAGCAAAAATTTGCAATGAAAATGATATTTTATTTATCTTAAATGATAGGCTAAATCTATCACTAAACTTGCAAGATATGGGGATTAACTGCGGAATCCATCTAGGTAAAGATGATTTAAATATATCTTTTAAAACAATAAGAAAAAAATTTAAAGGCACTATTGGAATCTCGTGCTATGGAAATATAAATAGAGCTTTAAATTACGAATCTTTAGGGGCTGATTATGTAGCATTTGGAAGCATATTTCAAAGCCCTACAAAAAAAGATTCCAAAGTTATTGGATTTGAGATTCTAAAAGAAGCAAAAGAAAGGCTAAAAATCCCCATCTGTGCGATTGGTGGGATAAATGCTAATAATGTTTCTAAAGTTAAAAATGCAGACTTTATAGCACTAATTAGCTCCATTTGGAAAGGCGACATTAAGAAAAATATCATCAAATTAAAGGAATTTATAAAATAAGATTTAAAAACTATTTTGCTACAAAATATTACAAAATTTCTTTTGGTAAATAAATTTTTAAAGTTTATCTTAAAAAATTAATTTAACCTCTTTTAGAGACATTCATATTTTAAAACACCGAAATACAACTTTTTTTTAAAATAAAATTAACTAAAATGTTAGATTAATTTTTATTTTAAAGGCTTTGGGACTTGAGTAATAAATTTGAAATATTTTACAATCAATTCATTCTAAAAGATGGCTACAAGCTTGTTCTTGAGGGACTTGGCACTACTATCATTTTATCAGTATTGGCTCTAGCTATTGGGCTAATCATAGGCACATTAGTGGCAATTTTCATAACAAAAAAAGCAAAGAAACAAAGCTTATTTAATAAGATTCTGTTAATACTAATCAAAGCTTATGTTGGATTCTTCCGTGGGACACCTATTGTTGTGCAATTACTTTTTATTTATTTTGTGATTTTGCCATTATTTGGGTTAGGCGGAGTGAGTGCATTACTCGTGGCAGTGCTTATTTTTGGACTAAATAGTGGTGCCTATGTAAGCGAAATTATGCGAAGTGGAATCTTAAGCGTAGATATAGGACAAAATGAAGCAGCAAGAGCTTTAGGGCTAAATCAAAAACAAGCTATGCGATTTGTAATTTTCCCTCAAGCTCTAAAAAATGCCCTACCAAATTTATGTAATGAATTCATAACTTTGCTAAAGGAAACTTCTGTGGCAAACTATATAACTGTTCACGACCTAACATACGCATTTAGAAGCATAGGAAGTGCAAGTTATGAATATATGATGCCTTATTTTTTCCTTGCACTAAGCTATTTATTTTTAGTTTTAATTGCTACATTTTTTGTTAAAAAAATAGAAAGGAATCTTCGTGTCGGTGATAGAAATTAAGAATCTAAATAAAAGTTTTGGCAAAAAAATTGTGCTAGATAATATTAATTTAAAAATAGAAAAAGGTGAGCATATCGTGCTTCTTGGACCCAGTGGAAGCGGTAAAAGCACGCTCCTTAGATGTCTAAATCTACTAGAAGAACCTAGCAGTGGAGAAGTATGGTTTGAAGAAAAAAGGATCTCAAATATTGATATAAATTTATATGATGAGCTTAAAAATCTCCCAAAACAGCGATTAAAACAGCAGGTTTTAGAATTAGATTCCAAATATAAATGGAATCTTGATATTGCTAGGACAAAAATGGGAATGGTTTTTCAGCATTTCAATCTCTTTAATAACTTAAATGTGCTTGATAATCTAACTATAGCTCCGATAAAACTTAAAAAATACACTAAAGAGGAAGCTGAATCTAGTGCACTAAATCTACTCTCACAAATTGGCTTGAGTGATAAAAAAGATGAATATCCCTCAAGACTCTCTGGCGGACAAAAGCAGCGAGTAGCTATTGCAAGGGCTTTGATGAACAAACCAGATATTTTACTATTTGATGAGCCAACAAGTGCACTAGACCCAGAAATGGTAGGCGAAGTGCTAGATTTAATCAAATCTCTTGCACAAAGTGGTATGACTATGGTTTGTGTAACACACGAAATGGGCTTTGCAAAGGATATTGCAACTAGAGCAATCTTTATGGAAAATGGCAAAATAGTAGAGGAAAATAATGGAAATGATTTTTTCGCTAACCCCAAAAGTGAGCGATTAAAATATTTCTTAAGCCATATAAAAGCTTACTAAACAATACAGAAAGAATAATTTTGTATAAAAATATCATTATCACAGGAGCAAGCGATGGCATAGGCTTTGAGCTATGTTTATTATTTGCCAAAAATAAAGCAAGAATCTATGCAAATGGCAGAAATAAAGAAAAATTAGAATCTCTAAAAGAAAAATGCAATAATCTAGGCGCAGAGATAGAAATTTTTAGTGGTGATGTTAGGAATAGAGAAAGTATGCTGAAGTGGATTGAAAATATTTTTAGCACAAATAAAAATATTGATTTAGTGATTGCTAATGCAGGAATTTCAAGGGCAGATTCAAGCCTAAAAAGCGAATTAAGCGTAATAGATATAAATATAGTTGGCGTTGTTAATACGATTTTTCCTGCCATAGAATTACTAAAAAAGCAAGGTATTAAATCCCATATTGCGATTACAGGCTCTATTGCTGGATATTTTGTAATGCCAAATTCATATTCCTACTCAAGCTCAAAAGTATTTTGTAATGCCTTAAGTGAAGGCTTATATTTAGGGCTAAAACCACATAATATTAGCGTTAGCATTATAAATCCTGGATTTGTTGATACGAAATTAATACAAAATTCTAGCTATAAAACATTATTTATTTTAAACTCAAATCAAGCAGCTAAAATCATTTTTAAAGGCTTATTAAAGAAAAAGAGAATAATCACCTTCCCACTTATCGTAGCATTATTAGCAAAATTTTATAATATTATGCCTATATTTATAAAAAATAGTCTTCAAAATTTACTGTCAAAAGGATTGTAAGATTCGCCATATACATTTATTTAACCCTAAAGTAGCTAGATTCTAAAAATTGAGCTTTTATTTTTAATAGTCTCTTTTAAAAATATTTTAAATATTTTTTGTTACCACAATGGCTTTATTATAAAATTTATTAAGCTTATTTTAAACTTCATTACTAGCAAAACCTTAAATAATTTATTTAAATATTTAATAAAATAGATTCGCATTTTGTTACCAAAAGGATTATAAAATTATCCCCTTTATCTACAAATTTAATGGAATTTAAGAAAATATTATTAGAATTAAAGTTTAAAAAATTAATTTTCAAGGTTATAAATGACACATTCAACTTTCAGTAACCCTTATTTTGGGGTCTTTGTGCTATTTGTTTTTACTTTTATAGCATTTGGGGCTACATTATTTATCCAGCGATTAATTAGCACCAAAATCGCTTCCAAAAGCAGGGAAAAACTCAAAGTCAGTCAATATGAATGTGGAGTAATTGCAAATAAACAGCAAAATAGAATCTCAACTAGATATTATCTAATGGCTTTATTATTCATACTTTTTGATGTTGAAATTATCTTTATGTTTCCTTGGGCAGTGGATTTTAAGATTCTAGGAATATTTGGTTTTGTAGAGATGATTTTATTTATATTTCTACTTACTTTAGGCTTTGTATATGCGTGGAAAAAGGGGGCTTTCATATGGCACAATATGAAATAAATCATATCAATAATAATTCCGTCCCAATAGCTTTAACAAAACTAGATAATATACTAAATTGGGCTACTTCAAATTCCCTCTGGGCTATGACTTATGGGCTTGCTTGCTGTGCTATTGAAATGATGGCAAGCGGAGCTTCCAGATATGATTTTGATAGATTCGGCACGATTTTTAGAGCATCTCCTAGGCAAAGTGATGTAATGATAGTGGCTGGAACGGTTACAAAAAAACACGCAGAGTTTGTCCGCAGACTTTATGACCAAATGCCAGAGCCAAAATGGGTGATTTCTATGGGAAGCTGTGCGAATACGGGAGGTATGTTTAACACCTATGCAACAGTGCAAGGAGTAGATAGAATAATTCCTGTTGATATTTATTTGCCTGGCTGTGCGCCTCGTCCAGAAACTTTGCAATATGCTGTTATGGTTTTAAGACAAAAAATTCGCTCTAAAAAAGCTATAAATGAGCCTATTAAAAAACGGCTAATCTAGGGGATAAAATGCAAGATATTCAAAAAAAGGTTTATCATAAAAATAGATTCTATGTAGCCAAAAGTACCCCCAAAGAGCAAGTTGAAAATTCTAAGTTCAATGGAATAAAAAAGGTTGTAGAAGCTAGAGTGAAAATTCTAAGAAGCTATATTGAGCTAGATAATTTAGTAATTTATGTTAATAAAAATGATATGTTAGAGACATTGCAAATATTAAAGGATTCTAGCTATGATATTTTGAGTGAAATGAGCGCAATTCATTTGAATGATGATAGTTTTGAGCTATTTTATCAGCTTTTATCGATGGATAGAATCTCACGCATTAGGGTAAAAACAAATACAAAAGATTGTATAGATTCAGTCTGTGAAATATTTCGTAATGCACTTTGGAGTGAAAGAGAAGCATATGATATGTTTGGGATAAAATTTAATAAACACCCTTATTTAAAGCGAATCTTAATGCCAGATGATTGGAGCGGACATCCATTAAGAAAAGATTATCCACTTAAAGGTGATGAAAAAGCGCAGTGGTATGAGGTAGATAAGATTTTTGGAGAAGAATACAGAGAAACAATAGGCAAAGAACAGCGAGATTCTTCATTCATCGACCCAAAAGATACATTTAACTTTTCACATTTAGGCTTTGAAGTCTCAAAAGGAGAAGAGCCACGAACCACACCAAAAGAAATAAAATATAACGAGGATGGCGGAATATTTTTAGTAACTAAATTTGACAAACAAAAGCAGCTTGATAAAAGGCGATAAATGGCACAGATTTATACAAAATTAAAACCACAATTTGAAAATATTGCTTTTGAACGAGATGATGATAAAATGGTGCTAAACTTTGGACCACAACACCCTTCAGCACACGGACAATTAAGGCTCATTTTAGAGCTTGATGGAGAAATGATTACTAAAGCCACACCAGATATTGGCTATCTCCACCGTGGAGTTGAGAAAATGGCAGAAAATATGATTTATAATGAATTCCTGCCAACCACCGATAGATTAGACTATATAAATGCTACTTCTAATAATTATGCTTTTGCCTTAAGTGTAGAGAAATTGCTTGGGCTTGAAGTGCCACGTAGGGCAAAAATAATTAGAATGATGCTTTTAGAGCTAAATCGCATAATCTCACATATATTTTTTATTTCCGTGCATGGAATGGATGTCGGGGCGTTGTCAATTATGTTATATGGCTTTAAAGAAAGAGAATATGGACTTGATTTGATAGAAGATTATTGCGGGGCTAGGCTCACTCACTCAAGCATTAGAATAGGTGGTGTTCCACTTGACTTGCCTCCTAATTGGTGCGACAAGCTAAGCACATTTTTAGATAGACTGCCAAAAGAAATGGGAATAGTTGAGGGCTTACTAGAAAAAAATAGAATCTGGAGGGCTAGATTAGAGGGAGTTGGCATTGTAAGCAAGGAATTGGCTAAAAAATGGGCTTTAAGTGGTGTAATGCTTAGGGCAAGTGGCTATAAATGGGATATTAGAAAAGAAGAGCCCTATGAGTTATATAACGAAGTAGAATTTGATATTCCCTATTCAAATGATGGTGATAGCTATGCTAGATATTTGTTATATATGGAAGAAATTCGTCAATCAAGCCATATTTTAAGGCAGCTAATAAAAATGTATAAAGATACAGAGCCTAGCATTATGGCAGAATCTCCACAATATATCTCAGCTCCAAAAGAGCAGATTATGACGCAAAATTATTCTTTAATGCAGCATTTTGTGCTAGTTACACAAGGTATGCGTCCGCCGATAGGTGAAGTTTATGCACCAACAGAATCTCCAAAAGGAGAGCTTGGATTCTTCATCAATTCGACAGGAGAACCTTATCCTTATCGTGTAAAAATTAGAACTCCTAGCTTCTTTCACACAGGATTATTGCAAGATTTATTACCAGGGCATTATTTAGCAGATGTGGTTACAATTATTGGCTCTGCAAATATTATATTTGGTGAAATAGATAGATAATACAACAAATGCAAAATGAGGAATAATTAGGATAAAAAATGAAGAGATTTGATTTAAGACATCTTAAGGATGACTTTTTAGGAAGGCTGGTAGAAATAATCAAAAATGATTTAGCGCCTAGTGAAGTTGGAATCTTCTTATTTGAAGTTGGAGATTTTAGCTGTGTGAAAAAAAGTGCTGGAATTGTAAAAGAAAATAATTGGACTTTAATGAATTCGCTTCGTTTTAATGAGGTTGATTGGACAATAGTTGTAAAAAAAGAAAAGCCACAAGATTTAGCAGAATCTGTAATAGAAAATAATGAGTTAGGACAATAAATGGGAATAAATATGGATATTTTTAACAATCCTATAAAATTTAGTGATGATTTTTTAAAACAATATGATTTTATCATAACTCTTGGTGTATATGCAAAAGATTTGGAGAGTGATGTTTGTCTGCTACCATTTTTAGATTCCAAAACAAAAACTTATATACGATATGAAGTAGGGACAGAAGAGGGCGTGAGTGCATTATTTTTATATGAGTTCTATAAAGGAAACCTGCTAAAAGATTTTATAGATGAGCTAGATTATGGCTATCTAACTTCAGAGACAAATATTAGCGAAGAAGAAATGCTTTTGCTAAAAAATACACTAAAAAGTAAAAACAATCCACTATTAATCATAGGAAACGACTTTTATCTACATAAAAGAAGTAAAAACATTCTAGATATGTTTGCAAATCTAATTGACAATTCAATACTCAATATATCATTTCTTTCACTTGATAAAAAAGAGGTCTATCAAATACAAAAACAAGAAAAACTTCTAGAGACTTTAGAGACACTACCAGAAAATAATGGTTGCGTCATTTATTTAGATTCTAAATTAGAGCAAGATTCTACTTTGCTTATTTCAAATGAATTTGCAAAAGCTTGGAAACTACAAGATAAGGATAAAATAAGCATTTACTTTGATGATAATCAAATTGATTGCTCTTGCAAAATAGATAATAATTTTGGCGGAGTAATTGGAATCTTAAATCTAGCAAATGAGCTAGATTGTGCTTATAGATACAAACAAGCAAAGATTAAAAAGAGGTAGCTATGGCAGAAATTACGATTAATAATACAAAATTAAGCGTCGATGATGGTGAATATATCCTAGATATTGCTAGGAAAAATGGTATTTTTATTCCTGCGATTTGCTATCTTGCTAAATGTTCTCCAACCCTAGCTTGCAAATTATGTATGGTTGAAATTGATGGCAAAAGGGCATATTCGTGCAATACAAAGGCAAAAGATGGTATGAATATAACAACAAGCACAAAGGAGATTGAGCTAGAGCGAAAAACAATAATGAAAAGTTATTGTGTAAATCACCCGCTAGAATGCGGAGTATGCGATAAAAGCGGGGAGTGTGAATTACAAGATTATACACATTTATTTGAAGTGGATAATCAAGATTTATTTATAGAAGATTCTCTAAAAACGCTTGATTATTGGGCACATGTAAAATATGACCCAAATCTTTGCATTTTATGTGAACGATGTGTAACAACTTGTAAAGATAATTTGGGTGAAAGTAATATCAAGGTGGTAAAAAAGGATTTACCAGCACTTGATGGCAATTATTGGAAAGAAAAAATGCCAAAAGATGCCTTTAGTGTTTGGAATAGACAACAAAAGGGAGTGATTGGATTTGTAGGGCAAAATGACTGCATTGATTGTGCGGAATGTGTTAGCGTATGTCCTGTTGGGGCGCTTGGAGTGAGAGAATTTCAATATAGCACAAATGCTTGGGAATTGCACAAAACTAGCACGACTTGCAATCTTTGTCCTAGCGGTTGTAAAATCATCTATGAAAGTAAAATTAATGCTTGCGGGGAGAGGGAAATTTATCGTGTAACAAATGATTTTCTATTTAATACAATTTGTGGGGCTGGGAGATTTAGCTATGATATTAAAGCAAATATAGAATCTGGTAATTTAGATTCTAAAATAGAGGCAATCAAAAACGCTAAAAATATCATTGTAGGTGGAAATACGACAAATAATGAAGCTAGATTCCTTTTGGCTTTGAGAGAAAAATTTAATATAAATTTAGTAAATCCAACACTCAAAAATTATAGCAATTTTATCGCAACACTAAATACAAATCTTGCTAAATTAGAAGATATCGCTAAACATAAAGTAATACTTACACTAGGCAGTGCGATCAAATATGAAAATCCACTAGTTAGATACAAAATCAATAATGCACTTAAAATGCAAAAAGATTCCACACTAATTTATATGCACCCTATCAAAGACAAATTAATAGAAACTTTTAATAAAAACACTCTCTCTATAAACTACAAGCCAAATAGAGAGGATATAATGGCTTTAGCTCTCTTAAATGCACTAGATTCTAATAATCCGCTTTTAAAGAATTTAGTAAAAATTGAGTTAGAAATTAAAAATACAAAAAAAGTGATAGAGAAAATAAAAGAGGAAAAAGAGATTGAAAAAAGCGTAGAAAAGGAGATTGAAGCAATAGAGAAAAAAGAATATTTTGAGCTATTTTTAGATTCTGCAATCCCTTATGAAAAATATAAGAATCTAGAGCTAAATTTATCTAAAGCAAAACCACTAATTATCATTGGTAGTGATGTTTATCTAAATAAAAATTCAAAATTTATAGCTAAAATTCTAAAATCTCTAGCACAAAATGATAAAATTGATATTTTGCTCCTACCTCCTACCCCAAATGCAAATGGACTAATTTTGCAAATTGATTTTGATAATAAAAGTGAAGGATTTAGCATAGGTTTTAGAGAGAGTGGAGATTTTACATTTGATAGTAAGCAAGCTAACTTTAAAATCCCATTTTTTAGTCAATTAAATGATAATATTACTAATATTAATTTTAAGATTCTGCCTTTGGAATCTGCATTTAGAGAGGAATCTAGCAATAGCAATTATTTAGAAGTTTTAAGCAAAAAGCTAGATTTGAATTTTAAGCCAACAAATTTAGTGCTAAATAATGACTTTAGCCTTGCTGGAGATGATATTAGAGGTAAATATGATAATTTAAAAATAAAAGAAAGCAAAGAAGAAATTAATTTTATAAAAGATATAGATTCTAGCTTTAATGCCTATTTAGAGGATTTTGGAGTGCATTTTTATCCATATACAAAATATAGCTCTAACTTTAAAGCTAATATTGGAATCTATGTTTCTGCAAATAAATTATCATCATTAAATAGCAAATTTGGAATTAGTGAAAATGATAAAATCTACCTATATAACGATAATGCAGAAATTAATGCAAATATTTATATTGACAAAGAAAGAGAAGATGATTTATTTATGATATCGCCACAAATTGATAATGCAATCAATTTATTCAATAATTCAAAATATTGCAATGTAAAGGTTAGAAAATGAGCTTTTTAGAAATTATTATAAAAATACTTATCATTGTGCTTGTGTTTTCTGCTTTGGCTGGATTTGGCACTTATTTAGATAGAAAATTCCTAGGCTTAATTCAAAAGCGACTAGGACCGCAATATGTAGGACCTTGGGGATTATTACAGATTCTAGCTGATGGGATAAAATTATTTTTAAAAGAAGATATAATACCACAAAATGCAAATAAAATAATTTACATTCTAGCTCCAATAGTCGCTGTTGCAACCGCATTTATAGCAATGGCTCCTGTGCCATTTTTACCTGAATTTAAACTTTTTGGGGAGACCATTAGACCGATAGTTGCTGATATAAATGTTGCTTTATTATTTGTTTTAAGCGTTGGAGCTATTGGAATGTATGGACCACTTCTTGCTGGTATGAGCTCTAATAATAAATATTCGCTAATCGGAGCTGCTAGAGCTATATCACAGCTTCTTAGCTTTGAGGTTGTAAGCGGGCTATCAATTCTTGCTCCTATTATGATAGTTGGCTCATTATCACTCATTGATATGAATAATTATCAAAATAATGGCATTTTTAGCTGGTTAATTTTCTCTCAACCTCTAGCTTTTGTGCTATTTCTAATAGCTGGTTATGCAGAGACAAACAGAACTCCATTTGACTTACTAGAACACGAAGCAGAAATAGTCTCTGGCTATATTACTGAATATAGTGGTTTAAAATGGGGAATGTTTTTTATAGGTGAGTATGCAAATATGTTCACTCTATCATTTATTATGAGTTTGGTGTTTTTTGGAGGATTTAATGATTTAGGCTTTATTCCAGGTGGAATTGCAATTATTTTAAAAGTTGCATTTTTTATATTCTTATTTGTGTGGGTTAGAGCGACCTTACCACATATTAGACCTGACCAATTAATGAATCTTTGCTGGAAAGTCCTAATGCCATTAGCAATAACAAATATTCTAGTTACAGGCTTTATTTTAATTTAAGGAAATAAATTTGAATGCAAAATATAAATTAATACAATCTAGCGAAACTCCCAGCTTAAAAAGATTTATCAAAAGAGCTTTTGGGCTTGATTTATTTAAAGGACTGGTAATCACTTTAAAAGAGCTATTCACCCCGCATAGGATAGTAACGATACAATATCCATTAGAAAAGATTCCACTCTCTCCTAGATATAGAGCAGTGCATAAACTAATGCGATTGCTTGAAAGTGGAAATGAGAGATGTATAGGCTGTGGATTATGCGAGAAAATTTGTGTTAGTAATTGCATAAAAATAGAAACAAAATTTGGCAATGACAACAGAAAACAAATCTCATCATATAGTATCAATTTTGGTAGATGTATTTATTGCGGATTATGCGCTGAAGTATGCCCAGAGCTTGCAATAGTGCATGGAGATAGATATGAAAATGCAAGTGAGCAAAGAGCGCATTTTAAACTAAAAAATGATTTATTAACACCGATTGATTTTGCTTTAGGTGGTAAAATTGATGAATTTAGTGGATATGGAAGTGTAAGTGATAATGCAGATAGTAATATCAAGCAAACTCCGCTCGAATATTAAAAATTTAAATTAAGGAAAATAATGTTAGAGATAATTTCATTTTATTTATTTAGCATATTGATAATAGTTTCTTTTAGCATAGTCGTGCTATCTTCAAATATATTATACGCAATGACTGCTCTTGCAAGTGGAATGATTTTTATTTCTGGAATCTTTTTTACTTTGGGGGCTGAATTCCTAGGCGTTGTGCAAATTTCTGTATATACAGGTGCTGTTATGGCATTATACGCATTTGGAATGATGTTTTTTGATAGCGCAAAAGAGATAAAAGAAACTATGAAACATACAAAAATAGTGTGTTTCTTAAGTGTTGGCATAGCAATTATATTAGTTTTTATAATTTGCATTCCACGAATAGCATCAATAAATGTAGCTTCAACCTCTCTATTAAATGTTAGCGGAAATATTGAGCAAATCGGAATTAGCTTATTCACAGAGTATCTAATTCCATTTGAACTAGCCGCTGTAATGCTTTTAGTCGCAATGATTGCTGGAATTATCATCACAAAAAAAGATGAGAATAAAGGAGAATCTCTATGATAGGCTTAAATCACTATTTATTATTAAGCGTCATTATGCTTTCCATTGGGCTAGTTGGGATTATGAGACGAAAGAATCTCTTAATGTTATTTTTCTCCACAGAAATTATTTTAAATGCTGCAAATGTAGGACTTGTAGCTACAAGCAAATATTATGGCAATTTGGATGGGCAAATTTTTGCTCTGTTTATAATAGCAATAGCAGCTTCTGAAGTAGCAGTTGGGCTTGGGCTATTAATTCTTTGGTATAGAAAAAATAAAAATTTAGATTTAGATAATCTAAATCAAATGCACGGATAGGGTTTAGAAATGTTAATTTATATCATACTTTTTGCACCATTATTTGGGAGTTTATTTGCAGGGCTATTTTCTTTTAGCAAAAAGAATATTCTATCTGCCATTGTGCCTATTATCTCATTAAGTGTTGCGTTGGTTTCAGCATTTATTATGTTGTTTAGGATTCAAGATGGATATGTGGAATACCTTGATATTGCCACTTGGATTAGCACAGGGCATTTTAATGCCTCATTTGGATTTATGATTGATGGAATCTCAATGATTATGATTTTAGTCGTGCTAATAGTATCTCTATTGGTGCATATTTATTCAATCGGCTATATGAGTGAAGATAAAGGCTTTAATAAATTCTTTTGTTTTTTAAGTGCATTTGTATTCTCAATGCTAGTTTTAGTAATGAGTGATAATTTTCTCGGATTGTTTATTGGTTGGGAGGGCGTAGGACTATGCTCGTGGATGCTTATTGGATTTTGGTATCATAAAAATTCTGCCTCTTTTGCCGCAAATGAAGCCTTTATAATGAATAGAATAGCTGATTTAGCAATGCTACTTGCAATATTCTTAATCTTTAGCACATTTAATAGCATTAAATACAGCGAAGTCTTTGCGTATGTAGATGAAATTTCCACTTTTAGTTTAAGTTTGATTGGAATCTTATTATTCATAGGTGCTATGGGAAAATCCGCACAATTCCCACTTCACACTTGGCTAGCCGATGCAATGGAAGGACCTACCCCAGTTTCTGCACTAATTCACGCAGCCACAATGGTAACAGCTGGTGTGTATTTAGTAATAAGGGCAAATCCTATTTATGATTTAATCCCAAATGTAGCTTCATTTATCACATATTTAGGAGCTTTTGTAGCAATATTTGCTGCAACTATGGCATTAGTCAATAAAGATTTAAAGAGAATAATAGCCTACTCTACCCTCTCACAGCTTGGATATATGTTTGTGGCAGCTGGACTTGGCTACTATTATATTGCTTTATTTCATCTTATGACCCACGCATTTTTTAAATCGCTGTTATTCCTTGGGGCTGGTAATGTAATGCACGCAATGAATGATAATTTAGATATTACAAAAATGGGCGGATTATTTAAAAGCTTAAAATTTAGTGCAATTTTAATGACTATTGCTTCTGTTGCACTAGCTGGAATCTATCCATTTGCTGGATTCTTCTCTAAAGATAAAATACTTGAAGTTGCATTTATTGATGGAGGAGTATTTCTATGGCTCATATTGCTTATTACAGCTTTTTTAACAGCATTCTATAGCTTTAGACTATTAATGCTAGTATTTTTTGTCCCAAAAAATCATTATCTTCACCCACACGAAGCTTCGAAAATAATGCTATTTTCTATGATTCCACTAGGCATTTTAGCTATTATTAGCGGTTTTATTGAGGGAAAATTTCATCATTATTTAGATAAATTTTATCTCCCAAAGACAGAGATTTTTATAGAACAAAACATATTAGTTATATTAATTGCTATTGCTATATTGGTCGCATTGAGCGGAATTTTATTTGCAATTATTGTGTATAGAAAAAATTATAAGATTCTAAGTCAAAATAGCTGTATATATAAATTACTATTCAATCAATACTATATTCCAAAAATCTATGATATTTTCATAATTAAGCCATATAAAACAATATCATCGTGTTTATGGAAAGAGATTGATTTAAAAATTATAGATTTCATTGTTGATTTTATAGCAAAAAGCTTCATTCGTAGCGGAACGAAAGCGAGAAAAATGCAAAGCGGGAATCTAAATCATTCACTAATCTTTATGGTATGTGGAATCTTTATAATGATAGCTATGCTCACTTTATTAGTTTAGGGGTTTAAGTGGAAAATTCATTAATTTTAAATATTATTCTTTTCTTGCCAATGATTTCTGCGTTATTAATGTTTGGAAAATTCCTAGATGATGGAGCAAGATACTATGCCATAATTATTACTACAATAGAATTAGTGCTATGTTTATTGCTGTGGTATTTATTTGACAATACAGATAGTAGTTTCCAGTCTATTACATTCATTCCATTAGTAAAAGGCATTAGCTACCACATAGGAATCGATGGCATCTCATTGTTTCTAGTCGTTCTTAGTGCATTGATAACGCTTCTTTGTGTGATTTTCTTAAATAATGTGAAAAATATTAAGAATCTTCTTATTTCATTATTATTTTTAGAAAGTATTATGATAGGCGTATTTGTCTCACTCGATATGATTTTATTCTATGTATTTTGGGAGTTTTCTCTTGTGCCTATGCTATATATCATTGGAGCGTGGGGAAGTGAGAAAAGAATCTATGCTTCTATTAAATTCTTTTTATACACTTTTAGCGCCTCTGTTATTATGCTATTTGGAATCTTATATTTTGCATATATATATTATAGCACCACAGGAATCTGGAGCTTTAGCTTAACTGATTGGTATATGCTCCAAATCAATACTAATTTACAAAAGATTCTATTTATCGCATTTTTTATTGGGATTGCGGTTAAAGTGCCTATGTTCCCATTTCACACTTGGCTACCATATGCACATGGACAGGCTCCAACTATCGGTTCTGTGATACTAGCTGCTATTTTGCTTAAAATGGGGACTTATGCTTTTGTTAGATTCTCACTCCCGCTATTTCCTGATGCAAGCATATATTTCATCACTCCTATTGCAATTTTATGCTTGATAATGGTGATTTATACCGCTATGATTGCATTTATTCAAGATGATATGAAGCAAGTTATAGCATATAGCTCAATTTCTCATATGGGAATAATTGTGCTAGGAACATTTTCTATGAATATTGAGGGTATTAGTGGTTCTGTATTTTTTATGTTAAGCCACGGGGTAATTAGTGGAGCGCTGTTTATGATGGTTGGCGTCCTGTATGATAGGACACATACAAAGATGATAAATTATTATGGTGGGATTGCTAAAGTAATGCCAAAATACACTCTAATTTTTGCAATTTTGCTCATGGGTAGCATTGGATTACCACTTACTATGGGATTTGTAGGTGAGTTTTTAAGTTTACTTGGATTTTTTAGCGTTAATCCTATAATTACATTTTTTGCAGGAAGTGGGATAATACTAGGAGCAGTCTATATGTTACATTTATTTAGAAATATCTTTTTAGGTGAGATAAAAGAGCATAATTTAGCACTAAAAGATGTGGGCAAAAGAGAGATTGTAGCCTTACTTCCTTTGGTTGCTATTGTGATATGGCTTGGAATCTATCCAAAGCCGATTTTAAGTAAGATTGATTTATCTATTAGCAATTTAGTCTCATTTATGTATGATAAGACAATACTAGAGGATAATAAAAAATTTCTCCTAAAAGTAAATGAAAGGAGAGAACAATGATTGATATTTCCTTTTCTTCACTCAATCTAATTAGCATAGCTCCTATGACAATTATTTTGCTTGGAGCTATTGTAATTTTGATATTAGATTTATTAGTATCAAATTTTTATAAAGGCATATATATTAGTTTAAGTGCAGTATTTATTGCATTAAGTTTAGTTTCAACGATATATTTTAAAGAAACAACTAGTGGATTTTTTGAGCTAATCAATATTGATGGATTATCACTTCTATCGCAAATAATCATACTTATTACTTCATTTGTATTTATGTTTTTAATCATTTCTAAAGAAAAATTTAGAGAGTTTGAGTGTGCGGAGTTTTATGCATTATTTTTATTTATGATAGCTGGCTATCAATTTATGGTATCAAGTAATAATTTGATGTTAATTTTCCTAGGGTTAGAGACCTCATCTCTAGCTTTATATGCACTAATTGCTCTAAATAAAAAACAGAAGGCACTAGAAGCTAGTCTAAAATATTTTACATTAGGAGCACTTGGAAGTGGATTTTTTGCTTTCGGATTAGTATTTATTTATGCTAGTGCTGGAAGTTTAGATATTATAGACTTAATATTTACTCCAAATATTGATGGAAACGAATATCTATTATTGCTTGGATTTATATTTCTAGTTGGTGCTATTGGATTTAAGCTTTCATTTTTCCCATTTCATACTTGGGTGCCAGATATTTATGAAGGCTCGAATCCTCCACTAGCATTTTATATGTCAATAGCCACAAAAATTGCTGGATTTGCTGTCGCAATTAGAATCTTTAGCACTTTTTTACTTACTGGGATTCCATTAATTGAATATATTTTATACATAATTATCATTTTAACCATTACAATACCAAATGTTATAGCCCTATTACAAGATGATGTGCAAAGAATGTTAGCTTACAGCTCCATTTCGCAGGCTGGATTTGCACTTTCTTGTATTTTTATTAATACAAATGAGGGATTGGTCGCATTATTTTTATATTGGATCTTATTTTTATGGACTAATTTAGGGGCATTTGGTTTGCTTTGGCTAACATACAGCAAAAATAATACTATTCATTCTCGTTTCAATTCACCATATAGCAAATTTAGCGGACTTATTAAAACTATGCCACTACTTGCTATAACTTTTGGAATATTTATGTTATCTCTTGGTGGGATTCCACCTTTTGGAATGTTTTGGGGGAAACTATTTTTAATAAGCTCTGTAATTGGTGCAAATCACAATATTCTGGCTATTATTCTACTTATAAATAGTGCTATTGCGGTGTATTACTATCTAAAATTAATAGTTTTTATGTTCCTAAAAGAGCCAAATAATACCAAATCCTATACACAAAATCTAACATATCCTATGGTATTTATCATTGCCATCGCTCTTTTAGTAACAATTTTTGCACTAGCATTAATAGGAATAATAATTCCTTACATAGAATATTATTTATTTAATTTTTAAAGGAGCGGCTATTTTTTTAAGATTTTTTTTTAGCATTTTAATTTTTTTAAATACTCTAGCAGCTTTTAGTATAGAGGTGGATTATGGGATTGAAATGAATAAGAAATTTTCAATCATCACTCTAAAACACAATGAAAAATTCTATTGCAAAGATAATTTTGACATAAACAATAATAATATCTTGATTGAATGTGTGATAAATAAAACTCCTGCTTCAAGCTTTCCTAAAAACTCTACAGATTTTTTTGATATTTATACAGAAATTAAAAATAATAGATTCCACTTATTTATCAAACCTCATAAAAAACAAGCCCTCTTTGCCACTCCATTTGATTTAAAAAAAAATATAGCAATCCCAAAAGAGCGACCAAAAGAATCTAAAATCTGGCAAATAGTAGGCTATGAGAATGAGATTCCATTTCTTTCAAACAAAAAATACTATGGGCTAAATTTCCCCATTAAACTCCCAAGCACTGCCCTACCATACATAAAAGAACTAGATATTAATGCAAGTCCTTTAGTCTATAATGAAGGTCCGGATTTAAATGTATTTTTAAGCTTAAGAGAAGCCTATAATAATAAAAACTTTACCCAAAGCATAGCTTTAGCAGACAACATCTTGCAAAACTTTCCAGATAGCATTTTTATACGCGATAGTTTGCTTTATAAGATTCGCTCTCTTAATCAACTAAACCAACTACCTGATAACATCATAGAGCTTGCAAAAATGTGGATAAAAAATTATTCAGCTGATACTAATGTCCCTGAAGTCCTATTTATAATAGGTGATAGTTATAGCAAACTTAGAAATTATAATGAGGCAAGATATTATTACAATCGCATTATAGATGAATATGCAGATTCTAAATATGTGCAGTATGCAAATGTCGGCATAGCAAATGATATGGCAGTAAATGGGGATAAAAAGCAGCCTATGGCATTATATACAAAAGCCTATGAAAAGGCAAGAGATTTAGATACAGCTTCGTATGTAGCAGTAACTTGGGGACAATATGAAATAAATAATGACAATAAAAAGAGTGCAGAGATTCTATTTTCTAGGGTTTTAGAAGCAAATCCTAAATATTTTCTAAAAGACATAAACAAAAGCTATGATTACCTAAAACTTCTAGCAGAAAATGGGCTTTTTGAAATAGCCGCAAAAATAGGTGATAGTATGCTAGATTCTCTCCCTAATGATATGTTTAAAGAAAGGCTAATGATTGATATAAGCAACTGGTATGAATTAGCAGGGAAAAATGAAGACGCACATAGAATAAATCTTGCTTTTTTAGAGACTTTTAAAGAAAGTAATGATTTAGAGCAAATGAAATTGAGAGACGATAACTTGCTTTTTAGCCTCAATGAAAATGATATAAATAAGCAAATAGAGCAATATGATTATATAATTTCAACTTATCCAAATAGCAAAAATTCTGCTCTAGCTTATGAGAAAAAAGCTGATGCACTTTTTAAACTTGGGCTTTATAATGAAATTCTTAACATAAAAAATAATTTAGACCCAAAAAATCCTAATATAAATAATGCTTATATTAAACTTATAGAAAATGCCAAAAATTGCAATGATATAATAAAATATTATCTTGAATCTGACACAATACTTCAAACTAATAACGCAGAGAGTGTGGCTTTATGTCTAAAAGATGCGGCAATGTTTGATAAAGCTATGGAGTTAAGTGAATTCTTACTTACAACCCCGCTAAATACACAAGAAAAGCTCACTTGGCTATCAAATCTAGCACAAAGTGCATTTAAATTAAATGATTTTAACAAATCTGCCATAGCAAGTAGAGATGCTTTTAGCTTAGCTAAAAATTCTACTCAAAAGCAAGAAATGGGTGTGATTTTATTCCTTTCTCTTGCTAATCTAAATAGAAATGATGAGGCTTTAAAAGTGTATGAAAATCTAAATAAAATTCTACCTAATGATAAATCAATGCTAAAGGTTTATAACCAGCTCTTACTTTGGGCAATGCAAAGAAGTGATAATGTTGCAATTGAGAAATATTCTAAAGATATTATTAGATTGCAAAATTTATATAAAATTTATGATTACACGCCCTCTGTTGAGATAAATTACGCTGATGTGCTTTTTGCGGATAATCGATTTAGCCAAATGCTAGAAGTGTTAAAAAATATTTTATCTTTCAAATTAAGCGATGATGAAATTCAAAAAGTGCGATATTTGCGTGGAAGCGCCTATTATGAGCTAGGAGATAATCAAAAAGCAAGAAATGAGATAGATGAGTGCATTAAAATCAATTTAGATTCCGCTTATGGAAGGCTATGCAGTGAAATTCTGGGATTAATGTAATGTGCAATAAAGAGGAAAATATGCTATTAACTCATTCATTTAGAGATGAAGATAAGATTTTAGGAATTATAAAATACATACACAAAGAAAGTAAAAAACTCCCCTATAAACTAAATATTATGGAGGTTTGCGGCGGACATACGCATAGTATTATGAAATACGCCCTTAATAAATTGCTACCGAATAATATTAATTTCATTCACGGACCAGGCTGTCCTGTGTGTGTAATGCCAAAAAATCGCATAGAACAAGCCTATGATATTGCTTTGCAAAAAGATGTTATTTTACTAACACTAGGCGATATGATTAGGATTCCATCATCTAAGGGAAGTTTACAAAATGCAAGAAGTGAAGGCTGTGATGTTAGATTCTTATATTCCCCACTTGATGCACTAAAAATAGCAAAAGAAAATAGAGACAAAAAAGTCGTATTTTTTGCGATAGGCTTTGAGACTACCACACCAATGACTGCTGCATTGCTAGATAAAGCGCTAAAAGAAAATATCACAAATTTATTTTTTCATATTAATCATATTGTGGTGATCCCACCACTAGAATCTATTTTAGATTCAAGAGATTGCAAGATTAATGCACTAATTGCCCCATCTCATGTAAGCGTTATTACGGGCTCTAAAATCTATACTTCGCTTTTAAAATACAAGATTCCAATAGTCGTTGGCGGATTTGAACCACTAGATATTTTAGATAGTGTGCTAAAAATAATCAATCAAGTTAATTCAAACTCACCTACCCTTGAAGTGCAATACAAAAGAGCAATAAGCAAAGATGGGAATCTAAAAGCACAAAAATTAATCAATAAATATTTTATTTTAAGAGATAGCTTTGAGTGGCGAGGGTTGGGCGAGATTCCACATTCTGCATTAAGACTTAGAGATGAATTTGTTAGATTTGATGCAGAGAGGGAATTCGATAAGATTCTAACTAAAAATAAAATTTATGATAATAAATTATGTATTTGTGGAAGCATTTTAAGGGGCACAGCAAAGCCAAATGATTGCAAAGTTTTTAGAAAAGTCTGCACTCCACAAAATCCACTAGGTAGTTGTATGGTAAGCAGTGAAGGGGCTTGTGCAGCCTATTATAAATATGGCTCAAATTAAACCAAAGGAGAGAATATGTTTAATTTAAATAAAAATAGAGCAACATTATTAGTGATTGACATTCAAGAGAGGCTTGCAAATAGTATGCAAAGTGATGAGTTTAGCTCTATGCTTAAAAACACAAAAATGTTAATTAATGGATGTAGCATTTTAAAACTGCCAATAATTCAATCTCTACAATACAGAAAAGGGTTAGGTGAGAGCATAGAGGGACTATTTGGAGAAGATATTAAAAAGATTAATTTTGAAAAAATGGTATTTAGCTGCTGCTATGAAAATAGCGAATTTGTAAGTTTTTTAGAGCAAAACAAGCAAATAGAACAAATCATAATAGCAGGAATGGAAGCTCATATATGCGTCCTACAAACCGCAAGGGATTTGTTAAAGCAAAATTATCAAGTGATTATTGCAAGTGATTGCGTGATTTCAAGAAATAATGCTAATAAGCAAAATGCACTCAATCTAATATCACAAATTGGTGGCTTTGCAATCAATAATGAAAGCATATTATTTGATTTGCTAAAAAGCTCTACTGCAGATGAATTCAAAGCAATATCTGCGATTATAAAATAATTTTTAGGACAGGAAAATGAAAAACATACTTTTAGCTTTTATTTGTTTATTTTTTATAGCTTGTAATAAAGATAAGGTAAATAATACAAATAAGTTACAAAACTCCTCTAGCTTTGATTACAATACTCTAGATGATACTTCTAGATTCTACTTATTAGTTGGAAAAGCTGACGAAAATAACACTAAAATCTATCTAACAATTAGTAAAGATATGAATAATTTAATTTCAATTAGTGGCAGATATTATGATTTACCCAAAGGTTATATAATAAATGGAAAAGTGGCGGATGAGGGCATTGTATATTTAGAATTTTTAGAAGATTTTAAGCAAGAGTCTAAAAATATCTATTCTTTTAAGGGTAAAATCTCACAAGATGGCACATTAAGCGGGGTATTCATAGATGATAAAATACAAGCAAAAGGAACAAAAGCACTTTTTAGCCCTGCAAGTGATAAAATAAATCAAGTAGTTATTGCAAATGCCTCGTATTCTAAAGAATATGTAGGCAAAGACTATGATGGAAGTGATAGAAAATATATCTATAATAGTAGCAAGCAAGGTGCTTTAATACTAAATCCACAAACACCAGAAATAATACAAATTAATAATATTATAGGAAGTGGTACAAAAGATGCAAATGAGCTAAAAACTATCCTGCTTCAAAATCTGCAAGAAAATGACAATATGAACGAAAACTTCAACTACGAATCTATTTCAAATATAAATGTTGATTATATCGATGATAAAATTATTGGCTTTGAAAACTATATTTATGAGTATAGAGGTGGAGCACACGGTTCGTATGCAAATAATATGATTTATTTTAGTTTAGAAAATGCAAAGGAGTTATCAAATAATATAAAAGATTTAATCAAAGATGAAAATGACAAGAATCTAAAAAATCTAATTATGCGAAAATTTAATCAAATAAATTTCACTCCACAGCTTGTCAACAACGATGATATAGCACTTTCATCATTTAGGATTCTTGATAATGGAGTAGAGTTTTATTGGGGGATTTATGAGATTGCCTCCTATGCTGACGGGATAATTAGCATTCACTTTGATTTTAACGAATTAGAGCCATTTATTAGGCAAGATTCTCCATATTACTATCTCTTTGCAATAAAATTATAATTTTTTAGACTCTATATTTAGCATAGATTAAAAATTTATAGTGCTAGATATGGCTTTAAAAATTACCTATAATTAGAAACTTGATTTAAATTTCTTGTATGCAGTTTTTAAAACATAACTTAGATTCTACATTTGGATTCCACTCCAGATACTTTTAATAGTATAAATTCCAAATATTGCATAGAGTTCGCTTTAGATTTAGAAGATTCTAGATCTAATCTAAATAAAATAGATTCTAACAATATTTTTTAATCTAATAGGTTCTAGAAATTCTAATTGAGTTTTAGATTCCAAAATTAATACAAAATCAAAAGTCCCAGTCCTATATTTTTTTTAACAAAGATAGACAAAGGAGACTTATATCTGCTAGGGCTTACTTTCATTTTCGCTACACAAATACTTCCTTGTTGCTTTTTATAAAAAGAATTTTGGAAAAAGATGGGTTAAGGAGGAAAATTAAGTAAAATTAAAAAAGATAAAGAATAAAAAATATGATTTAAGATAAAAGTAGAATAAAGAAAGAAATCAAAAGTATAGAATCTAAAGCAAAATCTTAAAATATTTGAATAAAATTGGAATCTAGATTCTGCACTAGACGCATTAAAAGCATTTGGAACGAAATCTAGTTTGCTATGCTCAATAATACAATCTTTAGGATTTGTAGAAGCTAATGATTGAGAGACTAAAATAGAAGCAGAATCTTTGGAATTTAAACTAGATTTTCTATTTTATTGCCATTGTATGAATAATCCAAAGAGTAGTAACTAACTTCTAATTATATTTTAGTTTCTAGCGTTTTAAGAATAGTTTTAAAAACACACTTAGAAAGAGATTCACTTATTTGCTTTTAATTACTAATTGCTGGAATATAAATAAATTTAGATTCCTTTAAATTTTGTAATTCTAAAAATCATCAATCCTAAACTTCTAAAAAATATTTTTAGAAGTTTAGTTTTTAGAATGCTCCTGTTCTACCACCACTTCTAGTGTTTTTAGCATTACCTGTATCTACTCCATAATCCTCTGAATTATTACTTGCTTTATTTCTTATATTTACATAAGAGCTAGTATATCCATAAAGAGTATTATTCAATGGAATATTCCAATATGGGCTATATAACAAGAATGCAGGCATCATATTTGCATCATTTCCATGTTTAATTAGCACCTTATATTTACCAGCAGTAGCGCTATTATAAGAAATTTGTTGAACTCCATTGGTAGGTGTTTGTGGATTAATTGTATTTACCAAACCAACTTTCTCAGGCGTATCTATCTTTGCATTTGTTAATGTAGCTAGATTATGTTTGTTAAATGTCATATCTATAAACCAGCCTTGCTGTGTAGGTGATTGCTGATAATCCCCTTGTATTCCTGTAGCTTTCTTCACTTTATCTAAATCACAATAGTTGCATTGGAATTCATAATAAACTCGTGTTGTAGGTTGCCCTACTGCATTATCCGTATCTACCGCATTTATTCTAGCTCTTAATATCACTATCTCACCACTACCTTGATTTAGTATGATTTTAGGATATTCTGGATAAAAACCAATAATGCTTGGATTATTTGGGACATATTTAGGATTCTTGGGATCATAGTTTGTAAAGAAAATTCTTCCATTAAAATTATTACCATCAATAAAAAGTGGCTCTTTTTGCAATGCTGGAGTAAATGGAGTTGGAGTATTGTTTCCTCCGTTTAGTTTGACAGATACTATTTTATCAGCAGTTGCCTTTGCAGCATTAGTATTATTATCTGTTTTAAAGTTATTAGATGAAATAGTATTACTTATTTGTCCTGTGTTTGGGTCTATTAACTCAATGACTATGCCTGTGGAGTTATCTAAAGTCATATCTATATCCACATCCTGTGAAGCACAACCATAAATAAAGTTTTTCAAAACATCTCCATTGCTGTCTAGTGGGGATACTTCTAGCATATTTTTAGTATTTTTTTCGGCTTCTGGAGTATTGCCTTGTCCATAATATAACACATTGACAGAATTTCCATCTGTTTTCTTTAAATCTAACTTAAAATTAGCTGGCACCACTTGATAGTTAAATCCGATTTCAACTTTTGGTGGAAATGGACAATCTCCATCTTTATCTCCATTTCCACTACAAAGCCCTTTATTACTTTGGATTTTTACTTCATCGGTTATATCTTTATCATAATAAAAAGAATGTACAGTAGCATCATATACTTCAGAGAATACCAAAGAAGAAGCTTGCCCTTTAAACACTCCTTTAGTAAATTTTGGTTGTTTATCTTGTGCTACCACTCCATTTTGCACAGGACAAACCATAGTATCATGAATATATTCTTGATCAATATTAGAATTTACCCCTGAATCTATATTACCTTTTGCATTATAAGCCTCTGCTATAAGAGTTAATTTGATATCATCTCCTAGAATTACAACAGGTTTATCCTGTATATTATTATTATTCACAGCAAAAATTTTATTATAAACAAATTTTTCTCCTATTTTAACTTTAGAATCTAAACTATATATATCCACCATTCCGTTTTTGGTAGTTTTAGAGTTAAAAGATACGCTAAGCTTATAATTATAGCTATATGGAGCAGAGTAGAATGAAAAAGAGCCTGATACTGGATGATCATCTTTATCAAACCCATCACATTTTATAGTATGACTTCCACTGGATTCAAAAGCAGTATCAGGAGCATCATATTGAAATACTTTGCTAATTCCTAAAAAACCTGTTGATACTTCTTTAGCTGCAGCACTAGATTTACCATCAATATTGCAAGTTAGAGATTTTAAACCAGAGCCGATAGTATTATTCGCATCTTTAGCAAATATATGAAAACTAGCTTTTTTACCTGATATTTTAGTATGCACCTTTGTGATTCCATTGTTCCAACTATTATCCCAAGAATCTAAAATGATTATGTCTTTAGGTTGAGATGGGGGAGCTATACCTCCTTGGTTCAAATTTATAAAACTATTTTGTTTCTTGCAATTAGTACCTATCAAAACCCCTCTTTTTTTTTCTAACTCTTTTACAGCAGACAAATCAACACTGGTATTTAAATAAAAATTTGCATTTTTATCTTCACTGCATTCATACCAGACATTACTTATATTTTCAATATGATTGATAAACATATATGGACTTTCATTCTTACCACTACAATTAGAACTATAGCTATTTGAATTTATGCAATCTAAAAACTTGTCACCATTATCTAATATATTAGCAGTTGGATAAAACTTATTGTTAGAAATACTTTCAAAAGGACACCAACAATTAGCATATGAACCATTATGGGATTGACTATTCAAACATATTGGATTTGCAGTTTTTGGTGTAAGTTTAATAACATTAGTATTAGTATTTTTAACAGAACTACTATTTTCAACTGATAAACCATTGCAAAGTTTATTACCTGATGGTTGCTGTGGTCCACCACCAGCTGCAAAGGCATTCATTGTAAGAAATAGTATAAAACCCATTGTTAATATTATTTTACTTATTTTAATTGCTTTCATCTTTTCCTCCAAACAAAGTAAAACATTAAGAATTATACTATAAATTTTAGGATTATTTTTAATAAAGTTAAACTAAATTAGATTAGCACCCTATTTTAGTTTGCTACTCGTCTAAATTTAAAGTTTGTAAGAATCTATATACCTCGCTATCTTTCTTTTCATTTCCTAAAATCCCCAAAATATTTAAATCATTCATATCTCTTTGATTTGGGTCTGCACCGAGTGTAAGCAAAGTCTTTAATATTTCTAAATTTTTGTTATTTAAGGCTGCATAGATAAATGCACTTCTGCCAAACTTATTAGCAAAATTTATATTTGCTCCTGCTTTGACTAATCTTTTTACAAATTCTTCATTTTCATTATAAGTTGCTGCATAAATTAGTGGAGTAAAGCCTATATCATTTTCTTTATTTACATTTGCTCCTGCATCAATTAAAACTTGTAATACTTCTGGATTCGTATTTTTCTGTGCTGCTCCCATAAGAGGGGTTGCACCACCTTTTGTCTCTATTTCAAGGATAGCTCCAGCTTTTAGAAGCTCTTTTATCACTTCTGGGTCTGTATTTTCTTCTGCTGCAAACATAAGCGGGGTGCAATATTCAGCATTTTTGATAAATACACTAGCACCATCATTAATAGCTTTTTTTACTTCATTTAGATTGCCTTGTCTTGCTATTGTAAAGAAATTTCCCTCAAAAACTTTTTTTGATTTTTCTACTACTTCTTCCTCTTTTTTCAAGAATCCACTTATTTTACCAAATAGCCTAATAGCCAAAAAAACTCCTGATAATTTACATAAAAGCTAAAATAAATATCTCAAAAATAAGTCTTTAATTATGTTTATAACCAACAATCTTATTTTTAGATATAGATTTTTTCTACTTTTAATTTTGATTGAGATTATATAATTAAAATGTGTAAAAATCAATTATTCTTAAATGAATTTATAATCTAAATTATAGAATAATAGACTTTAAAGTGGAATAAAACAATTGGCAAAATAAAATTAGTAATTTATTTCAAAAATCTATTTTATAAATTTTATCAATATAAAATTTTGATTTTAGAGTATTTCAAAAGTATTTTAGATTCACCATTTTTGGCTCTATTTAACTTTATAAATTTTAAAATTATAAATTGATGTTACTAAAATTTAATTAGTTTTTATATTTTAAAATCGATTCTTAAAATCAAATCTAAATAACTATTTTTTTGCTATGGTATAAAAATCAACCTTACCTACCGACTTTAGCTCTATTTTTTTAGAATCTAAAAGCTTATTTAATATAGCAGTTGAATCCTTGCTAAATACATTTAAAATCTCTTGTAAACTTAATGGACGCCTTTGTATTAGAGATAAAATCGCATTTTCATCTAGCTCTAGCAAATCCATTGCTTTGCTTTGCTTTCTTTGTGGAATACTTACAAAAAGCCCACCAAAAAGTTTGCTTAACTCATATATAGTTTTTTCATTTACCGCTTCTACTTTGTATGCAGGTGGTCTATCAATCGTGCCTAAATCTATTCTATCTACCTTTATCTCTCTTAGAAATTGGGCTAGTGGGAGCATTGAAGCAGGATTATCATTGATATTTTTTACTAGTAGAATCTCGCAAATTAGCATATTTTTTCTAATTTTTGCAAATTTTTTAATACCCTCTTTTATACTCTCTAAATCTAAGCTTTTGTGGAATCTATCAATCTTTTTAAAACTTTTTAAATCAAAAGAATCTAGGCTAAACTTCACAATATCAAATTCGCTCAATGCCTCTTGCACCATACTATTGCCAAAAAGTGAGCCATTGCTTAAGATTAGAGTTTTTACATTTTTTGGCACAAAAGGTTTAATATTTTTTATAAACTCATTCAAATATGGATACATAGTCGGTTCACCATTTGCAGTGATAGTAAAAACATCTATATTTGTATGCTTTTTTAGCGCTTCTTTGCTCTCCTCTAGCAGAATCTCAAGCGGGACAATATCATCAAATTTATCAATACTTTTAGCCCTATTTAGTTCACAATACACGCAGTCAAAATTGCATTGTTTTTTATTTGGTGATAAGTCGATTCCTAGCGAAGTCCCAAATCTTCTTGAAAGAATAGGACCAAAAACTATGCCCATTATCTTTTTGTCTTTTCTTTAACTAGTTGCACTAACTTTATCGCATTTTCTCGTGGCAAATCAGGTAGCATTCCGTGCCCTAAATTAAAGATATGCCCTGCTTTATTCCCCATAACAGAAATTATCTCCTCAACCCCCTTAATCATAGAATCTAAATCATAGATTCTACTTGGTTCCATATTCCCTTGTAAGACAAAGCTAGAACCTAGAATCTTCTTTGCATAGGACATATTAGTTCCCCAATCTATCCCAAATACTTCAAAGTTTTTTTCAATATTACTAAATGCTTCCAAATATCCGCTAACTCCTTTTGGAAAGGCGATTATAGGGATATTTGGATAATCTTTTTTAATATCTTTAGCAATATCATTAATATAATTAAATCCAAATTCAAAATAAGCACTCATTTCTAGTGCCCCAGCCCAAGAATCAAATAGCATAACTGCATTTGCCCCAGCCTTTATTTGAGATTTTAGATAAACCTTTAGTTCATCACTTACTTTTTGTAAAATTGCGTGAAGTAGTTTTGGATTTTGATATAGCATTTTTTTAGAGTTTGCATAAGTTTTACTTCCCTGTCCCTCTATCATATAAGTAGCAAGGGTCCATGGAGCACCACAGAATCCTATTAGTGCCTTATCTCTTGGAAGCTTTGTTCTAACACTAGAAATCGTATCATAAACATATGAAAGCTTGTTGTGCGCACCACTTGTGAGCTTTGATAAATCCTCTGTGTTTCTAATACTAGATTCAAACTTTGGACCTTCATTTTTTACAAAATTTAGCTCCATTCCCATTTCAAGCGGAATAACCAAAATATCACTAAATAAAATTGCCGCATCACAATCTAATATATCAATGGGTTGTAATGTAACCTCTGTGGCAAGAGTAACATTCTTACATAAATCTAAAAAACTCCCAGCCTTACTTCTAACTTCTCTATATTCATTCAAATACCTCCCTGCCTGTCGCATTAGCCAAATAGGCGTATATGGCGTCTCTCTCCTAAAACAAGCATCAATAAAAATCATTTTAAATCCTTAAAAAATATTCGAAACTATACCAAAAATAAAAAGTATATTTAAGATATAATTTTATTCTTTAAAACATATTTATTAGGAGTAAATAATGAGAAAAATCATAATTTTAGCCTTTATTGGTCTATCAACACTTTTTGCAAATGTTTGTGAAGATAAGATACAAAATCTTAAAGAGCAAATACAAAAAGCCGAACAAAACAAACACACAAATAAAGTAGATAGCTTAAAAACCGCCCTAGAAAAACTAGAAAAGAAGTGTGGTGAAGGCGATGAAATGCTAGATGAATTAAAAGACAAAGTAGCAAAATATGAAGATAAAACAGAAGAAGCAAAAAAAGATATTTCTGAAGCCGAAGCAAAAGGAAAAGCACTAAAAGTAAAAGCTGAAGAAACAAAACTAAAAATGATAGAAAGTGAGCTAGAAAAAGCTAAAAAAGATTTACTAAATTATTTAGAAAAATAATATTACAATCACTAAATTAATTTATAATTTAGTGATTACATAAGATTGCAACACAAATTAAAACTATCAATTCACCACAAAATAAAAAATATACTAGGCTTTCATAAAATTTAGAAATTTCTATATTTCTGCCTTTATAAATAGCAGAATCTCTAAAATCTTTTCAAAATATAAAAAGTTAAATATAGGTTTAGCAAATATTTTAACTAATTTTATTATCTGTATTTTTTAAAAATATTAAAGAATCTAACATATTTTCTAGCAAAACATCAACCTCTCCTATTAAAAAACCTTAAATATATCTTGCTATATAGACTAAAATCTATCCAAATATGCTTAAAAATTTCTTTGCTCTATCACTTTTTGGATTATTAAAAAAGCTAGTTGGCTCAGAAATTTCTGCTATTTCTCCATTATCTAAAAATATAATTCTACTTGCAATGCTCTTTGCAAATTTCATTTCGTGTGTTACTATTATCATAGTCATTCCATCTTTGGCAAGCTCTAATATTACACTGGATACTTCATAAGCCATTTCAGGGTCAAGTGAAGCTGTAACCTCATCAAAAAGTATTATTTCTGGATTCATACATAATGCACGAATAATGGCCACTCTTTGCTTTTGCCCACCGCTTAGCTCACTTGGCATAGAATCTTTTTTATTCAATAAATTAAATCGTTCCAAAAGCCTGTTAGCTTCATCCATCACTTCATCTTTCTCTCTTTTTTCTACTTTTATTGGTGCTAGGATTATATTATCAATCACACTTTTATGTGGAAAAAGCTCATAACTTTGAAAAACCATTCCTATTTTTTGACGCACCAAAGTGTAGTTTGTCTTTTTAGAGTTAATTTTTTCATTATTAAAGATAATATCTCCACTATTTGTAATCTCAAGTCCATTTATACAGCGAAGTAAAGTGCTTTTCCCACAGCCACTTGCTCCGAGTATCACAACTCTCTCTCCTTTATCTACACTAAAATTAATATTATTTAACACAATATTATTTTCAAATTTTTTAACTAAATTTTTAATTTCTAATAATGGCATTGAACTCTCCAAATTAATATCTAAATTTTTTCTCTAAATACGAGCTAAGAAGTGAAAGTGGATAACAAGCAATAAAATACAAGATAAAAATAAGCCCATAGATATAAAAAGGTGCATCTGGTATCTTCAAAATTGACGCTTCAATTATCTGCTGTCCGGTTTTAAGCACTTCTACTACGCCAATTAATGGAGCAAGGGAAGTTGTTTTTATAATCCTGCTTGCCAAATTTATTGATAAAGGTAGTATTTGTGCGACAATTTGAGGTAATATAATATATCGATTTATCGCCATTTCTTGCATACCTAGTGCTCTTGCAGATTCTACTTGATGTTTTGGTAGATTTAAAATACTTCCACGCACTAAATCCGCCATTTCAATGCTTCCCCAAGCTACAAAAACAATGATTGCACTTGCAAATGAACTTAAATTCACAATACTAGAAAGCCCAAAAAATACCAAAAATAGCCACACCAAAATAGGCACTATACGAATAGATTCAAGATAGAATTTAAAAAACAATCGAACAAAAATATTTTTTGAAGTCATTAAGATTCCAAAAATAATTCCAAAAATAAAAGATAGAATGATTGAAATAAAAGAAATCTTAATACTTACAAATAAGCCATATAGGATTCTATTTAGATTATTACCATCACTTAAAATCTCAAACATATCTAAACCTTTTTTCTAAATAAGAAAATAAAAGTGAGATTGGTAAAAGTATGATTAAATACGAAATTACTAGCAAGAATAGGGCTTCGGAAGTTTTGTAATAATTTCCTATAATATTGCTCGTCGCATACATTAAATCTGCCAGTGCGATGATTGTAACGACACTTGTTTCTTTGATTAAAAATATTATATTTGCTCCAAATGATGGCAGTGATATGCTAAAAGCAAGAGGCAGAATTATATATCTAATTATTTGAATCTCGCTAAAGCCTAAACTTAAGGCAGATTCAATTTGTATCATTTTTATCTCTTGTATCGCACTTCTAAAACTCTCACACATATAACTAGCTCCCAAAAATGTAAGCCCGATAATCGCTGTAATCTCTGCGTCTAGCGTTATGTTTAGTATTCTTGGCAATCCATAGTATAAAAATACAAGCTGAATTAAAAGCGGAGTATTCCTAGAAATTTCTATATAAATCTTTGAAACCTGCCTAAAAAGCGGAATCTTATAATATAAAATAAGTGCCAAAATAAGCCCGATAATGATAGAAAACAAGATTCCAAAAAATGATATTTTTAGTGTTAAGGTAGCAGCTTTAACATAGACTTCGATATTATTTACAATAAAATTAAAGTCCATTTTTTCCCCGCAAATAAATATATAAATGCAAAACATCGATACTAGCAGGCGTGATTCCGCTAATTTGGAGTGCGGAGCGCAAAGTTTTTGGACGAAATTTATTTAGCTTTTCAATCACTTCCAAACTAAGTCCAGGAATATTATCAAAGACAAAATTAGGTGGAATCTCAATATTAAGTGTGGAATCTAACCTCTTAATCTCATCATTTTGCTTTTTTATATAAAAATAATATTTGCATTCTATTTTTATCTGCTCTAAAGCCCTAGGGCTCATAGATTTAAAACTAGAATCTAGCTTTTTAATTTTATCAAAGCTAAAGCTATCTCGTTTAAGTAGCTCAATTCCACTTGTAATGTCATTTATAGAGCTTTCACTTATACTTGAAAGAAAGTTAAGAAAATCTTTATTTGGCGTAAATCTCGTATTTTCTAAAAACTTTATTCCTCTTTTTATATCATTTTCATCATTTATTATTTCATCTATATTTTCAAGCAACCCAAACTTCTTGCCATAATGACTAAGGCGAAATAGAGCATTATCCTCTCTTAAAAGCAATCGATACTCTGCCCTTGAGGTAAAAACACGATATGGCTCATTTGTGCCTTTAGTAACTAAATCATCAATTAAAACACCGATATAACCCTCATTTCGCTCTAAAACAAACTCGCCCTCACCCCTCAAACTAAGTGCAGCATTAATCCCCGCCATAATGCCCTGTGCTGCTGCCTCTTCATAACCTGTCGTGCCGTTAATCTGCCCAGCAAAATAGAGATTTTTAATCTTTTTTGTCTCTAGTGTGTGTTTTAACTCTGTTGGCATTACATAATCATACTCTATTGCATAGCCATAGCGTGTGATTTGTGCGCTTTCTAAGCCTTTAATAGAATGTAGCATTTCCTCTTGCACATCAAATGGAAGCGAGGTTGAAAGCCCATTCACATAGTATTCACTACAAGCTTTTGTTTGAGGCTCTAAAAATAGCTGATGTCGCTCCTTTTGACTAAAGCGATTAACTTTATCCTCAATACTTGGGCAATATCTTGGACCAATTCCCTCAATTTGTCCGCTAAAAAGCGGTGCACGATAGAAATTATCCCTTATAATTTTGTGAGTATTATGATTTGTATAAGTAATATAGCAAGGATATTGTATAGGATTAAAATCCTTTGTCCTAAAGCTAAAATTTGGTGGAATTTCATCTCCATCATGCTTTTCTAAAATACTAAAATTAATGCTTTTTCCATCTATCCTAGGACAAGTGCCTGTCTTTAACCTGCCAACTTCAAAATTTAAAGAACGAATATTTTTAGATAAAGCGATAGAACTTCCCTCCCCTACTCTGCCATTTTTAGAAATAGTTTCCCCGATATGAACAACTCCATCTAAAAAAGTGCCCGTTGTAAGAACGATTTTTTTTGCTTTATAGATTTTTCCTAGATTTGTTTTTACTCCTATTGCAGTGGAATCTTCTAGTAAAATCTCATCTACACTACCTTGAGAAATACTTAAATTTTTGGTGCTAAATAAAAGATTCCTAGCACAAACCTTATAGCTATCCATATCGATTTGTGCTCTTGTGCCACGCACTGCCTCACCTTTTGAGGCATTTAAGATTCTAAATTGGATTCCACTATTATCAGTGATTATCCCCATTAGCCCACCTAGTGCATCTATTTCTTTCACTAAATGCCCTTTTGCAAGCCCTCCTATCGCTGGATTACAACTAGCAAGTGCGATATTTTCTATTAATAATGTGATTAAATGTGTTTTAAAACCCATTTTAGCACAAGCATAACTCGCTTCTACTCCTGCGTGTCCTCCACCTACAACTATTATATCAAAATCCAAAATAACCTTTCATTATTTAAAATAAATATTAATTAAAGATATTTTTGCTAAATTTTCACAAATGCTAATTTTATAACTTTTAGCTTATATTAAACCTTAAACCTTTGAATTTGGAGTAATACAAATGGCTTTTTTTAAACAAATATTTGGTGGGGCAAATTCGTCTAGATATTACACAGGCGTTATATTAATTGCCATTGTCGCATTAATTATAATTTTAAATATAAAATTTTTAACTTGGATTGCAATTGGGCTGTGCTATATTATTGCTTTTAGCGAGGCATTAAAACTTTATGATTTAGAATCTAAAGCATATTTATTTCTTAGTGCAGTTATTATGTGGATAATTGCATACTTCTATGACAATCCTATTAATATAGCAATCGTTATGCTAGTAATTATTGCATCCTATAATGCTTATATGCAAAATGTTAAATGCAAAGATTATTTAGTAATTTTATATCCTAGCATTCCATTCTTGTGTTTATTTGGAATCTACACAAAATTTGGCACTATGGTAATAGTATGGCTAATTATCACCGTTTCTTTAGCCGATGTGGCTGCATATTTTGGCGGAAAGGCTTTTGGTAAATCGCCCTTATCTCCTGTATCGCCCAAAAAGACACTAGAAGGTGCATTAATTGGGCTTGTAGTAGCAACACTAGCTGGGACAATCTTTGCATATATGATAAAACAAGGATTTGTAGTATCATTTTTTATATCATTATTTGTAGCACTAATATCTATTTTTGGAGATTTATTTGAAAGTATGCTAAAGCGAAATGCGAATCTTAAAGATAGTGGGAACATATTACCTGGACATGGCGGTATGTTAGATAGAGTCGATGGATTGCTATTTGCTAGTGTAATTATGCTATTTTTGCTTGACTAGCCAAAATGATTATTCTTGGCTCAACTGGAAGTATAGGCACACAAGCCCTTCACATTGCCTATAAATTTAATTTAGAAATTGAAGTGCTATGTGCAGGTGAAAATATAGATTTATTAAATTCACAGCTAAAGCAATGTAATCCTAAAATCATCGTAATAAAAGATTATAAAAAAGCAAAATTAGTCAATAAAAAGCCAAATCAAAAGCTACTATTTGCAGAAGAAGGAATCTTAGAAGCGCTAAATCTAGCAAAAAGTAAGCTTGTTTTAAATGCACTTGTTGGCTTTAGTGGGCTTAAACCAAGCCTAGAATCTATAAAATTAAACAAAAAACTAGCCCTTGCTAATAAAGAGAGTTTGGTCGTAGCTGGATTTCTAATGAAATCTTCTAAAATCATTCCTGTTGATAGCGAACATTTTGCATTGAAAGAATTACTAAAAGATAATAAACATATTAAAAAACTAATTATTACAGCAAGTGGCGGGGCGCTAAGAAATATCCCTATTAAAGATTTACACTCACAGACAAAGGAGGTTGTATTAAAACACCCAAATTGGAATATGGGGAAAAAAATAACCATTGATAGCGCCACTATGGCAAACAAGCTTTTAGAGGTGTTAGAAGCAAAATATCTATTTAATACAAATAAAATTGATGCACTAATTGAAAAAAACTCAATCATTCATGCATTAATTCATACTAAAGATAATGCCCTAATTGCTCATCTTGCGACAAATGATATGAAACTGCCTATCTCTTACGCCCTGCTTAATAAAAAAGCTAAGTATAAGCCAAGTATTAAAGAGCTAGATTTACTTAACTATAACTTTAGCTTTGAGAAAATAGACACAGAGCGTTATCCTTTGTGGAATCTAAAAAATGAGCTTTTAAAAAAGCCAAAGCTAGGCATTATCCTAAATACTTCAAATGAAATTCTAGTAGATAAATTCCTAAATAATAAAATAAAATTTGGTGAAATAAGCAGTGGGATATTTAAAGCAATAGAATATTTTAGCCCGCAAATAAAGCACATTCACACTATTAATGATATAGTTAGTTTTGATAGAGAAATTAGGAATTTCACTCTAGCTTAATTGACTTTTTAAAATTTAGTTAGATACAATTTCTAATTCTTTGAAATTAATCCACAACAAACTTCATTTTGGAATCTACCAATTAAAACGAAACCTAAATGCAAGAATTTTGATTTTTAAGGACAATAATGGCTAATAACAAAACAAAAGAAAATAATAAAGATAACAATAAAAAAAGCCATACCCCAGCAAATGGCTATAAAATCGAGGAGCTAAAGGCACTCACTCTAACAAAACTAATAGAAATTGCAAACAAACTAGGCGTAGAAAACCCACAAGAATACAGACGACAGGACTTGATGTTTGAGATACTAAAAACACAGGTAAATCAAGCAGGATATATCCTATTTTCTGGAATCTTAGATATTACAAATGAGAATTATGGTTTTTTAAGAGGTGTGGATGAGAGCTTTTCAGATTCACAAAATGACGCCTATGTTTCACTCACTCAAATTCGCAAATTTGCACTTCGTAATGGAGACTTAGTTACAGGGCAAGTCCGCCCACCAAAAGACCAAGAGCGATATTATGCACTTTTAAAAATTGAAGCTATAAACCATCTCTCGCTTGAAGAGGCAAAAAATCGTCCACTTTTTGACAATCTAACTCCACTTTTCCCAACAGAGCAATTAAAATTAGAATATGACAACACAAAAGTAACAGGCAGAATCCTAGACTTATTCTCACCTATCGGTAAAGGACAAAGGGCACTAATAGTAGCACCACCACGAACAGGAAAAACAGAGCTAATGAAAGAATTGGCACATGGTATTTCAACAAATCATCCCGAAGTGGAACTTATGGTTTTATTAGTTGATGAGCGACCAGAAGAGGTTACAGATATGCAAAGAAGTGTAAAAGGAGATGTTTATAGCTCTACTTTTGATTTACCTGCTTCAAATCATATTCGAGTAGCGGAATTGGTGCTAGAGAGGGCAAAAAGAAGAGTTGAAATGGGAAAAGATGTAGTGATTTTATTAGATTCAATTACTAGGCTTGCTAGAGCTTATAATACTGCAACTCCATCGAGTGGGAAAGTTTTAAGCGGTGGAGTGGATGCAAATGCACTACATAAACCAAAAAGATTCTTTGGAAGTGCTAGAAATATCGAGCAAGGGGGAAGTCTCACCATTATAGCAACTGCGCTAATTGATACAGGCTCAAGAATGGATGAAGTAATATTTGAAGAATTTAAAGGCACAGGAAATGCCGAAATAATCCTTGCAAGAGCGATCGCAGATAGGAGAATCTATCCTGCATTTGATATTTTAAAATCTGGCACTAGAAAAGAGGAGCTACTCCTTGGAAATGAAAAACTTCAAAAAGTGTGGGTTTTAAGAAACTTTATACAGCAATTAGGCGATATTGAAGCACTAAATCTAATATATTCTAAAATGAAAGATAGTAAAAATAATGATGAGTTCTTAAGCAAGATGAATGAAGTAGAATAACATAAAATGAAAATTGGCGTATTTGATAGTGGTGTGGGGGGGCTTAGCGTTTTAAAAAGCCTCATTAATTCTAACTTTTTTAAAGAAATAATTTATTATGGTGATACCGCTAGAGTGCCTTATGGTATGAAAGATAAAGATATTATTATTAAATTTTCGCTTGAAGCGCTAGATTTTTTTAATAATTTTAATATTGATATGTTGATTGTAGCTTGTAACACAGTTAGTGCTTATGGTCTAGATTCTATGCAAAGGCAAACTTCTTATCCTATCGTTGGTGTGATTGAATCTGGTGTTTTATCACTTCATAATAAAGTGCAAGATAGAAACAAAAAGATTCTAATACTTGGGACAAAAGCCACAATACAAAGTAATATCTATGCAAAAAAGCTAGAATCCCTAGGATATAAAAACATCAAATCTTTACAAACAGGACTTTTCGTGCCATTAGTTGAGGAGGGAATTTTTAGTGGAGATTTGCTAGATTCTACTTTTAGGTATTATTTTAGTGAAATTGAGATTCCAAATGCTATAATCCTTGGCTGCACACACTTCCCGCTAATTCAAAACGAGATAAAAAAATATTTTTATAATAAACCTATTCTAATCCACTCTGGAGAGGCAATAGTAGAATATTTAACCAAAAATTATAAATTAAAAGAAATGCATAGCAATGAGCCAAAAATTAGCTTTTATGCTTCAAACAATCCTAAAGCAATAGAATCTTATGCTAAAATCTGGCTAAAATCTTAAAGACTCCCATTAAAAGCGATAAACTAGCTATCAAAAGGACTTTTAATATCTATGTTAGTGATTTTAATATTATTATTTTTTGTTTCTACTTGTTTGGCTCTATTTGTTGCTTGAGAAGTAATATTAGACCTCGCTCTGGAGCTAGTTTTTGGTAAAGTCATTTTTTCATTTACGATTAATTTCTTTACATTTTCATTGATAATAAATATTGCCACTACAAATGGTAAGATAGCTATCGCAAAGATTCCCACCGCAATGCTTGTGATTTGCGACTTAAACACAAAAGCAAAAAATGCCACACTAACTATCGTTACAAAAATTAAAATTGTTAGCATTATCATCTGCCACTTTTTAATCTCTTTTTTTAGCAAATCTTTTTGTGATAAAGAGTTACTTAATTCATCTAAGATTCCGCTTGAGATTATTGTTTGAATATTAGATTCTAGCTTTGTGAATCTAGTTTGAAATTTTGATAAACTATCACTTAATTCGCCTATATTGTTACTAGAAATGAATTTTTGAAATGTCTCGTTTTGGGAAACCTGTGCTTCTTTTGTTGTATCAATTAAAACTTTTAACTCTTCTATTTCTTTCTTATTCCCTTCTACTGCCTCTTCAACTTCACCTATATCCTCTATAAGTTTAAACATAGTATCAGATAAATCATCTAGTTTAGAATACTCCATATTGTCCTTCATGCTTTTCCTTAAGTTTTTATTGTAAATTTTTAAAAATTTGTTAGAATTGCAATTATAATAAATTATGTTAAAAAAAGGATAATGCGGTTTTGAAAAATGATAATTTAATTGAGGGGAAAGTTTGGAGGTTTGGAAAAAATATTGACACAGACTTAATAATTGCTGCTAGGTATTTAAACACTACTGATGAAAAGATTCTAGCAAGCCATTTAATGGAAGATGCAAGAAGCGGATTTGCAAATATGGTTAATAGTGGTGATATTATCGTAGCTGATGAGAATTTTGGCTGTGGAAGTAGCAGGGAGCACGCACCTATCGCTATAAAAGCAGCAGGAATAAATGTAGTGATAGCACCATATTTTGCTAGAATCTTTTATAGAAATGCTTTCAACACAGGGCTTTTAGCACTTGAGCTAAAAGAAGTTGACAAAATCAAAGAAAATGATATTTTATCCATTGATGTAAAATCTGGCATTATTACAAATAAAACCACAAATAAAACTTATCATTTTAACCCAATTCCAGAATTTATACTAAAGCTTTTGGAATCTGGTGGATTAATGCAATATGCAGTAGTAAATAAGGCTATATAAAATGAAAACTTATAATATAGCATTAATGCCGGGCGATGGTATAGGGACTGAGATAATAAACGAGGCATTAAAGGTGCTAGATTCTGTTCCAAAGGACTTTAAATTAAATTTTAAAGAATACTTAATTGGTGGGATTGCAGTCGATAAGGCTAGTAATCCACTGCCACAAGATTCGCTAGAAGGTGCAAAAAATAGTGATGCAATTTTATTTGGAGCTATTGGCGGAGAAAAATGGGATAAACTAGAGCGGGATCTTCGCCCTGAAAGTGGTTTATTAAGATTAAGAAAAGAGCTTGGAATCTACGCAAATGTCCGTCCTGTAAGAATCTATAATGCTCTGCTAGATTCTTCACCTCTTAAGAAAAACATAATTGAAAATGTAGATTTAGTGATAATTAGGGAGCTAATTAGCGGAATCTACTTTGGAGAGCCTAGAGCAAAAGAAAAAGATAGAGCTTACAACACTATGGCTTATACCAAAAATGAAATTGAGCGAATCGCAAAATACGCATTTGATTTAGCAAACAAACGAAATAAAAAGCTATGCTGTGTCGATAAAGCAAATGTGTTAGAGACAAGTCAGCTTTGGCGTGAGGTTGTAAGCGAAATGGCAAAAGATTATGATGATGTGAAATTATCATTTATGTATGTGGATAATGCGAGTATGCAGCTAATAGTCAATCCAAAGCAATTTGATGTAATATTAACAGAAAACTTATTTGGAGATATTTTAAGCGATGAGGCAAGTGTGATTAGCGGCTCTATCGGGCTTTTATCAAGTGCTAGTATAGGTGAGAACATTGCACTTTTTGAGCCAATACACGGCTCAGCGCCAGATATTGCAGGACAAAATCTTGCAAATCCCATAGCCACAATTCTATCTGCCTCAATGATGTTAGAGCATTTAGGGGAAACAAAAACAGCAAAAATAATTAATAATGCAATAGATTCTGTGTTAAAAGATGGATATAAAACAAAGGATTTAGCAAAAGATTCTAAAGACTTCTGCTCTTGCTCTAAAATGGGTGATTTAATAGTCAAATACATTAAGGAGCAGAATGGATAAGCATTTAATGGCAAGCATTTATGAAATGAGAGGAGAAAAAGAAAAAGTGGTAAAAATTTATAGAAATATTTTAACAAATAATCCAAAAGATAAGGAGGCAGAGGAATCTTTAAGGCGAATTGCTACAAAAAATATTAATATAAACAATCTAAATAAAGATATGTATAATTTTTTTATTAAAGCGGAAAATAAAGAAGAGCTATTTGAGTTAGAAAGGTGGTTACTTGGAGACTAAAGAGGCAATACTCGCAACTATATCAGAATTAAATAATATAGATTTTAAGGAGGAGGATAATAAAACTACACAGGCAAATAATGGAAATACAGAAAATGAGGAATCTAAAAATATTTTCATAGATATTAAGGAAGAAAATATAATAGATGTGAAAAAATTTAAGCCTAGCGATGAAATAACTACATTGCTTAAGCTAAAAGAAAAATCTCTAGTTTTATTTGAGGGGCTAAAACATTCTAAAAGTCAAAATATAGAAATAAAACTAGAGATGGTTATAAACTACCTAGAATATCAATTGTATATTCTAGAAGACAGGCTAAAAACTTTAGAGAACAAAAACACAGAGTTTAATAATCAAAGAAATATAAATTGAAAGGAATATTTATGATTAAAATAATTATGATAGAAGATGATGAGGAATTAGCAGAGATTTTGAGTGAATTTTTAAATCACAATAATATTGAAGTAGTAAATTATACAGACTCGCTTGAAGCGATAAAAGCATTAAAGAAAAATCAATTTGATTTAATGCTACTTGACTTGACATTACCTAATATGGACGGACTAGAAGTTTGTAAGCAAATTACAACATATAACAATATTCCTATTATCATTTCATCTGCACGAAGTGATACACAAGATAAAATCGATGCACTAGAATATGGAGCTGATGATTATTTACCAAAACCCTATGACCCTAAAGAGTTGCTAGCCAGGATTAATAGCGTTTTAAGAAGGTATAATATCATTCCTACACAATCAATGACAGGAAATAGTAATATGTTTATTATTGATAAAGATAGTATGAATGTTTTTTTCAAAGGAAAGAGATTAGAATTAACTAGAGCAGAATTTGAAATTATTTCTCTTCTTATGTCAAAACCGGGTTTTATTTTTTCAAGGGAAAATATTGCAGAGTATTGCAATTCTATCACTTCAAAGGATTTTAAAAGCATTGATGTGATAATTGGAAGACTTAGAAATAAGATTTGCGAGGATAATAAGAATCCAAAATATATTCTTTCAGTAAGAGGACGCGGATATAAAATCAATATTTAAGAATCTTTATGTTTAAAAAAGTAAATTCTATAATATTTAAAGTAACATTATTATTTATTTTTAGTCTCATTTGCTTTGTAGCTTTTGTAATATATTTTATTACATTAGAAATTAGTCAAGAAGATTCTATTATTGAACAAAGATATAATACAATAATATACTCGATAGATGATACAATACACAATGGTGGGGATTTAAATATAGTTAAAACATACCTAAATAATATTGGTTTTTTTGAAGTAAAAAATAAAGATATTATGGAAGAAAACACACAACAATACTTTTTGATACATAGTATAACTAGCATTCTAACTGTAAATATAAAAAAAATTAATAGGCATTACTACATAGTCTTATACGATATGATTAACGACAAGCATTTTGCATACACAGACTATAAAGAACCTATGAGCTATACGAATTATTATTATATTGCAGTTATTGGTCTTATTACAATTGTTTTCTTTTATATTATCGTGCTAAATTCGCTATTGCCATTAATTTTATTGAGACAAGAAGTTGAAAAATTCTCAAATGGTGATATGAACATCAAAACAATCTCTGACAATGGAGATGAAATTAGCAAATTAAGCGAAGAATTCACAAAAGCAGCAAATAAGCTAAATGAAGTCAATCAAGCTAGAATCTTATTTCTGCGTTCAATAATGCATGAGCTAAAAACTCCTATTACAAAAGGCAGAATTGTAGTTGAAATGATTGAAAATAATAAAGTCAAAACTAGGCTAAATTCAGTATTTACTAGACTAAATGATATAATAAATGATTTAGCAAGACTAGAGGAAATTACTACGAAAAATTACAAGATTGATAAAAGTAGTTTTAGAATCATTGATTTAATGCAAAATATAAACAAAATGTTAATCATAGATGGTGATAGACCTAAAAATGTAATTTTAGAGGATAGAGAGGCAAAAATTTCAGCAGATTTTTATTTAATGAGTTTAAGTGTCAAAAATTTGGTTGATAATGCAACAAAACACTCAAGCAATCATCGAGTTAGTATTTTTGTAGAAAACAACGACTTAGTTGTAAAGAATAAAGGCGAGCCATTTAAACACGATTTAGAGCAATATTTCAAACCATTTTATAATGACGGCTCTAAAAATGACAAAAGAGGACTTGGACTAGGAATGTATATCATAAAAAATACGCTTGAGGCACAAGGATTCAAATTAGAATACAAATATGAAGACAATCATCACTTTTTTTACATAAAAGATTGTATAATTAGCACTTAAGGATTGAAAAATGACCAGATTAAGACGACTTCGTAAAAACAAGCAGATTCGCAATCTTTTGCAAGAAAACAGATTATGTTTAGATGAGTTTATTTATCCACTTTTTGTAGTAGAGGGAAATAATATCAAAAATGAAATAAGTTCAATGCCAGGAATCTATCAACAAAGCATTGATAATATTTTAAAAGAATGTGAATATTTGTGTAAAAATGGAATCTTTCAAATAATGCTATTCGGAATCCCAGAGATAAAAGATAGCATTGGCGGAAGTGCTTTAAGTGAAGATTCTATTGTAGCAAAAGCAATTAGAGCAATAAAAAAGCATTTTAGTGAAATGATTGTAAGCGCAGACTTATGCTTTTGTGAATACACAGACCACGGACATTGCGGAATCTTGAATGAAAATAATGATGTAGATAATGATAAAACACTAGAGATTCTAGGCAAACAAGCTGTGATTTTAGCACAAAGCGGTGCAGATATTATAGCACCTAGTGCTATGATGGACGGACAGGTTACCACAATTAGGCAAGCATTAGACGAATCTAGCCTAAAAGATAAATTGATAATGAGTTATTCTACAAAGTTTTCATCTGCATTCTATGGACCATTTAGAGATGTAGCAGATTCTACTCCTAGCTTTGGGGATAGAAAAACTTATCAGCAGAATCCTGCAAATAGAAATGAGGCAATTAGAGAATCTTTGCTTGATGAAAATGAAGGTGCAGATATTTTAATGGTAAAACCGGCTTTAAGCTACCTTGATATAGTAAGAGATATAAAAGAAAGCTCTCTACTTCCACTAGCTGTGTATAATGTAAGCGGAGAATATGCTATGCTAAAAAATGCTGCAAAGGCAAATTTAATTGACTATGAGCGAATGTTGCTAGAGATTATGCTTTCATTCAAACGAGCTGGAGCAGATATAATTATAAGCTATCATACTAAAGAAATTCAAAAGTTAATTATAGAATCTTAAGCAAAAGGAGTAAAAATGAAATATTCAAATAGAATTACCAAATTAAATGAATCTCTAACAATTGCAATTAGCTCTCTTGCAAGGGAATTAAAAGCACAGGGCAAAGATGTATTATCATTTTCAGCAGGTGAGCCGGATTTTGACACACCAAAATCAATCAAAGATGAGGCAATTAGGGCGATTAATAGTGGTTTTACAAAATATACTCAAGTCTCTGGAATTAATGAGCTAAAAGCTGCGATTTGCAAAAAACTAGAATCTCAAAATAATCTCAAATATGAACCTAGCGAAATAATAGTTAGCAATGGCGCAAAACACTCACTTTTTAATGTATTTTCTGCACTAATTGATAAAGACGATGAAGTGATTATTCCATCGCCATATTGGGTTACATACCCAGAGCTTGTTAATTATTTTGGTGGGAAAAGCGTATTTATAGAGACAAGTGAGGAAATAGATTTTAAAATCACACCAAAATTGCTAAAAGAAGTTATAACGTCAAAAAGCAAACTTTTAATCTTAACTTCTCCATCAAACCCCACAGGAATGGTATATACAAAAGAAGAATTGGAAGGCATTTATGGAGCAATCAAAGAGAGTAATATAATAATAATTAGCGATGAAATTTATGAGCAATTAGTATATGATAATATCAAATTTACATCGCCTGGAAGCATAAATGATGATATGTTACAAAGAACAATCACGATCAATGGATTAAGCAAATCAACTTCAATGACAGGTTGGAGAATCGGCTATGCTGCATCAAAAGATAAAAAACTAATAAAACTAATGGATAGTTTGCAAAGTCAAAGCACTTCAAATATAAATTCAATCACACAAAAAGCTTCAATAATAAGCTTAAATGGAGACTGCAACGCAGATATAGAAAATTTCAATAAAGAGTTTCAAAAAAGGCGAGATTTGGCACACAAATTAATAAATAATATTAGCAATTTAAGTGTTAAGCTGCCACAAGGCGCATTTTATTTATTTATCAATATTAGCAAAGTAAATAAAGATTCTATGAAATTTTGCAAAGATTTGCTTGAAAAAGAGGGAGTAGCATTAGTTCCAGGTATTGCCTTTGGAATGGAAGGATATGCTAGATTTTCATTTGCTTGTGGTGAAGAGCAAATTAAAGAAGGTATAAAAAGAATAGAAAAATATATTTTAAACCTATCATAAATCTTGCTTTAATATACATTAATCTCCATATCAAAACACTTTGGTGGATGATTACCACATTTAATAAAGAATCTACATTGCATAAAGATAAAGCTATATTGGTGGCTTTAGAATTTTTAGGATCAACTTCTATTACAAATTCATTCTCCTTAACTGCTAATTAGATTCGACTATTATCTAAAATCCACCTAGAATCTATTTTTTAAAATGTAAAATAAAAAATTATTAAATTATGTCTTATAAATTCTAATTTTTAATTTTATTTTAGAATGATTAATTATAACACCAAATAAAAAACTTTTTTAGTTTTATATACTACTTAAACCTCTTTCTTTATTTACTAATCTTAAAATCTTGCTTTGTTAGGATTTATTAATATTTCACACCTACTTACAAATTAAAAACTAAGGATAGTATAAAAATTATTTTAAATTATTTTAAATTTTATTTATGTATTTTATGATATTTTTTAAAGAATATGAGTTAAAGATAAATATAAAAAACTTAAACTACCACTTTGATGAAGAAATTTCTAATTTCTTCCCTAAAGAACATTATTAACACTCAAATAATAATAATGAATAAATTTAAGGTATCCATTATGGACTGCTTATATGTCGGTTTCCTCCCACACACCCAACTAAACAGCTAAAAAAGTTTGAACCCTATTTGTGTTAAAGATAACCAAGAGCTATTACCAACATAAAAGGTTTAAACTTTTTTGTATCCTATCAAATAGATAGAAGGATTGTAGCAAAAATCACAGATAAATCAAATGTGATTAGGCCTATTCTAAAGTCATTCAAACACAAAAAATAATACAAGAAGGCTCTACTTATCAAAATATTTTTTTTAATTTAGCTAAAATAAAGACCAATATATAAAATTTTTGGAATCTTAAATACCACAAAAAACATTAATATTTTAAGATCTTTAAAAACAATCTTAACCTAAATAGCCATTTCAAAACCTCTATCCTAAAAAATTTAGCATAATTTTAAAGAATCTTAAAAATAAAAATTTTAATTGCAAAATCATTTTACCCACGCTTTATTAAAGCAAAAACTTTACTTTTATATGTTATAAAATTAGATTCTATTTTGCCTCAAACTTTAAGCATTTATTAATTTTTTAAATAATTTTTATATCTTAATTAGTTAGAATCCTAATTTTAAATCTTACTTAAAAAAAGGTTTTGCTTGAAAAAAAGATTAGTTATAAAAGTCGGTAGCTCTATATTGTCAAATGGTGATACTTTGGAGTTGAAGCAAATAGAAGCATTATGCCAATTTATCGCAAAATTAAAAGCTAAATTTGATATTATTTTAGTTAGTTCAGGCGCAGTAGCAAGTGGATACACAAAGCTTCATTTGGACAAAAGCATTATAGAAAACAAACAAGCACTAGCTAGCATAGGACAGCCACTTTTGATGGAAACTTACAGACAAATATTATCAAAATACAATATCATTCCAGCACAATTATTACTAATAGGAAGCACCTTTGACTCAAGGAAGCGCACTGCTTACGCCAAAAGGACCATTGAAATTTTGCTACAAAATCAAATTCTGCCAATAATTAATGAAAACGATTCCATTGCACAAGGTGAATTAGAACTATCATTTGGTGATAATGACAGACTAAGTGCATCTGTAGCACATTATTTTAATTCCGCAATGCTTGTGATTTTAAGTGATGTTTATGGATATTATGACAAGAATCCACTTGAGTATAGCAATGCAAATCTAATTAAAAATGTCTCTAACATTAGTGAGGATTTGCTTAAACTAGAGCAAAAAAGCGGAAGTAATTTTAGCACAGGTGGAATCGTTACAAAGCTTATGGCAGCAGACTTTTTGCTAAAAAATGATAGAGAGATGTTTTTATGCAGTGGCTTTGATTTGAAGCCTACGCTAGAATTTTTGCTAAATGATATTCACAGCTTTGGGACTTTATTTTCTAAAACAAATGGGGTTAATATTTGAAAATCGTATTTTTTGGAACACCACAATTTGCTAAAAATATTTTGCAAGATTTAACAAAAAAATTTGAGATTCTTGCCATAGTAACGCAAGAAGACAAGCCATTTGGCAGAAAAAAAGAGCTAAAAGCACCACCTTGCAAAGAATTCGCACTCACTCATAAGATTCCGCTTTTTCAGCCAAATAATATAAAAGAAATTGTGCCAGTTTTAGAGGATTTGAAACCAAATATTATTTTAGTTGTTGCCTATGGAAAGATTTTGCCAAAAGAAATAATTGAGCAATTTTACTGCATTAATATTCACGCTTCGATTCTACCAAAAAGTCGTGGTGCAAGCCCTATGCAAGATATGATTTTAAAGAGAGAAAAATTTATCGGCTTAAGTATTATAAAAATGGATAATTTGCTTGATAATGGTGATATTTTGGCTTTAAGATATATTAAAAATGATAATTTTGACATAGAAAAATTAAGTGAGATTTTATCCTATAATGCTTCAAAACTAATAATAAAAGTGCTTTCTTCTCTTTCAAATATCCTACCTTTAAGACAAATTAGCATAGATTCAAGCTATTGCACTAAAATTGCTAGAAAAGACGGAGTTATTACTTTTAGTAATGCTTTAAAAATTTACACAAAATTTTTAGCCTATAAAACTTTTCCACAAATTTCGCTTCAAAATGGCACAAAACTTCTCGACATAAGCTTAAATGAAGCAGAATCTACAAATAAAAGTGGAGAGATTCTAGCAATCTTAAAAAATGGTGTGATTGTAGGCTGCCAAGAGGGAAGTATTTGTGTAAAAACCATTCAAGCAGTAGGGAAGAATAAGCTAGATTCCACCTCATATCTAAATGGCAAAAGACTAAAATTGGGTGATATTCTTAGCTAATGGAAATTAAGACTTTTAAGATTCTGCCCTCTACGCAAGAATATCTAATATCAAAATTAAAAAATAAAGAGATACAAAGCGAAACTTGCATTTTAACAGACATACAAAATAGTGGCATAGGCTCAAGGGGAAATAAATGGAATAAAGTTGAAAATGGGCTTTACTTTTCATTTTGCAAACAAAAAATCTCATTACCAAATGATTTACAAATACAATCCATTTCAATATTTTTTGGTTTTATACTAAAAGAGAATCTAGCTAAACTCGGCTCTAGTGCGTGGCTAAAATATCCAAATGATTTATATATAGAAACTCAAAAAATAGGTGGGATTCTATGTAATGTAGTGGGTGATTTTGTGGTGTGCGGAATTGGCATAAATTTGGATTCTAAATCTTTTGAAAGTTTGGAAAATGGGATTATCAAAGATAAGATTATTTTTTTGCAAAATTATTTTAATAGCATTTCAAACTACACTTGGAACAATATTTTTGGTCTATATAAAAATGAGTTTTACAAAAACTATGATTTTTCTTTTCATTATGAAAATCAAATTCTTTCTTTTAGAGATTCCATTTTATGCGAGGATGGTGCTGTATTAATCAATAATAAAAAAATTTATAGCGCAAGGTAGCCATAACAATAAAGCAGCTAATACCAAAAATAAACAATCAATTTAACAAAACAAATCTAACTTAACCAATCTAAAATGCTTTTTAAAAAAACAAAAATATTTATTTTTCACATAATTTTGAAATATATTAAAAACATTAACTCTTAAAAAATTAAGTCTTAATTCTTTTAAATTTGCTTTATTTGTTCATCTAGTATTTTTGATTAATAAATTCATATTTATACAATGATCTAAAATCAAACTTATTAAATTTTATTTGCTAAAACCATAATTTATAGCTAAAAAATCCTCCATTATTTATACTTTTATCCCCAAAACTCCCCAAATAGCTTAAGTTAAACTCCATAGTCTCATTTAGCACATAGCCAATTCCAAGCTTTGCATAGGCTAAATATGTATCACTAGCTACACTAAAAGCATAATTTTCTTGCGTCCCTAAACTATTTATCTTGTTATTATAAACACTAAGAGATGAAGTATTTTCTTTCATCACATTATATTTAGCACCAAATGCCGCATTCATAACTAAACCAAAATTAAATACTTTAACATAACTAATTCCCAAATCCAAATAAAGCAAACTTGCAAATATATCATTATAATGCTCTATCTTTCCTATATCAATGGCACCACTTTTAAAGCCTATATAATTACCTCCAAGTTCAATTCCAACGACCCCATAATCTATAAAATTAAAATCCTTTCCATAATATATGCTAGCAGAAAATCCTATATTGCTAGGCTTAATGCTATTTACATTGCTAGTCATATCATTCATAAAATAAAAGAAATCTCCCCTAGCTTTAACATACATAGAATAAATAAAATCGATTTTATAGTGAATGCCAGCCATTAAGCTCAATGTGTTTAAATCTATATAGGAGAGATTTTGCTTACCTTTCATATTTCCATAATTCAAGCCAAAATGAAGCCCCAAAGTGTGTATATTTGTTAGATTCGCATTAAATGCACTTACAAAGCCATAGTTTAGACCACTCATAGGAATATAAACTTCATCACTTAGTATGCTATGATTAACAAAAGGGCTAAATATAAAATAAAAATCATCGTTAGATTCTGCTCTATTAGAATTTATATTAAAAGAAGCAGAATCTAATCTGCTATTTATCTTTGCATGTTTTGTGTTTGCATCAATAGAATTATTTATTCTACTTCTCCTTTGTCTTTCTTGCTGTCTATATTTCATCGTATCTGATAAATATGTGGATTCTAAAGTAGAATCTAGATAGATTGAAGTTAGAGGGCTAGATTTGGCAAAATTAGAATCTATCAAATTAGAATCTGGCTCTGTAAATTTTCTAGATTGAATGGATTTGGAGTGCAACACATGAGACAATTCGTTAAATTCATTTAATTGTGTATTTTCAAAATCCATCATTGCAGAATCTGCATTACTATAATAAAATAGCTCATTTTCCCTAAAATTATGTGCTAGATAGTTGTTATATTGTGCTTGCAGTTTGCTTAAAATTTTTGTCTTTCTATTGATCTTTTTGCCAAATATTTCTGTATTACTAGAGGCTAATAGATGATTTAAGTTCCTTATATTATCTATTGCTGTAATTCTAGGTGTGGTGCCTCTAGTATCTACTACTATTTTAAAATAATTCCCATCTCTTTGAAGCTGATAAATTGAGCTTAATTTATAATCACTATCATAAGGGTCATTATATAACAAACCTAGATGATTAAACACATTATCAATATCACTATAATTTAATATCACTTTATTCAAAGCATAATTTTTATTTAACTCAACTTTTTCTTTAAGTTTTAGGAGAATTTTAGATTTGTTATCTAAATACAATTTAGCACCATCTGTTACTGCAATATGAGTGTAGTCCATTCCATTTCCATTATTAGAGCTAGTTATGTCTCCATTAAAAGTAAAGTTATTAAAAGTATTTGAATCATTTTTAAATTGAAGATAGAAAGTTCCTAATGTTGCACTTAATTTATTCCCTTTAAATTGAACATTTGCAGAGGCATAATTATTAAATCTATTTATTACACAAGAAACACCTTTGCAATCTAGCGGTTGATAGTTAAAAGTATTTAAATTAGTTATTTCACCTATTGTTATTGTTCCTAAAACTTCACTTATATTAATTCCCATACCATCTGTATTAATTATAGAACCTATATTAATATTATGATTATTATCAGTTTTTAACTTGAATTTTTCTTCATTTAAGTTAGCATTATTCATAATACTATATATCGTTAGGTTTCCATTATTTGCTTGTATTGTTAAATTATTAACTTGAGTAATGGTAATAGTGCCATAGCTGCCATATCCAGTTATGTTGCTAGTCATTGTGCAATCTCCATAATTGCTGCCACTAGGGTTACTCTCACAACCAGCTCCATAGCCAACAACAAAATAAAATGATAAAACAAATGCTACTAAAATAAAATTATGTTTTTTATAAACTTCTACTTTTAGGCAAGAAAATTGGGCTTGTTTTTTTATTTTAGATTCTAGCTTTATAGCAAAACAAAGCCCTAGATTAAAGTAAAGTTTCATCATTGCAAAACTTTGCATTTTTGCATTATGTAATAATTCTAAAATATATTTAGATTTATAAGATGCAAATTGAAAGATGTTATATTGTTTTAAGCAGAATATAAAAATTGAGAAGTTTAAATTGCTATTTTTTCTTTTCCAATTAGCGTATTGTTTAAACTTATCTTTATTGCTTCCCCCCCCCATTAAATCTCTAGCCTTTAGCATATCTACATTTATCCCTATCATTTATATTTCCTTTTTTTATTCCTAAATATTATGGTTTATTTTGGCAGCTTTAGCTTAAAAAACTATAAAATATTTAGCAATATACTTTTACTTTCTTTGATCCACAATAAAAATTAGAATAAGAATCTCCCACCAATGCGTAAATCAAAGTAATTTGGCATTTTTAAATTATTTTTAATATTTACTAGCTTTGTGCTTGTTTGCACAGAAATATCAAGAAAATGTAAAATATTCATACCAGCCGTAAATATCACGCCATAAGGATTTTTCCACATATCGCCCATAATACCGAATCTAAAATCAAGCCAAGTAGCGTCAAATATCACACCACCACCAACCATTTGATTTTTCTTACCAATTTCTAAAGTATCATTTGGATATAAATCAATATCAGCCAAAAATGTAAATCTCCATACCTCAAATCCTACTCCAGCTCTAAACTGCGGATTAAGCCTAAAGCTGCCATTCGAAGTTTTTATTTTTGGTACATTTAAATTCTTTCCAACAACTCCCACAGAAAAACCCTCTATCGTATATAACATTCCTAAATCTACCCCAAAAGTGCTAGTTTGCTTCATATTATCCACTAAATCAAAGTTAAAATTAAAATTATCAAAATTAAAAATTTGCGAAGCATTTAGCGATAATGCGTGAATATACTTCAAACTAACACCCAAATGCAAATCTCCAGCAAATAGTGGAATAGTATGCCCATAACTAATAGGGACTTCGGCTAAAACCACGCTATTTGCTATTAGATTGTGTTGTGCGTCTGGTGATAGAATGGAATTATTTTTATATTGTTCCTCGGTGTATTGTTTGTCACCATTAGTATTGCCACCTAGGCTACCAAGATAACTAATAGTGATGGAATCTCCTTTTATTAAAGCTTCAAAAAATTTATCACCATTCTTCATAATAATATCTCTGCGATTCTTATCCAAACCTATATTAAAGTAACCATTTGCACTAGCCAAAAGCCCTATACCGATAGCACCTCTATCATCATTTCCGCCAATGTGAAAGACAAAGCCATTATTAGAACTAATTTTCATTCCATTTGAATTGATAGTATTGTTTATCTTCTTATAATCATCTAGGAATTTATCTATTAAGCTATCATAACCTCTAGTAATCTTAATACCACCCAAATCATCTAAAAATTTCCCTAAATCAAAATCACTACCATTAGCACCATTTTTAAATCCCTCTATTAATTTATCAATCTTATCAACATCAATATTATCTATAATGCTACCTAGCAGACCTACATCGCCACCATCTTTTTCCACCTCTTTGATAGCTTCTTGAATATCATCTTTGATTTGAGTAAATTTATTATTTCTTTCATCATTAGTTAATTCTGTAAGCTTTTTTATTGCTTCATCTAATGTTTGATTTGGGCAAGGACTAACATTACACAAAACTCCATTAAGATAGTCTGTCAAACTATCTTCATCTTTGATTCCATTTCCTCCACCCACTTTTCCCAATACATCACTTAACAAACCAAAACCAGTATAGTCAGCACCACCTCTAGCCACAGCCATTTGCATACCACTTCCTAATGCTAAAGGATTTTGATTTATAAACCCACTTGTTTTAGCACTTATAGAACTTGTATTATGTAGATTAAAAGTTGTAGTTGGATCGACCATTGCATTAATTTTATCGGGAAAATTTTGAATATTCTTAAAATCTATTGAAGTAAGCTCTGCTAGATTTTTATCCCCATACCCAACACCAAAACTATATGCAATATTTGACTTTCTATTTGCACCTAGCAAGGCAGGGTTGTAATATACAGCCCAGCTATTTTTCTTATATGCCACACCTGCACCACCAACACTTGCAGGAGTGTTGCCCATAGAGCCAAATTCTAAAGCATTTAATCCTAATGTGATATTAAAAACCAATGCACTAAATAATATCTTTTTCATTAGAAGCTAAAGCCTCCTCCTAATTTGACACCAAATTCTGTTGGTAATTTTAAATCATTGATTATTGCTAATTTCGTGCTTGAATACATTGAAATATCTATATAGCCAATTCCAAGACCACCTGAAATTAGCCAACCATCACTATTTCCTTTTAGTATATTTTTAGCAAATCCAAGCTTTAAATCAAAAATCCCAATCTCAAAGATTCCACCACCGCTAATATACTGCACTTTCTTTCTAGCAAAATCTGTATTAAATCCACCAAACTCCTCATTTGGCTTTAAATCAAAGTCTAGCGTTAGCGTTGTCATAGGAATGATTTTTGTTGAGATTCCAAGTCTGTATTGCGAATCTAGCTTTAATTTCTGAGTAGAAGTTGTTAAGCCTGTATTAATAGTTGGGCTGTTTAGATTCTTTGCGACAACGCCTATTGTTACATATTCTTTTGGTGCTAAATACGCCAAACCAACATCTACGCCAAAAGTGTGAGTAGTAGCGTCATTTGCACCATTTATAGCATTTTTAAATGAATCTGATATTTTAGTATTTACACTAATTTTTTCCCTAGAATTGCCATATCCTGCATATATGTATTTTAGATTCGCACCGATATGAAAATCCCCAAATCCGCTAAAAATCTGCATTGTAAAACTTAAAGGCACTTCTAGTAAATCTAGCGTATTTGTGTTTATATAAGCATTATTTGCATTATCTATATTTGTGGTGCCTGTGTTAATATTACCACTAAAATTTATCACACCCATTTTGGTATAAAAGATTCCAACGCCAAAGCTAGATGAAACGCTACCTTTTAGTTTAAGTGGGGCTTGCAGAGCCATACCATTTTCTGTGGTAGCAGAAAGATAATTATGCTCTAAAATATTATTTAATGTATTTATATCATCAATGCTTGAAAAGTTGATTTTAGAAAGTTCTGCTAGTCTATATTCTTTAAATCTTGCTCCAAGCGAATAGCTAAGCTTAAAATCATTATCAACGCCTTGCAAGGCTGGATTATAATATGTGGATAAATCTGTGCTACCTAGCGCTACACCACTTCCACCCATTCCAAAGCTTTTATTTCCCATATATCCAAATTCTAAAGCACTAGCTACCCCCATAATGCCTAAAAATATGGCTATAATCTTTTTCATAATAAATTCCTTTTAAATCCTTAATTTAAGCTATTTTGCTATTAGCACAGGAATAGGAGATGCACTAATAAACAAATCTTGATGAGAATTAAAAATCCTATGCAAAATAGAAGATTCGCTCTCACCAATGACAAGCAAATCAAACTCATTAGCCAAAGTTAGTAGTATATCGGCTGCATTCCCTTGCTTAATAATTTTGCTAACTTTAATATCGTGTTTTAAGAATTCATTTTCAAATTCTTTCAACAACTCATCAGATTCTATATTTTGTGCAGAATCTACACTATTATAATCATAGATTCCGCTCTCTGCATACACCAAAACCTCCGATACAACCCTTAAAAGCGTAATTTCAAACTCACTAATTCCACTAAAAAGCTTCACCAAACAACCAACAGCTTTTCTACACTCATCAGTATCACTTACTCCAAATAGAATCCTTTTCATAACATTATCCTTGATTTAATGTATCTTGCATTTTATCTAAAAATTCTAAATTAAATGAAAAAACTAGAATCTTTTTATCTTTTTTAACCAAATCAATATTATTAAATATTGCAATGGCATTGCTTTTTAGTAGTGGGGCAACTTGTGAACCTTGATATTTAGCGCTATTATAGGCGCTAAATTTGCTATTTTGCAAATTTCCTAAAATTATATGTGATGTTTTTTGACTAACCTTAAACTCAACAGCATTAAGTGCAATGCTAGGCTTTAAATAAAAATCTGCTTCACTAAACTTTTGAATTAAAATAGGAATGCAAAAAAATGCTTGTAAAAATGCGCCAATAGGATTCCCCGGCAATGATAAAATAAACTTTTCATTTAGTTTTGAGAGGATAAGAGGCTTTCCAGGCTTGATATTTATAGAATCTTGTAAAATTTCTGCATTAAGATTTTTTAAGACTTTGTGCATATAATCTGCATCACCTACACTCACACCGCCACTTGTGATAATAATATCATATTTTTTACTAGCTTCTTTTAAACTAGATTCTATCTTTTTCTCATCATCTCCTAGCACCCCGCCATATTTAATAGAGCAATTTAGCTGCCCTAAAAATGCCTTTAAAAAATATGAGTTTAAATCATAAATTTGAAAATCATTTAGTTTTGTGCCAATATTACTAACTTCATTCCCACTACCAAAAATAACAATCTTTACTTTTTTTCTAACTTTGATTGTCTCGAATCCTTGAGATGCTAGGATTCCGATGGCTTGTGCATCTATTTCATTACCTTTTTTTAGCAAAATTTCTTTACTTTTGAAATCCTCTCCACTAAATTTAATACATTGATTTTTAAGAACTTTGACTTTGGGGATTAATATATTATCTCTTACTTCCACCAATTCTTGCTGGATTATAGCCTCTGTATTATTTGGGATTCTTGCCCCAGTCATAATTCTATAAGCTTGGTTATCTTTTATGGCTAGATTCTGCATACTTCCTGCAAGGATATTGCCTTTAATCTCATATTTTTCATAGCCTAATCTAATAGCATAGCCATCCATTGCAGAATTATCAAATCTAGGAATACTATATCTACAAATAATATTCTCGCTTAAGATTCTACCCATTGCTTTGGAAAGCGGGACTTCCTTGCTGTCTTTTGGCTTAACTTTTAACTTATATAACATTTGTAAATAATCATTTAATTCACGAATTTTTATTGATTTATTCTTTTTTACTATGTTGCTTGATTGTATCAATTTTTGTAATTTATCCATTTTGCACCCCTTTATAGTTCCATTAGTCTTATCATTTGGTAGCTTTGAGCCAATTTAGAAGCTATAAAATCCAAGTCCTCTAACAAATTAAATGTAATAGCACAAAGCTCACGCGAAGTAAGCATACCAAACCCAAGCGAAGTAAGTGTATATGATGGCTTAATAAAGCCAAGATAGCAGTCTTGTGAGCTTTGAATATAAACATTATCTAAATATAAATGCTCTATTAAATGCCTTGTATTTATATGCTTGAAACGCAAAGGAAGCGTATTTGGTGCAAAATCATTAACAAACAAGGCAATATCTTTGCCAAGCATTGATTTTAGCTTATCAAATAACATTAAATTTATATTATTTTGCATTGATTTTCTCTGCAAGATTCTACTCTCAATTACGTGATAAAATGCCTCACTAACACCATTTTTATATATCATAGAAGTATAGGGTTTGTTTGAGAGAATGATACCTTTATGCTCAAGTAACCCAAGCGGAGCGGAATTAATTAAAAATATATCTGCAAGGCTATTATCAATCTCAAGCCCAAGTGCAACTGCATAGCTAATATCAAGTGCTAAAGTCGCATTTCTAATCTCTGGAATCTTATTTATATTAAAAATATCCTCATTAATTAGAGGAACTATCATTAAAATATCATCTTTTAGCAAATCACTCCGTATGCCAATATCTGCTTCAAGCATACCATTTTCTAATGATTGTAGCGGGATCTTTATCGTCTCAACAAATTTTGAAATAGAATCTAGTGCCACTCTAATTTCATAATGAAGTGAGGTCGTGTAATAAATCTTGCTAAATTTAGAAAAAAGTTCCATAAACCCACCACTAGAGAAATTAAAAGGCAGAGCATTTAATTTATCAAACTTATTTTTTAGCTTATTTCTAAAGTCTTCCATTTGATTATTTCTTTCTTTTGAGGCAATTGAACTAAAATTATAAGATGGCATAAAAAGAGAAGAAAAATTTCTATTTAGTGGAGGATTCTGCAAATAATCTAATCGAATTTCTTTAGGCATTTTTGAGCATCCTTTTTGTATTTTCTTTCACTATATCGCTAAAGTTATCTAAATATTCTAAATAGCAAATTAGGTATTTTCGACTGATATTATAATGCTTTTTAGCAATTTCAATGTCTATATAACCCTCTTCTTTTATGATTTCTCTAAAATTTTGCATAATTTTATTTAGATAATCTGTTAGGATAAAAACATTGTGGCTTAAGCGCACAACCTTTCTATTTTTCGTTAGATTCTTAAAAATGCTATCACCAAACTTCCTATCAATATTTAATTTATCATAAATATTATATGGGGCTTCTGGGCTAAATGGCGAACTTTCAAGCTCTTTAATAATTAAATCTTTGCTATAAGTAAAAATATCGTCAATTTTGCTTTTAGTGCTAACATAAAGGTTATTTGGCATTTTTTTGATTTTATTTTCACTTTCTAAAGTGTCTAGAATCTGTTGTGTAAATAGCAATGAACTCCATTTAACCTGCATATTTACGCTACTTGCGCTAAAAATGGCATTATTGTTTTTTTCTATCATTTTTAAAATGACTTTTTTTATCTCATCTTGCACACTCAGACTATAAAGCACCAAAGCATTTTCATCTATAAAAATATCTTTAATCTTTTTTGCAACCTCTAGGCTAGAGCTATGAGTAAGATTAAATCTCTGTAAAGATTGTATAAGCCCAAAGCCACGATTATGCGCAGAGAGTAGAATCTTAAAGGCATTTTCCAAATCATTTTCAAATAAATATTTTAAATATTCTAATTTTTGAGATTTTCTCATAGGGTCGCTTATTGGATTTAGCACAAAGCCACCACCTATGGTTTTAGCATTATCCCTCAAAATAAAATTTTCTCTAAATGTAGCAAAAATACCTTCGCTTAAATTTAATGTAGCAAAAATCCTATCCTCGCTTTGCTCTAAAATATTTATCGTAGCATTTAGCCTCTTTGCACCGATGAAAAACACTGCATTTTGATTATTTTTAATCTCGGTAAGCGAAAATATCACACAATCAATCTTGCTAAACTTACGCAAGATTCCCTTTTTACTCAAAATAAAGCCTTTTTTAATCTCATTAGCGCTCACATTAGATAGCCCAAATGCAATTCTCTGCCCGAAATTCGCAGATTCCACCTCTTTATCGTGATTATGAATACTTTTTACCACAACCTCTCTGCCTAAATCGCAAATAAAAACTCTCTCACCTCTCTTTATCTCTCCACTTAAAAGCGTGCCTGTTACTATCGTTCCTGTGCCTTTTTTGCTAAAAATTCTATCGCAGTAATATCTAAAAAAGAGGCTTGTTTGTTTGGCTTGTGGCTCAAGTAAAGATAGGGCTTTTTTAGCCTCATTTATGCTATTTTCATCATAGATTGAAAAATTATGTATTCCTCTTATGCTAAAACCTAGTTTTTGGACGAAATTCGCAACCTCTGCTTTAACCTGCTCTACCCTATTTTCATCAACTAAATCACTTTTTGTTAAAAATATAATAATCTCTTTAATCCCTAGCAACTTTGCAATATACAAATGCTCAATACTTTGAGGCATAAGAGAGTCATCTAATGCTACGATTAAGGCAAGTATATCTATCCCAAACGCCCCACTAATCATATTTTTAACCAATTTCTCATGCCCAGGAACATCAATAAATGATATTTGCTTATCGCCTAAAACTACACTAGAAAAGCTTAAATCAATAGTCATACCTCTCTCTATCTCATCACTTCTTAAATCACCATCATAATTATTGATCACCCTAATGAATGAAGTTTTGCCATGGTCAATATGTCCTGATAGCCCTATTATAATGTTTTTCACCTACAAACTCTTTTTTATATGATTTAGAATCTCAATTATTTTATCCATCTCATCATCTTGCAAAGTGCGTAAATCAAGGATTATTTTATTATTTAGGATTCTAGCTATTAGATTATTTTGTCTTAAAGCTACTTCTAACTTTTTAACCTTTACATCTTTCACAAAAAGACTAATACCAATGGAGGCAAACTTCACATTTGGTAGGCTCCCACCACCTGCTAGACTATCTATCTCAATAATATTTGGATTAAAAAAACTAGGAATCTTATCTAGCAAATTTTGCGCCCTATTTTGCAAAATTTCCTTTGAAATGGATAGCATTTTTAGCGTTGGAATCTCATCTAGCCTATTTTCGATATATCGCTTTAACGTAGCTTGCAAAATTAAAAGCGTGATTTTATCCACACGCAAGGCACGAAGCAAATGATTTTGTTTTAATTTTTTAATTAAAACTTTTTTACCAAGTATGATTCCAGCCTGAGTAGCACCAAAAAGCTTATCTCCACTAAAACTGATAAGCGAGGGTGGATTTTTAGTAATTTCCTCTAATGATGGCTCACCACATTCTACTCCTCTTACATACCCACTTCCTAAATCATAATAATCAATTAAATTATTCTCCTTGCAAATAGAGCTAATTTCTTGCATACTCACTTCTTGCACAAATCCTACAATATCAAAATTTGATTTATGTGCTTTCATAATGACTGCGGAATCTGCACTAATAGCATTTCTATAATCACTAATTTTTGTTTTATTTGTAGCGCCAACTTCCTTTAAAATTCCACCTGCATTATTCATAATCTCTGGGATCCTAAAACTCCCACCAATTTCTATCAACTCACCCCTTGAAATTATCACTTCTTTATTTTTAGCAAAAGTATTAAGTATCAAAAACACTGCAGCAGCATTGTTATTCACGATTAATGCATCTTCCACTCCAAATATAGAGCAAAGAAGATTTGATGTATGGCTGTATCGCTCACCTCTTTTTCCATTGATTAAATCATATTCAAGATTGTTGTAATGGCTTAAAAGCGGGATAATTTCATCTAGCAATTTTTTATCAAAAATGCTTCTCCCAAGATTTGTTTGCAAAACCACGCCAGTAGCATTAATCACAGGCTTTAGAGTGCTACTTGTTTGCTTGATGTATTCTAAATGCACTGCCTTTATTAAATCCTGTAAAAAAGTAGCAGAATCTAAATCAAACTCTTCTCTCAATTTATTTTGAGGAGCTCCACTTTTAAGATTCTGCCTTAATTTCTCAATCAAATCCTTTGCAATCGCCTTTACAATCTCTTTATTTAAATTGCAAAAAGTAGAATCTAGCAAAATTTTCTCAATCTTTGGAATCTTTTTTAAGTCTTTATTTTGCATATCAACCCTAAAAATAAAAAATAATTTTGTAATTGTAGTAAATTAAACTTACTAATAAATTATGTTAGAATCTAAAACTTTTTTAAAATTTAAAAGCCATAAACACCTTTGGAGTTGATTTGAAATTTAATTTAAAGATTGATTTGGCTTTAAATGTTACTTAAAGTCGCAAAATTTAGAATCTATAATATTTTAAGATAGTGAATTTTTGCGGGGGGCTTGCATATCTGGTGATTGCCACAGACTTCAAATCTGATGTGCGGCTAAGTGTTTAGTCGCTGGGGAGTTCGATTCTCTCGCCTTCTCACCAAACTTTTATATTCTAAATAAAATTTAAAAATAAAAAATATTATTAGATTCCACTAAAAAACTTAAAAAATATATAAATCAAAATTTAAAAAAGTAGAATCTAGCAAAACAAGCCCAAATATATAGAATCTAAAAAATTACTACAGGCACACTAAAAATCACTTCCATAAATAAATAATAAAATTATTAAATAAGATTTTATTTAAAAATATTTAGCTAATATTCCACATTTATTTCACATTTTTAAGGAAGATTCCATTTGGAAGCAAAATTTATTTCTCTAGCAATTGAAACTTATAAAATCACGCTTCTTGTCTCACTACCCTTGCTTTTAACAGGGCTAATTGTGGGACTTTTAATAAGCATTTTCCAAGCTACTACACAAATAAATGATGCCACACTTACCTTTATCCCAAAGATTCTAGCAATTATCGCTGTGCTAATTCTAACAATGCCATGGATGCTAAATATGATTACCGACTACACTAGAATCCTTTTTGAGATGATACCAAACTTCCCATTTTAGCTGGTTTATTTTGCTAGAGCGACAAATAGATTTTGCTAAATATTCAAGCATAAAGTTAGGAACAAAGCTAAATATAAAAATCGCACAAGATATTGATGAAGCACTAAATTTAGCCACAAACCACTATCTAATAGGCAAAGTAAATAATATTATTTTACATAGTGATGGTATTAGGATTTTTCAGCTTGGAAGTGAATTTGACTATATCAAAGATTTGGGAGACTTAGTAGAAATAGGTGCAAGAAGTGTATCAAAAAAAGTTTTCTTGTATTTTAAAAAAAATAATCTTGGCGGAGTGGAGTTTCTAGGCTCACTACCCGGCACTATGGGTGGAATAGCAAAGATGAATGCAGGAATGAAAGAATATGAAATAAAAAATATTATTCATAGCATTTGTATAAATGGGGAGTGGCAAAATAATGAAAAAATCAATTTTCAATATAGAAATAGTAATATAAATGGGGTGATTTCTGCCCTGCGACTTAAGAAAATTGATGGTTTTGATAGTAATTTAGAGAATCTATTTAAAGCTATGCGCCTAAATCAGCCAAAAGAGCCTAGTTGTGGAAGCTGCTTTAAAAATCCACCTAATATCCCAGCAGGAAAGCTGCTTGACTTAGCAGGGCTAAAAGGACATAGAATTGGGAATATGGCTTTTAGCCAAAAACATGCTAATTTTCTAATCAATCTAGGTAGTGGAAAATCAAAAGATGCAATAGATCTAATAAATATGGCAAAAAGCACAATCCTAAAATCACACAACATAATGCTAGAATGCGAAGTAGTAATTATTTAAAACTATTTATCCTATATTTTTAAATTAAAAACACAAAATAGATGTTTGATTTTTATAATAATATAAAGGTGACAATAAGCTTTAGGACTATATTTTATTGCATCAATTTATGTTTATTTTCACAATAACAATATAAAAATTAATCATTTTAGTTTTTGGATTCAATCGCTC
>CAMWQM010000009.1 GCA_947176375.1 uncultured Helicobacteraceae bacterium
GCATTGTTATCGCTAAAGTATTGCCTAGATTCTCTACCACCTAGAGAATAATGCTACTACCAATTTTTAGAATCCCCGCAGCTTTTATAATCTTTACTCCTAGGATTTAGTTTATCTTTTTGTTTTTGAAGCATTTCTTCATATGTTTTTATCTTGCATTCTAGCTTTTTTGTGGCTTCTTGTAGTTTTTTAGTCTCGTTTTGCATAATTTTCTTTTGCTTTTTGATAATCTCAAGTCTTTGAGGAATACTCTCTTTACCTCTGCTACAAAGCTCATTATAAGCTTTAATCTGTTTAATACTCATTCCATAAAAGCGAAAAAACTCTACCCATACAGCAAACTCCACATCACTTTTGCTAAAATAATTTACTCCATTTTTATCCTTCTGTACATATGGAAAAAGCCCTTTAGTAAGCCAAAATCTTAGTGTGCGAGAATAGATTCCTGTTTGCTTTTGCACTTCGATAATTGTATATGCCATTTTTATCCTTATTTTATCAGTCTTTAGATTCTATTTTAGATTCCTAAAATTAAAATTATAAAGCATTACACTAAGTGTTTGTCAAGGAAAAATTTTAGGATATAAATTTATGTATTTGACAGAAATGGAGTAAGCTTTCAAATATACTAAAAATATAAATTAATAATAAATTAAAAGTTTATGTAAAAGCAAAAATATTAAATGAAAAATCCCAAAGAAATCATAACAAAGCGAAGCTATAATATAATAAAAATTTTTAAAATCAAAGGTGATAGGGAAAACCAAAATAAACAATAATCTACTTAGAAATTTAGAATCTAGATTTAAAAACATGCATAATTTGCGAAGTAAAGCACTTAGCAATGATAATGATTTGCTAAATTTTGCTAGATGATGAGGGCTTAAATGAATGGAGAATGGTAGGAGAGGCAGAGCTTAGAGATTATGATAAAATTTATTATGCAATGAATGCTCAAGGATTGCTTGAAAATCGCATTTAATAAAATTCTAAGGCTATCACAATGATTAGATTTTGATTAAAAAATAGCAAGAATAATGGAGATGAATTTGAAAAATATATTAGAGATGATTGAAAAAGAATTTGGTAGTTTGCAAGAAGCAAGGATTGAGTTGATAAATGATTCTATTAAAATACTAGAATTTTTATTCAAAAATCCTAAATCAAAAGAGAAGGTTTTTATAAAGTATAGATGAAAGTTTTATTTTTAAAAAAGATGAATTTTTAGAGTTTTTGCATTTGAGGATACTAGATAGTTCCTATACTAAGTTTTCTAATAAAATTGGCTTAAAAGTAAGTGATGAGTTTATAAAAAATGATTCTAAAGTCGTGCTTAGCTTCCCCTATAAAGATTGCATCTTAAAAGGTGCTCAAAGTAAAGATGAAGAAAAAACTAAAGAAATATTTTTTAATGAGATTTTAGCTAGCGATGAAATAGATAGATTATATGAGCCAAAGGGACTAACTAATTTTGAATTCCATAATTTGGATTTTATGTAGCCCCCCCCCAATCTCCTCCTAAAGGGCAACAACCTCATAGCATTACATACACTTTAAACCCAAAAAACTTGAATTGAAACTTATTGATAGGGAGATTTATAAGCAGGATAGATAGGATAAGGAAATGAGTGGATATGATTGGTATGTATATGATAGATTTGTAGGAAATAGTTTAGAGTGGGAGTTTATGAAGTTTATAGAATCTCAAAAGAATGAGATAGATAAGGCTTTTTCGCATTGGTATATCATTAGAAATGAGCGAATGAGTGAGTTTGCTGTGTATGAAATATAGAGCTATTAGAAAATGGGGATTTTAATGAAAAATATGCTGCGAGATTTGAGCCAGATTTTTATTTTTTAGGCAAAAGAAAAAATGGTGAGCAAATTATTTATCAATGCATTTTAGAGCCCAAAGGAGAGCATTTAGAAGAGTTTATGCTTTATTTGCTTAAAAAATCTGAAGTGATAAAAGATAATATGAGAGATTCCCTCCCTAGCGTTTGTGTGCAGGGAATGAGATTTTTTAGAGGGTATAAAGATGAGGATTTTAAAGTAGAATTTGAAATTTTTTTAAAAACTAGTCCTTAGATATGGCTAATTTAGGAATAAATTAAGGCTTTAAAGGGCTAAAATTAAATTTTTACTTTGGTTTAGATTTAGGTTATTTTGATTTTTAGATAAAAAGATTCGTGGTAGTATTCTTAAATGATGGTTCTATCACTCTACCCAAGATTAGTATTAGTTTTTAGCTCTAATTTCTTATCTTGGATTAAGAAATATTCTCTGCCACCAAAGCCTAAGAGCAAGGTAGATTTCGCCATATAAAGTTAGCACTTCAAAATATAAGCCAAAAGATTAAAGCAAATGCAATGCGAGAATAAGAAAGAGCAGAGATTTGCCGCACTATTTGGAGGGTTGCCGAGGATTTGCGAGGCGGTGTTGATAATAGTTTTAAATCCTATGTATTAGGTCTTATTTTATTGATTTACCTCTCATCTTGCAAATTACATTAATGACAGAAAAATTAATCAGATTCTGCTAGAAATGCAAATAGTGAGGGCTAGCAAAAATTTGATTATGCTTTGTTAGATGATAAAGAAACTCATCTATACCACACTTTGATTTTAAGTTTCGCAATGATAGTTTATTCGTCTTATTTGTTTTGCTTGAAGATTTATATAATCCATAATAAAGCGAAGAATGGATTTTTAGCTGCTTTGTTCTTTTAAAATGATAGTAGTGGTATCTCGCAATAATAAAATAAAAACAACTTTTAGCAAAAGAAGGATTAGAGCGGCAAAGTATGAATAAATAAACTTTAAATAGCGTATCTCGCTACAATCCTACCATTATAGTTAATAATGATATTTCCATTTCGGCTTACTTTTTTTAGTCTTTGTCCGCCCTCATCTATCCCATAAAATTTTAGTCTCTTTTGCATTTTTTTATCATCAATTTTAACTTTTGAAATATTTTTCTTTTTTAGCTCGATGCTAATTTCCTTTGCGATGTAGAATTGATTTAAAAATAAATTATCTGTATTGTTAGAAATTAGATAAATTTGTTTTGAGAAAATTAAAAGCATTGCCTCAAACACCAAAAAAATAAGCACGATCAAGAATCTATTTTTATATGAGTTTTGGAACATAGGCAGTCGAATCCTAATGTCACTTAAAAATTGCCTTACCATAAGCGGAATCCCACATAAACTCATAACTAAAAACACTTCCTTATCAATTCCTTGACGAATGGAGAGAATAAAGCTAACTAATAGACTAGTAACACTTACATACAGCAACAAAGTGATTTTATTCCTTGAAAAATTGCGATATAGTGTATAAACATAGTAGATAAATAATGGTGGTGAGTAGAGTAGTGATAGTTCTCCTACCACTTCTAAAAACTTTCCGCTTGGGCGTCCGCTAATATTAATCCCATAGATATACATATTAATCCCAAAACAAATAAGAGCAAATATCGCAATCTCTAGCTTTTTTTTATGTAATGAGTAGAGAAATAATGCTAAAAACACTATAAAGGCACTAGGACTTATAAAAATTGCAAGAACAAATAATGGATATGCGATTTTTTCATTCACTAGCTCGACATAGCAAACAAAAAGCACTATGGATAAAACAATTATAGATTCGTTTAAAAGCACACCTTGCATAATCACAGCAGGAAGTAGAGCGTAGATTCCCACGCAAAGTAGAGAATCTATTTTATATTTTAAGATTCTATTTGAGATTAAATAAATTAAAAGTAGATTTATGAAATGAAATGCTAAGTTTGGGAATCTTAAAGTAAAATCATTCACACCAAAGGCTTGTGTGCTTAAATTTGCTAACTTTGCTATTATCTTTTTGTTTTCAAAATACAGCAGAGCCTCGTTGTAGCTTATGCTAATGCCATTTATGATCCACAAAATCACGCATATACTAACACAGCTAACAATTAGAAAATAAAGATTTGCCCTATTAATAATATTCATCTATTTTGTAGCCAGCCTCAAAAAGTTGCTTTCTTACTTTATTTTGATGTTCTAATCCCTTTGTTTCAAGTGTCATAGAAATGATTGCATCGCCGTAATTAAGCGTAGTTGAGATTCTGTTATAATCGATTTTTATGATATTTGCCCCAGCTTTGCATAAAATATCAGTTAGATTCTTCAAACTTCCGGGCTTATCGATTAGAATCGTTTTAAATTGCATTTTTCGATGAGATTTAATCAAACCTTTTTCGATGATTAGGCTAAGCATTGTTACATCGATATTTCCACCGCTTAAAACTATGCCCACATTTTTATTTGGATTGATTTTTATTTTATTATGCAAGATTGCAGCCACACCTACAGCTCCAGCACCTTCAACTACGAGCTTTTGATTTTCAAGTAAGTATAGCACAGCATTTGCAATTTCATCATCATCGACCATAATAATATCATCAACATTTTCTAAAATTAATTTGAAATTCTTTTCATTCACATCTCTAACGGCAATTCCATCGGCAATTGTGCGAACAGATTTTGAATTTTGCGCTTTTTTATTATGGAATGAATCTTTCATAGCACACGCACCCTCTGCGACAACTCCAATGATTTTAGTCTTTGGGCTAATATTTTTATATACACTTGAGATACCAGATATTAGTCCCCCACCGCCAACAGGCACTAGCACATAGTCTAAATTCTGCTCTTCGATCATCTCTAGTGCAATCGTCCCTTGCCCAATTATCACATCATCATCAGCAAATGGGTGTATATACTCTAGCTTTTCTTTTGTTGCTAGTTCCACCGCGTATTTGTAAGCCTCATCGTAGTTTTCTCCTGCTAAAATTACTTCTGCACCTAGCGATTTTGTAGAGACAACTTTAAGAAGTGGTGTAGATTCTGGCATAATGATTACTGCGCGTATATTAAAGTATTTTGCACTAAATGCTACTCCTTGGGCGTGATTTCCTGCACTTGCTGTGATTACACCGGATTTTTTTTGTGTTTTGCTAAGCTGTGAGATTCTGTTAAATGCCCCACGAATCTTATATGCCCCTGTTTTTTGTAGATTCTCCTTTTTTAGATATATGTTATATCCGCTTATCTCGCTTAATTTCGAGGCATAAGAGAGCTCTGTTTTAACTACAATGTTTTTTAACCCAGCTCTTGCGGCTTTGAATAATTCTAAATCTATCATTTTGTAACCTTTTTCCTTTTAAATTCTTGTATTATAAATGGCATTGCTATTAAGATTCCACTCAAAACTATAAAAAACATTCCAATTATACTAAATATATCAGGGATTGCATCCCCTAGAATAATTCCAAAAATAAGTCCAAAGATTATCCTTGTATAATCAATAGGTGCGACTACTCCAGGTGGTGCAAATGTATATGCACGAGTGATGTAATACTGCCCTATTGTGCCAGAGATTCCAACCACAAAGATAAAAAACCAATTTTTAAAATTAAGCGAACTAAAGCCATCTTGTGTGAAAAATATTAGCACAAGCCCCATAAGCGAAGCGATGACTCCAAAGCTAAGCATAATTGTCAAATCATCAAAATAGCCTCGCAATGCTCTTATGCTAATAAATGCTAGTGAGGCAAATACTCCGCTTAAGATCCCATAAATTATATTGATTGTTTTTAGATTCGAAGTTTCGGGATTGCTAATCAAAATCACTCCGATAAATCCTACAATCACGCTTGAAATGATAGAAAATGTAAGCCTTTCTTTTAAAATCAAAAATGCAAAAATTGCTGTCCAAATAGGCGCAGTCTCTGCGAATGCTACAGAAGTCCCAAGCGAAATAGTTTCGATATTATAGAGCATTGCATATAGTGAGCTAGAGCCAAGAATGCCGCGAAAGATTAGCTTTCCCCAGCCTCCTTTTTTGTTTTGATGAGTTTTGTGCTTTTTTTGTTTTTTGATATAAATTAAAATTAGCACAAATAACGCCATTGTAATGCCACGAAAGAAAAGATTTTCATTTATAGTAATACTATTTGATAGCACTTTTAGTGCTGAATTCATAAACGAGAAAAATACCGCCCCAAGTAGCATATAGAACATTCCCAGTTTAATTAGTTTGTTTTTAGTCATTTTGTTTTCTTTTAAAAGTGAAATAAAATGGATTGTATTATAAAAATAGTTAGCTAGAGATAAATATGAGAGTTTTAGAATCTAAATTTGAATTTTGCTATATTTTTTTAAGCTATCATTTTTGCTAGGTTAAAATAATTAGAATCCGTATTTATTGATTTTTAATCTAGTTTTTATGTTATTTTGTAATGGCTATATTTATAAACAATCTTTTAATGAATCTATAAAACTACCCAAATATCACCTCTATGCTAAATTCACTTATCTATACCTACTATATGCCTATTTATCAATACCGCTTATTGCCACACATTAATATTTATTAAAAATCCCTCACATTTACATTTATCAAAAAGTATAGATATAGTGTAGTTTTAAATTTAAATTTTGTTTGAAATACAGACTTGTAGAAGTTCCAGAAAATTGGGTATTTTGCAACATATCGTGTTTGTAAAATGGAATCTTTAAAGCTATCTCAAGCCCGTGATTTTGTGCTAATGTGCTTCTTAAGCCTAAATTGATTCCAGCACCAAAATCTGTATTTTTCTTCTTACCACTTAAGCTTTTATTTAGATTAAGAATACTATTGCCCTCCATATTTACTCCAGCAAATACACCAAGATTGATATTTTCTTTATTATAAAAATTAAATAAAAAATCTAAACTTCCAACATAATTTAATATAAAAGCCTTGTTATATCCCGCTAAATCTTTAAAATTAGGTTTAGAGTAGTCGAGATTAAAATACACTCTAAATCCAAAATGTTCATTATAAAAAGCCTTATATCCAACTAGCACACCACCTATAAAAACATTTATTTTTTTATTACCTGCAGCCGTAAGGGTTTGATTATTTATTGTAATATTTGTGCTAGCTGTTATTTTATTGAAAGTATATCCTGCGCTAATCCCAATAAATACTCCATTTTTTTCTTTAAAATCAATCACTTTATTTGTATTTTTTGCAGTGTTGTTAGAATTCTCACTATCTCCAAATTCTTTCAATTCGTTTTCCATTTCATTAGCACACACCACACTAAATATGCTTACAAATAACAAAAACATTATCTTTTTCATAACGCTATCTCTCCTATTAAAATAAAAATAGATTCTATCCCCCCCCATTAAAGTAAGCTTAAAGTTGAAAAATTCGTGGAGTTTTTTAGAATATTTTTATTGTTTTATCGGATTTTATATATTGGTTATTTTTGTATCTTAGTAGTATTAAAAACAACTATAAAGTTTATTTTGCAGATTTTATTTAGTGTGTGATTATATAATTATTAGCATAGTTGCTAGAGTGTCAGTTATTATGGATGATTATAAGATTTGGTGAAGCAATTAATAGATTTGTAATAATCCTAACTAGAATCTAAAATCAAGAAATTTAAACATTAACATAGTGGGTAGATTCTAGATTTTCTAATATTTTCTTAATTTTCCAAAGCTGTTTAAAAGATTGAAATCTAGATTCTATCAAATCTAATAAAATCTCTAATCCAAATTTAGAATCTAGATTCTAAATTATAGCGTTGATGAGGCTATTTCGTATTCTTCTTTTGAGATTGTTCGTTTGCTATATAGTTCATCTAGGCTTTGTGCCATAGTTTTCATTTCTGTTAGTGTCTGTCCTATCATCATTTGGGAATTTATTTGGTGAATTTTATTTTCTCTAATTAAATTCCTAATCGCAGGAGTTGCTACAAGTATTTCTGTTGCTGCAACCCGTCCGCCATCTATTCTAGGAAGTAGAATCTGAGATAAAATTCCCTCGATTGTGATTGAAAGCTGGCTTCGGACTTGGTCTTGCTTTGCGCCTTCAAAGGAGCTTACAATCCTATTTATCGTCTGTGCCGCTGAGTTTGTGTGTAATGTTCCTATAACTAAGTGTCCTGTTTCCGCTGCTTCAAGGGCTATCTCCATAGTTTCTGTATTTCTCATCTCGCCGATGAATATAATATCTGGGTCTTCCCTTAATGCTGATTTTAACGCATTATTAAAAGTCTTTGTATCCTCACCAACATTTCTATATGAAAATAGACAATTTATCCCTTTATGCACATATTCTATTGGGTCTTCTATGCTTAAGACATGTTTTTTTTGTGTTTTGTTTATCTCGTCAATCATTGCTGCAACGGTCGTTGTTTTTCCGCTTCCTGTTGGTCCTGTAACTAAGATTAACCCTTTTCGTCTAGTAACCAATTGCTTTAAGATTGTAGGAGCATTAATTCCCTCCAAAGTTGGAATCTTAGTGGTAATAACCCTAAAAGCTGCAGCCACACTACCCATTGTATAATAGTAATTCACCCTAAATCGCCCTATTTCTTCTAAATCAATAGAAAAGTCTAACTCTCTTGTTTCTTCTAGAGTCTTTTTTTGCTTATCTGTTAGCAGAGCGTAACAGAGTTTATCTATCTCTTTTTTCTCTAAAACTGGGAGGTTTAATTTAACCAAAACCCCATCTATCCTAATTTGCGGCTCACTTCTAGCTACTAAGTGCAAGTCAGAAGCATTGTGCTTCATTGTCGTTCTAAGTAGCATACTAATATCGTAGTTTAAATTTACATCTTGTTCCATATTTCCTCCATTTTAAATTTAAGGTTTGATAATCTGTCGTCTTGTAACCCTAAGTGTTTGATTTGTTATAGGATTAGTTACAGAGCCAGAAATATCTAACACCATTGCACTTTTTTGGTCTTCTCTAAAAGTGCTAAAGCCTGTGTCTGGGTTGATTGGATATAATGTGGTATTTTCTTTATCGTTATTTATCAAAGGAGTCATTTTGTATTTAAATTTATATTCATCATTTGCACCATAATTGATATATTTGTCAATAGCAGCATTTACATTAGCTCTTTTATTACCATTTTCATCATATACAAAGCCATAACGTTGAATATATAAGATTGCTAACTCAGTAGTTGAGTTGAGGTATAGATCTAGCTGAATTGCAATGTGTTCGTTTGTTGTTGTATTCATTGTGCTTGTGCTTAATCTTAAGGCTAAGATTCCAAGGGTTGCCACTAAAATTATCAATATAATGGCAAATATCATACCAAAAGCTTTTCTTTTCATTTTATTATTATCCCCTCTTTACAAAAATCTGGCATAAAATCCATAGTCTTATTATTAAAACATATTCTAAGTCTAATTAAACCTGCATTAGATTCTGTCCATATATTAATACTTGTTACATTTTCTGCTATGTTTATTGTGTTTCCAAGTTGTTCTAATTTTAATTTATAGATTAATTTACTTTGCCCATCAGAACCTAATATTTTCTCCTCATCACTTAAATAGATTCTAGTTGGTGTTGTATTTACAATAGTCCCTATATCACCTATTTGAAATGGAATACTATTGGTATTTAGAGTTATTGTTTTATTTAACTTTCCATTAACATTTAAAGCATTATTTATTCCTCTTATCTCAAACATTGCTGTATTATTAACTCCATTATAAAACTTATTTTGCACTTCACCGCCTGCATTTACAAAAGGAAAATGCATTGATAATGAGCCATCAGTTCGAAGACTTATAAAATCGTCTATGTTGGGAGTTGCAGAGAAAATTATATTTTTTCCAGATTGAGATAAATCTATAAATCCACTAAAAAGTGGGTAGTTAAAACTACTTGTAGCATCGTATTTACCATTTATAATGTCATTATTTTTTTCTATAAAAACTAAACTTCTATTTTTATCTAGATTACCATTATTTATACTGTTTGTATTTGATATAGCATTATAGTTATTGCCTGTTCTTATGGCTATTGAATCCCAAATAGAATTTTGTAAAAGCTTTGATATGTGCCTAATTGTAGATGTGCTATCTAACTCTAATTTTCCATATTCTTTTTGAATTGCGTAATTTTCCATAATTTGAATGATTGCCCTAGAACCGGCTACTGATACTAATCCTGTTATAACTACAACAAAAACCATTTCTATCATTGTAAAAGATGAACGCATTTTATTAGACCTTCTTTTTATCATCTATTATCCTTTATGAATGGTATATCTGTTCCTATATTTGCTGCATAGTATTTATACACAGCCACTGGCTCTTCTACACCTTGAGCATTTAGTTGAGCTGGCATTCTAAATAGTGATATTGTTATTTCTTTTACATCATCGGTATTATTTGTTGGTGTTAAACTCCCCGCCACTTGATTTGTGCCAAAATTAACCCTTGCATAGTTGATTTTTGTTTCCAATCTAAAAATGGTGTTTCCATTGCTTTTAATTTCTAATTTATGGTTATTGAAATGATTAATTGATGATAATGAGCTATCATAGTTATTAGCAGTTGCTTGCTTTCTATCTGGATCGCACATTCTCCTTCTATTTGCATTTCCAAGCCCTTTTTTTGTATATATTTGTGCTGTTGGAGTGCCTTGAGGATTATTAGGATTTCCACCCTGTCCTGGCGGTATTGTGGACTTATCTAAAGTGCAGTTATATCCACCATTCGTTTCTAAAATGTAATATTCACCAGAAATGTTAAAATCATTTAAATTGTTTGTATCCCAAGGTTTGTTTTTTATGGTTTCCATTAATGTTAGTGCGTTATAAAATCCAAGCACATTTTGTGATTGAATTGTATTTGCATTACTTTGTTTTATTATTAATGGTATGCTAAGTATCACTATGCCCACTGCCACGATAGAAAATACAAGCTCAATAAGAGTAAATGCATTTTTTTTCATTACCACCATCCTATAAATTTAAAATTCTATAATTTTATAAGAATCTTTGTAAAAAAGTAAATAAAGACTAAATAAAATTTAATACATTAAACCATGAAATTTAGAATATCGTAATATTTATTATTTAAAACATAATTTTTTTAATATTTTTAAGTATAATTTCAAACTCATATTTATAAAAATTTATAGTTACCGATTTAGTAAGGATTTTTAAAGTTGTGTGATTAGCATATATTCTGCTATATTTTAATATACAGAATTTTATGGAAAAATTAGCACATCTTATAAATTTTTTCTTAAGGAAAGCATATGAAGTTTAATTTGAAAAAACGTAATAAACAAAAAACAGCAAATATTGTTTATTACGATTCTGATACCAAAGTGGCATATAATAGTGCTGGGGGAAGTATTACACAATACACAAAAAAGCTAGATTCTAAAGCAAGAATTTCATCTACATTTTCATTTGATGCTTTATTGAAAGCAAATGTGGAGGTTCCAAAGACAATAGATGAATTAGATGTAGATGAGTTTATTGTAGAACAAGCTTATAAGCAGCTAAATATTCCAGCAGATTCTAGCTATGAGTTATCATATTTTAAACTTGATGTAGGTTTTGATGCAGACTATTGGAATTATGAAGTTTATACAGTAGATGCCAATCAGCTTGAAAAAACTTATGATGATTTGGCTATCAAAACTCAATATATTGATGTTATTACCTCTGTTCCATTTTTACCTCTAGTTTTATATAAAATGAATAAATTGGATTTGATTTCAAATCATATATTTGTATTTATTGGGGATAATGGAGGAACATTTGCATTTTATAGCAGAGGTGGTCCACTTTATGTAAAATCTCTTACTTTAAATGTATATAAATTAAGAATTGAATTTAATCAAGAAACTTCGTTAGAGCTTAATAGTGTTGAGTTTGAAAATTTTGTAGCAGGAAATGCACAGAATCTAAATGAATATAGGTCATCAATAGATTCTATGTTGAATAAAATTAGTAGAGAGATTGAAGAAAATATTTTATATATTAAAAGAGTATATCAAGATTTAGACCCTACTGCATTATTTTTCGGTATGAGTATAGAATATGATGATGAGTTTTTATCATATTTGAGAGATAATTTACTAATAGACACAAAGCCATATAATTCACTTGCTTTTACAGAGACAAAAAAGGGGAATCTAGCTATTGCAGATATAGCAATTTATTATGCTGATTATTATATATCATTTGTAGATTCAAAACTTCCAAACTTTTCTTATATTAAGCGTCCAAAGCCATTAAGCCAAAGAGATAGTGGTCAGTTTATAATTATAGCTAGTGGGATTTTTGTTCTTTCATTGCTATATCCTGCGTATAATTTTGGTATGTCTGGATTCCTATCAATTAGAAGTGATATGCTACAAAAAGAATACGATAATGAGATTTTCCCAAAAGCTGAGGAGTATAGAGCCGATGAAGCTAGGTTAAAAACACAGATTGAGAATTTACAAAATCAGCATACATCACTAAATCAGCAAATTGCTTCAGTAAGAAATGATATGAAAGATATACAAAATTGGCAACAAGGTTATATTTCAAAATCATATTATTTAGAAGATATTTTAAAGGTAGCAGATGAAAGCAAGGTTAGTGTTATAAAATCCACAGCAGTAGCAAATGATAATCATCAATTAGTAATAGAGCTAAATTTATTTGCTAAAAATCAAAAAGAAATTACAGACTTTATAAAAAAATTGAGCGAAAGTGATATGAATTATAAAAGTGTAATTACAGAAAAAGTTGAAAAAATAGGCTTTGATGAAAAAGCACAAACTTCTCAAACTAAAGATTCGGAAACTGCGACAAATGTAACAAATCAAGTAGCACAAACTGCTCAAAATGTTGCGACATCTGTTAATAATGCACTATCAGAAAGCAATGTTACGAAGTTGCAGCCTATACCTGCTACAATCGATTTTAATGATAAAGAGGCTCTAAAGCCTTCAGTAGATGGTTATTTAAATTCAATAGTTAAGGTGGTTGTCAGATGAGTAGTTTCCAAGCACAAGTTTATGAACAATTAGACAAATTAGATGAAAGATTGGTAAATAAGAGTAAATCCGAAAGACAGATTTATGGATTATTTGTTGGTATAGTATTAGCTCTCATAATATATTTACTTTGCTATGATTTAAGCAGTGGTTATAAAATGAATTCAGAAGGTAGATTTAACGATATAAATAGCAAAATTAGTGCAGAAAGAGAATATATAGATTCTATGGATAATGGAGGTTTTTTAGCTCTAAATCAGCAAATAAGCAAGATTCAAGATGATATTACACAAACACAAGAGCATTTAAAATATCTACAAGGCTTAGTTGGTGAAATCTTTGATTATAGTAAAGATTGGTTTTTAACATTTGATGATGCTTCTAAAGCAGCTACTTCTATGGGATTAACCGTGAATGGAACAGATGTTAAAATGAGCGATGTTGCAGGTCTTGGTGGAATGAAGTATTCATCATTTGGCTTATTTGGGTATGGGAAATTTTCCCAAATATTGCGTTATATTGATTGGTTAGAAACTTATGGCAAGTTTATATCAATAGATAAAATTAGTATAGAAAGTAGGGATAATAGGCTAGAATTTACAATTCTAATAAGAAACTTTAGAGGAGGGATATAATGATAAAAATATTATTAATACCTTTGCTTGCAATTGGTTTTGTTCTAGCAGATGATAATTCTACTGCAAGTTTGCCAGAAGGTAATTTAACTACACCAGCGGTTGGAATAAGTGAGTTAGATAATAATTCTTCAATACCAGATCAAAATACAAATACAGTTAGTGCAGGTGCAGAATCTAGCATCATTAATCCAGATGAAAAACTTAAAAACGAAATCATAACTTATGATAGACCAAGACATATTAATAATGAAGTTATAAATGACCCATTTATTTATGTTTATCCAAAAACACAAGCAGATGTGGAGTATATTCAAAAAGTGGAACAAGTTGTGCTTACCTTAAAAGGCATTTTTGAGAATAAAGCTAATATAAATAACCAATGGGTTGAAAAAGGTGGTAATGTGGAAGGTTGGGAAGTTGTGGATATTCAAAAGGATAAAGTGCAACTTAAATTTAGAACGAGTAGTAGGACACTTTCTATTATTCCAGAAAAAGTAAAAATTAAAGAAGAAATTCAATATAAGTAGGTAAGAGATGAAAAAGAGTGTTTTTGTATTAATACTAAACTTGTTATTAGGAAGTCATATTTTATACGCTGATACCTGCGAAGATACAGCTTTTAGTATGTCTGCTTCTAGTTTAGATGGAACTTCAGTTGGCGATTTATTAGGACAGCTTGCATTAAAGTGTGAATATAGTATACTTGTAAAAGATGTTGCAGCACGAGAAAAGCTTTCAAAAAGCTTAGATTCTATAAATATTGTGCAATTGCCTTTAGAAAAAATATTTGATTTATTATTAACTGAAAATGAATTAAATTATGAATTTGATGGCAAAATGCTAAAAATATCATATTTAATGACAGAGACATTTAAAATAAACTATATAGGGACTTCTAGAATAGGTTCATCTAGCACAGATATTATTCTTTCACAAAACCAAATGACTTCTATGGACCAACAAAGTAGTACTACTACCACAACTAATCAAGGTGGTGGATTACAAAGTGGTGCAGGAAATAATACTAATATACAAGGTGAAGCTCATAGAGGTTTAGTAAATGGTGCGTTGCAAGGTGGAACAGTAGATACTATTTCTGGAACAAAGATTCGCTCTGTTGATGAATTTGACTTTTGGGGAAGAATTGAAAAGGAAATATTTGAAGTAGCCTTTAGACCAGGTGATGAGCATCAACCAAAAAGAATTTTCTCAACCGATACTTCTAATGCAAGTGGTGGTAGTGGTGGAGCTGCTCAAGGACAAGCAGATAACTTTGATTTAGGTAATAGCCAAAGTGTTATTATTAATAAAACTGCTGGGCTAGTAACCGTTACTGGGACTATTAGACAAATTGAGCGAGTTAGAAAATACATTAAAGAATTAGAAGAAAATATGCAAAATCAAGTTATGATAGATGTAAATATTCTAACCGTTACTCATAGCGATGCAAATACTGTTGGAGTTGATTGGAATCAATTATTTAATTTAGGGAATTTAACTATACCTAATCAACTATCAGGGACTACTACTGACACTCAACCTCTTTTTAATTCTGGTGGATTCCAAGTATTTTCATCTGGTGTATCATTTACTAGAGTTGTAGAATTTTTAAATTCTTATGGTAGAGTTAGGTCTGTTTCTAATCCAAAAGTGCTTACTTTAAATAATCAACCTGCTTTAATTAGTGTTGGAAGTATATTAAGATATATGCAACAATCAACATATCAAATGGCTTTAAGTGGTGGAACTGGAACACAAAATACAAATACAACTTATCCAAGCGTATTCTCTGGTGTTTTACTTGATATAACTCCTTCGATTCAAGGCGATTATATAATGCTAAAAATCAATCCTAGCATTACTAAAACAAAAGATTTAACGACTGAAAATCAAGCTACTGCCTTGAGAGAACCACCAAACTTATCTGCTAATCAATTATCATCATTAATTAGAGCAAAAGATGGTGATAAAATTGTAATAGGTGGATTGATTAGTAAAAGTGTAACAAATACTAGAAATGTGGTGCCATTACTTGGATATATACCTATAGTTAAATATTTATTTTCTTATGATTCGTTAGCTGAAGAGACTCAAGAGATGATTATAGTCATTACCCCTCATGTAATTAAGAGAAATGATAATCCAAGCTTACAAGATTTAGGATATTCTGAAACAGTTAATGAAATTATAAAAACTAATGATGCAAAGGCATTTATAGATGATATTAATTTAGAATAATAATTTAAATATAAGTTTTTTATTTGGGCTTTTATTGATGAAGAAAATGATTGAATTAGAAGATAGGTGGAAAGCCTATCGTTATAGGGCTATAATATTTTATTTATTCATTGTAGTTTTTATTGCTTTTATAATTATTCTTGGAGTATTTATAAAATATCAATATGATAAAATGACTGCCAAAAGTAGCACAAAGGCAGCCCAAACCCATATAGCACAAATACAGAATCCAAATGTAAATGTAAAACAGACAGGACAGCCTAATGAATCTAACAATATTTTAAATCAAGCTGCTGTGGATGATGGTAATAAATATTCAAATAAGATATATTTTATTTGTAAAAAGGTTATAACTAATAAATTAACTGTCCGTGAAAATCCATCATTTAGCTCAAAAGCATTGGGATATTATCCTATTGATTCTATATTTTGTGCTGAGAATGAGAATGTAAATGGATTGATGAAAACTACTAATGGCTGGGTTAGTGCTAGCGATAAGTATAGTGAGGTTGTAGAAGTGAATATGTTTGTAGATACTGGATTCTATAAATATCAAAATAGTTCTACAAAGATTGCAAAAACTCCTGCCAAACAGACAAGTTTTGAAGAAGTTAGAGTATTTGATAAGCCTCAAAGTATAAATCAACCATCTATGGACATTGCTGCAAATACAGTGCAAAATGCTAATTTCCAAACTCAATCACAGAATCTAAATCAGTCTCAAAATATACAGAAGGAAATTATACAACCAAAAAAGACAATAGAAATTAATACTCAAAAAATTACAAAAGAAGTAGGTATAGAACTTAAAAAGTCGGATTATAGACATTCAAATGATTATGATACAGCAATGGAAGTTGCAAATTATTATTATGAGAATAAAGATTATGCTAATTCCATCCAGTGGGCTTTAAATGCTTCTAATGCAGATTCCAAAGGAAAACAAAAAGTTGAAAGTTGGATAATTTATGCAAAATCTTTATATGCTTCGGGCAAACAGCAACAAGCTATAGAAGTTTTAGATAGATATGTTTCTAGCACTAATTCTAAAGATGCTATTGATGTTTTGAATAATATGAAACGAGGGATTATTTAGTGGCTAAAGTTAGAATAGGTGATAGGTTAATATCTGCTGGTCTAATTACTAATGAACAACTTGAAAAGGCATTAGAAGAACAAAAAAAACAAGTTAGACGAAAAAAGATTGTTAGAATCTTGGTTGATTTGGGGTATATTGAAGAGACTAAATTACTTGGTTTTTTTGTAGAGCTTTGTAAAAGAAATGAGCTAAATCTAATTTCTATTTTGGAGGATTTTCCAAATAGCGAAGAGAATATATTAAAGCTTTTATCGCGTATAATAAATATGGAATATGTTAATTTGGATGCATATGAATTTAATGCAGATGTAGCCGAAATGTTGCCATATAGCATAGTTGAGAAGTATCTTGTTTTTCCTATGAGTGTTGATAGTGATAATAATATTAAAGTTGTTCTAGCAGACCCATTTGATGTGAGAGCAAAAGATGCCGTTATGCGTTCTATTCGTGGTAAGAAGGTGATATTTTGTATAGCTAAAAAAGAGCAAATAGTATCTGTTGTAATTAGAATTTCACTTCACGATAGCGTTAAACTTCTAGTTAAAAAGATTAGAGAAGAAATGAGTGGTGATAGTGCTAATGTAATGTTGGCAGATGATGCAAATCAATCATCCATTACGAAGCTAATTTATGTTATTTTTGAGACAGCAGTAAAACAAAAGACAAGTGATATTCATATAGAGGGCACAGAAAAAAGCACTTTAGTTAGGATTCGTGTAGATGGTGTTATGCGAGAGGCTTTCAAATTTGATAAAGATATGTTTGCGCCACTTAGTTCTAGGATTAAGCTGTTGGCAAACCTTGATATTGCAGAGAGAAGAAAGCCTCAAGATGGACGATATAGCGATATAATTTTGGGCAAACCATTTGACTTTCGTATTTCGACATTACCCATTATTACAGGTGAGAGTATAGTTATTAGGATTCTTGATAAGAGCAAAGTTCTAGTTAAATTGGAAGATTTGGGTATTTCAGAGCTAAATTATGATAGATTTAGTGAAGCAATCAAGCAGCCAAATGGAATTGTACTAGTTACAGGACCAACAGGAAGTGGTAAAACCACTACACTTTATGCAGCATTAAATGCGATTAAAAGTGTAACACATAAAATTATAACCGTTGAAGATCCTGTGGAGTATCAAATGGATATGATTCAGCAGGTTATGGTTAATGAAAGAGCTGGAATGACATTTGCTGCAGGGCTTCGTTCTATCCTTAGGCAAGACCCAGATATTATAATGATTGGTGAGATTCGAGATAAGGAGACTTTGCAAATTGCACTTCAAGCAGCGCTAACAGGACACTTAGTGCTTGCTACACTACATACAAATGATGCAATTAGTGGGGTTGCAAGATTGCTTGATATGGGTGTAGAGAGCTTTTTTATCGGTTCTACTATGTGTGGACTTCAAGCACAAAGACTTGTTAGGAAGCTTTGTCCTCATTGTAAATATGAAGTAGAGCCACCAGATAAAATGTTAGCTCAAATAAAAAATCTAATACCAGAGGATTACCATTTCTATAAATCCCATGGTTGTAGACAATGCGGTATGCAAGGATATATTGGTAGAGAAGTAATATCTGAAGTTGTTTTAGGGACAGAAGGTATGAGACGTTTAATTTCTGCTGGAGCTACAAAAGATGAGTTGCTGGCAGAAGCTAGAAAGGATGGCTTTGTTACTATGTTTGAAGATGCTTTGCTAAAGGCGTTGGAAGGTAGAACAAGCTTAGATGAAGTATATAGGGTGGCAAAAATATAATGAAATTTTATAAAGTATCGTCAAGAAAAAATGGTAGAAAAGTTGATATTGTTATTAAGGCAAGCACTGCAGAGCAAGCTTTTGATATTGCAAAAAATAAGTATAAGATAAAACCGGTTTCGGCAAAAGAGGCAGACCCACCATTTTATTTAAAATTTTATAATGATATGACGAAAGACAAGCAGATTCGATATGATGATTTGATTGCAGCATTCAAGCAAATGTCGTTTATGCTAAATGCAGGTATATCAATACACGCTACTTTAGAGGATTTAATTAAATATACTGAAAATGAGCGTTTGGTTGCAGTATTTGATAAGGTGTTTACCGATGTAAATAGTGGTAGGACACTTACAGAGGCATTTATGGACCATAAACTTGTGATAGGTGGATTGCCTATTTCAATGATTTCACTTGGAGAAAAAACGGGTAATTTATCAGAATCTCTTAATATGCTTGTTGCTAGTTTGGAGGAATTGCGAAATAATAGAGCAAAGTTTAAAAAAGCTATGAGATACCCTATAATAGTTGTTTCTGCTATGGCAATAGCATTCGTTGCACTATGTTTGCTTGTTATTCCACAATTTAAATCTATATTTGCGGAGCTTGGAGCAGATTTACCACTACCTACAAAGATTCTAATCGGTATTGAAGAACTTATGAGTAATTATGGTGTTGTGGTTGCTTTGGCTATCGCTGCAACAATTATATTTATTAAAAATCGCTATAAAAGAAGTGAAAGTTTTAAATATAAATGGGATGAATATATTTTAAAAGTTAAACTTATAGGTAGAATTGTATTTTTATCAAATATTAATCAATATACTACCGTTTTATCACTTTTATTAAAAGCTGGTATATCGCTTGAAGAGGGATTGGAATCTTCATCAATGTTACTTGCTAATGATTATATGAAAGAGAGATTTCTATCTGTAAATAGGGCGATAAAGCGAGGTGTTACGCTTACAGAAGCACTCAATGAGACAAAATATTTTGACCCTATGAGTCTTCAAATGGTAAATACAGGAGAGCAATCAGGTGAGCTTGATAAAATGCTTGGTTCTGTGGCGGAATACTATAAGATAAAATATGATTATATTTTAGATAACCTATCAGCTTATATTGAACCGATAATGACATTCTTTATTGCTTGTTTGGTGCTTTTACTGGCACTTGGAATCTTTTTGCCTATGTGGGGATTAGGTGCAGCTGCAAAAGGTGGCGGTTGATTAAAAAATAAATTTTGCAAATTAAGATAATATCTTATTGTATTTGCAAAATTCAAAATAATTCTAAATGAGCTTTATTTATTAATTTACAACAATATACATTATACTATAAATCTATTATTGAATTTAGCTGATATTCCAATTGGATTCCAAATAAATTTCTCTTATATCATTATTCTAAAATGCAAGAGCAAAGCAATAACCTGAAAAATTTTTAGTTTCAATTAAATTTATTTTTTATAAAAGTAGATTTTATGTAGAGCTGGGGGATAGTTTAAGAAATAATTTATATAAAAATTTATATGGTGAGGGGGTATGGAATTTAAAGTTTTGGTTATTAGTTAGTTTAGCATCAGGAATATTGCTAGATACTGCCGATAAACCAAAGGCATTAGAGGGTTATGTAAAAGAGAAAAAGACTTTATTTGATATTTTTCTTTAAAACATCAAATTTTCAAGTATGAAAATGGGGGGGGGTGTTTAGTCAGTAAATATACATTAAGCGATAGACAAGAAGATTTTACGGATATTAATGGCAATCTAAAATATGCTGAAAAGATTGGATTAGATCACTCCAGCATATTAGTTGTGGCAATAATCTTTGGCTTGCATATTTATGATATTCATTAGGGTTGGATTAATAGAGATGCTATTAAAACACAAAATGGTAGGTATTCATTCAAGCTATTATTAAAAGCATTACTTGGTCTAGATTTTCTTAATGCCAAGACTGCAAGATTTTAGAGGCTTAATAGATAATTTCAAATGGTTCTTAGGATTTGGAGAAAGACTACAATTTGATAGATGGACATATTGGGAGAAATTAGATTATCTAGCAGTATTTTGGGGAATATTGCATAGGATTTTCTGGACTTGTCCTTATGTTCCCCGTATTTTTACATAATTTTTTGCTTAGATAAGTTATAAATGTTGCATTCGTATTCCATTCAGACAAATCTCTTTTAGCAATGGGCTTTATATTCACAATGCATTTCTTTAATACACACTTTAGACTAGATAGGTTCCCTATTGATATGGTAATATCCAACTATATTAGCAAATAATAAATCAAGCACGAGAGAGTTAAATGGTGTAGGCTTGATGAAATCAACAAACTAGATAAAGTTATGCAAAGTCATCAAGACAATGAAACAAAAGAATTGATAGCTAAAATCATTGGATTCGTGCTAATTATAATCGGGTTTGCACTTTTTAGCTTTAATTATCACTCGCTGTTTAGAGAAGAATCTATCTTTAATAAGCTGAATTCTATATTTGTAAATTAAGTTATTTTAGATAAAATTACATTATTGAAGTCATTTGGGTTAGGATAATTATCCTTGAGAGGACCATAAACTCAAAACCTTTCGTTTTGGTTAAGATCGCTTAGCTTTATTTAGGAAACTTTCACCTTTTAAGTGAAGGTAATTTACAAAAAATAATTTTGGAGAGGATAATATGAAAAAAGTCATTTTAGTAATTTTTATTTTTTTAAATATATTATTAGCACAAGATGATATAGTGATAACAGAGGCTTATGCTAGGGCTACTCCTCCAAATGTAAAAAATTCTGCTATTTTTATGAAAATTACAAATAATTCACAAAAAGCAATAGCTTTAATTGATGCTAAAAGTTCTGTGAGTAAGATTGTAGAGATTCATACAAATGTCAAAGAAAATGGAATTACTAAGATGATAAAGATGCAAAAGCTAGAAATAGAGCCAAATAGCACTTCAATACTAGCACCAAAGCAAAATCACATAATGTTAATAGATATTGCAAAGCAGCTTGTTGATGGTGATAGCATAGATTTGACGTTAATTTTTGATAATGATAAAACTATTAAGATAGAAAAAATACCAGTTGTAAAAAAGATTTTATAATATCTATGAAAAAATATGAAAAAAATAGTTATATTGTTTGGTATTGCTTTACTTATAGGCATTTCTATTGCAGTTTTTTATTACAAAAATTCCGAATTTAACACTAATGTGCTAAAAGACTATGAACTAGATAAACTTGCTTGCAATCTCATAAAAAATCCTTGTAAAATTGAATTTAAAGGTGGCGAAGTTACTTTTGACATTGCTCCTAGACCTGTTGTTGTGATGGATAAATCAACTATTACAATCTCAAATCTTAAATATAATATTTCTGATCCAAAAATTAGAATATATGGGCTAAATATGGATATGGGAACGATTATAGCCTCGCTTGATAAAATAGATTCTAGCACATATCAAGCAGTGATAGCTTTGAGTGCTTGTTTAATAGAAGATGTTATGCGTTATAGAATCTCAATATATGATGGTAACGAAGAATTAAAGCTATTTACTGACTTTGATTTAGAGAGATAAAGTGAATAGCAAGATAAAAGCATTTGTTATTATTTTATCTTTTATTGCTATTGTGTGTGTATCATTTGCTATAACTCTAAGAATTTTGCATTCAAATAAATATGATTTTAGCGCCACATCGACTAATGGAAATATTACTTTACAAGATTTAAATGGCAAGTATAAAATTATATATTTTGGCTATACATTTTGCCCTGATATTTGTCCACTCACACTTGGAATCTTAAAAGAAGCATTAGATGAGATAGAAAATAATGATTTTTTGGTTGTGTTTATTTCACTTGACCCAGAGCGTGATACACCACAAATATTACAAGAATATGTAGAATTTTTCTATCCTAATTCGCTTGGGTTGTGGCTTGAGAGCAATGAATTGCAGAGGGTTGCTAAAAACTATGGCATAAAATATGAAAATATTATGTTAAGAGATTCCGCGATTGATTATTCTGTGGCGCATAGCTCTGCACTATTTTTGATAGATGAGAATGGAAAATTTGTAGGAAAAATCACAAATCTCACAAAAGAAGAAATCCAAGATGCCATTAAAAAGACAATAAAATGAATCTAGCACTTAAAAAAATATTTATTTGTTTTTTGGTAATTATTGTTTTTTTGGGCTGCAAAGATTCCACATCACAGGCTTTAGAGAATCTAAATAATTTAGAAGATTCTAAAAAAGTGTTGCAAAAAGATTTAGTAGATTCTAGAATAGATTCTTCAAGTCAAATAAAAGCAGAACCTAGCATTTCTATTTTCTTGCCTAGTCAAAATTTATTATCAAATGAAAATAAAATTACTATACTAATTTTTGGTAGCAATGGCTGTGGAAGTTGTGAGAGGTTAAAAAATATCATTTCTAGCAATAAAAATGTGCAAGATAAACTAAAGGCTAATTATTTAGTTTATTATATAAATTTGAGCGAAGAAAACGAGCATAAAATTGATTTTCATAATAAAATAGATATGATTAAAACCTCATCATTAAAAGAGCTTTTTAGTGTAGTTGGGACGCCTACAACTTTATTTATAAAAGATAAAAAGATTATTTTTAGATATCCAGGTTTTATGGGGACAAAGAGATTGATTTCAATGTTAGAAGTGCTAAAAAATACAAACTTAAATATAAAACAAAATGATATTCTAAAAGAAATTTTAAAGTATGAAAAAGAGTGAATCTAACAGATTTTATTTTATTGCCAGGATTGATATTACTAATGATTGTAAGCTTCCTTAGTGGTGTATTGGCAAAAATTAATCTTGTGGGAAAATATTGGATATGTGATTCCAAAGAGACCTGATCGTTAATTATGATAGTTATATATGCTTTTGTAGTGCATATGAGGCTTATTTCTAGATTCAACTCACCATTTGTTTTAAGTGTTGTAGTTTGCTTTACTCTGTTTTGGTGACTTATTTTGGAGTTAATTTTTATTTAATAAGTAAGATTCTTATGCTTATGGTGATGTGCTATAGATTTCATCATTCTTGTATTTTATAGCAATTAGAACTATATTATTAATTATCTTTGTAGCACGAAAGTGAAACCTAAAAGAGATAAAATAAAATCTATCAAAAATTAAAAAATAAAGAAATTTAAATGGGATTAAAGAGAGCAGAATCTAAAAAGAAAATATTTTTAGATTCTATATTTAGTTTCTAGTTTTTTTAAAGATTTTTAGCCTAAATTTAAAATTATCTAAAAGCTTTCATTGTATAAATAGCATTTGTGAGACAAATATTTAGTAAATATTTAATACAAAAAGTATCAAATGCAAAATAGTTTTCAAAGCTTCAATCAAAAACAAAAAGAAACTTAATTTTTAGATTTTATTTCTTAAAGATTCTAAATTTTTCACAATTCTTATTTGTTAAATAAATCAATCTCTTAAAGATTCTAATTGTTTATTTAGCTTTAAAATCTCATTTCCTATTTCATTTATTTTTCTAAATTTTTCTTTTGTCCCATCTTTAAAATTAAGCGGAAGCTCAATGTCGTATAAATTATTTATATTAATAGAGTTTTTGTCAGTCTGCTCATATATCTCGCTTAAAATTTCTTTTGCTTTTTTAGAAAATAAAAAGCAATAAAGCCCAATAGCGTCCCCTTTATTTTTAGCCCTAATGATTAATATTCCAGCATTTGCAATCATAGGGGAGCTGCTTTCATTTACAATTGTAATCTTTGGGATAATTCCGCGAAGCGAGAGTAATATATCATAAGGATGTAGTTTGTATCTCTGTATTTTATCGCTATCACCGATGCTTTCTTCAATCTCTGTATGGTTTATAAAACCATATTCATTAAAGTTTACTATCCCTATATTTATGTATTTTTGTGATTGAGAAGTTTTCGCACTGCCAACTCTCTGCCCTCTTATAATCTCTACATCTATGCTTTTTATTGTTTGCGTGTGTTTGGTGATATGCTTTTGCTTTAAGTAGTTTTGTGCGCGTAAGTCGTTTATATCAATATCTTTTAGATTTGTTAGTTTTGAATATTTTGTGGTTTTTTTGTTTTTTAGGATCTCTAAAATAATGTCCATTTTTGTGAGTTTATTATACTTTCCTTCTTTTGTGTAAAAACTTGAGGCATCAATATGCAAAATGCTAGAATTATTTTTTGAAAGCACCATAATTGAAAAATCAGAGCTATTATGTGGAAAAATATTGCTAGGCAGCTCAATTATTGCTTCAATTAACATCTTTTTACATAGAATTTCTTTGAATTTCTCTTCAACGGAGGTCTTTTTTAGAAGTTGATTTCTTATGATAAAAACGCCTTTATCTTGTAAATATGAGATTCCATTGATTATAAAACTTAATTCCGAGGCAGATTTGGTGATAAGCCCATATTGTGCAAATCGCTCATTTTTCTTTAAATCCAGGATTCCTATATATGTATCAATAGGTGGATTGCAGATAATTTTATTAAACTTACGATTTGGCGGGAAAATTTGATTTTTAAGAATATTATTTACATAGAGATTGTTTGAATCTATATTTAGTGTTTTTAGTATAAGTTTTGCCACTCTATCAAGGCTAGAATCTAATTCTTCTCCATAAATACTAAAATTTTTCTCTACTTGTGCTAGGGCTAAAAATAAGCTGCCAATACCATAGCAAGGATTGTAAATCTCATCATTATCTTTTATATCTAAAATCTCCACAATAAGGCTATTTATCTCCATAGGAGTGGAGTATGGGTAGAGCTTATTTATTGTTTTTTTCTGTGTGATTGTATCTATTAGTAGTTCAATTTGTTTGCTTGTGGGCTTTATTTCGTTAATTGTTCGTAGTATTTTGATTATATTCACATTTTTATTTGGCTTTACATATAAATCACCAAGAAGATTTGCCATAATAAAATTAAAGTCATCAAATATTGCTTTGCGTTTTTTTGCTTTGTTTAGAAGTTCGGTTATTTTATCTTTTTCATAGATTCTAAGTGAAATTATTCCAAGCAATATGCAAAGTGTATCTATAATATCAGAATGGTATCTTTTTAAGTAGTTAAAAATAACTAGCATTTGTTGCATATCTATATCCTAGCAAGTAGATTGGGTGTAGAATTATATAACTTTTTGTTTTAAACTTAATAAGAAAAAAGCAAAGAAGTTTTGTTTTAACTTTAATAAATTAGAATAGTGATTTTTAGCTATATTTTGTTCAAATCTAGCCTAATTTACTTAAATATTTAGAGAAAATGGTAGTTTTATTATAAAAATTTGATTAATTATGATATGGATAATAATATAGAATCTAATATCAATCCTTTGAAATCTAACAAAATGAATTTTACTTTAAAAGATTCTAATTATTCCATTTTAGAATCCAAAATAGGATCTAATAAATATTTAGATTTTAATTCTTTTAATTCCATAGATTCTAATTTAGATTTTAATCTTAAATCTAATCATTTGGAATCTAATAATAGCTTTAATAACATAAAATATTTAGATTCCAACAATAGATTAAAAACTAAATCTAATAAGCTAGGATCTCAAGTAGATTCTGCAATGTAGTAAATATTAGAGTGGCTTTAAGATTTATCGAAATTCCCAAAAACTTTATGCACAGCTATTGGAACTTCAAAAATACTATTTAAGATATTTTATAATTAGTAGCTTATCTTTTTCATCTAAAAAATAAATCTGCCTACTCATTGCTTGATTTTAAGCTAGCTATTCAAAGTCCCCATATTCAAGTGGTTTGCCAAAAATTAAATCTTTTGAGGCAGTTTTATTTAAAATGGAATCTATCATTTTTGGTGGAAGTCCTGCATTTGGGCGAATTGATTTGATATTTTCTAAACTCAATTTTTCACCTTTTTTAATATTTTTACTTACAAAGAGACTTCTTGCAAACACCCTGCCTTTAATATTTTCACTATCTTTGAGATTTATATTTTTTATTTCTATTTCAAAATCACTCTCCCCTAGCGCGGTTTCTGTCTCTCTAATATCTCTAACTAAAGCACTAAATTCGTTCATATCAAGGCTAAAGCTAGAATCCACTCCACCAAATTTTTTATTCAAAATGAAATGTTTTTCAATCACACTCGCCTTTAGGCTAGTGGCGATAACAGCTGCTCTATTCCCTAGAGTATGGTCGGATAAGCCATAACTGACATCAAATTTTTTGCCAAGTGCTACCATTTGAGCAATATTTGCCTCACTTAAATTTGCAGGATAGGCACTAGTGCATTTAAGTAGTGTAATATCCGGGAATGAGGCTAAATCCCACTGACAATCAACACTCATAGAATCTAAATTCCTACTTTTATCTCCACTTTGATTATATTCAGATTCTAAGTTTTTCTCTAAATTCATATTTTGCTTTGAATCTTGCTTCAAATCAAAACTTTTAGTGGAATCTGCATTTCTTCTTACTTTTCTAATTGCTTCTATTGCCTCTTGCAATTCGCTTAATTGCGCAATCCCACTTGAAAGGATAATAGGTTTATTCTTACTTGCGATATATTTAATCAAAGGGATATCGGTTATTTCAAAACTAGCAATCTTGTAAAGCGGATTTTCAAGACTCTCTAGCAAATCCACTCCTGCCATATCAAATGCTGAACTAAAACAGCAAAGATTAATTTTCTTAGCTAAACTAAAAAGCTCTTCATTCCATTCTAGCGGCATATACGCCTCTTTGTATAAATCATAAAGATATTTATTATCCCACGAAGTGCCACCTTTGATTTTAAAAATTTCACTTTTGCAATCTAGTGTTAGACTATCTGGCGTATAAGTTTGAAGCTTAATTGCGTCTGCTTTGCATTCTTTTATTGCATATAAGCTCTCTTTTGCAAGGCTTAAATCTTTATTATGATTTGCACTCAATTCTGCTACAATAAAAACTCCCAAAATAGCTCCTTTAGATAGATTAATGGATAGATTCTAGCATTGATTTTGAATGCAGTGTCAAAATCTCTATATCAATAAATGTATTATCTCGCCTGACTGCGTCTTTTAAACTTCCACAATATTTAAAATTATGCTTATAATAAAATTTTAAAGCCCTTTTGTTTGTGGATAACACTTCCGCAAATAAGATTCTTAAATTTAACTCACTAAAAGCGATACGCCACAATACCTCAAATAAATGGCTACCAATACCCCTAAATTTAGGATTAGCATAGATTCCAAAATAAGCGATTTTATTTATTAAATCAATTCTATTAAAACAAACAACACCTAGAATCTCATCTCTAAAAGCATTAAGAGAGGAATCTAAATTAGTATCTAGCGGATAATTGAAGGAGGATTTTAAAGAAGAATCTATGGAGGAAACTATTTTGGATTCCGCTTTTAAAATAGGTTTTGCTTTGGAAGCTGAGTCTATACTAGGCTTTATAGAATCTTCTAAATCTTTTTGAAAAATCATAGAATCTATTTTAAAATCCATTTTAGAATTTGCATTTAAAGAATATTCCATTTTATTAGATTCTACTTTTTGTGTGAAATGTATTTTTTGGCTAGATTTTACATTTAGCAAATTAAAAGCATTTTTATCAATATTTTTATTTTCCATACTAGATTCTACTTTGGAATCTATAAGCTTAAGTGCATAATAAGCCCTGTTGCTAGCACTCTCTAGGTTTTCAATAAATCTAAAATGCTCTTTTTGTCCTATCTTCCTATTTGTAAGCATAAAATCTCTAATATTTCTATCATTGCGTAAATCTAGCACTTCCAGGCTTTCCTGCCTATTTAGATTGGTAAAATTAATTGCAATTAAATTTTTAAATATGAAATTCTCTGCCAAAAAATATCCTTAAATTTATCAATTTAATAAGCCAATAAACTTACAAACTAATAAACCAAACTCTGCATTTAACATTTATTTAATACTTCTACCACCTAGTAACTGCGATTCCAATGCCAATTTTATGGCTTAAAATATTATACTCAAAAAGATTATCACCATAGCCATAGAAATACTGCGCATATAGAGAGATTCCGCTATCAAATAAATCATATTTATATTCAAGTCTTATACTCCCTTTGTATTTCGCATAATTATGAAATAAATTGCCAATATTTAGAATAAAATGATGGTCTTTATACAAATCATAAGTCAGCCTCAAACTACTATAGCCAAGATAACTATCAACATTTATAGGATCTTTTCTTAAGAACGTCCACGCTTTTAGTGCAATATCAAGATTCCAAATATCCTCATTGCCAATCCTATACATTATATCAGCAAAGATTCTATCAATTCCGCGTGACTTTTTAAAACCAACTTCATCTATTCCCTCGCCATTTGAAATATGATTGTAGCCTAAGCGGACATTATAAAGCTTCCCACCCCAAAAATGCACATCTAATGGGCGATAGGCTATAAGCTCTGGAATAAAATCATTATCCCTAAATGGTGATGAGAGGATAGGGGCATAGATTTGAAAAAATGAAGTTTGAGTATATGCAAAATATAGTCCAATATTCGCAAATATATTTTCAAAAATCAAAGTCTTAAAACTAACTTGAAGTTTTACTTCTGCCTTGCTATACTCTCCTGCAATAGAATCTACTGGATAATATGGCTTTCTAAATGAATAATAAATAGGCAAAACATAAGTCTCTTCATTCAAAGAAAATCTATTAATTATACTTTGCATTAAACTTACATCATCATTCTTAAAATCCTTAAACTCATAGTCAATTAGATTCTCACTATTTTTAATCTCATTATTATTTGCGATATTTTGATTGCTAGATTTGCTTGTATTTTTTTTAGATTCCAAAGTTTGATTTTCATCTAAATTAGCATTATTGTAATATATTGAATCATTAGCATTTAAAGATAAAATAAAAGCCCCAAAAAATATCGAAAATAGCTTTTTAAAACTAATCATATTTTAACCTAAAACATATTTTTAATTAGATAAAATCCGAATTTTACCTAATTTTACTTAATATTTGGAGAAATGTTTATGTGTGGTATCATAGGCTACATAGGCGACAAAGAAAAGAAAAAGATTATTATTGAGGGATTAAGAGAGCTTGAATATAGAGGCTATGATAGTGCTGGAATATCTGTTTTTAGCGACAATGAATTGCATTCTTTTAAAACTACAGGAAAATTAATCAATTTAGAAAAAAAATGTGAAAATTTTAGCTCATCTGGCTTTGGGCTTGCCATAGGACATACTAGATGGGCTACGCACGGAAAAGCCACTGAGATAAATGCACACCCACATAGTGCGGAATTTAGCAATATTGTTCACAATGGAATCATAGAAAACTACGCTATTTTAAAAAAAGATTTAGAAAAAAAAGGACATATTTTTTTAAGCCAAACAGACACGGAAGTAGTTGTGCATTTATTTGAGGAAAATTTGCTTCATTTAAAAGATTCTACACTTGCATTTAAAGAAACGATAAAGGCTCTAAAAGGTTCTTATGCAATTCTATTAATCACAAAAAAAGAAAATGATAAAATCTTTTATGCTAAAAATGGCTCACCGCTAATAATTGGTACAGATGGGAGTGATATATATTTTGCCTCATCATCCACACCTTTAATTGGGCTTGTAAAAGATGTTTGTTATTTGGAAGATGGTGAGGTAGGCTATATGGATAAAAATAATTTTAAAAGCCTAAAAAATATCATTCCATTAAGTGGCACAAAGATTTCTTCGCAAAAAGATGGTTATAGGTATTTTATGGAAAAAGAAATTTATGAGCAACACAAAGTCTTGCAAGATACTATATCAAGCAGAATCTTGGAAGATAAAATAGAGCTAAATTTGCCAAAAGACTTTCTAAAAGATATTAATTCAATCACCATCTGTGCTTGTGGGACGAGCTATCACGCAGGATTGAGTGCAAAATATATTTTTGAGCGAGAAGCAAAAATTAAAACAGATGCGATAATAGCAAGTGAATTCCGCTACTCAAATCCCATTATGCGCAAAGATGAACTTTTCATTGTAATTTCACAGAGTGGCGAGACAGCTGATACACTAGAGGCACTTAAGCTTGCAAACAAAAATGGTCTTAAAACTCTTGCGGTTTGCAATGTGGAAAATAGCTCTATGGTTAGAGAGGCAAAGTATAGCCTTTTAACTCGTGCGGGCATTGAAAAAGGTGTAGCCTCTACAAAAGCCTATGCAACACAGGTTATGCTACTTTGGATTCTAGGAATCTATATAGCAGAGATTAAACAAAGCATTTCAAAAGAAAATATCAAAAAACAAATAAAAAATATGAATGAGGCAATCAAAGCCACTATGATTAATCCAAAGATTCACGATAGACTTAAGAAACTCTCAAAAAGGTATTTGCATGGACACGGATTTTTCTTCATTGGTAGAGATATTTTCTATCCGTTGGCATTAGAGGGGGCATTGAAGTTAAAAGAAATTAGCTATCTTCACGCAGAGGGTTATCCGGGCGGAGAAATGAAACATGGTCCAATAGCCCTAGCAGATAGTGAGCTTTTTACAATATCTCTAATGCCAAAACACTTACTTTTTGATAAAATAAAAAGCAATACAGAAGAGCTAGCAAGTAGAGATGCAACAATTTGTGCCATAAGTCAAGAAATAATTGACATAGCTGATGATATGGTTTTAATTGATAAATTTGATAGTTATATGGAGGAATTTTTTGCAATGATGATAGTTTTACAGATTCTAGCGCTCGAGGTTGCTATAAGACTTGGCAATGATGTTGATATGCCGAGAAATTTAGCAAAAAGTGTAACGGTTGAATAGATAAGGAGGATAAAATGTTTTTTATTAGGCTTAAAGTGATAATTTTATCAATAATTATTTTGGTTGGAATGTCTATTTTCTTGCTCTATAAAGTAGATTTATATATTAAAAATCGTTCTGTTGATTTGCTTGCATCACAATTAAGCAGTATTACTAAAACTGCATTTGATATTGCAAGCATCACAGGACTTGGGGTAACTTCTCATACTTATGAGATAATAAACACTGCAAAAAATCAAAAAGAATTAAAAGATTTATGGATTAGCAGAAGTGATATTTTAAGCGAAGATTTAAATAAATCTAAAAGCACACTTAGAGATGCACTAGAGCGAAAAGTCTATGTAACAAAAACACAAGAAAGAGATATTAATAAAATAGAAGGTTCAAACGACCATACAGCTAGAATCTCCATTCCCATTATTGCTAATGATAATTGTATAGTTTGCCACATTAATGTGAAAGCAGGCGAGATTGTAGGAAGTGTGAATGCGGAATATAACTTGCAAGATAGCATAAGAACGATATATGAGACTATGAAGCTGGATTTCTGGGCGATTATAGCTGTCGCTTCGCTAATATTTATGTTTGCAATGATGATGAGTATTAGCTCAGCTACAAAGATTATAAATAGGATTAGAATTGCACTACAAGGGGCAATCAATGGTGATTTCAAACTTAGGGTAAAAGATACAGGGCTTGAAATATCAAGCGAAATTAGTAAAATAACAAACAGACTCCTAGAAACACTAGATAGAAATGTAAGTGCTATTGATGTGAAAATCTCATCTTTATTTGTTTATAACAAAAGCCTATATAATAAAAACCCATTAATTAGGCTAACAGAGTTAGTAAGCGAGTTGGCAAATTTATTTTCATTTAAGAATAAATTAGATAGTTTCCGCCAAGTAAGCGAGATTTATAGAGAATTGCAAATTACAATATCAAAATACATAAAATATAAAAGTCTAATATTTGCAGAATTCATCAATGGTGAGATTACAAGCGGATATAAAGTAGAAAATGGCACAGAAATGAAAGTCAGTGCAGGTGAGATAAAAAGAATTGAGGAACGTTTCAATAAAGAGAATCTAAATGTTTTATTTGACGATAAAAAAGGCTGTATTTTTATTTCAACTTCAATAGATAGTCTAAATGTGATTGATTTGAAAGTCTTTGTGTCGGATAAAATTATGCTTTATTATTCGATATTGTTTGGTTCTAAAAAAGAATTACAAGAGAAAGAAAAAAGCATTAGTAGAATCTACAACTACATACGAGATGCAAAGCCTATGATAAACAATGTTTTCCTAGTAAAAAGCATTGAGGAATCTTCATATACAGATCCGCTCACAAAAGCTTATAATAGATTCTATCTTGAAAAATACGCACATAGCGTGGAAGATAAGGTTAGCAAAAACATAAATTATGGAATCTTAATGATAGATATCGACCATTTCAAAAGAGTAAATGATACTTATGGGCACGCTGTTGGGGATATGGCTATTGTGCTTCTAGTTGAGACTATAAGAAATGTTATAAAAGCTAGTGATAAGGTTATTAGATATGGTGGAGAGGAATTTGTAGTGATTTTGGATAATTGCGATATAGAAGATACATACAAAGTCGCTGAACGATTAAGAAACTCATTTGCTATGGCAAAACAAAGCTCACTTGGCACAATAGATTTTAAAAAGTCTATTAGTATTGGAATTTCTTCTATGCCTGAATTTTCACGCAATGTTTGGGAATGTATAAATCAAGCGGATTTAGCCCTATATGATGCAAAAGAAAGTGGTAGAAACAGAGTTATAAAATATTCTCTTGATTTAAAAGCAAAAGATGATGAAAAGAAAGCAAGGGAAGAGAGAGAAGAGCGAGAAAAAGCAAAAAAAGATAATGACTATACTACCACCACTATACTTGGTAATGATGATGATGACGATGATGACTTTTTGGAGAGTTTAAAATTAAATAATTTAATTTAATTTTTAGCATTTCTTTAGTGAATTTTGGAATTTAGATTCTATGCTTTTGATTAAAGTTTTAGATTCTAGATTCTGCTTTTTTAAGTGCAAATTAGTTTGTGTTTGGATTCCATTTTAAATAAAACTGCCTCAAAAGATTTAATTTTTGGCAAACCACTTGAATATGGGGACTTTGAATAGCTAGCTTAAAATCAAGCAATGAGTAGGCAGATTTATTTTTTAGATGAAAAAGATAAGCTACTAATTATAAAATATCTTAAATAGTATTTTTGAAGTTCCAATAGCTGTGCATAAAGATAAATACTACAAAAATGATAAAAAAGATTTTAGATTACTATCAAATTCATTTTTACCTCTTTTAAAATTCACAAGGTGTGTATCAAGGGGCGATTTTATTGCTGTTACAAAGAGAGTTTGATAAAAAGTATTATTTTTATCCTAAATAGGATGGTTAAATCTAACTAATACTCTATAAATTATTATTTTAGGTTTAGAACACTCTCCAAATTCCCTGCTTCCTAAACTCCAATCTAACTTTCATTCCCAACCTAGAATTCAAATATCTATTTTTCTTCTTTTCTTGTAATATTCTTATGTTTGCAGTCTATACTAAAATCTTTATTATTTTATTAATAATTTCATTTTATCATTTACCACCATACCCTAACATTAAAGAATCCACTATTGCTAATACTCTTATCTCCAAAGCTTCCTAGATATTCAAGTCCTAGCTCCACTATATCATTAATTGCATAATTTACTCCAACATTTGCATATCCACTAAATCTATCTATCCCAATACTATATTCTATATTATTATTTAAAAGTATAATGTTAGCTATAGGTTTTGTTAAAAGTACATTTCCTCCAAGTCCTAAATCAAATCCAAAGCCATTACTAAAAGAATTAGAATAATTAAGCCCTAGATTGATATATCCTAGAAGAAGTAGATTTTTATTATATATTTCATTACCAAAGTTTATAGCTTCATTTTGAAGTCCATTATAATTAGCCCCAATCTCTAAAGTTAAGATCCCATTTCTCTTAAAATCAAAGTCTTTTCCAAAGTAACCACTTGCACCAAATCCAAAGTTCTTAGGAGACTGCTTTAATCCTGCATAACTCATATCATTTAAAAAATAAAAGACATCACCCCTAAGTTTTACAAATATATCATAAGCTAAATCTAATTTATAATGAAGTCCAGCCATTATATTAATAGTATTTAGATTTGTGCTAAATTCACTCTCACTTAAACTTCCATAGCTAAAACCAAGATGAACTCCTAGTGTATTTAAATTTCCTAACTTTGCATTAAATCCACTTATAAAGCCATAATCTAATCCAGAATAATTAAGCCCATCATTGTAAAACATATTATGACTAATAAATGGACTAAAGAAAAAGTGGTATTTATCACTAGAGCTTTGAGTTTGAATATTTCTAAAATTATTATTTGTTTGAGTTATATTGTTTAGATTATTTGTATTATATCTATTTGGTATATTAATTTGATTTTGTGCTTCAGTTTTAATTCTAGTATTTATTTCATAATTTTTACTTAACTCATTATTTATTTTATTGCTATTAGTATTTAATTCTCTCGTATTTAGTTCATTTACTCTGGCTCTCCTTACTCTATTTTCTTTTTTAGTATTTGTTTTTATATTATCTACTAGAAGTAAAGGAATGGGAGTTTTATTTACTAGATTATTTGAGGCATTATCACTTAATATTGTATTGGTTATATTATTAGTATTATTGAAAGAATTGGATTCTAATGTTTCAGATTCTGCATTATTAGAGTTTAAATTATTATTAGATTTTATATTAGTATCCATATCATAATTAATCGAATTTTTATAATAAAATCTCCCATTTTCTCTAAACTTATAAGCTAGATATTTAGGATTAGATTCTATTTTATTAGAATTATTTAGAGCAAAGTTTCCTTTATAGCTTTTAGTTTTAGCATTAAAGATTACAAAATTTGATTTAAAAAGTAGATTATTAATATTTGATATATTGCTTTTATAGATCGTATTTCCTGCACTATTTAATCCATCTATATTAACTCTAAAGCTATTCGAAGTATCTCCTCTTTGAAGGGTGTAGATGGGGGAGGAGGATGTAAGATAATTAAACAAATTATTAGTAGAGATGTTATTGTTACTAGAATCTTTTATTCCATCAGTACTATTATTACTATTTACTATTAATTTATTGAGTAAATAATCTTTGTTTAATTCAAAGTTGTTACCAAAGTCTAATATAATTGCTTTATTATTGTTTAGTTTTAGATAACCATTACTATTTGCTGTATATACCAAATGGGAATCATCATATCCACTACTAGTATTATTAAATGTGTTTGCATCTTTATTTAAAGTTATTTTATATTTATCTATACCAATGTAATTACCATTAATGCTTAAATATCCTTTAATTGTTCCTAAATTAATTAAATGTTCTATCTTGCTATTATTATCAGTCTGTATGACATTGCCATTGCCATTGCTATTGTCATTTATTATTTTGCCATTATTTATAAAATAATTTATAGTGCTATTTTCTATTTTTATAGTTATATGATTTGAACCACCACCATTAATTTCATTATTATTAGTAAAGGAGTTTAAATCAGTTTGAAAAGTAAAGCGAGAGTCAGTGCTTCCTACATTGGTTGTTATTTTTACATTATTAGTAATAGAATATTTGTTATAAGTGCTGTCGATTGTAAAACTCATACTATCAGGTTTGCTTTGATAATCAAGCTTTATTTTATCTATTACACAAGTTTTATTAGCACTATTGCAAGTTGCATATTGGCTTAAATCCTCGGCACCAAGTAGATCCTCCCCCCCCCATATAAATAATAAGTAAAATATTAAAATAGAATTTTTGTTAAAACTGCTATTTTGTTGTAATTCCCTTTTTTCATTCAATTCTTTAGCATTTAACATATTTCCCCCATTTGTATGTGTTTTAATTGTATGTTTGGTAAATAATTATGCTAGATTCAAACAAAATATAGCTAAAAATATCATTAAATTAAGTTTGAAATTATTTTTAAATATAAAAATAGTGGATTGGTATTTCTAAACTTTGAAGTTTATAAAATTATTAAAACAATAAAAATATAAAAACCACAAGAGGAATCTTACTTAAAATATTAAGCAAGATTATTTTATGGGCTATTTTAGCGTATATAGCCTGTTTTCACCATTTTGATAAGACATAATTTTAAAAGTATCATTATCTATAATCAAAGCCCTTGCATTAGTGATTTCACTAGGAAAGCTAATGATATTTGTAATTTCCTCATTTTTTATATCAATTTCTGCAATCACATTATAATTCTTACTCAAGGCATAAATCAACCCATTGTGGTAAAACATAGAAGTTACATATAGCTCACCCAAATTCCTATCATCTTTTAGATTCGCCTTTGGAGTGAATTCAGCAGATAAAGTCCTGTCGTTTAATAAAAATTTGCTTATCACAAAGTTTTTCTTGTCTTTATTATTTGGCACAGTTGAGAGATAGAAATATTTAGAATCTCTTGTCATTCCCATAGTGTGATGAAATTTAGAGCGAATCGTATCAAGCCTACCTCTACCTAGTCCATTTCCTTGTCCCTCAAAGCGTGAAGCACCCTCTATAAAGTCAGCATATTGCAATGCCTCATTAGCATTAGGATTCTTGCCAAATCTAAGCAGAGTTTTATTTGAACCCATTAGCATAAATTTATCTTCCAAATATGGAATCACACCAATAATAGGGTCGATAGTTGCAGAAAAATATGGGTCGATTTGTAAATAATCACTTTGCTTAAAATCATTATCCAAAAAATAAATATTAAATTTAGAGCTAGCAACCCACTCACCATTGATATAATTTAGGCTATTTAGTGGCTTATCTATGCCAATTGCACTAGAAACTGTTATTTTTAATTGTTTATCTATATTTTTAAATGGAGATTCGTTGCTATTATTGTTAAACGAGATTCCTAGTTTTGTGGCAGGGGCAAATGCGTAGTCTGGCGACTTCACATCTCTTTTACCTAGAAATGAAAGATTTTGCCAATTTCCTTTCCAGCCATCAGTGCTCCAAATTATATATTTTGGATTTAAACTAAATCTAACTGGGTCTCCTTGTCCTAAATATGGTGGAATTCCTGTGGATACGAATGCTTGAAAAATGTTTGATGCGATAATAAAGCCACAAATCACAAATGAAGTTAGCGTAAAACCACTAAATTTGCGGAATTTTTCGCCTCTTAATTCATTCTCCAAAGAGCTTAATTTTGGAGCAAAGAAAAACATAATTCCTAGCAAGACAATCACAGCCCAAAATACAACTTCAGCCCAGAAATATGTGTGGATTCCAAATACTGCCAAACTAAAGCCCTGGTCTAAATCCCTCATAGCGTGGTTTCCAAAATGTGCGAAAGATTGATATAATCCAAATGCTGTGATTATCAAAATAGCAGCGATATATTTTGCCTTTAGCCCATAGCGCACGATAAATAATGCAATCACACCGATAAAAATCATAGATTCCCGCTGTCCCCAACATAAATAACAAGGACTATCGCCTAGCACATATCCAAAAATAATATTAGCAATCCCAACTGGCAGTAGTATGATAAGCAGTGCTGCAAGGCATATTAAGTTATAAAATAGCTTTGCTTGTTTTATTTCATTCATAATTGCTCCTTAAAGATTCATAATAGTTAAGAATGCACTTGACTTGTGTCCTGCATACATAAACACCATTATAACCCACGAAATTATCACTAAATTAAAAGCTAGTTTCTCTTTCTGCGGCTTTTTCATAATCAAAATCACAGAAATCAAAATTAGCACTAATTCTAAAAATTCCATTTCATCTCCTTAAAAATTAAAGTTGCGAATTGTAATAAAATATAAATTAATTTTTTTATTTTAGTTTAATATTTATTGCCAAATATTTGATGAGTGGTAGATAGTGAATGAGTTATTATAAAGGCATAGGTGTATCTATGAAAGCTTTAATAGTTTAAATACAAATTGTGGAATCTAAAAAAGTATTTTTAGATTCTAATTCTTAAGCATTAAAACCAGAAATCTTTATTTATTTTTAATTAATAGAGGTGTCTTTATAATATTTGCTTTAGATACTATTTTGAGTTTAAGATTCTGCAATCTTTAGTATTTAAATGCTTAAATTTTAGTAATTGTTTGGAGTTTTATGCTTCTATAATTTGAGTTTCAAGCATATCAAATAGAATACTTGTATTTTCATCTAGCAATATTTTTATCTCGCTAAAGCCTTCTAGTCTGTCTTTGCTTTTCTCTAGAAGATTTTTTACATTTTGATACTGCACTTTTAAAATTAAAATGTTACTTTCATAAATACTTCCTGCAATCACTCCAAGATTGCCAAAAATCGCACTAAAATCGATCTTATCTCTCTTTTTATTTTTGATTTGAAGTAAAATGCGCTTATTCCTATCTTTTATTACAAGATTAGTTATCTTTTTTTCATAAGCCAAAAGTGCATTCGAAAGGAATAAAAAATCTTCCTTATTTTCCGCATTTATAGTGCTATCAATCAGTTTATCATAAAAGTTTTGACTAAATTTTTTTTCTTTTATCATAGTTTGAAACTCATTCATTTCAAATGAAAGCGAAGTACTTTTCACATAGTCAAAGATTTTTGGCTGTTTGATTAGATTTTGAATAATAATTTCACCCACACTAGAATCTTTTACAATAGCCCAATATTTTGCACCAATTTGTAAATTTGCAGGGCTTCTTGCCTCTATTGTGCTATTTCCAAGCTTAAGCATATAGCCCATTCTTGTTTTCTCTAGCACTTGAAGCAAAATAGGAAGAGTTGTATTGAAAGTCTTTATATTGCTATTTTGCGTGATTTGAGAGAGTTTAGCGATATTTAGGATTTTATTAATCATTTGCTAATTACTAGAACTTTTTAAATGTGCCAGACTTTAAGCATTATTTTGGATAAATTTTGCAATCTCAAGGCTAATGCTAAATTTATCTTGCTTTTTAAAATTAGCATAATTGTTTTTGCTAAATATACTAATTTCATTGCTAGAACCACCTATTTGATTAGCCGAATCTATGATGTTTAAAATCACCATATCGCATCCTTTTCCACCATTTGAAGTGGAATCTAGCAATTTTTTTGCAAATTTTGGGGCATTTTTCCTATCACTCTCTGCCTTAAAGCCAATCTTTAGAGCACATTTTAAATCTCTTAAAATATCCTCATTTTGCACTAAATCTAGATTCCAAGTCTTGCCTAGAGCCTCTTTTTTTAGTTTAGTTTTTAGTTTAGTTTTTGGGATATAGTCGCTAATTGCTGCTGCCATAAAAAGAATAGAATCTTTTTTTAGCTCTTTTTTTATTGCATTTTTAAAATCTAGGCTACTTTTAACTTCTATCTTTTTTATTCCAAGTGGCAAGGGAAGTGGGAATCTTGAGCTAATAAGAGTAACTTTCGCGCCGAGAAAATACAAAGCTATGGCTATATTTGAGCTCTGTTTCCCGCTAGAGTGATTTGAGATGCATCTAATGCTATCAATATCCTCTATACTCCCACCACCTGTGATTATTATATTTTTATCTCTCCACCATCCATTTTGATAAAGTGCTTTTTTGATATGGAAAATTATCTCCTCAATGCTTGCCATAGCACCTTTTGCAGTGATATTACAAGCAAGCAAGCTTTCTCGTGGTGGGATTATTGTGTATCCAAGATTTTGTAGTTTTTTTAGATTCTCTTTATTTTGCTTTGTTTCAAGCATATTTATATTTGCACTAGGAGCGACTAAAATAGGGCATTTACAAGCAAGTAAGGTCTCTATTACCAAAGTATCTGCCACTCCATAGCAAAGCTTTGCGATAGAATTCACACTTGCAGGAGCAAGGAGAGCAATATCTGCAAAAGAAGCGTAGCTTATATGATTTGGAGATGATTGTAAAAATCGTTCATTTTGGACGCAAAGCACCTCATTATTACTTAAAGATTCAAAGCAAAGTGGATTTATAAATTTAGTTGCATCTTCACTCATTACCACTTTAATATTTGCTTTCATTTTTTTTAAAGAGCTTATCAAATCTAGTGTCTTGTATATTGCAATAGAGCCACTTACTAGGATTAAAATATTTTTATTTTTTAAGATATTATCCATTTTACAATCTGCCTTAATTTTAATAGTGGAGTTTATCAAATATCACTTAAGAAAAATCTTATTTGTTGAGCGATAGGTGATTTATGCTATTTTTGGCACTTTGGCAAGTAATAATTATTTTTTTGCTTTTGGTAATTATAAAAAGTTTATTGATAATAATTTTTAGAAATTTAGACAAAAGAAGGTTGCAAAAAAAGCCAATAAAGATTTGAATTTTGAGAGGGTTTTGATAATTGTATTTCAAAAAAATTGATAATCTGAGTAGATTAACCTATGGAATCTTATCCATAGGTATAAAATTAATGAGCTTGTGGTATCAACCAAGGAATCCAAAATGCAATTGCATATGTAAAGATTCCAATAATTATTACAAAAATTATAGAGTATTTAACCGTGAATCTAAATAGCTCGCTCTCTCTTCCTATCAGTCCAACCGCTGCACACGCAATCGCAATACTTTGAGGGCTTATCATTTTTCCTACAACCCCACCCACAGAGTTTGCCGCAAGGAATAAGACCTCAGGGATTCCAAGCTGTCTTGCTGTAACTTGTTGTAATGTGCCAAATAGTAGATTCGAGCTTGTATCACTTCCTGTTAGGAATACACCAATCCAGCCAATTATAGGTGAGAAGAATGCAAAGGCATTTCCTGTGCTAGCTAATGCTATTGCTAGAGTTGCCGAGCTCCCACTATTATTTGAGATAAATGCGAATCCGACAACTAATGCGATAGTTAGGATTGCAAATTTCATTTCATTTAGAGTTTCGCCAAAAGTTTTAATCGCAGTGCTAACCTTTACTTTGAGTAATACCATAGTTAATAAAGCAACTACAAATATCGAAGTTCCAGTAGCATTTATAATAGATAGATTAAATACTGCTTTTACAGGAGCATCTTTAACTACGACAGGGCTAACTTGCACGATTTCAGCAAGTGAGCTAAAATTGAAATTAAATACACTAAATGCCATAATCCCAGCTTCTGCCGCTTTGCTTCCATCGCTTAATTTACCACCCTCTAGCACAAATAAATCTTTAAACCAGCCTTGCGTCCAAACAATAATAGCTAATATTAATAGCACAAAGGGTAACCAAGCAAGGACAATCTGTCCCATTGTATAACTATGTTTGCTTATTTCTATTTCTTTATCATCGCTAAATTTAAAGATATTTTTTGGTTGCCAAAATCGTAGAAATATTGCAACTGCTGCGATTGAAGCGACTGCTGATGCAATATCAGGAAGCTCAGGTCCAAGATGTGTAGCGGTTATAAACTGCACTATCGCAAAGCTTCCACCAGCTACCAATGCCACAGGCCAAGTTTCTTTCACACCTTTAAAACCATTCATTAAGAATATTAAGAAAAATGGCACAAAAAGCGAGAGTGGAGGAAGCATATGCCCAGCCATTGCCGAAATATCTTTAGCAGGAACGCCAACTGCTCCAGACATTGCAATAATCGGAATCCCAACTGCTCCAAATGCAACCGGAGCGGTATTTGCAATCATACAAAGTCCAGCTGCATAAAGTGGGCGAAGCCCTAAACCAACAAGCAGAGCCGCAGTGATTGCCACAGGTCCGCCAAAGCCTATTGCACCTTCTAAAAACGCACCAAAGCAGAATCCTATTAGTATAACTTGAATCCTTTGATCTGGTGTAATTGCGATGATTGATTCTCTTAAAATATCAAAATAGCCGGATTTTACGGTTAGCTTATATAAGAAAATTGCTGCAATAATAATCCACGCAATAGGCCACAAGCCATATAAAGCACCATAAACTAAGCTCAATGCTGCTTTATCAAGTGGCATTTTATACATAAAGATTGCAACAAGTGTAGCCAAAATAACGGTTAGAAGCCCTGCAATATGTCCCTTAAGCTTAAAAACAACAAGTGATATGAAAAAACAGGCTATTGGAAGAAGTGCTACTAATGCACTTAACCAAATATTGTTTAATGGGTCATAGTTTTGAGTCCACATTTTATCTCCTCAAATTAAAATTCAGTAATTTTTAAATCAATAAGGTGAAATTATAAAATAAAAAGGATTAATTGAATTACTAAAATCTGCATTTATAATTAATAATTTGTTACGAAATGGAATTTTTATCTATAAGCAAGAATTTTAAAAAAATTTAAGATAGAATCTCATATTTTATATTATTATAAAGGCAAATATATGAGATTAGAATCTAATCAATCAGCTCCACAATTTAGCGCTAAAAATCAAAATGATGAGAAAGTTTCTCTAAACGATTTTAAAGATAAATTTATAGTTTTATATTTCTATCCGAAGGATATGACAAAGGGTTGCACGATAGAGGCAAATGAATTTAGCTCATTATTTGATGAGTTTGAAAAGCTTAATGCCATAATTATTGGCGTTAGCCCAGATAGTATAAATTCACATCAAAAATTTATCAAAAAAGAGAATCTGAAGCATATTTTATTAAGCGATGAGGATAAAACTATTTCTAAATTATATGGTGTTTGGGAAAAGAAAAGTATGTATGGCAGGGAGTATATGGGGATAGTTCGCTCTACTTTTATAATCAAAAATAGAGTGATTTTAGAAGCATTATATAATGTAAAATCGAGTGCTCACGCACAAAAAGTGCTTGATATTCTAAAAAAATATGCAAAATAAAAATTACACAAAATGAGAGCTGGACGAGTAGAGATTCAGGAACTTACAGATTTTTTAATGGAATATACCATTAGTTTATTATCTGTTGGCTCATATACTTCTAGAGTTGAAAAGTGCGTTACAAGGATAGCAGTTGCATTTGGCTATGAAGTGCATATTTCTATATTTTCAAAGAATATCACAATTAGTGTAGTAAGCCCAGAAGATTACTCAATTAGAAGGACTTATGTAAGAGGTTACAAAGATAGTATCTTAAATTTTAATCTAATCTCACTTTTAAGTGGTTTATCGTGGTATGCCTATGATGAGAAAATCACCTTTTCGCATTTAAAAAAGCAGTATGAAAAAATTATGAATAAGACTAGATATAGCTTTATTGGCATATTGATTTTGCTTTGTTTTGCAAATGCTGCATTCTGTAGACTTTTTGGTGGAGATTTTGGCTCTATGCCTATTATTTTCGTCTCAACATTTGTAGGAATTAATTTAAGGAGATTCCTAACAAAACTAAATGTAGATATGAGAGTAATTTTTGTGATATGTGCTTTTGTCGCTTCAATGGTGGCGTATGGTGGGACAATGCTAGGATTTACAAAAACACCTGATGTAGCAATAGGAACAAGTGTGCTATTTTTAATACCTGGAGTGCATCTAATAAACTCTGTGATTGACATATTGGATGGTCATTCACTAATTGGCGTATCAAGAGTTATTAGCACGATAATTTTAATCTCTTGCATAGCAATAGGTTTATATATCACACTTAGCTTTTCTGGCATTAGAATGGAGTATTGATGCAAGTTATTGTATCTTCATTGATTGATGGAGGATTTGCAGCTATTGCTGGGTTAGGCTTTGCGTATGCGTGCAATCCTCCTATAAGAACTCTTTTTATATCTGCATTTCTTGCTGCAATCGCACATGCTTTTAGATTCTATCTTATGCAGCTTGATTTTGGAATTACAAGTGCCACATTTTTTTCTGCATTTATTGTTGGAATCTTGGGATTGATATTTGCAAAGAAAGTAAAATGCCCGACAGAAATAATCACATTCCCTGCGATTTTACCTATGATTCCAGGAATGTATGCGTATAGGACGATTTTATCAATTGTTTCATTTTCACAAGAAAATAACACAGAATCACAATACAAGCTATTAATTGAGCTTACAAATAATCTAATAACCACAATTTCTGTAGCGCTTGCCATAGCAGTTGGAATCTCACTTTCATTATTAATATTTTATGAGCATAGCTTTATGATGACTAGAAAGAGTTTTAAGGTGGATTAAGATTCTTTAATAAAAGATTCTTGATACTCTATAAAAAGCTAATTGTCACTTAAATATTGGCTATAATATAGAATTAATTTTTAAGCAAGGGGGAAATAATGAAAGATAATGCAAAGCTATTTTTTAATAGAGAATTATCGTGGCTAAGGTTTAATACAAGGGTGCTAGATGAGGCTAATAATGAGAATTTTCCTCTTCTAGAGAGATTAAAATTTATAGCAATTTATGGCACAAATTTAGATGAATTTTATATGGTGAGAGTGGCAGGACTAAAGCGATTATATCAAGCAGGGATAATTGATTGTGGTGCAGACAAGCTCACACCTTCACAGCAATTAGATGAGATTCGCTCCTATATTCATAAAGAAAAATCAAAATTAGAGAAGCTTTTTAAGGGAATCTGCTCTGATTTAGCAAAAGAGAATCTCTATATCAAAAGTTTTGATGAATTAAAAAATGAACAAAAAAAATATTTAAAAGACTTTTTCTTTAATAATTTATATCCTATTATTGTGCCTATTATCGTGGATTCTACGCATCCATTTCCACATTTTAATAATCTTACTTTTGCAATGGCAATCAAACTGAAGGATACTCAAAATAAAAACAAAATCAAATTTGGAATGGTTAGAATCTCAAGAATGCTACCTAGATTGATCGAAGTAGATAGCGGAATTTATGTTCCAATAGAGGATGTTGTAAGCGAATTTATAGGTGATGTTTTTGAGGGCTGTGAAGTGGTTTCTTGCACTTCATTTAGGGTTACAAGAAATGCTGATATGGAGATAGAAGAAGAGGAGGCAGATGACTTTATGGAGCTAATGGCAGAAGGACTAAAGGCTCGTAAAAAAGGTGAGATTGTTCGCCTTGAAGTTGGAGAGAATAAAGATTCTAGTTTGCTTGATTTTATTATTAGTCACATTAAAGTGCAGCGAGAAGATATTTATGAGTATTCTATTCCTCTTAATTTAAGCGCATTGTGGCAGATAGTTGGTGCAAAGAAGTTTGCTCATCTAACACTTCCTAGTTTTAATGCTAAGATTCTCCCACCGCTAAATAATACAATGGATATTTTTAGTGTGATAGATTCTAATGATATTGCGTCATTTCAGCCATATGAGAGCTTTGATCCGGTTGTTAATTTTATCCAAAGTGCGGCAAAAGATCCAGAAGTCTATTCTATAAGAATGACTTTGTATAGGGTAGGGCGAAATTCTCCTATTGTAAAGGCTTTGAGTGAAGCGGCAGAAAATAATAAGCAAGTAACCGTTTTGGTAGAATTAAAAGCAAGATTTGATGAGGAAAATAATCTCTATTGGGCTAAAGCCCTTGAGACTGCTGGGGCGCATGTAATATATGGAATCCCAGGGCTTAAAGTCCATGCAAAAATCGCCCTTGTTGTTAAAAAGGTTGGCAATAGTTTTAAGAAATATGTGCATTTAGCCACAGGGAATTACAATCCTGCCACTGCTAAAATCTATACAGATATAAGCTATTTTACTTCTAATGAAAATATAGCTGATGATGCAGTTAAGCTCTTTCACTCTCTTTCTACTGGGTATTCACATAAAGTGAAGCTAGATTCTCTATTTGTCGCACCCACACAGATTAAACCTCAAATTTTAAGTTTAATTAAAAATGAAACTAAAAGTGGCAAAGATGGGCATATAATACTAAAGGCTAATTCTGTCGTGGATATGGATGTTATTGAGGCATTATATGAGGCAAGTAAAGCAGGAGTGAAAATTGAAATGATAGTAAGGGGAATCTGTTGTCTAAAGCCAAAAGTTGCTGGAGTTAGTGAGAATATAAGGGTTGTTTCGATTATTGGTAAGTATTTGGAGCACGCACGGATTTATTATTTTAAGCATAGTAATCCACAGATTTACTTTGCTAGTGCAGATTTAATGCCTAGGAATCTTGAAAAAAGAGTGGAGATTATGACGCCTGTGCTAAATAAGGGGATTTCTGAAAAGCTATTTGGAATCTTAAAATTACAACTTGAAGATAATATGCAGTCCCACGAATTGCAAGAAAATGGCGAGTATATCAAACTAAAACCAAATGATAAAAATGCGATTAGCTCACAAATTGAATATGAAAAATATATCAATGCTTTAAATAATGCCTCTAGCAAGGCTCAAGATGATAAAGCTAAAAAGCTAGTCTCAAGGATAATGGGAGAGAGCTAGTTTTTAAATATATTAATTTAACAACATATATTTGTGCTATTTTTTAAAAGTGTCAATAAGTTGCTTTAACATTTGTGTATTCACTAGGTGAGGAAAATGCAAGCGTGCAAACGATTTATTTTCAAATGTTTATATAAATTAATTGATTTGATAATCAAGTTCTAAAATATTAATTAAAAATTTATAACTTTTTTTAAAGATGATTTAATATATTTATAATATCTTTTGTTGTATTACATCATATCTGCATATGTCAAATTTTTTACAAAATTTGACATATAATTCCAATTAATACTTTTATCACTCTTTATTGGCAATTTGATTTCTATATTATTTGGAATATCACTAATTGTCCTGCCATGCTGTATAGTTTGATAAAGTCTTTCACTAATGGCTACTGCAAGGTAAAATCTAGCGTATTTATCAGCCAAATTTTTATAACACTCTTGCAAGTCACAAATCATTACAAAGCTAGTTGCTCCAAATTCAAAATCACAATAATAAGTTTTTCCGCCACCACCATCACCACCTGATACAATGCAAAGTTTATCATTATATATTTTTGCAGGATTATTTATCATTCCACCTATGCCATTGTTGTCTTTTTTTGCAACAATTACAGGATATTTACCTAGATATTTATTTTCTAGTTTTTTGTTTGGTGATTTTGTCTTGCCTTTTTCAATCTTCACGAGCAAATCAGTAATTTTAAACCTTGCATAATCTATTTGTGTTGGGAGTGTAATTTTTTCAAAGTTTTTAATATTTATATTCCTACCACAAAGAATTTGACTAGCAATTTTTTCTCGCATATATTTGTCAAAAATATCTTGCGTTAAATCAAATGCCCTTTTAGAGCTAAACGCTTCAAATAAGAGTTCATCATCAAAGGTTACATTTTTCTTAGTGGCTCTAAATTCTGTATAACTGCCATTTAAAACGTTTAAAATCTCTTCTTCTATTAAATTCCATTTGTTTTCAGTATCAATTCGTATATCATTTGCTGAAGTAAAGCCATCATTAGAACAATCAATAAGTAAAGTTTCACCACTATGTCCTCTACTATTTTTCTCAAATACAACTATACAAGTAGCAGGAGAGGCATTGGGGTAAAATAAATCACTTGGTAATGATACAACTAGAAGTAATCTACTTATCTTAAAAATATTTTGTAGATAATTCAAGTTCTTTTCAAGTGTCCCCTTAACACAAGATTTTGGTAAAATAGAAGCTAAAACTCCACCCTCTCGCATATTTTCTAATGCTACTTTGACAAATTTTAGCTCATCGTCGCTTGTAGAAAATGGTGGATTCATTAACACTCTATCGTAGCAGTTTTTTATTTGCGGAACTTTAACAAAACAATCATCACACCATATATTTGATGCCCCATCCCCGTGCAACATCATATTCATTCCTGCCAAAGTTGCATTAAAATCATTTGCCTCAATACCGATTAGGCGATTTTCTTGTATGTTTTTACTCTCACTTGGTGCTTCATATAGCATATTTGCCATAGCATTAGTTAAAAATGTTCCACTCCCACAAGTTGGGTCAAGTATAGTGTTATCTTTAGAACAATTTGCAATTTTATACATAAGCTGGGCGATATGGTCAGGCGTAAAAACTTCACCTTTTTCATTGGCGTTTGCGGAATTCCATTTTCTAAAAATACGCAGAAAGCTATTCATTATATCGTGTCCTTGATAATCATCAATGGATATATTTATAAAGTTGTAAATATTTGAAATTTCTTGCACTATCATAAATAAATCCTCTGTTTTTGCTCTTTGTAGTGTAGAATCTTGCAAAGCAATTTTTATAAACTCTTTCTTTTGTCGCCTTGTTAAAGGATTATCTCTTATGATAATCTCTATACCACGAGATAGAGAATTTAAAATAGTTTTTGTTGAAGTGAGGTCTATATCCTCACCAAATTTTAGACAAAGCATAACTGCACCAATGAATGGAACATTCATTTGCTTATCTATTTTAGAATTTCTAAAAAAATTTGCTAATCTTTTTGCGCTTTTTTCAACTATGCTTTCATTATTTATTTTTTGTGGAAAATATTTGTTACGATAATAATCTTTATCTTTTAATTGTATTTCATCTTTCTTTAAAATACCTTTGACATAGCATTCAAACTCTTCTCCATTATATTTAAAGCCTATAAAGTTTTCATTGCTTTCAAGTTTCATATAATCTTCAAGTTGTCCTGTAAATGCTTTGCCTTGTGCTTTTGCATCAAGTATAAAAGTGATGCCTTCATAGTAGTAATATCCATCAGGTTTTGTTGCGATACCTTTTTGGGCTTTGTAGATATATAAAGTGCCATCGGTTTTGTTTGGAAGTCCTAAAATGTGTGTGAAATTAGCTACAATTTCGCTTTCATAGAGTTTTCCCTTATAAGTAGCCATTCTTTTTTCCTTGATGTAAATTTTATTTTGTATATTATATTTCCAGTATATTGATAATAAATTAATCTAAAAATTAATATTTTTATATAATGTTTTAAAATCAACCTAATTTCTTGTTAGTTTGCGTAGCTTAACTTGCATTTTTTGCCACTCACCTAACTCCATTAGCGGATGTCCGCCCCACTTTGTATTTGGTGGTAGATTCTTTCCAACTGCTCCTCTGCCAGCCACTTGCACAAAATCTCCTATATGTATATGTCCGCCTGTGCCTACTTGTCCACCACACACCACATTTCTACCTGTCGTAGTGCTTCCAGCAAAGCCAACTTGAGATACTAGAATGCTATGCTCACCAATCACGCAATTATGCCCAAGCTGAACTAGATTATCAATTTTCGCACCTTTTTTTACTATTGTGCTTTCAAAAACTGCTCTATCTATCGTAACATTCGCACCAATTTCGACATCATCTTCTATTATCACATTTCCAAAATGTTCTATTTTTATATGCTCCCCAAGTTTCGTGTGTGCGTATCCAAAGCCATCAGAGCCAATGACACTTCCAGCGTGGATTGAGACATTATTACCGATTATGCTATCTTTGTAAATCACCACATTTGGATAAATCTTTACATTATTCCCAATCTTTACATTATCACAAATCACCACATTTGGCATAATCTCACAATTCTCGCCAATCTCTACATTCTCCCCGATGAATGCTCCGCTAAAGATTTTGCTATTTTTGTAATTTGTTTTACTTGAAGTTTGATTTTTAATTTGTGGGTTTTTAAAAAAATGTGAAATATAGGCAAAAACTAGATTAGAATTCTCAACAAAAATGATATTTTTATTACTAAATTTACTTATATGAATCTTATCTATAAGAATTGCTCCAGCCCTAGAGTACTCCACTAAAGGCAAATATTTATCTTTTGTGACATAGCTTATATCACACTCATTTGCTAAATCTAGTGGGAGTAGGGACTTAACCTCAAAGTCTTGTATATCATTATCTACTTCTATATTTATCTTTTTTAAAATCTCAAATAATCTCAAGTCTTTCTCCATTGTTAAATCTAAATTGTTAATTTTACCATTATTTTAATGGATTCTATTCATTATGCTTGTGATTAGAATCTATAGCTTTCAAAGCAGGATATAAAAATAATTTTTCAAATTAAACTTTTAGTGATTAAGGTAAATTTTAAAAAATTATCTTATACTAACAGCTCGGCTAAAGCCAGATTTTTTAAGGGAGTTAATATGTCTGTTAAAATTACTGATATTTGTATTTCTTGTGGTTCTTGTATAGATGAGTGCCCTGTGAGCGCAATTGTAGATGATGATGATAATCCAACAGGTGAGGGAATTTACTATGTCTATCCTGATAAGTGTGTAGAATGTGTAGGGCATAATGATGCGCCAGCTTGTGCTACGGCTTGTCCAACAGAGGGTTGTATCGTGTGGAGTGCTCTTGGTAGTGTAAATCGAGATGAGATTCCACTAGACCAAAGAAATGATAGTGTTCCTTGTGTATAACAAGTAAGGCTATAAAATCTTGTTAAAGGCTTTAGATTCCAAAATTTAGAGTCTTTTTAATTTAATTAAATTATCTTGCGTAGTTTTTAGAATTTTAAAAATCTAAATTTATTACTCTATTCTTTGCTTTATAGGCATAGTTAATAATCTATTAAATCATTAATATTAGAGTCATTGTAAAATCTTTATATTTTTAATTTGCGATTTTGAAGTGTTTTGCAAAATGTTTAATAGGCTCTTCAAAAGATTCCATTCCTTCAAATAAAATAAATTAAATGTTTAAATTATTTTATAGATTTATTGTGTATTTATTCTTTAAAATAAATCTTGATGTATTTCATATCTTTGTTATAAAATCTAAAATTAGCAAAATTTTTAATCTATTTTAAATTAGATTCTAAATTTTAAGAAGATTTTATCAATCTATCTTTTTGGATTTTTGAGGCACGAAGCGCTCTAATTTTTTATAACTTATTTTAAAAAATTAGCAAAGTCTATTTAAAATAAATTAGAATCTAAATATTTTGCTTTATAATTGCTATTAGAATTTAAAAAACTATTTAAAATTTATAAGCACGACAGCGATAGCATAGCCTTTATCGTGTGTGATTGAGAGATATGTCTTTTTTATTTTAAAATATTTTTTAATCTTTTTTTTGAGTTTTATTTTTGGTGCATTTTTAATATTTTTTATAATTTTTATATCTCTAAAGCCTAGCTCCTTCCCTATGCCACAGCCTAAAGCTTTTGAAATAGCTTCTTTTGCAGCGAAAAATCCAGCTATACTATTTATATTAAAGCTAGAATCTCTGCATACCAACTTAATTTCACTTTTATTTAGGAATCTTTTTAGAAATGAGATTCCATATTTTTGCACTATTTTTTCAATTCTTTCTATTGCTACAACATCAATTCCTATCATTTTGATAAACTGCTATTGCACCGCAAAATCAATGAAAAATACATTGCGAATCTTACCATCTACTAAAGATTCATTAATCCTTTGTGCTATTTCTTCTTTTAATTTGTCTTTTCCTCTTTGTGTGCTAACTTCCTCTAGAGATTTTGAGCTTAATATATTAATGATTGTATCTCTTATTGGAACTCGTTTTGTGTTTAACTCGTTTTCAAGGTTAGGAGTTGTCATTTCTAGCCCGATTGTAGTTTTTAAATAGCGTCTGCCACTTTGAGTTTGCAGATTTACAATAAATTGGTCTAGTTGATAAATCATTCCTACTCGTGTATAGTTAGAGCTAATTGTCCCTGCTGTGGCTGGACTTTGTGTTGTGGTGGTATTATTAACTTGGTTTTGTTCTTGTTGTATAGGGTTTGGGACTTCCTTCCCACTTTGAGTGAGGAAGAAAAATGCCGCTGCTATACCTAATAAAATTACTACTAATAAAATTACAATAATTATAATAATCTTACTCCCTGTTTTGCCTTCTGCCATTTGTTACTCCATTAAAAAAATTATGTTATTTTATCAAAATTTTAGGTAATAAAACTCTTATTCCCTAAACTTAAGAGGTGAATTTTGTATAGTTTATAGTTAATAACTAAATATTTTTAGCCATCTTAAGATTCTTTAGTTAGCATATTTTAAGTTAGCAAGATTCTACTTTTTTAGTTGATATAGAAGTGGTTTTATTAAAATTATTGATAATAGCTAATACTTGTGCGACCAAATTTTTTTGTTTTAATTAAGTTTAGGTTTTTTAATTTACAGGGCATTTTGAAGTTAGAAATGTGTTCAAAAATAATCATTTTATTATCTAAATTTAGTTTCTCTAAAATCTCAAAAGATTGCAAATAATACTCTCCATTCTCCCCAAATGGTGGGTCAAAATAAAAAATATCAATATTTTTATCTAATTTTGTTAAAAATATAAAGCTATCTTCATTATAAGTTTTTAATTTATCCTTTAAATGTGGAATCTTATCGGTAAATAGGGCAATATTTTGCTCTAAAATTCTAAAACTTTTAATGTCTTTTTCAATAAATATGACTTCCTTCGCACCGCGACTTAAAGCCTCAAAACCAACGCTCCCATATCCTGCAAAAACTTCTATAAAAGTTCTGTTTGATATAAAATTTTGTAAAGTATTAAAAACAGATTCTCTAACTATCGCTTTTGTCGGGCGAGTGTTTGGCAAAATCTCTATATTTAGAATCCTACCTCTAAAAATCCCGCCTATAATCCTAATGCTAGTGATTTTGGTATTAGAATCTTGCCTTGAGTTTGGCTTTTTTCTAATTTTTGGTTTATTGGTTGGATTCTTTGTGTAATTTTTTTTCATACTGATTTTGATAAAACTTCATAGAGTCTATTTGTAAAATCTTGCACTATGTTTTCAATCTCACTTCTTATTTCATCTTTATTTTTAGATTCTATATTGATTGAATCTAGTGATTTTTTAAGAGATTCTAGTTCGTTTGTATCAAGGATTGTATTGAATTTATTAATATTAATTCTTGATATTTCTTCAACTTGTTTATTAAATTTTTCTAAATCACTCAGTAAAGATTCTTTATAGATTGGGCGTCTAATGTCTGAATCTTCATTAAAATTAATAAGGCAAATTGGCTTATTGAAATTCTCATCAATCTCATCGAATATTATAAAATCGCATTCATCGTAGTTTGTGATATATTCTTTTAGGTAAGAATCTAGCGTCTTTTGTAAAAGTGGCGATTTGCAAAGTATGTTTATTTTCATTCTTATCCTTTAAAGTATTTGTAATGGGTCTATATCTATGATAACTTGCCTATTTTTTAGTAAATGTAAGCATTCTAATAGGTTTTTTTTATTTTTAGAGCGAATTAATAAAAAATATCTCCAAAGTCCATTTATACGCTCTATTGGAGCGTGATTTAGCCCAACTATTTCAATATTTTCAAAAGATTCTACTATTTTTTTGCAATTTTGTAATATTTCTTTTGCTTTGTTATCATTTTTATTTTGTGAAATTATTAATGCAAATTTTACGAATGGTGGGTAGATTCCAGCTCTATATTCTAATTCAAAATTTAAAAAATCCTCATAATCATTTAAAAATTTTGTAAAAAAAACTTTATTTAAACTTTGCACAAATACTTCGCCATCTTCTTTTCGCCCACATCGCCCTGCAATTTGATAAAACAAGCTAATGGCTCTCTCGTAGGAGCGAAAATCGCCACTATTTAAAAGATTATCAATGCCCAGAATCGCCACCAAAGCGACATTATGATAATCGTGTCCTTTGCTAATCATTTGTGTGCCGACCAAAATATCAATTTTAGAATTATTAAAATCATTTAGAATCTTTTTTAGTTTATTATCTGTGCTAACCTCATCTCTATCGAATATAGCTATTTTTTTATCGCTAAAAATTTCACTTAATTTTTTGGCAATTTCTTGAGTGCCTATTTTTAATGTGCCAAATTCATTGTTATGGCAATTTGGACAACTTTTTAAAAGTGGCATACTAAAGCCACAATAATGGCAAATTAGTGCATTTTTCTTACTATGGAAGCTTAAATTTATACTACAATTTTTGCATTTTACGCTATTCCCGCAATTTATACAAAATAGTGTTTTAAAATTAGCACGAATTGGGACAAATATAATGATTTGCCTATCTTTTTGTAATGTTGTGCGAATTTTTTCTACTAAATTTGGCGATAGAGATTCCATTGATTTATCAAAAATGATAGTTTTTTTGCTATCGAAATGCCTACCTTTTAGCCTAAAAACTTCATCATTTTGCTTAAAATTATAATAGCTATTTAAGCTTGGCGTAGCACTTCCTAAAATCAATTTTATATTTTGTTTATTGGCTAGATAAATACAGCAATGTGAGGCATTATACCTTGGTAATGAGTTTGATTTATAAGCCTCATCATGTTCCTCATCAACGATGATTAGCCCAATATTTTCTATCGGCAAAAATAGAGCAGACCTAGCACCTATAAAAATCTTAAAATTATGTATATTTGCTAGAATTTCTTTCTTTTTAGCCTTTGAAATTTTTGAGTGCCAAATGCAAACTAAATCCCCAAATACACTTTTTAGTCTAGATTCCATTTGAGGAGTAAGTGAGATTTCTGGCATTAAAAAAATTACATTTTTGTTATTTTGAATCGTCTTTAAAATCATATTTATATAAATCTCTGTTTTCCCGCTGCCTGTATCGCCAAAAAGTAGAGTCTTGCTGTGGTTATTAATGAATTCTAGGGCGGCTTGCTGTTTTTTATTTAGCTTATTTGGAGTTGAAAGTAGAGCTAGTTTTTTGGAATCCAATTTAGAATCTATAGAATCTGATGTAGTTTTAGTAGATTCTAAATCTAGTTTGCTTAAAGAATTTTTAATATTGGAATCCGCACTAGAATCTTTGTGTGGAGTGAAGAGACTAAAAGCAACTCCAATATTGCAAACATAATAATTTGCAATAAAATTAGCCAAAATCCCTTGTGTTTGAGTAAAAAATTGTCCTATTTTACTAGCAATTTTACACTCAAATTCTGGTTTCGTAATTTCTTTAATCACTACGCCAAAGGTGCTTTTGGAGTGTATTTCTATGCTAACAATTTCTAAAATAGAAAGAATTTCATTGCTTTTGTAGGTTAATAACGCTAGGTTTGCTTTTAGCGGTGCGATTAGGTAGTATTTCAGTTTATATCCAGTTTGTTTGCAAGATTTGAGATTTTTTCTTCTAATTCTGCATAGTCTTGAGCTTTCTGTATATATGCTTTTAGAATATCTTTTACATCTAAATTTCGTTTTGATAGTAGAGATTCTACTTCATTTTTGGCATTTTCATTAATACAGGCAATATTTACCTGTACTTTCCTGCCATATAAATATAAGTCAATATTAAGTCTTGAATCCACTTTATTTGTTTGCTTCGTCTATTTTGTTGATTATATTTTCATAGGAGCGGTCGCGTGAAGCTAACTCTTCATATAAGTTATTTATTTGAATGTCTTTTTCTTTAGTTTCGCTAATTAATGCACTATTTTCAAGTCTCAAACGCTCTATTTCGTTGTGTTGCTCGTCTAGTTTATTTAAAAGTTCATCAACTTTTTGTGTAAGTCTCTCTAAAATGCTCATATTTCAACCTTAATAAAAATAAATATAATTGTAACAAAAATACTTGCTAGAATCATAAAATTTATTTTATCTAAAAAATTTGTCAAAACACCTGCTTCTTAAGCAAGAGGTAATCACCTATCGTTTTAGCATTTAGTAGCTAAAATTAAGATTTAGTTATAATTTTTTAAGTTGTTTAGATATGAAATAGCCTAAATTATTAAACTTAAAGCCATTTAAATTGTGTAGGATTTTGGCTTTCAAGTTAAAAACCAACCACTTCTTTGAAGTGTAAGTAATTTTCATCAAGGAATTTTAATGAATAAATTTGTTTTATATTCTCCTTTTGAGCCAGCTGGAGACCAGCCAGTTGCAATTGACAAAATCACTTCTTATGTAGAATCTGATTCTAAATATTCTATGCTACTTGGTGTTACAGGAAGTGGAAAGACTTATACAATGGCAAATATTATAGAAAAACTTCAAATGCCAACACTCATAATGTCGCACAATAAAAGCCTATGTACGCAGCTTTATAGTGAGTTTAAGGGATTTTTTCCAGAAAATAAGGTTGAATATTTCATCTCACACTTTGATTATTACCAGCCGGAAGCATATATTCCACGAAGAGATTTATTTATAGAAAAAGATTCTAGTATAAATGAGGATTTAGAGCGGCTTAGACTTAGTGCTACGACCTCGCTTTTGGCTTATGATGATGTGATTGTGATAGCAAGCGTTTCGGCAAATTACGGATTAGGAAATCCAGCTGAATATTTGCAAATGATTGAAAAAATTGAGATAAATGATAAAAAAAGCCAAAGAGATTTTCTCCTAAAGCTAGTTGAGATGGGATATAGCAGGAATGATACTTATTTGAAACGAGGGGAATTTCGCGTAAATGGTGATGTGATTGACATTTATCCAGCATATATTGAAGATGAAATTTTGAGAGTTGAGTTTTTTGATGATGAGTGTGAGAAAATTTCATTTATAGATTCAATTGATAATAAAGAAATTAAAAGCCTAAAATCTTATGTGTTATATGCGGCAAATCAATTTATAGTAGGGCAAAATAGGCTTAAAGAGGCAATTGAAGGCATAGAAGTAGAGTTGGAATCTAGGCTTAAATTTTATAAAGATAATAATAAAGAGCTTGAATATACACGCTTAAAGGGGCGAACAGAGTTTGATTTAGAAATGATAAAAGAAAATGGAATCTGTAAGGGAATAGAAAATTACGCTAGACATTTAACAGGTAAAAAGCCCGGTGAAACACCATTTTGTCTGCTAGATTATTTTGAGCAAAAAAATAGACCATATCTTGTTATAGTCGATGAATCACATGTTTCCTTGCCTCAATTTGGTGGAATGTTTGCGGGTGATAGAAGCAGAAAAGAAGTGTTGGTAGAGTATGGATTTCGTCTTCCTAGTGCGCTAGATAATCGTCCGCTAAATTATGATGAGTTTATAAATAAAGCCCCTCATTATCTCTTTGTTTCTGCTACTCCTGCAAAAGAAGAGCTAGATTTAAGCAAGGAAAATATAGCAGAGCAAATCGTGCGACCCACAGGGCTGCTGGATCCAGAGTGTGTGGTTATGGATTCTTCTAGGCAAGTTGAGCTTTTATATGATGAGATAAAGATTGTAATAGAGCGAGGTGAGAGGGCGATTGTTGGCACATTGACCAAAAAAATGGCAGAGGATTTATGTAAATATTACAATGAACTTGGACTAAAAACGCAGTATATGCACAGCGACATAGATGCAATAGAGAGAAATCATATTATCCGCTCTCTTAGACTTGGGGATTTTGATGTTCTAATTGGTGTGAATTTGCTTCGAGAGGGACTTGATTTACCAGAAGTGAGTCTAGTTGCAATTTTAGATGCAGACAAAGAGGGATTTTTGCGAAGTGAAACAAGCCTTATTCAAACTATGGGGCGTGCTGCTAGAAATATCAATGGAAAAGTTATATTTTTTGCTAATAAAATTACAAAATCTATGCAAAAAGCAATTGATATTAGCAATTACAGGAGGGATAAGCAAATAAAATTTAACAAACTTCACAATATCACTCCAAAAAATACAAAGAGAAATATTGAAGATGAGCTAAAGATAGAATCTAAACAAGAGAAGGGCTTAAAGCTAGGTAAGATTCCAAAAAAGGAAAAAGATAAGATTATAAAAGAACTCTCAAAGCAAATGCATGAAGCTGCAAAAAAGCTTGAGTTTGAGGAGGCTGCTAGGCTACGAGATGAAATTGCAAAAATTAGAAAAATTTAAATAAAATGAGTAAAAATAATATTAAACTATAAATTAATAATTCTATAATTCAAATAAACAAGGCGAATTTCAACTATATTTGTGTGAATATAGCATTGCAAATAAATGAAAATCTAGCTATTCCAAATAAACATTTAGTAATGCTTAATTTAGGGCTTGATGGTAACTATAATAATGGATTTTTTATAAAACAGGGATTAACATTATTTAATCAAAAAAGCTTAATATTCAGGGGGAGTCTAAGCCTTGAATATGGTTTAACTACTTTCTTAGCATTTTTATGGAATCTAAATTAAAATAGATTCTAGGCTTTAAAGTAAAATTTTGCTATGATTTTGAAATTTTTTTAAGGGATAAAATTGTCAGATTTGCTACAAAAAAAGCCAACTTTAAGACAAACTCTTAGGCTTTATAGACCATATGTTTTAGCAATTATTGCTCTAATAATGCTTTTGTGGCATATATTTGATTTACTCGTGGGGCAAAAGAGTTTAGTCGTTTTATTAGAATTACGTGCTCAAGAAAGAGAGCTAGAGCAGAGCATTAAATTTTATAAAAGGCAAAATGCCACATTGCAAAAAGAAATATTTGAGTTAATTGGAGAATAAATGAAAAAGCTTTTAATTTTACTTTCATTTATTAGTCTATTATTTGCAAGAGAAGACCCATTTATTCCGCTAATCACACCAAAGGAATCTATTCGTCCATATTATGGTGAGAGTAGCGTTTTTGAAAGTGCAAATATAGAATTTCCCAGCTCCGCAAGGCTTATAAAAAAAATAGAAGTAACATTTCAAAATATTGATGGTTCTATTGAGAGTAAGAGTATTCCTGTGAGTGGAAGGATAGATTGGCGAATGCCGTTAGAAATAACGCAGAAATTAAACAAGATGCAAAATATTTCAAAAGCAGATTCTGCTCACTCTAATGATTCCAAATCATCTAAAACTAAATCTAGCAAAGCAGAATCTACAAAAGATTCTATTAAAAAAAATAAGCTAGATTCTGCTTCACAAGCTTCCACTAAAGATTCTACTATTGCAAATAAAATAGGTTTCAAGCAAGAATCAAAAATACAAAATAGAAATCTTAAAACCAAGCCTTATATAATAGATAATAACAATATTTTTATTAGTTATAAGGGGAATTTAAAGCGGGATTTTATAATGCAAAATCCATTTAGAATCGTGCTTGATTTAGATATAAATAAAGATTATTATAAATGCAACAAAATTACTATAAACAAGCCTTACTTTACACTTTTAAAATACGGGCTTCACACAGATTTTATGCGAATCGTGCTAGAGCTTGATGGAAGCTATGTTTATAAGCTTGAAAAAAAAGATAATGGAATTTTAATTAATGTTCAATAATATAGTTTTAATAGGTTTTATGGGTGCAGGAAAGACAACTATAGGCAGAGAATTAGCAAAAAAATTAGATTTAGTTTTACTAGATAGTGATAGCATTATTGAGGTAAATTGTGGAATGAGTGTGAATGAGATTTTTGTCAGATATGGTGAAAAATATTTTAGAGAATGCGAAATAAAGCTTTGTGAGTGGATTAAAAATAATGTCAAAAATGCTGTGATTTCTACAGGTGGCGGAATGCCTATGCAGTATGATATGAGAGATATTGGAAATGTGTTTTATTTGCAAGCTCCCATCGAAGCATTAATTGAGCGAATAGAAACTGATGGTATTAGTAAAAGACCTGTTTATAGACGCTTTAAAGTATCTGGTGATTTGTATAATCAACGCGTTAAAAAATATGAGCTTCAAGCAGACTATACTCTAAATGCGATGGAAAGCATAAGTGAAATAACTACTAAAATTTACAATCACATAAAGGCGTATTAAATGAAAGCAATTTTAAGTGTAAGCGACAAGGAAAATATAGAATCTTTTGCAAGAAAGTTGATTTTACTAGGTTATAGTATTTTAAGCACAGGCGGGACTTTGGAATATCTTAAAAAGCATAATATACAAGCAGAGGATTTAAGTCTCTATACTAATCAAGATGAGCTTTTCGGTGGTAGGGTAAAGACGCTTCATCCAAAGATTTTTGGCGGAATCTTGTATAGAAGAGATAACAAAAATGATGTAGATTCTGCAAAAAATAGCGGAATCCTACCAATAGATTTAGTATGTGTAAATCTCTATCCATTTAAAGAGACTACCAAAAAGACGCAAGATTTTGATGAAATTATAGAGAATATTGATATAGGCGGTCCAAGCCTCATTCGTGCTGCTGCAAAGAATTATAAAAACGTGCTTGTAGTGGTAGATAAGAGTGATTATAGCAATGTAATTGATGTAATTAAAAATAATCAAAATGATGAAGATTTTAGAAAAAATCTTATGATAAAGGCTTTTGAGCACACTGCAAACTATGATAGTTACATCGCAAATTATATGAATGAGCGGTTTAACTCTAACTTTGGAGAGAAAAAATTTATTGTAGGAAGTAAATATAGAATTACAAAGTATGGTGAGAATCCTCATCAAAGTGGTGCTTTGTATGAGTTTGAAGATTTTTATAGCAAGAATTTTAATATTTTAAAAGGCGAGGCGAGTTTTAATAATTTTTTAGATTTAAATTCTGCTTTTAGGATTGTAAACGCTTTTAGTAAAAATGCAGTTTGCATTGTCAAGCATGGGAATCCTTGTGGATTTGCCATAAAGGAAGATATGCTTCTTTCATATAAAGAGGCTTTAAAGTGCGATAGCCTCTCTGCCTATGGTGGTGTTGTAGCTGTAAATGGAGAGCTTACTTTGGAATTAGCAAATGAAATGAATAAGACTTTTTTTGAAGCAATAGTTGCTAATAGTGTTAGCAAAGAGATATTAGAGATCTTTGCTTCTAAAAAGCGAGTTAGGATTTTTACTCTGAGCGATTTTAAAAATGATAGTTTTGATTTTCGCCATATTAGCGGAGGATTCCTATTTCAAGAGCAAGATAAAATATTAGATTTAGAGGTAAAAGATGCAAAACAAGTAAGCAATACCAAAGCTACACATTCTCAAATACAAGATTTGGAAATTGCCTATAAATTAGCTGCATTTACGAAGTCAAATTGTGTTACTTATGTAAAAGATTCCGCTTTAATTGGCATTGGAATGGGGCTTACAAGTAGAGTAGATTCCGCTAGGATTGCCACTCTTAAAGCTAAAGATATGGGTCTTAGTTTGCAAAATTGTGCAATGGCAAGTGAAGCATTTTTCCCTTTTAGAGATAGTATAGATTTGGCTGCAACTACTGGAGTAAAGGCGATAATCCAGCCTGGTGGAAGCATTAGAGATAATGAGGTGATACAAAGTGCAAATGAGCATAATATTGCACTTTATTTCACAGGCAGACGCCACTTTTTGCACTAATTGCACAAAGTTCAAGGAATTAAATGCTAGAAAATTCTATATATTTTAAAAAAGTAAGGAATATACTTATGATTTTATATGTGATGGATATTTTTGCACTTGCTGTTTTAATTTTAAAATTTAGTGCCAATTTAGTCTATATAAAAAGAGTTTTTAAATGAAAAACATTAGAAATTTCTCAATCATAGCTCATATAGACCATGGCAAAAGCACTCTAGCAGATAGGATAATTCAAGAGTGTGGTGCTATCTCAAATCGAGAAATGAGTTCTCAAGTAATGGATACGATGGATATAGAAAAAGAGCGAGGCATTACTATTAAGGCTCAAAGTGTTCGTTTGGAGTATAATTTAGATGGGGTTGATTATATTCTAAATTTAATTGATACGCCTGGGCATGTGGATTTTAGCTATGAGGTCTCTCGCTCGCTTAGCTCTTGTGAAGGGGTTTTGCTAGTAGTTGATGCAACGCAGGGTGTGGAAGCACAGACTATCGCAAATGTTTATATAGCACTTGAAAACAATCTTGAAATTATCCCTGTGATTAATAAGATTGATTTAAGCGCGGCAAATCCAAAGCAAGTAAAAGATGAGATAGAAAATACTATTGGGCTTGATTGTAGTGAGGCGATGGAAGTTTCTGCAAAAAGTGGCATTGGGATAAGAGAACTAATTGAAACTATTATTAAAAAGATTCCACCACCAAATGGGAATCCTAGCTCACCGCTTAAAGCTTTGATTTATGATTCGTGGTTTGATAGCTATCTTGGTGCTCTTGCTTTGGTGCGTGTAATTGATGGTGAGATAAATATTGAAGATGAGATTCTAATATTTAGCACACAAAAATCGCATAAAGTTTTGAATCTTATGTATCCTCACCCACTTTATCCAAAAAAAACAAATAGCATCAAATGTGGTGAGATTGGTATAGTTTCTCTTGGGCTAAAGCAAGTAAATGATATTGCGGTGGGTGATACAATGACGCTTGCAAAGTCTCCAACTGCTAATGCAATAGCAGGATTTAAACCTGCCAAACCATTTGTTTTTGCTGGAATCTATCCTATATCCACAGATAAATTTGAGGATTTGAGAGATGCACTAAATAAATTGCAATTAAATGATGCTTCGCTTAGCTTTGAGCCAGAGACTTCTATTGCACTTGGATTTGGCTTTAGGATTGGCTTTTTAGGATTGCTTCATATGGAAGTGATTAAGGAGAGATTGGAGCGGGAATTTGGACTTGATTTGATTGCCACAGCCCCAACCGTGCCTTATAATGTGTATTTGACAAATGGTGATATGGTTGTTGTGCAAAATCCATCACAGCTACCACCAGAGCAGAATATTTCTAGGATTGAGGAGCCTTATGTGAGAGCTAGTGTGATTACTCCTAGTGAATTTTTAGGAAATATTATTGGACTGCTTACTTCAAGACGTGGGGTTCAGGAAAAAATGCAGTATCTAAATGAGAGCAGAGTAATGCTAACCTATCTAATGCCTACAAATGAGATTATAATGGATTTTTATGATAAGCTAAAGTCTTGCACGAAAGGCTATGCAAGCTTTGACTATGAAGATGTCGGGTATAAAGAGGGGGATTTGATAAAGCTTGATATAAAGGTGGCAGGTGATGTAGTCGATGCATTAAGTATCATAGTGGCTAGGCAAAAGGCTTATGAAAAAGGTAGGAATTTAGTCTCTACAATAAAAGAGATTATTCCGCGTCAGCTTTTTGAAGTGGCTATTCAGGCAAGTATTGGCAATAAAGTCATAGCAAGAGAAACAATTAAATCAATGGGAAAAAATGTAACTGCAAAATGTTATGGTGGAGATATAACTAGAAAGCGAAAATTGCTAGAAAAGCAAAAAGAAGGGAAAAAGAGACTTAAATCAATAGGTAAAGTGGAAATCCCGCAGGATGCTTTTTTAGCAGTGTTAAAAATTGATTAAAGTAAATATTTAGCTTAATTTGTAGTTATTGTCTAATTTACTTTTATGTTCATTATGATAAATATAAAGTTTATTGTGCAATAATTAATCTATTTATTGCACAATAAAGCTAAAAAGTTTGGATAATTTAGAATTTAAAAATTACTTAAGTCTAAATATTGATAAATTGTTTAAATATTTTATTTACTTTAGGTATCGGATTATAAAATTTTAGTATCGTTGGAACAAAAAAATTTCATTTTTTAGATTCTGTTGGGCTTGTATAGGGCTAAAGTGTTATAGATTAAATAATATCTAGATTCTAATTTTAAAGATTAGTTGAATTTTTAGATTCTAAATAAAGTATTTTTATTTATTAGCTTGATTTTTTAAGTAAATGTTTCTGAAATTTAAAAGAAATTTTTTAAATAATATTTAAATTAAATATCTCTTTTATCTCTAGAATCTGATTTTTTAAAAAGAGGATTGAAAGAAAATTCAGCTTTTCCAAAACTCTTTATATTTTACATATTAGCGAAAACAATAAATTTTCATCTAGCTAAATAGATTCTAAAATTATCCAATCTTAAAAGGATTTTCAACCACATTTTTTGTATCAATAACATAAGGGATTAGTGCCATATGTCTTGCTCTTTTGATTGCTATTTCAACTCTCTCTTGCCATTTTTTTGTATTTCCTGTTAGACGGCGAGGCATAATCTTGTATCTCTCAGAGAGTGAATATTTAAGCATATCAATATCTTTGTAATCTATAAAATCAATCTTCGCTTCAGTATATTTGCAATATCTTTTTGAATATTTTTTTCTTTCCATAATTTTCTCCTTTAAAATGGTATTTCATCTTCATCTATATCAATTTCTGGTACTTTTGGGCTATTTACTTGACTATTTTGTGAGTTAGAGTAAGATTGCTCATTTGTTCCTCCATAGTTTGAGCCATAGCTATTTTCATATCCACCACTGCCATAATCACTACCTTGGTCATTGCTAGTTTGATTTTTGCTTCCTAGCATTTGCATAGATTCTGCCGTTATAGTGTGTTTGCTCCGTTTAGCACCACTTTGGTCGCTCCAAATCCTAAAAGTTAGCCTACCTTCGATTAGAATTTGACTTCCTTTTTTAAGATATTGATTTGCTACCTCTGCGGTTCTGCCAAAAAGCTCCACATCTACAAAGCAAACCTCATCAACTTGACTGCCATCCTGCTTTTTATATCGTCTATTGCTAGCAAGCCCAAGCGTGGCTACTGCACTGCCACTAGGTAGATATTTAAGCTCCACATCCCTTGTTAAATTGCCTACTATAATTATTTTATTAAACATTGATTAGGCTTTTTCTTCTGTTGCAGATTCTGTCTCTAGTGCGGAATCTTTGGCATTTGTTTCGCTAGATCCTTCTTTGAGGTTCTCTTTTTCATCATCTTTTTTTTGCTTTAGCTTTTTTTTTGGCTCGACAATCTTACCATTTGCTCTATCTACTAGAGTTTGCCAAGTTTTTTGCTCTGTTTTGTTTTCATATTTAATTACAATAAATCGCAAAATATCTTCACTAATTCTGTAATTTCGCTCTAGTTCTTTAATCAAAGTAGGCTCTGCTTGAAAATAAATTACATAGTAATAGCCTCTTTTATGCTTATTTATCTCATAGGCAAGATTTCTCATACCCATATTTAGATTCCCGCTAATCGCGGCTTGATTACTTAATAAAATATTTTTGAAAAACTCAATTTTTGCGTCTATTTCTTCCTGCGTAAGCGTAGGCTTCAAAATAAACATAGTCTCATAAAATCTCATATTTGCTCCTTTTGGATTCTGCCTTAAAATAGAGTGATTTTAAAGCAAGGATTTAAAATTAAAAGTTTGGATTCTACTTTATTAGAGCTTTTAGTTTTATTAAATTACTAAAATAATCTTTATCTTTTCCATTTATTGTATTTGAGCGCCATTTGCTTAATGTGGTGAATATTGAAAGATAGTGAATCTCTTTTAATTTCATTGCGTATCGTGCGTATTTTTCTTCTAATTGCTTTGGCAGTGTATAGCCTAAAATTTCGCTTGAGACACATCTACCATTTGATTTAATAAATGAGAAAAATAAAAATAACCTATAAAAATAATTCTGCAATGCCCTAATAAAGTCAATATCCTGCACTCCTTCTTCTTGAATTTTGGCTAGTATTTTAACCCAATCGCCTCTTTCAAGCAAAGATTCACAAAGCTCATCAATGCTATTTGTATAAAGCCCATATGAGAGATTTTCTATATTTGTCTTTGAAATTTCGCCATTAATTAGTGTGAATTTATTTAGCTCATTTACACAGATTCCAATTTGATTATTCTGCAATTCATATAAATACATTAGCAGAGAATCGGCAATTTTAAGTCTCAAACTTCTTGCATTTTGCCTTAAAATTTCTAGTGCTTCATTTTTAGTAGGATTAAAAAATCTAACAAAAACAAAATTAGGATTATTAAACAATGTGCTAATCATTTTTGCACTCCTTGCGTAATCGCTTGAATTATCATCATAGAATTCTATTATCAAAAAATTATTTTTATTTTTGGCTAAAATCTCTAAAAAACTAGCAATCTCAGTGTCTTTTGCCTTTTTTCTTGAATCTTTAATTTTATTTAGCTTTACTATTACTAGGCTTGAGTTTGAAAAAAGCGACTGCTCACTTAATAGCTCTTTAATTTGCTTTGCATTATATTCTTCAAAATAAAAGTTAAAAATATCTAGGCTACTTTTTGCTAAATGCAAATCTTTTAGCTTTTTACTATAAAAATTGATTAAAAAGTCGCACTCTCCATACAAAAATACAGCTTGAGGAGGATTATCTATTTTAGAATCTAGCAATTTATCAAAATCTTTTTTATACATTTATTTCCTTTTTAAAATAGCAGGACCAGATTTGCTCTATTTAATTTTAGATATTTTTTAAAGTTGAAATTTTATAATAACACAGCTAAATTTGCTACAATTTAGATCTTTAAAGTTAAAATTGGGAATATGAAATAAATATAAAATAAGCAAAATCTCTCTAATAGCGATATTTATAGCCATAAAATCTACTTTACCTCCACCCACCTTAAATCTAAAACACAAGATGCAAAATCTAACAATCCCAAATCATATAATTTATTTAAATCTTGCCTAAGGTTTCTTGAAAAATCCACTTTTTGTAAGAAAAAGGCATTTGATACAAAATTTGGGAATCTACAAAGAATTTATCATCAAAAGGAATATTCAATTTTTATATGAAATTTATGTTTGCGATAAAAAGCTTTGGGATAGGAAGAAAATCACCTCTATCAATACCAAAGAATTTTTGACAAAATGTTTTTTGTTCTATTTTAAAAATTGGATTCTTGTTTGGTAGGATTGATATACCACAAGTTGAGTTTGTTTTAACCACGCACTACACTATAAAATGCGAATAATGTGATTCTATTAGTCAGTCTTATATATTTGGCGGAGAACTTTACCTTTTAAGGATATTAAAAAGTGGTGCATTATTTAGACATACAAGACAAAATCAAATATTTTGGAAACATAACAAATACCGCAGATAAGCTTTAAAAAAGAACTTTTTAGATTCGCTAAGAGAGTAAAAATCACATACAAAATGAATCTAGGATGAATGAGATAATAAAACTACAAATCAAAAATAAAATATAGCAAACTAGAAAAAAATCCAAAACACAGAATCTGATATTAAAAATCCTTCTAGAGTATTATTTGTTTGTTTTATAGTTAGCTCATTCTCAAAGTTAAAAGGATTAGATGAATTTAGTGGGGATTATGTCGCCCTTGTTGGAGATATGAGAAATAGAATTTTACAATTTTATGCGTTTATGCGCAGATTTTTATATGAATAATTAAAATTTATAAAAACTAATTCAATTTAATACCAAAATTTAAATATAAGATTCCAAAGTCTCTTTTTGGTCGTTTGTTTGTGGATTACAGGGTTTTAAAATTGGTCTAAATATAAGAATCTTAATAAACCTTTTGGCTTTGTTAGCTTTAATGCTTTGGTATTTTTAGTAGTTTTGCTAATAATTTTGTAGTGATTTTGATTTATTGTTAATAAGTATATTTAGAGTAAATTGCCTATTTTAGCATTTAAAAAATAAAATTAAATCAGTATTTCTGCTAGTAAAGATTGATTATATTTAGAATCCATCATTTTCTATAATTTCTAAAACTTCTGCTTTTATTTCTAGAGTTTCAATATTGCTTGAGATAATTTTTGCCCTAATTTGGCTAAATTCCCTCACATCTCTATCTAGTAAGATTCTAGTCCCAAAATACTTTGCTATGCGTTTTTCACTAGCACAGCACTCTATTATCATTCCTATATTTTTGGCAAAATATCTTGCAAATTTTCTATCTTTAAAATTTAGCTCAATTTTTTTTATCTCATTTTGTGCCCTATTTAGCTTATCACAAATCATATTTGTTTGTGATAGCAAAAAATCTAACTTTTTATTATTTAAGATTTCCTTTAAGATTCTATGTGTGAATAAATCGCTGTATCGTCTAATTGGCGAAGTAAAATGGCAGTAGCTTTCAAAACCTAGTGCGAAATGAATGCTATTTTGTGGGGCATAAATTGCTTTTGGTAAATGGGAGATAATATCCACATCTAGCGCTTTTGCAATAATAAGAGGAAAATACATTTTGATATAATCTTGAAAAGTGCTAATGTTTTGATAAATGCTTTTAGATTTATCAAATTTTATGAAATTAAAATTACTAAATATTGTTTTTAGATTCTCCTTGCTTATTTCATTATGCACACGGAAAATTCCACCAGAATCTTGCATTAATTTCGCACTTTCTTTATTTGCTAGTAGCATACATTCCTCTATCAAATGATTAGATTTTAGCTCTCTAATTTGCTCTATTTTTTCTATCTCATCAAATTGATTTAGCATTAATTTCACTTCATCACTGATAAAATCTAGGGCGGTTTTTAGTCTTATTTTGCGGATTTGAGAGGTTAGAGCGTAAAGCTTTTTAATAAAATTAAACTTTTTTTCTAGCTTTAATTTAGTATTTAAAAAATCATCAATTTGCTTATAGCTAAAGTTTTGCCTAACTTTTATTATCGCTTCAAATAGGCTGCTCTCCACGACTTCAAAACTTTTTTTATCAATCTTAAGCTTCCAAACAAATGCTAATCGTTTCTTTCCTGCTTTAAGAGAGCAGAGATTTTGACTTAAAAATGAAGGTAACATTGGGATAGAAATATTTGGAAAATAAATGCTAAAACCTCGCTTCAAAGCTTCTTTATCTAAGCTTGTGTTTGGTAAAACATAATGGCTTACATCAGCAATTGCCACAAATAAAAATTCACAATCAAAATATATAGCATCATCGAAGTCTTTTGCATCCTCTGGGTCGATTGTAACAAAATCTAAATTACTTAAATCAAATCTATTTGGATAAGATTCCTGTTCTATCTTAAAGTCAAAGCTTCTCTCAAATGCATTTACGCTTAATGGAAATTCACTTTCTCTCTCAAATTGATTTAATGTGAGTTCTAAATCTACTTTCGCATTTTCAATCACTCCTAATACTTTTATAATCTTTTTAGCTCTCAAATCAATCTCAAAAATACAATTTAGTGGCATAACTTTTAGCGACTTTTGTGATAACTTTAGATTTATTTGCTTAAAAGTGGTTAAATCAAAAATTTTATATTCATTTTTAACTTTTTTTAGGATCCCATTGCATTTAAGATTCCTGTAAGATAGGACTTCAAGCACTTTCACCTTAAGCCTATAATTTGCCTTATCTCGCTTTTTGTTCGGCTTAATTAATTTTGCTAAAACCAAATCATTGCAAGATAGAGCCAATTTTGAAAATAATGTGGAATCTTGCACAATTTTTGGCTCTTGCCACATATAATTTAGCGTTTTTAAAAAATAAATTTTTTCACTATTTCTTGATTTGTCTTTTTTGTGTTTTCTTGCGCGATTTGTATTGCGTTGGCTACAAGTGGAATCTAGCTTCACAATATCCACATAACCTATAAAATAATCTTTTTTTAAATAAAATTTCTTTTTTGTATTTGGAGTGAGGACAGAATCTAAAAGTGTGGAATCTGAAAAAGTAGAATTTATTAGAGCGGAATCTGGATTAAGGGTAGAATCTTTCAAATTTTGTAAAGTAGAATCTAAATTATTTAAAGTCTTATTAGGAGCTATTTTGTCACTAATTTTTGTATCAAAACTATTTTTATTGTCTGTTGTAATAGCTCCTAATTTCTCTAACCTGTTAAAAATTTCTTTCTTGTTCTTTGGAATCTCACTTATTCCATAAATTAAAGATGTTAGAAAATTTTCCAAAAAATGCTTTTAAGCAAGATTGTTCTGCTTATTTATGAAATTATCAAATACTGCTAAATCAATCTTTAATCCACTTTGCTCAATATACGCCTTTGCGTCCATTTCTTGCTCTTTAGTGTATTTTTTATGCAAACTAATACATTTTAATGCAAGTTTTAGTGGAGCGGAAAACCCATTTTGCTCTTCTTGATTTATCCCCTTGATTGCGTTTATTAACGCACTTTCAAAATTCCAATGCTCAAATAAAATTGCAGTTACACTGATAGAATTAACACCCAAATATTGGTCTTCTATTTCGATAAATGAATTAGATTCCTTTATACTATTCATAAATTCTGTATTATTTTCTAGTTTGGCTGCTTCATTTGCAAGCATTAAAATTCCTGAAGCCATTAAAAATGATGCCGGGAAAATCACTTCTTTTAGCTTGCTGTCTGCACTTTTGAATATTTCAATTAAAAATCTATTAAATTCCCTGCAAGTATCAAGGTATGAATTTATTGTTATTCCATAAGGTTCTAGATTGAATTTCACATTTTTGCGCACAACAGAGGATATTACAAAGCCCTTAATAGTCCCCATTCCAAAAAGTGAAATTGCTTGATGGATACTTGAGATTTCTCTTGTGAAGCCATAAATAGGAGAATTTGCAATTCTTAAAATATCTATCATAATGCCAGGGTCTTTTTCTATAACTTTAACTAGATCTGGAATTGTTGAATTTTGATTTTGACAAACGCTACATACTTCGCCAACTACTGTAGATAGAGCTGGGAAAGATGATACATTTTTAATGATTGAATTATAGATCTCTTTTTTGTTAATATTACTTTCTTGCATTTATGACCTCAAAAAATTAAAAATTGTCGTAATACTAGCATAAGTTTTTAGAATCTTATTTAAAAATTTAAAAGCCTATAATTGAAATTTAAGTAAATTAAACTATAATCGCTACTTTTAAAATATAAATTCAAAGGATATAAAATGGCTCTCAAAGTTTATTATGATAAGGATTGTGAATTAGATTTAATAAAAAGGAAAAAAGTAGCGATTATTGGCTTTGGCTCACAAGGGCACGCACACGCTGAAAATTTAAGAGATTCTGGGGTTGAGGTGGTTATTGGACTACATAGCAATTCAAGCTCAAAAGTTAAAGCAGAAGCTAAGAATTTTAAGGTTTTAAGTGTAGCAGAAGCAACAAAAGAAAGTGATGTAATTATGATTCTAATTCCTGATGAGCTTCAAGCTGATGTGTTTAGAGATGAAATTTTGCCCAATCTTACACCTAGTAAAACGATAGCTTTTGGACACGGCTTTAATGTGCATTTTGGACAAATTAATGCGCCAAAAGATGTGAATGTAATAATGGTAGCGCCAAAAGCTCCTGGACACACTGTTAGAAGCGAATTTGTGCGAGGTGGTGGAATCCCAGATTTAGTAGCGGTAGCAAATGATTATGATGGCAATTCACTTCAATTAGCCTTAAGCTATGCTTGTGCGATTGGTGGTGGTAAAAGTGGAATCATTGAAACAACTTTTAAAGATGAAACTGAAACAGATTTATTCGGTGAGCAAGCAGTGCTTTGCGGTGGTGTTACAAGTCTCATAAAAGCTGGATTTGAGACATTGATTGAGGCAGGGTATCCAGAAGAAATGGCATATTTTGAGTGCTTACACGAGCTAAAGTTAATTGTTGATTTAATATATCAAGGTGGACTTGCAGATATGCGGTATTCCATCTCAAATACCGCAGAATATGGCGATATGGTGAGCGGTAAAAGAGTGATAAATGAAGAATCTAAAAAGGCGATGAAAGAGATATTAAAAGATATTCAAGAGGGGCGCTTTGCCAAAGATTTTATTTTAGAAAAGAAAGCTGGATACGCTAGAATGAATGCAGAACGAAAGAATCTAGAAAATCATAGAATTGAAATAGTAGGACAAAGACTGCGTGGTATGATGCCTTGGATAGCGGAAGGAAAGTTAGTAAATAAAGATAAAAATTAAATTTTTAAGTGGAATCTTAAAATTTATGATTTTAGATTCTACAAATCTTTAAGGCTAGTATCTAAATTAATAAGAAAAAATAAATAATT
>CAMWQM010000010.1 GCA_947176375.1 uncultured Helicobacteraceae bacterium
GGGGGAAGAGGTTTAATTTTAAAATTATTTAAATATAATTCTAAATATTTATGATAAAAAAATTATAAATATAAAGGTGCTGAATATAAAATTTATAAAAATTTATTTAGTTTTTTTGATTTGTTCTACTTTTGTGTGTGGCGAAGATAGTATAAATACACAAGATTTACTTAAAAAAGCTACGATTTATGAACCAACAAGCAGAGGCGGATATTTAGGTTTAAGCTCTGGAATAGTAATAGTTTCATCATTAGTTGTGGCTGGAGTGCTATTTGTTGTGCCAGAGAGTGTTTCTAAATGGAATCGAGATGAGATGAAAAACCTTTTTAAAAATTATAGAAAAAAGGTTAGCAGTGGTCCTGTGGTAGATAATGATGAGCTTTGGTTAAATTATATTGCACATCCATATATTGGAGCTTTATACTATCTTCAACCTAGAATGGCAGGATTTAGCTGGGCTGAATCTGCTTTATTTTCATTTGGAGCATCGACATTTTTCTGGGAATACGGGATAGAGGGATTTGCTGAGATTCCATCGTGGCAAGATATTATAATCACTCCTGCTATTGGCTCACTTCTAGGTGAGGGATTTTATCGACTTATTTATTATATTCAATCAAATGATAATGAATTATTTGGTTCGTGGTGGCTTGGCAAGATTGTAGTGTGGCTTTTAGACCCACTTGGGAATCTGATTTATAGCACTGGATTTGGTGAGTTATTTGGAATCTATAATAAAAATGAATTAAATAAAAAAGGCTTTATATCAACACCGATTCTACCTACAAAAGATGGATTGCAAATAAGCTTTATTTATAGATTCTAGAATCTAAATTTGATTTTCTCTTTTATTTTATACAATTTAGTTTTCTAAAATCTCTAAAAATATTGTAGTATGTGGAATCTAATTAAACTAAATAATTTTAGATTCTAATCTTTATAGCTTGCTAGCATTTTTTTATAAATCATTTCTTTCGCATCATTAAAAGGGATAGTTTTATCCACCTTAAAAGGTTTTAGAGCGTAATAATGAATAGTGCCAAATGGCTTTGGAATCCTAAATTTATCCCAAGTTTTTAGCTCCCAAAACTTAGTAGATTCTGTTCTAACCACAACAATATTACTATTTGCTTTTTGGCTCATAGCTACGATTCCATCTGCTATGCTATGATAAGGTCCCTTTGGTCCATCTGGTGTAATAGCAACATCAGAGCCATTTTTTAGCCTATTTATCGCTTGCAACAAAGCCTTTAGTCCATCTTTTGAGCTTGAGCCTCGAATCGTGTTAAATCCAAAGTATCCATAGAGATTCACCATTAATTCGCCATCAAAATGATTGCTAGAAATTACAAAGATATTTCGTTTTTTCCTCATTTTTCTATATAAAAATGGTAACATTAAAAGTTCTCCGTGCCAAAAGGCAAGAATTGCATTTGGATCTTTTGCCTCTTTGTGTATGTGAAATTTATTTCTGCTAAAAAAATACAGCACCCACAGCAAACACCATATAATCCTAGGGGCAAAAAATAATATAATTTTTCTTTTTGTTTCTCTTTTAAGCATTTTGTGCTAACTCGCCAAATAGGCTTCCATTTCTATTTTTTGTAATTTTGATTTTATAGATTTCACCAACATTTAATGCTATATTATTATCAATTTTTATTAACCTTCCATTATCGCTTCTACCTTCAGCTAGGGAATTATCAACATTTTCAATCATAACATTATGGATATTTCCTATTTCTAGTTTTGCCTTGTTTATTAAAATTTGCTTATGAAGATTTTGTAAAATCTCAAGCCTGTGTGCGCTAATTCTAGAATCTAGCTCTTTTAGATTTGCAGCCTGTGTGCCATTTCGTGGAGAAAATACGAAACTATAAATCGTATCAAATTCCACTTCTTTCACTACCTCAAGCGTATCATAAAAATCACTTTCCTCTTCTGTCGGGAATCCTATAATAATGTCCGTACCAATGCCAACATTTGGCACAAGACTTTTTATTTTGTTCACTCTATTTAAAAACCACTCTTTGCTATATCCTCTTTTCATATCCTTTAGCACTTTGCTTGATCCACTTTGAAGCGGAATATGAATGTATTTTGAAATTTTAGGATTATTAGCAAATTCTTCTATGAATTCATCGTCCATATGAAGTGGATGCGGAGAGACAAACTTTATTCGCTCTATGCCATCAATTTTACTAATTTCTTGCAATAGATTTGTAAAATTAACTTTTTTATGTGGGGAGGAGAATTTAGCCCCATAATTATTCACATTTTGCCCTAACAAAATCACTTCTTTTGCTCCGCTCTCTACCTTTAGCCTTGCTTCTTTTAATATCAAATCAAGTGGGATTGAAATTTCCTTTCCACGCGTATTTGGCACGATACAATAGGTGCATTTTTTATCACAACCTATCGAAATATTTAGCAAAGCTCGAAAATTAGAATCCTTACTTACATAAAATTCATAATTGCTCTCATCGTAATCTATTTCAATTTCTACTGCTTTTGGTTTATGAATGATTTGTGAGATTTTAGAAACATTTCTAGCTCCAAGCACAAAATCCACACTAGGAGCTTTTTTAATAATCTCCTCTCCTAGCGCACTTGCAGTGCAGCCACAGATTCCAATCTTTGCATCTTTTTTCTTAATATTTGAGTAGTTTCCAATTTCACTAAAAAGCTTTTTTTCTGGCTTTTCACGCACAGAGCATGTATTTATTATGATTAAATCTGCCTCTTTTACATTATTTGTTAGAGAGTAATTTTCTTTCTCTTTTAATTCTTCTATAATATGGTCGCTATCGCGCGAATTCATCGCACAACCAAAAGTTTTTATAAATAATTTTTTTTCTAGCATTAGTAATTTATGATATGCAATTCATATAAAAAGCTATCTTTATCTGAACTATAATGCAACTCATTCCAATACACTGATTTAGAGCTTTTTTCCAGACTTGCTTGTAATTTTTGAATATCTTTGAGAGAATTTTCTTTATCCAAATAAAATGTAGTGCTACCTTTTTCCTTAACTTGTTTTTGTATTTCATCTAGCGAAATTATTTTTTGTTTATCATTTAAATCTTTTTTTGCTAATTTAAAATTCATTTTTATCCTCCTAAAAATTTAATTAAATTGCGAATTCTATCAAAAATACTCTAAATTTTTAAGTCTAATTTGCTATAATCCCAAACATTTTTTAGCTTCAAATTTTAAGGAAAAATCTTGGATAAAATTTTAGATATTATAGAAATAATTGCTTATGAGAAAGGTTTGCAAATTGACATTGTGCAAAATATCATAAAAGATGAAATACTAAAACTTGCAAAAAATAATATAGATGAAAATAAAAATTTTGTTGTGGAATTTAATAAAAAAGAAAAAACTATCAAGCTTTTCTATAAAATCAAAGTAATTAGTGATGATGAAGCGATTGAAGAACAAGATAAAGAAAAATTTATCCATATAAGTAAGGCTAGTGAAATTAGCACAAATCCTTTAAGTATAGACGATGAAATACTTTTTGAGATAAATATTGATGAAATAGGCTTTAATCGTAGTGCAATTAGTAATCTATTAAAAGACATTGAAGACAATATTGAAAAAAACATTGAAAATCAAATTTTTGATAATCTAAAAAATAGCATTGGAAAAATCGTAAATGGAATAGTCGTCTATGTAGATAAAAAAAGTGGTGATAGCATATTAGAAATAGATTCTATTCGCTCAAAACTTCCGCGTAAAAATAGAATCAAAGGCGAGAGTTTTGAGATAGGACAAAGTGTGCCTTGTATCTTAAAAAATATTTATATTGATAAAAAATATGGGATACAAATTGAATTAAGCAGGACTACCCCGAAATTTTTAGAAGAACTCCTAAAACTAGAAGTGCCAGAAATTAGCGATGGTGAAGTAGATATTATAAAATGCTCTAGAATTCCAGGAGTAAGAGCAAAAGTCGCTGTGCAATCAAATACAAATAGAGTCGATGCAGTTGGTGCGACCGTTGGAATTAAAGGCGTAAGAATAAATGCAGTTAGTAAAAAAATTTGTGGAGAGAGCGTTGATTGTATAGAGTTTTCAGATGTATTAGAGAAATTTATTACAAATGCCCTATCTCCTGCAAAAATTACAAATGTAAAAGTAAATAATGAGACCAACAAAGCAATTATTTCAATTTATAGTGACCAAAAGCCAAAAGTAATAGGCAAAGATGGTGTAAATATCCGCCTTGCTTCTATGCTCATTGGGCTTGATTTAGAAATTAATGATTTAGGAATAGACCCTAATCTTGAAGTAAAAGTTGATAATATTGAAAATAGTGAAAAAGTAATTAATAAAGAAAGTAGCAAGGATTTATTTAACTCTCTATTTAAGGAATAAAATTATTTTTAAAAAAGAAATGTTTTGAGAAACTAAATTTAAGAATTCTTTTTGAAATCAAACTAAATGCTATAGAATCTTAAATAAAATTATCTCGAATAATTTAAGATTCTAAAAAATACTTCACATTCAACTATTTCTCTAATCATAGAATCTAAATTAGTCAAAATGCTTAAAATTGTGGAATTTCATTCTTAAATACAAATCGATAATATTTAAGTTTTAGAATCTAAAATTGTTTTGTTAGAACTGCTATTTAGATTCTACAAAAAACTTAAAATGCTTTCTAAAATCTATAAATAATGATTTTATTAGTATTTTTTAGACTTTATACAAATTCCATTTACGCATTAATTAATTCATTTAGCTCATTTTCATTTAATGTTTTGATATTTAGCTCCTTTGCTTTCTCTAGCTTGCTTCCGGCATTTTCTCCATAAACTAGCATTGTAGTTTTTTTGCTCACACTTGAGGAAATAGTTGCTCCTAGAGCTTCCAAATCCTTTGCTATTAAATCTCTACTTTTGCTCATAGTGCCTGTTAAAACTATGATTTCACCTTTTAATTTTGTATCGGCTAGGTTTTCTTTAATGTATGGCTTTATGATTTCTAGCAAATCTTTTATTAGATTCTTATTTGTTTGCATAAATAGCACTAAAGATTTAGCCATTTCATCGCCTATACCATCGATATTTATTAAATCGCTAAATTCTATTTCAAAGATTTTAAACCCAAGAAGTGAGACTAGCTTTTTGCTTGTCCCTTCGCCTATATGCTCGATTCCAAGAGCATTGATAAATCGCCATAGCTCTATATTTTTGCTCTCTTCAATGGATTGCAATAAATTAGTAATTTTTTTATCACCAAATCCCTCTTTTCCATCCAAATCCTCATATTTTATATGATAAATATCTAAAATATTATTAATTAAATTGTTTTCAAATAGAAACTCTATGATTTTATCGCCAAGTCCTGCAATATTCATTGCATTTTTAGAACAAAAATGGATTAATGAGTTTATAAGCCTTTTTTTGCAGTTTAGATTCTGGCATTTGATTAAAATATTTTCTACTAATAGCTCACTTTGGCATTCTGGGCAGAACTTTGGTTTTTGTATAATCTTTTCATTCCCATTTCTTAATTCTTTTATCGGCTTTATAATCTTTGGAATTACATCTCCACTACGGATAATTAGCACTATATCATTTATCCTAATATCTTTTTTTTCTATTTCATCAAAATTATGCAAAGTCGCTCTGCTTACCATAGCACCTTCTATATTTACCTTTTCTAGCTCTGCTACAGGTGTTATCACCCCGCTTCGTCCTATTTGGTAGCTTACATCTAAGATTCTAGTTTGTTTTTCAATAGCTGGGAATTTATAGGCGACTGCGAAACGAGGATTTTTAATAGTGTAGCCAAGTAGATTTTGATAGTCCAAATTATCTACTCTAATAACCATTCCATCAAGCATGATAGGAAATGTATGTCGGAGCGAAACTAATTTTTGATAAAAGGCTTCAATCTCCTCTATTGTGCTACAAATTGCGCTTAATTGTGTATCAATAAAGCCAAAATTTTTAATATTTATTAGTCTTTGTGAAAAGCTAGAATCTTGCATTTGATTGTATCCAAAGCCCCACGGGATAAATTTAAGTTTCCTTTGTTTTGTGATATTTGAATCTAGTTGCCTTAAGCTTCCAGCAGCTGCATTTCTAGGATTTGCAAAAATACTTTCATTGTTTTCTAATCGCCTTTGATTTAGCACTTCAAAATCATCTCTATTTATCACCACTTCACCACGAATTTCAATTCTTTCTTTGTAAGGGATTTCAAGCGGGATTGAATATATAGCCTTTGCATTGTGTAAAATCATTTCTCCAACATTTCCATCACCCCTTGTGGCTGCATTGATTAAACTTCCATTTTCATAAAGTAAATTTAGACTAGCTCCATCAAATTTTGCATCACACATAAAGACTACATTGCTAGAAGCCACATTTTTATAGATTCTTTTCACCCAAATCTCTAGCTCTTCTAGGCTAAAAATATCTTCTAAACTCCACATTCGCTCAATATGTGTGCTTTTAGCGAATCCATCTAGAATCTCCCCACCAACCCTTTGTGTTGGTGAGGTGGAATTTATTTTATCTTTATTTTCGTTTTCAAATTTCAATACCTCATTATATATTTTATCATACTCATCGTCGCTTGCTATCGGTTCATCTAACACATAATAATGATGTGCCATTTTTTTTAGAATTTCAATTTTCTTTAAGTAAGTTGCATAATCAATCATTTTTACTCTCTTTTTTCTAAAAATTTAAAGTTATAAATTATATAATACTAAAATTTTTTACAAAAATAAGGAAACAAATTGCTAAAAAATATAGTTAAATCAACAGAATTACATTTGATGAATGAAGTGCAATTTTTATGCTTTTTACTAGAAGAAGACGGCGAATTATATGCTACAAATGTCTTTAAAGTGCGTGAAGTTGTGCATTATACAGATGTTTTAACAAGAACAGAGGGTGAAGATAACGATGTAGTGCTTGGATTTATTGATATGAGGGGAGAATCTATACCATTGCTAGATTTACGCAGATGGCTTTATTTTAACCCAGAAAATATGATTAATAATCTAAATGAATTTTCAATAAATTCTGATAAATATTTAATTATGATTTGTGATTTTAGCGGATACACAGTTGGGCTTAGGATTCATTCTGTAAAGCGAATTATAGAGAGAAGCTGGGATGAGGTTGTTACGGGCACTGAATATGGATTCCAAAAAAATGGCAAAGTGGTAGCTACAACCAAATTTGATGATGGAAAAATTGTTCAAGTGCTTGATGTAGAAAAAATGTTAAGCGAATTATTCCCTTCTATTAGCGACCCCGAATCGCTCAATCTTCAAACTTTAGAAAAAATTGATAGTGATAAAATCATCCTTTTGGCTGAAGATAGCAAATCTATTACAAAATCAATGCAAATTATTTTAGAAAAATTAGGACTTAGATATTATACTTTTCAAAATGGAAAAGAGCTTTTAAATTATCTTCACACAGGCAGAGATATAGATGAAGTAGGGGCTATAATCACAGATTTGGAAATGCCTATTGTATCAGGTTTTGAAGTGCTAAAACAGGTTAAAAATAATAATGACTTAAAGCATATTCCTGTGATTGTGAATACATCTATGAGTAGCGAATCTAATATTTCTTTGGCAAAATCTCTGAATGCTAATGCTTTTCTTACAAAGCTCAAACCTGCGGAATTAGAGTATGAATTACGAAAAGTGTTAGATAAATCAAATATAAATAATGTTACAATTTAGAAAATCAATTTAATATGGGAATAGAATGTTAAGAACACACTTATGTAGCGAACTAAATGAAAATGATATAGCAAAAGAAGTCCAATTATGCGGATGGTGTAATACTTATAGAGATCACGGAGGAGTAATTTTTATAGATTTGAGAGATAAAAGTGGTATTATCCAGCTAGTTTGCGACCCAAATTCTAGTGCGTATAATAATGCAAGTATGGTTAGAGATGAATATGTTTTAATTGCAAAAGGTAGGATTCGAGCTAGAGGTGATGGGCTAGAAAATCCAAAGCTAAAAACCGGGAAAATTGAAGTTGTGCTAGATTCTTTAGTGGTAGAAAATAAGAGCCGAACTCCACCTATTACAATAGGTGATGAGAATACAAACGAGGAGCTAAAGCTAAAATATCGCTATTTGGATTTAAGGACGCCTAAAGCCTATGAAGTTTTTAAAACTAGAAGTTCTATTGCAATTGAGGTGCGCAACTCTCTAAATAGAATGGGATTTTTAGAGGTTGAAACGCCAATACTTACGAGTGCTACGCCAGAGGGTGCAAGGGATTATCTAGTGCCAAGCAGAATCTATAATGGTGAGTTTTTTGCTCTACCTCAAAGTCCTCAGTTATTTAAGCAATTATTAATGGTAAGTGGGTTTGATAGATATTTTCAAATTGCAAAATGTTTTAGAGATGAGGATTTGAGAGCAGATAGACAGCCTGAATTTACACAAATTGATGTTGAGATGAGCTTTTGTAATCAAGATGATGTGATGGAAGTAGGCGAGAGACTCTTAAAAGATGTGTTTAAAATATGTGGCTATGATATACAAACGCCTTTTATGCGTATGACTTATAGTGATGCGATGGAAAAATATGGTAGTGATAAGCCTGATTTGAGATTTGAGATTCCACTTTGCGATGTGGGTGAATATTTTGTCGAATCTAGAAATGAGATTTTTAAAAATATCGCAAGTGATTTAAATGCAAATCGTTTTAAAGCCTTAAAAATACCAAATGGAGATAATTTTTTTACAAGGAAAACACTAGGTGAATGTGAGGATTTTGTCCGAAAATTTGGTGCAAAAGGATTAGCATATATTCAAGTAAAAGATAATAATGGAGAGATTGAATTAAAAGGACCGATAGTAAAATTTATTCCTGAAAATAAAATAGCTGAATTTAGCAAAAAGCTAGATTTGAGAGTTGGAGATTTAGTATTTTTTGGTGCTGGTGAAAAGAGCGTAGTTTGGGATTATATGGGGAGATTAAGGTTAAAAGTAGCAAGAGATATGAATCTAATAGATGATAATAAATTTAGTTTCCTCTGGGTTGTGGATTTTCCTATGTTTGAATTTAGTGAAAATAGGCTAAAAGCACTTCATCATCCATTTACAATGCCAAATAATATCGATGAAAGAGACCCATTAAAAATTACTTCTATTGCCTATGATGTAGTGTTAAATGGAATTGAGCTTGGTGGTGGAAGTATTAGAATCCACAAAGATGAAATTCAAAAGAAAGTATTCAATCTGCTTGGCATAGATGAAAATGAGGCAAAAGAAAAATTTGGATTCTTATTAGAAGCATTAAGCTTTGGAGCACCACCACACGGAGGATTTGCTATGGGGCTTGATAGGCTTGTAATGTTAATAACAAAGCAAAATAGCATTAGAGATGTAATCGCATTCCCAAAAACCCAAAAAGCAACTTGTTTGTTAACAAATGCTCCTAATATAGTTAGTAGTGAGCAATTAAAGGAGCTTGGAATCTCTATAAAAAATAGAATTAAGGAGAATAAATGAAAAAGTTATTTTTAATTATTGGGGCACCCGGAAGCGGTAAGACAACTGATGCACAAAATATTGCTATGAAAAATTGCGATACTATAGCACATTATTCAACAGGGGATTTATTGCGAGATGAAGTAGCAAGGGAAAGTGAGCTTGGTAAAATAATAGATACATATATTTCAAAAGGGAATCTTGTTCCACTTGAAATTGTTGTGAATACGATTTTATCTGCTCTAAAACATTCGCCAAAGGATATTGTTTTAATTGATGGTTATCCTAGGAGTGTGGAGCAAATGGAAGCTTTGGATTCTGTGCTAAAAAAGCAAGATGAAGTAAAATTAGTAAGCGTTATTGAAGTGGAAGTTAGCGAAGAAGTCGCAAGAGATAGGGTGCTAGGTAGGGCTAGAGGTAGTGATGATAATAGCGAAGTTTTTAAAAATCGGATGAATGTATATCTAGAGCCACTCAAAGCAATACAGAAGTTTTATAGCAATATTAATATTTTACAAAAAATTAATGGTGAGCGAAGTATTGAAGAGATTGTAGATGAAATGGAATCTTTTATAAAAAGTAAAATTTAAGGAGAAAAAATGAATTTAGAAAAAATTAGCTATGGCACAGAAGATTATGTAAATGCAGTGATAGAGATTCCGTTTGGCTCGAATGTTAAATATGAGATTGATAAAGAGAGTGGGGCTGTTATGGTAGATAGAATAATGTATAGTGCAGTATATTATCCTGCGAATTATGGTTTTATTCCAAATACTTTAGCAAATGATGGCGACCCTGTGGATATTTTGGTGTTGAATCAATATCCACTTCAAGCTGGAAGCATTATAAAATGCAGACTTATAGGCGTTTTGATTATGGAAGATGAATCGGGAATGGATGAAAAATTACTAGCTTTGCCACTTGATAAGATTGACCCAAGTTATAGTAATATTAGGAGTTTTGAGGATTTACCAGAGCTAACATTAAATAGGATTAAAAACTTTTTTGAAACTTACAAAATGCTAGAGCCAGAAAAATGGGTAAAAATCAAAAAATATGAGAATGAGAGTAAGGCAAGAGAGATTCTAGAATCTGCGATTAATAGATATAAAAAATAAGGATAAGGATTCTGTCTAAATTAGATTCTAGTTTATTGTTTAAAAATTAACTTAGAATCTTTTATATAGAGATATTAAAGATTTAATATCTATGGTTTGAATTTATTCTTTATTTATTGTTTTATTTGGCACTTTTACATTTAGGAAAGAAATGAGAGATATTTATAATATTCAAATAGAGCGTGCATTGCTTGCTAGTATATTATTTGACCCAAAATTATTAAATGATATAGAAGATATTATAGATAACTCTGATTTTGGATACAAAAGCCATAACATTATATTTAGTATAATGAGTGATTTAAATAGAAGAGATTTGCCAGTCAATGAGGATTTTATAAGAAAAAATATTCCAAAAGGTGAAAATCTTGATAATGATATTTTTGAAATTGTGGCTACTGCACCAATAGTTGGGGCTAAAAGCTATGCACAAGAAATTAAAGATTTATCATTAAAGCGGAAACTCCATCATCTTGCAAATACAATAAAAGAGCAGAGTTTAGAGCTAAATACGCCATCGATTGAAATTATCAATAGTATAGAGAGTAAAGTATTTAACTTACAAATAAATAGAGTAAGTAAGGGATTTAGAGAGTTTAAAGAAACTGCTCTTTCAATGCTTAGAGGTATTGAGAAGCAAAAAGTTATGGGAAATGAAGCATTAATAGGAATTGATACAGGATTTAAAGAGCTTAACCACTTAACAGCTGGGCTAAAAGAAGGTGAGCTTGTAGTTTTAGCAGCTCGTCCTGCTATGGGAAAGACTGCTTTTGCTATAAATTTAATTCAACCTACACTAAAGGAAAATAAGGCAGTTGCATTCTTTAGCCTTGAAATGGACGCAGAGCAGATAGCTTTAAGAATGTTCTCTTCAATGACTTCTATTCCTCTTCAAAACTTAAGAATAGGGGATTTGAGTGATAATGATTGGCATTATTTTAGCAATATGTGTGATAAGTCATCATCCTGGAAGCTTTATATTGATGATGGCGGAGGGCTAAATATCTCTCAACTCCGCTCAAAAATAAGGCGATTGAAGCTTAAAGAGCCTAGTTTGTCTCTTATAGTTATTGATTATTTGCAAATTATGTCTGGTATTAATAATAAAGATAGGCATTTAGAGATTGCAGAAATTAGCAGAGGGCTAAAAAATCTAGCTAGAGAGATTAGAATCCCAATCCTAGCACTTAGTCAGCTAAATAGAATGCTTGAGGCTAGAGACGATAGACGCCCACAATTAAGTGATTTAAGGGAATCTGGAGCGATAGAACAGGATGCTGATATAATATTATTTTTATATCGCGATGATGTTTATAAACGAAAAGACCAAAAAGCACGCATTGCAAAAGCAAGAAAAGAGGGTAAAAAATTGCCCGAAGAAGAAATCTTAAAAGAACAAGATGTTGAAGAGGTTGAGCTAATTATAGGTAAGCATAGAAATGGACCAACAGGTACAATCAAGCTAAATATGCACACAAAATTCACTCGCTTTGCCGATGCAAATACATACAATATAGAAGAGCAGAGCGAAACAAAAATGATAGATGATATGATTCCACTTTAAAATATAAATTTTATCCCTAAAAAATGATAATCTACAAAGTTATAAAAGATTATTTTTAGATTTTTATAATTATATTTGATTGTATTTTTTGGAGTATTTTAAAATATTTTATAATTGTTTTAGATTCTAAAATTTGCTAGGATAAAAATTTTGAAAAGATTCTATAATTTAAGTGCAATAATTTATTTTCTAGAATCTAAATTTAAATAATTATTATTGCTCAATCTATTTTATACTTCCACTTGCATTTTATTTTAATAGTAAGCTAATAAAGTAATCAATTTTAAATCTACTTTCTAATACAATTTATTACAATAAATTAAGAAGTTGCAAAAAATAACCTAAAAATAAGAAAGATAGTGTAGTGCTATGTGTAGAAGATAGTGGAATTATGGTTCCGCCTCATTTGCAAGAGAAAATCTTTGAGCAATTTTTCTGTGTAGATAAAAGAGTTGATATTGGAGAAAGCGGATTTAGACTATCTATCATAAAATCAGTAGCAAATATTCACAATATAAAAATCTCACTTTTTAGTAAATTAAATAGAAGGAAGTAGATTCTACATTGAATCTAATAAAATAAAAATCTTTGCTAAAGAGTGAGGTTAATTACATTTTTAAAAAATGTAATTTTATATATATTAGATTCTGCATAGTTTATATTTTAGTTTCTAGTTAATTGAAGTAATTAAATTTTAAAACAAATGAAAGTATTTTTCTAACTACCAAAATTAATTTTATTTTATAAAAATTAAAGCTTTAGTGTTTATAATCTTCTTCACATATTTGAAAGCAAATAATCAAGTTTTAGGCAAATTATATTCATTAATTTAGAGTGCAAATTTGTAAAATGAATGACAAAATACTACAATACCAAAATATTTTTTTAAAAATAAGGTAGCAAAATGAAAACCCTCCTAAATGAAGCACAGATGGCAAAAAGCATAATCGCCTCTTTAAGTGATAGCCTAAGAAATGAAGTATTGAATGCTATGGCAGAAGCTTTCAGGGCTAATAAAAATGATATTTTAGAGGCAAATAAGCTAGATTTACAAAATGCCACATCTCCAAAATCCACAGACAAAGCAAATACTACTCAAATCACTCCACTTTCAAAACCTATGCTTGAGCGATTAAAACTAGATTCTAAAAAGATTGATTTAATGGCAGTTTCGCTAAAGGAGATTGCAAGTCTAAAAAGCCCTATTGGAAAAATTACTGAAGGCTGGGAAAATTACAATGGGCTTAAGATTCAGAAAATCTCTGTTCCACTTGGGGTTATTGCAATAATCTATGAATCTCGTCCAAATGTTACAAGCGATACAGCGGGGCTTTGTTTTAAAAGTGGAAATATCTGCATTCTAAAAGGAGGCAAAGAAGCTTTGCACTCAAACAAAGCAATATTAAAAGTTTTGCATAATGTTTTAGAATCTTTTAGTCTTCCAAAATCCGCTATTTGCTTTATTGATAGTAGAGAGGAGACAGAATCTTTATTAAAAGAAGATAAATTTATTGATTTGGTTATTCCTCGCGGTGGTGAAGGATTGATTAACTTTGTGGTGAAAAATAGCACAATTCCAGTAATAAAGCACGATAAAGGAGTATGCCATTTGTATTTGCATAAGGACGCCCCAAAAGATATGGCATTCCAAATCGCCCTAAATGCTAAAAAAGATAAACCACAAGTTTGTAATAGCATAGAAACTCTTTTAGTGCATAAGGATTTTGTGGCAACAAAAGACTTGATTGAGGTTTTAAAAGAAAATGAAATTAAGATTCTAGCTTGTGAAAAAATAGCAAATAAATTTAGTGCATTGAATTTAGAAGTATTAAAAGAAGAAGATTTTTATAATGAATATGGCGATAATATCCTGAATATAGCTCTTGTAGATAGTCTTAGGGATGCAATTTTGCATATTAATAAATTTGGCTCTCATCATTCAGATTCTATTATTACAGAGGATTACAGCACTGCTCAAACATTCCTAAATGAAATAGATTCTGCTTGTGTATATGTGAATGCAAGCACAAGATTTAGCGATGGCGGAGAGTTTGGTTTTGGAGCGGAAGTTGGAATCTCTACTTCTAAAATTCACGCGCGCGGTCCTATGGGGATTGATAGTCTTACAACATACAAATATCAAATCTATGGAAATGGTCAAATTAGAAAATCTTAAGATAATTAATTAGAAGAAATTAAGCTAAAGTAATATTATAAAATCTTTAACTTTGAATGATTTGTTTGACATAATTTAGAGAAATTTTGCAAGATAGAATCCTAAAAATATTCCTAAAATTCCAACAATAAAAAACAACTTTGATATTCATCTCTCAAACCAGCTATTAAGATTCCAGCCACAAGGCAACCAACAGCATTTATAAGTAAAATCTGGGTAATAAAATTAATATTATAATTTAAGATTCTATTTAGCAAAATCACAAGATTGTATCGCAAAACAGCGTCTATCCTGCCACAAATACCAAATAAAATATAACTCAATTTTTAAGCTCCACTTTATAATTTTAAATTCCAAATTTAACCTAAAGATTTTACATTGTAACGCTTTAGAATCTATTTTAAAAATTAAAATAGATTCTATAATTTATGGGCAATTATCACCTTGCTATCGCTAAAACTAGGATTTTAATTTTATTCGTGAAATCTTCATTTAATACTTAGTAAACCATAAATAATAGAATATAGGCAAAATATTCCACTAGAGAGGAAATTCCCAATGCTCATAGACAGAAGATAAAAAATTAGTGGCTAAATAGAGCTATCTAGCAAGATTCTCAAATTCAAATAATACATATTTGCCACGATATGCTGAAAACCGCTAACAATAAAAAGTATTACAGGAAAAATATAGCTAGAATCTTGCATTCTGTATTCTTTGAAGAAAGTGCAAACCAACAAACTAAGCACTACCCAAAACATTACATAAAATCCACTTGCGATAGCTTCAATAAGTCCATATTTAGCTTATTTTCTACAATTTTTATGATAAATTCACTAAAAATTGCCATCTTTATATTACACCTGACAAACAAAACTAGCGAAATAAAGCTAGCACCAACAATATTTTAAGCCAGACGATAGCCAATTTTTTACCAAAACAAAGGAGACCAAATCGCTTTCTAGTCAATGCCAAACGCTAGACAATCCCCTGTAAAAAGTGAGCCACCAACAAAAGAACATATGGCATAGCCCTGTGGGTAATATACAAGCCTCTATAAATACTCCAAGCCAACTACCAATCTTACAATAAGTTATTAAATATCCAAGTGTGGTTAAAGCTACATAGATTCCTCTCATAACTCCCAAAATGAAAGTTTTAACATCTCTGTATTTCATCTTTGATTTGCTTATATTTAGCACTTCTATGACTATTTCTTTATTGCTAAAAACATTAAATTTCATACATAAAGAAGTAAAATATTAATAAAATTTTTTGAAGGAATTATTAAATTCCTAAAATAATAATTTGGTTTAGCCTTGCAGTTTTATGCAATTTTGCGTAATTTAAATACTTAAAAATATTTTTAGAAATTATTTGGCTAGATTCTGCCGATTTAGAGCTAAATTATTATTTTTTAAAGGTCTATGCATTGAAATTCTTAATTATATTTTTTGGCTTTTTATTATTAGAGGCAAATAGCATAAATTTTGAATCAAATCATTTTCAATCACAAAAAGAGGCTTTTAGCGGAGCATACTACACAAATGAGGCTTTTAGAGCTGCCGCTTTTGGAGCTAAAAATATTGCTAGAGATTTATTTTTCAAAGCTTGTGTTTTTGGTGATAATTTGGGTTGCAGGGCTCTAAATGAGATTAATGCTCCGCTAAAAACAGAAAGATTATTTTTAGATAAACAAGAATGCGATTTTGGCGATAAGGAAGCCTGTTTTAAAATATTTCGTTATTATCAAAGTGAGCCTACGCTAGATTCCTTTAAAATGAATTATTATTTATCAAAGGCTTGTAGGCTGGGAAAAAGCGAAGCTTGTAAGTTAGAATCTAAACACATACAACCATTTTTACAAGATAAAAGGCAGCTATTAGGAAATGCTTGTTTTAAAAGTGATGCAAAAGCTTGCTACGAGCTAGGAAATATTTATCTTTTTGGCAAAGGTGTGGTGAAAAATGTCTCTTATGCTAAAGATATGATTAAAAAATCTTGTGATATTGGGCTAAAAAAGGCTTGCGTAGATTATATAAGAATAATGTCGTTTGTAAATTAGTGCTTCATTAAAAAACTTTAAAAATGCAAAATCTTAAATTTATAAAGACGAAGACTAATAATTTAAAAGAAAATGAATGTTTAGTTTGCAATCAAACCTACAAACTAACATAATTTCAAATTTAAAATATAGCCTTTTATCCTCTTAATAATCTAGGTGTTTAAATAATATAAATTACGAAATATAATTTAGTGATGATAGATTTTACTATCCAGTGGAATCCTGTATAAGCAGGATTTATTTGGTTATAGTGAATGCAGAAGCGAATGGAAAGATAAACAAAGCAATCTATAAAAATATTGAAAAAATAATATCAAAATTTCCACATAGAAAATGATGTATAAAAAGCTTAACAATGCCTTTAATTCTATTCTATTTGACCAAATTCCAAATGATTACTATGATAAAGTTCAAAAGGAATAAAACTAGAATTATCTAAATTAATATTTTGCACTATAAACTAATTATTTTAGAATCTTTTAAAAAAGCTAAAAATTACTAGCATTTAAAATGCATATCTTACACTTTTATCACATTAGATTCTTTAAATTTATCATATTTATCTGCCTTATAATAAAACATTACCTACTTGCTGTTTTGATTCCATTATTTTTAATATTAATACCCTTTAAATTACCAAAAATTTACATAAAAATATGCCTTTTATTTTCTTCAAAACATACAATTTTTTAGCTAATTTTTTTATAAAATTCTTTCCTAAAACTCTCAAACTTTCTTTGCATAATTGCCTCTCTAGCACCTCTTACCAGCTCCAAATAATAATGCAAATTATGAATACTAGATAATCTCATATAAGTTATTTCATTAGAACGAAAAAGGTGATTTAGATATGAGCGAGAGAAATTTTTACAAGTATAGCAAGAGCAGTTGCTATCTAGCGGAGCGGAATCTTCTCTCAAACTCGCATTTTTAATGCTAAGTCGCCCAAAGCTAGTAAATATTGTCCCATTTCTTGCATTTCTAGTTGGCATAACGCAATCAAACATATCAATCCCTCTATAAATCCCCTCAATCAAATCCTCTGGTGTTCCAACACCCATTAAATATCTAGGTTTAGATTCTGGCATAAACTTTGTAGTAAATTCAATTGTATCATACATCGCATTTTTTTCCTCACCTACTGCAAGTCCACCTATTGCAAAACCATCAAAGCTATTTCCATTATGGTTAAGATTAACTAGCGATTTTGCAGAAATCTCCCTAGCTTCACTATCGACTCCTCCTTGAATAATTGCAAAAATATTATTATTTTTATGATTTTCTTTATTATTGGTGTGATAGATTAAAGATTCTCTTGCCCATTTTGTGGTTCTATTAATAGATTCTACAATTCTTTCTCTTGTATTTGGAAGACTAACTAAATCGTCTAAAACCATCATAATATCACTATTTAGATTGTATTGAATATCTAGCACCTTTTGTGGAGTAAAAAAATGCTTACTGCCATCAATATGGCTTTTAAATGAGATTCCATCTTCATTTGGTTTGCCACCCAAACTAAATGCTTGGAATCCTCCGCTATCTGTTAAAAAACTTCCTTTAAAACCACTAAAATTATGTAATCCATTCATATTTTTTATCACATTATCATTTGGACGCAAATATAAATGATAAGTGTTTGCAAGTATTATCTTTGCTCCGATATTTGCCAAATCATTAAAATCAAGTCCTTTGATACAAGCCTGCGTCCCAACAGGCATAAAAATCGGCGTTAAAATAATATTATTGTTTAATTCTAGTGTCCCTGCTCTTGCACTATTATCTCTAGCTTCTAATTTGAATTTCATAAAAGCAATTATAGCTTTATTTTTCTAAATGCTAAAAACGATACAATAACATTTTTAATTTTTTAAATAAATTTTTTAAGGTTTATAATGAAAAAGGTTTTAATAATCGCACAGGGAAAAATAGGAAAAGTATTTTTAGAATTTTTATTGGAAAAATATTCTAATAATAACTTCTACATCATCATCTCAAATGATAGTGAGATTATAAAACTAAATTTTGGAGATTTTTTTACTTTGCATAATTTTGAGCCAACTTCGCAATTTCTTTTATCGCCACTAATTAGCTATGATTTATATAATATTTTTGTGACTATGCCAAATGAAAGGGAGAGAGATGAAGTTTGCTCTATAATTAGAAGGATTACAAAAGAGATTCCGCTTATCGTATCTTGCGAATCTAAATCTCAAATGAGTGAAAAATTATTGCAAGATTCTAATCTAAATACCATTTCCTCTACATTTTTGAGTGCAAAATCTCTAATTGAAAAAGTTCCAAATATACCGACTATAGCAAGAGGATTTGGGCTAAATAAAGGTGAAATAATGCAAATTAATATCCCATTTGGAAGTGCGTATTCTTATATGAGTGTTGGTTCCATTTCACAAAGAGGTTGGAAAATAGCTGGAATCTACCGACAAAATAACCTAATAATTACAAATCCAAACACGATAATTCACCCAAATGACAGCATTATAGCAGTAGGAGAGCCTAGAATCCTAAATAATATTTATAAAAGAATTAGCAATAATAAAAATAACTTTCCAGTTCCCTTTGGAAATGATATTTATGTATATATTGATTTTAGAATCTGTAATAAAATAGAGATTTTTAATATCATAAATGATGCACTTTGGCTACATAAAAAGATAAAAAATGATAAATTGATTATTAATATTCTAAATCCTAGCAATTTGGAGACTTTAAAAGAGATTAAACAAATTGATGGCAAAGATATAATAATAAATATTGATTATTATACAAATAATATTGCTAAAAAAATTTTAGAAGATTCTAGTAAAAAAATAGGTTTAATCGTGATATCTTCAGAGATTTTTAAAAATGCGAAAGATAGAAGAATCTTATATAAGGTTAACAAACCGATTTTAAAAATAGGCAAATATGTGCGCCTAAAGGAAATCACAAGTGCTTTAGTGCAATCATCTGAAAATTCATTACATATTCAAAATATTGCATATACGATAGTAGATATTTCCTCACAGCTAAATTTTGATATAAATATTTATGAATTTGAAATTGATGGCGAGTATAAAGAAAACATCTCAACTTATTACAAAAATTTAGGCAAAATTTTTAATAAACAAATAAATATTAAGCGGTCAAATACAAAAAATCCTATACTTTGGCTACTACAAACTAATCAAAAAATCATTCAATTCATTCCACTAGAAATAGAGCTTTTAAGAAGTAGGATCTTTTGGTTTGTGAATAAAAATGTAGATTATCTATCATTAAGTATTGATAGAAATCCACAGATTCTGCTACCTATTTAAGCAAATTTAGCATTTTAAAGGATTTTATTACATAAAAAGTTATACAATGGTAGGAATTTTATATTTTTAAAGAAGTTAAATGAAAGCAATAAAAATTGATTTAAAAGAAAATAGTTACAATGTTTATATTAGCGAAATTGCGAAACTAAAAGAGCTAAAAGAAATACATCACAGCAAGATTCTAATAATCACAAACCCAAAAGTCTCTGCACTTCATATCCAAAAGATTCTACCTAATTTAGAAAATAAAGAAGTCTTTATCTGCACACTAAAAGATGGAGAATCTTATAAAAATATGCAAAGCATTGAAGCGATTTTAGATAATGCTTTTATTCACAAGCTTGATAGAAAATCCTTAATCATTGCTTTTGGTGGTGGCGTGATTGGCGATATGAGTGGTTTTGCTGCTGGGATTTATCAAAGAGGAATTGATTTTATAAATATTCCAACCACGCTTCTAGCACAAGTCGATGCGAGTGTAGGTGGAAAAACAGGGATAAATAATGCTTTTGGCAAGAATCTAATTGGAATCTTTCATCAGCCAAAAGCTGTATATATCGATACGAATTTTCTCTCCACGCTAAATAAAAGAGAGTTCAGAGCTGGAATTAGTGAGATAATCAAAATGGCAGTATGTTTTGACAAAGATTTTTTTAGCTTTTTAGAAAATGCGAATCTTTTAAATTCCAAAGAGGATTTGGAAAAAGCCATTATAAAAAGTATTCAAATTAAAGCAGATATTATCCGTAAAGATGAGAGGGAAAGTGGCATTAGAGCAGCACTAAACTATGGACACACATTTGGGCATGTGATTGAATTACTAGAAAACTACTCTACTTATTTGCACGGCGAGGCTGTGAGCCTTGGAATAATAAAGGCAAATAGATTAGCATTAAAATTAGGAAAAATTAGTCAAAATGAAAGTGATAGAATCCTAAATCTACTTAAAAAATATAATCTCCCAACAGAATATGAAGTAAAAGACAAAAATGATTTCTATAAAAAATTATTTTTGGATAAAAAAAGTCAAAATGATAAATTAAGATTTATTCTCCCAAATGGAATTGGGGCTTTTGAAATTGTAGAAAATCCACCAAAAGATTTGGTTTTAGAAGCTTTAGGTTAAGTAGGTTTATAGGGGGTTTGGCAATTTTGCGGATTTTTATTTTTTTATTTTTTATTTCTTTTATCATTGCTAACGATTTAAATAATGATTTGATAACCCTAGATTCTAAAATTAAAAATAATCCTTGGATTACAAAATATAAAAATTATAATGAATATAATGCTGTGCGGAATGAAAAGCTAGATCTCGAATCTCAAATCAAAGAGCTAAAAGAATTACCACAAAATACAGATTCAAGAAATAAGCTAAATTTGCTAGAACAAAAATATGATTTGGTGCAAAAACAAGAAGAATTATTACATAACTATAAAGACGAGCCTTATAAAGAGCTTGCACAAACGCAAAGCTCAAATGAGATTCCAAAAATCACAAATCCCTTTTTAATCCCTAATGGTTTATCATATATAAAAGATTTAAAAGCGCAATTAAAGGCAATAGAAGATAATTTTAATGATTTAGAAAACTTGCTTTTAATTTTGAATAAAAAAGCACAGATTCTCTCAAAGCAAAACAAAAAGACAGAACTACAAGATACAGAAAACATCATAAACGAGCTAGATTCCATAAAAAATATTTTAAATCTATATATTAATATTTTTAAAAAAGATTCACAAAATAATATAAATAAAGTAAGGCAAGAAATCAAAGAGGAATCCCTAAAACTTTTATACATAACAATTGCGATTGCAATAATTTCACTAATTTCATTCATCATAAAATTCATTTTAAAAATCTATGCACAAAGAGGCGAGAATAATAAGAGCTACACGATAAATAAAGTTATAAATGTATTTAATATAAGCATAATTGTGCTAATTTTACTCTTTGCTTATATTGAAAATGTTACTTATATTGTAGCTATAATTGGTTTTGTCTCTGCTGGACTTGCTATTGCTATGAAAGATTGGTTTATGTCCTTTTTTGGCTATATGGTTATTATGGGCGGAGGAAGCATCAAGCAAGGTGATAGAATTCGTGTTGTCAAAGATAATATAATTTATGTGGGCGATGTGATTGATATTTCAATGTTAAGAATTACTTTGTATGAAGATGTAACCTATACAACTTATAATGAAAATCGCAGAGCTGGAAGAATTATCTTCATCCCAAATAATTTAATTTTTACAACTATGATTGCAAATTATTCACATTCTAATATGAAAACTGTCTGGGATGGAGTAGATATTACAATCACATTTAAGAGTAATTACAAAAAAGCACTAAAACTTGCAAGCAATATTGCTAAAAAATATTCAAGTGGTTATACAGAAACTACAAGAAGACAGCTAAATATGTTAAAAGTGCAGTATTCACTGCGTGATATGAATGTCGAGCCACGAGTATTTAGCTTTGTTGTGCCAAATGGTATTAAAATATCAATTTGGTTTCAGACAAACGCCTATGCAACACTAATGCTAAATAGTCTAATTTCAGGTGAGATTGTTGAAATTTTTAATAAAGAAGATGATATAGAAATATCCTACCCAACTACAACTATCATTCCAAAAGGAGATTTTAAAAATATAGATTATTTATCACAAAACAAAATCCTTCCAAAAGAAAATTTCTTAAATGAGGAAAACAAACAATAATGAAAGAAAAAGTATTTTTTAAAACCTTTGGTTGTAGAAGCAATATCTATGATACGCAAATTATGATAGCTTCACTCAAAGATTACACTTTGGCTAAAAGTGAGAGTGAAAGCGATATTATAGTGATTAATTCTTGCACCGTTACAAATGGAGCAGATAAAGGCGTAAAAGAATATATATCAAAAGTTAAAAAATTAAATAAAAAGATTATTTTCACAGGTTGTGGGATAGAAGGATTAGGAAGAGAATCTTATGATAAAAATAATGTCTTTGGTGTGTTTGGGCATAGCAAAAAGCAGGATATTTCAAACTTGCTAGATTTAAAGAAAAGATTCTATTTTAGTGATAATTTAGCACATATTGATAGCACAATTATTAAAAAATTTGTAGGAAAAAGCAGGGCTTTTATAAAGATACAAGAGGGCTGTGATTTTGATTGTAGTTACTGCATTATCCCACAAGTTAGGGGTAAGGCAAGGAGTGTAAAAAGAAAACATATAATAGAGCAAGTAAAAGTATTGGCAGACAGCAATATAAGTGAAATAGTCTTAAGTGGGACAAATATGGGAAGTTATGGAAAAGATAGCAATGATACACTGCCAAAACTAATTCTTGATATTGCCAAAATTGATGGAATAAAGCGAATTAGACTAGGAAGCCTTGAGCCTTCGCAAATTAAAGAGGATTTTTTAGAGATTTTAGATTCTAGCTTTTTGGCAAAGCATCTTCATATAGCCTTGCAATACACACAAGATTCTATACTAGAGATTATGAATAGAAAAAATAATTTTGAGAGTGATTTAGAGCTATTTAATAAAATTGCCAAAAAGGGCTTTGCTTTGGGAACAGACTTTATAGTAGGACATCCAGGAGAGAATGAAGAGATTTTTAATACAGCGTTAAATAATCTCTCTTTACTTCCACTAACACATATCCACGCATTTATCTACTCTCCTAGAAATAAGACATTATCTAGCAAAATGAAGCTAGATATTAAAAAAGAAATTGCAAAAGAAAGATTAAAAAAAGTAAAAAATCTAGTAGATTCCAAAAATCTAGCATTTAGAGAGACAAAAAAATCTCTAGAAGTGCTAGTGGAGAGTAAAAAAGAGAATTTTTTCTATGGACTAGACCAGTTTTTTAACAAAATTAAAATAAAAAGTGATAAAAATCTCTCTCACAAATGGCTTTCAATTAAAAACTATGAAGTAAAAGAGGTGCTAAATTATGCGGAAATCTAAAAGTATATTTATCATCATAGTTGGGCTTGCTCTAATTGCAATTTTGAGTTTGGTGCTTTTTATACGTGATAATACTACTATAATCACTAGCTCTGAATTTGATAATTTAATAAATGAAAACAAAATCTCTAAAATCTCGCTAGATTCAAACTATATCTACATAAATGCAAATAATAAAAAATACAAAATTGCAAAAGATATAGTTAATATACAAAATCTAAAGGATTTAAAAGTTGAGATAAAAGCTACTAATTCATTTGATAATATTTTGGGTGATGTTGGAATTATTATAGTTATATTGCTTGGATTTGCAGTTTTAAGCAATGTGCTTTATAGAACTTTTAAGAAAAATCCACAATATACAGAATTGCAAAAAGAAAAAAATATACAAAACCAGTCTTTAATGGATAGTGTGGAATTTAACAATAAAAATCAAAATCTCACAATCACTTTTAACGACATAGCAGGGATTAAAGAGGTAAAAGATGATTTATTAGAAATTATTGACTATCTTAAGAATCCACTTAAATATCAATCTCTTGGGGTTTATCTGCCAAAAGGCGTACTATTAGTTGGACCACCAGGCGTAGGAAAAACTATGATTGCAAAAGCCATAGCAAATGAAGCTAAAGTGCCATTTTTTTATCAAAGCGGAAGTAGTTTTGCACAAATTTATGTAGGAGTGGGGGCAAAGAGAGTTAGAGAGCTTTTTTACAAAGCAAAGCAAAATGCCCCTAGTATAATTTTTATCGATGAAATTGATGCGGTTGGAAAAGCAAGAGGCGGAAACAGAAATGATGAGAGGGAAACCACGCTAAATCAGCTTTTAACAGAAATGGATGGCTTTTTAGATAGTAGCGGTGTTATAGTTGTTGGTGCTACAAATAGATTGGAGATTTTAGATTCCGCACTTTTGCGTGCAGGGCGATTTGACAGAAGAATCTATATTGATTTGCCAGATCTGGATGAGAGAATCAAGATAGTTGAGCTTTATTTAAAAAATAAAAATTATAATGTAGATATTAAAGATATTGCAAAGCAGTGTGTTGGCTTTAGTGGGGCAAGCATAGCCTCACTTGTAAATGAAGCAAGTCTGAATGCAATAAGACGAAAATCTAACATAATTACAAATGATGATTTTTTCATCTCTCATAATAAAATTGCAAGTGGGGTTAAAAAGCAACTTAGCTTTAGCCAAAGAGAAAAAGAAATTCTAGCACTTTATCAAGCTGCAAAGGCAATTATCGCATACTGGTATGATATAGATTTTGATAAGATTTCACTACTAGGCGATGGCATTAAAGAAAGTGATAGAAATATATTTTCAAAAACAGATTTGATTAATAAAATCAAAATTGCATTAAGTGGAAATGTCGTGCTAGAACTTTATAATGGTGAAACTTATACAAATGCCAAAGATGATATAAAAATCGCTAAAGAAATAGCAAGAGATATGAGTGAAAACTATGCTATGGCAGAACGAATCATAACAGATTTAAACGATATTTTAAAAATACTAGATAGTGCAAAAGAGGAGTTAAAAGTATTCTTCACAAGTGCTAAAAGTGCATTGGAAGAGGTGCAAAAAATACTCCTTGAGAATGAGAAAATCTCAAAAGAAGAATTAAGAGAAATAGTTAAAAAGGAAATATTTAATTGATTTTTTTTAGTGGCTTTGGCTTTGAGAATGAAAGCAGCTTATTTAGCGAATTTTTAGAGGATGCTAACTACAATCTTGCTGGTTTTAGCTATGGAGCGCAGAAAGCAATAGACTTTGCACTAGCTTCACAAAATAGAATAAATAAGATTTTTCTATTCTCTCCTGCATTTTTTAATAATAAAGATTCTAACTTTAGACACTCTCAAATAGAATCTTTTAAAAAAAATCAAAAATTTTATATGAATTTTTTTTTAAAAAATGCTGGATTTAGGAAGGAGTGGGCTAAATTTCTAGCCACTCCAAAATTAAGTGATTTAGAATCTTTGCTAAATTATGAATTTAAAAAAGAAAATTTAAAGACACTTACAAATAAAGGGATAAAAATAATTGTGTATTTAGGAGACAAAGATAAGATAGTAGATTCTAGCATTGCAGCAGAGTTCTTTAGAAAATTTGGAATCGTATATTTTCTAAAAAATAAAAATCATTTTCTAAAAGAAAGTTAAATCCTATTGGCTCATAAGGAGAAATAATAATGAATATCGATTTACACAATCATACAAAAAGGTGTAATCACGCTATTGGCGAGTGTGAAGAGTATATACAAGAAGCAATTAGGCAAAAAATTGATATTTTTGGATTTGCCTGCCACGCCCCAATGAAATTCGATGAAAAATATAGAATGGAGCTTAATGAAATAGATCCATATATTAATGAGATTAGGAATCTTGGGGCTAAATATAAAGGAGAGATTGACATTAGAGTTGGCTTTGAAGTGGATTATATTTACAAAAAAGAGCATTTGATAGAAAAAAAAATTCTAGAAAGTGAAGTTGATTATTTGATTGGCTCTGTGCATTTTTTAAATAATTGGGGCTTTGATAATGAGGAATTTATAAAAGAATATACAAAAAGAGATATTAATGGAATTTGGATTGAGTATTTAGAAGCTATCAAAAATATGGCAGAGAGTAGGCTTTTTGAAATAGTGGGGCATTTTGACTTGCTAAAAATTTTTAACAATAAGCCTAGCAAGGATTTAAAACCACATATTTTAAAAGCTCTAGAATCTATAAAAAATAATAATATGGTAGTAGAGATTAATACTGCTGGGCTTAGAAAAATGGTAAGTGAAATTTACCCCAGCAAAGAGATTTTAGAGCTTGTTAAAAAAATGGATATTGAAATCACCTTTAGCTCCGATGCACACGCACCAAATCAAGTTGGATTTAAGAAAGACTATGCAATTCAATTAGCCAAAGAAATTGGCTTTAAAAATGCAGTTAGCTTTAAAAATAGACAAAAAGAAATTTATCAAATATAAAAACTAAAAAATTTTAAACAAAGCCCAAATTTAATTCTAACTTAAGCTAATGTTTTTATAAATCTTGTTTTATTATTTTTCTATTTTATTAGTAGCTTTGTCAAAAATTAGACAATAAATTTAATGAATTATTTTTTATATTCTTTAAACAAAAGAGATTCCCAATCCAAATGAATTAGAAACTTGCACCACAATATAGCTAAAAAATTAAGCAAATTTATTTTTTATAAATTTTTAACTTTAATTTTGCATAATAAAAGAATTTAATTTTGACCAATTTGCTGTTCTGCTTGTGAAACTTGACTTGTTTGGATAGTTTGAATAGCAGGATTTTTCTTTATTGTAGCAAAATATAAAACTATAATCCCAAGCACAATGGCAATCGATGAGGCAATCAAAATAGAAAGTTTTGCTAAGACGATCTGCTCTTTCGTATCAAATGCGAGATTTGCAACGAATATCGACATCGTAAAGCCCACACCTGAAAGCACTCCGATTGCTGATATATGGCTATAAGTTAGCCCTGTTGGCTTTACTGCGATATTTAGTTTTTCCCCTAAAAATGAAAATAACAAAATTCCTAGCGGTTTTCCTACCACTAATCCAAGTGCTGTCCCCATTAAGATTCCATCTATATTTAAATTTATGCCACCATCAAAGCTAATTCCAGCGTTTAAAAACGCAAAAATAGGCACAATGAAATAAGCACAAATAGGCTGCAAAACGAGCTCCATTTTTACAAGCGGATTCTGCGCATAGCGAGAATATTTTGATAGCATATCAAGCATTTGAATCTGCTTACTTGTCTCTTCAATATCTATCTTTTTATTTTCATCGGATTTAAAAAACAACAAGATTCCACGAAAAAAACCATAAATAAAGCTTCGTTTTTCCTCCTTTTTCAAAAGAGAGCTTTTTTTCTCGCTACTTATTAGCTTATTCCACTCCTCTAGCATATCTAAAATGCTAACAAAATACTTTTTTCTCACATTTGAACGCCCCGGAATTGCAAATGCTAATATCACACCCGCTATTGTAGCATGAACTCCGCTTTGAAACACCGCTATCCAAAGCAGGATTCCTATAAAAATATAGCTATACAAATGTTTTGTATCTCTATAATTTAGATATATTAGAATGCAAATTAAAATGCCTGATATATAAATCCAAAATAAATTTAGATTATCTGTGTAAAGAAATGCGATAATTAAAATCGCACCCAAATCATCAAAAACAGCTAGAGTAACCAAAAAGATTTTCACAACCCTTGGAATCCGCTTTCCTAACAGCAATATTGCACCAAGTGCAAAAGCCGTATCCGTGCTCATAGCTACACCAAATCCGTGTGCAGAATCTGTATCGTGATTAAAATACAAATAAATAATAATAGGTATGATAATCCCGCCTATTGCAGATAAAATAGAAAAGCTAACTCGCTTAAATCCAGCAAGCTCACCATACAAAACCTCTCGCTTCATTTCTAATCCAACCATTAGGAAAAACAAAGACATTAAAATATCATTTACAAAATGTATAATGCTAATTTTAATGGAATCATTGCCGATAAATGCGCCAAACTCCATTTCCATTACATTAAAATATAGCTCACGATAATTACTATTTGCTACGATAATTGCAAGAACTACGCAGAAAAATAATAAGATTCCACCAAAAGATTCGTGGTTGATAAAGTTATTTAAACCACTTTGTAACTTTTCTTTTATATATAAAGTTGTTTGCAAGGTTGAACTAATATTACTTTTTTTATCAATATTATTTGATGTAGATTCCATTAAAAATAGCCTTGAAAGTTGCTTAAATTTAAAAATAAAAATGAATTTTATCAAAAAAAATAGTGATTTTAAACTTATTTTTAGGTTTTTTGTTTTAGTGTTTTAACTTTCTTAAAATAAAAATTTAATTTAATTTAAGGATTGTAAAATGAATAAAATTGGTATTTTTTATGGAACTACAACAGGAAAGACACAAGAGATAGTAGAATCTATCGCTTTAAAATTACAAAATTGTGAATTATTTGATGTTTCTAAAGCACAAAAAGAGGATTTGGCTAAATTTGATAATTTGATTCTAGCATCATCAACCTATGGAGATGGCGAATTACAAAGCGACTGGGAAGACTTTGCAACTTCATTAAGCGAAGATGATTTTATCGGTAAGATTGTAGCAATCATAGGACTTGGCGATCAAGATTTGTATAGCGATACATTTTGCAATAGCATAGGCTTATTAGCAAATCTCGCTAAAAAAGCCACAATCATAGGACAAAGCAAAAATGAAAACTATGAATTCACTAGCACAAACGCCTTGAATGGAGATGAATTTATGGGATTAGCACTGGATGAGGATAATCAAAGCGATTTGAGCGCAAAGAGAATAGATTCGTGGATTGAAAGTATTAAAGATAAATTTAAATAGAAATTTAAATTAATACTAGAATTTAATCAATTAAAAACAAAGTTTAAAAATTAATTTAGTAAATATTTTCATCATTTAAATTGTCTGTGGATACTTTAAATTAATTATGACTTTAAAAGCTTTTTAATAATCATAAATAGTTTTCACTTATTTGGCTTATTCTAATCCTTATTAAAGGCTAAAGAAAGATTCTAGATTTATAAAAATTCTGATCCTAATCTCTAAATTATAGACTAGGTTTTAGATTCTATAAATAACAACATAAAAAGCAGTATCTAAGCAAATTTAGATTCTAAATTATGTCAATATTTTAAAATCACTTGGATTTTAGTTTATAACCTTTGATATATTTACTTAGATTATCTCTTAAATCTTCTGTTTTATTTTAATAAAAAAGTAAAATTCTACAAAAATTTATTAAATATTTTTCTTCTATTCCCATAGGATATTCCCTTATAAAGCTAGGTTTATATGTATCAAATTGCTCAATTTTTCAATCTCAAGAAAAATAAATTTTAAAGAATATTTTAGCTAATAAGTATCAGTAATTATAAAATCTCTATACAATTTATCATCATTTGTAAAAAACATATCTTGTAATTTGAATTCCTAAAAAATATTTGCAATCCATCTTAAACTTATTTTTCCATAGCTATCTTTTAATTTCATTATATAAAATAAGTATTTTTTAGGGCGTTTATTTCTACTCCACAGATTCCGCGTCTTACATAGTAGCTAATCAATATATTTAAAAATCGCATTAAAATTTTCAAAATCAATTCTTTCATTTGAAAAATCATTAATTACTTGCATTAAGAATGAATGGGCTCACACCAAAAATTTAAATCACGGAATTATCCTTATCTTTCTCTCTAAAATAATTTTATTTCTTGGATTCTAATATAGATCATTTAAATATTTTTCATCATCAATAATAAACTTATAAAGTAAAAAATTCTATTATCTTTGCTGTTTCTAATCTTTCTTCTATATTTTTCCAATAAGTATTAAACAATCTTCTTATTCATTTGGATCCTTATCCATCATTAAAAATTTTCTTATTAAATCAACTGCTTTTAGCTCAACTCCTGTTGTATTAATGCTCTCAAAAATTATTTGAGGGTCATCATCACCAGTCTATATCCTATACCCACCAAAGTTAATCCTAAAAATGCTCCATAAATTTCCTCAAGACTAAAAACTTTCTTCTTGTTTTTTACCTAATTCCTTTAGAAAAAATTGGTAATTTGCTTTTTAGATGAGATTTTCTATCTATTTCACTCTATCTATCCTTCATAACTAAATTAAAGCTTTTCTATCTTGCTCAATGGGTTTTAATCTCATCTTTATTACTAACTTATTCCTAAATTTATAAATCTTTTGATAAATGATTTTATATATTCATTATGTGTTTTTACCTCTATTGCTTTTAATAACTTATGGTTGAAATGCACTGCTGTCTATCGATTATTACAGCTTGATTAGTTCCAAATGTTACTAAATCTGTCTAATATGCACAATATAGATTATTGTCCCCATAAAATATTTTTTATTTATATCTTTAATAATTGAACAAATATCATCTGAAAGCTTTTGATAATTTTCTTTTTCTCAAACATAATTCTTCGATAAATAATTAAATATTTTATTTTAAAATATTTAATTATTCACACAATAAAATCAATAATCTAACTATAAACAATTATTTATTTTTATTAATCAAAATAAATCACACACTCAAATATGCAAGAATAGCAAGCGTTAATAATCCTATAGTAAATGTAAAAACTGCCTTCCCTCGCCTTTTTATACAAAATGAAGTAATAATAAGACCAGATAAATACAGCACAATAAGGGCTATTCCAAAGGCAGTAGCAATAATATCAAAATAAAATTTACCTTTTGATTTATGTAGCAAAACCAAAGAACCATAGATACTTCGCTGTATTGTGGTGATTTCATAAACATTTGTTATATTTTGTGAATCTTTAATAGAGTTAGCATTTTGTGGGATATTTTTTATAGATGCAGAATAGTAGATTCCACCTATCTGGATTCCATTTCTGCTATTTTTTGCTACTAGATTTTGTGGAAGCTTGAGATTATTATCCCTTAAATATTTAATCATAAAATCTGCCATATTCTCCTCTATAAGCTTATTTTTAGATTCCACTTTATAAGTATTTGTGATAGCACCACTATTCTCCTCAATGCCAAAAATATACAAAGTTCCAGTAATCGCATACATAAGTGCCATAGGTAAGAAAAATATACTTATATAAATATGAATCTTATGGAAATATTTTTTCATTTCTTCCTCCAAAAATTATAAATTTTTATTTTAATGTGCTAATTTGGTTTTTAATTCTTTGAGTAGCAAAATTATAGTATAGATAGTGTGAAATAAATGTGAAAAAATATTTTTATAAAAGGGATTTTTTGGAAGCTCATAAAGATAAATGCAAGGAAATAAAAATAAGAAAACTTTAATTTAGTATATTTAATCATTTTTTAAAGCTCAAAGTTTTTGCAAAATTCTAATATATATTTAGAATCTAACATATCATTTGGGATTCTGCTTCCTATCTCATCACTTTGCCATTCTTCCAAATAAATCCACTTAATCTCCTCTGCTCTATCTTTTCTAGAATCTTTAAGGTAGGGGAAATGCCAATTATTCATCTCTGTGCTTATAATGTGTGTTGTGTGTTGATTTAACTGCTCAAAACCACCATTATACTCAATAAACTTTAACCCAAAATTATTTATAAGATATTGGTCACCCTCAAAAATCCCTTTGCAATTTTTAGATACAAAAATTTTATTATTTTTAAAATGAAAATCTACCCTAGGAAGAAGCACTAGATTCCAAATTTTTGTCGCTAAATAAAAGCTTTTATACAATCGCTTACTCTCATATATATGATCCACATCAATTTTTACTAGCCACTCACCCTTTGGAATCACATTTAAAACATAGTTACAATACATATAAAACATATTATTTTTACTTTTTGGATTCTTAATATCTACTTTATATGGATATTTCACAGGAATAAAGCTAGGGAATTTTTCACAAAATTCCAAGATAATCTCTTCACTTCCATCATCGCAGTCATTATAACCTATAACTCCTCGCTGGATTGCTGGCAAAATTGAATAAAGTGAAGCTCTTAGCGTGTGTGCTTCATTTTTTACTCTTATATAACCCCAAGGATTTAAAGGAGACTTGGGGTCTTTTGCATTTTTATCAAAATTAAAATAGCCATTATGAGAGACACCTTTATATGCTAGTTTTGCTTTATTTTTCAAATAAGTTAAAGTTTGTTTGTGGTTATTAAAATTGGGGGGGGGTAGAATCTATTTGATTAATTTTATATTTCACTAATTTGGATTCTATTAATGCAGATTTTGCAACATCAGATTCTATTATTTTGGATTTGGTAGCATTAGCAGAATCTATCCTATCCCTTAATATCTCATTTAGTGGCTTTGGCTTAAGATGCGATTTATAAGATTCTATAAATTCTAGTGGATTAATTTTCTCAATTTTATGTGAAATTTCACTAGGAATAAAGCTATTTGGATTTAGAACTTTCATTTTTCCACCAAGAGTAAAATTATTCCTAAATTTTAATCTTAATTTCTTTGTAGGAATGAACCAGCAAGCGATTTTTATCACAAATCGTTTAAAATAATACTCAAACATTTTTTTCCTTTCTACTTTTATAAAGATATTGAATGATTATGCAAGCTATGCTTATATTTATGATTGAATCTGCTAAATTAAAGACTGCAAAGTTAAAGCCATAATGCCAGAATATATAATCAACCACACCATTATGAATAAATCTATCAAGCACATTGCTAAAGCCAGAACCAAGTATCAACCCAAAATAAATATAATAATTTTCAAACAAGTCCTTACTAATTTTAATAATAAAAAGCATAACAAAAAGCAAAGCTAATATAATCCACTTTAGCCACTCTCCAAAGAAACTTCCCAGCGAAAACGCCACTCCTTTATTAAAAACCAAAACTATATCAATAAATTTGCTTTGAAACAGAGGATTGCCAATCTCCCCATAGTGCAGAATCACTTGTTTTATAATTTGGTCAAGCAGCAAAGCTAAAAAAATACAAACGATAAAAATAATATTTTTTTTCATTTAGATTCTAAAAATTTATTTTAATTCTTTGGCAAAACATTCTTTTAAAACCTCCATTGTAGATTCTAATTTATCGATACTTTTCCCCTCAAGTAAGATTCTAAGCTTATTTTCAGTGCCAGAATATCTAATAATATGCCTAATATTTTGAGGAATTAGCTTTTGATAATTAATAGCATCTAGCGGTTTTTTATGATTTATGCTAATATTTTCTTGAATTTGAGGATATAGCTCAAAAGGATTTAATAGTTCAGAGCTATGAATTTTTGACCTAAGCAAGAGTGCGAGAATTTGCAATGCACTTACAATTCCATCGCCTGTTAATGCAAAATCACTAAGTATTATATGCCCACTTTGCTCTCCACCAAAATTATAATTATGCTTACTCATCTCTTCTAGCACGAATTTATCACCGACATTTGATCGAATTAGATTAATTTTATTTTTAGAGAGATACTCCTCTAGCGCCATATTACTCATTATCGTGGCAACCATTCCATTATTTCTTAGTCTTTTTTCATTTTTTAAATACAGCGCAAGAGAGCCTAGAATCTTATCTCCATTTATAATGTTTCCCTTATTATCAACAACCACTAGCCTATCTGCATCGCCATCTAATGCAAAACCTATATCAGCCCTAGATTCTAAAACTTTCTTACTCAAAATATTTGGGTGCATCGCCCCACAAGATTCATTAATATTATAACCATTTGGCTTATCATTAATGCTAATCACATCAGCGCCCAGCTCACTTAAAATTATAGGGGCGACCTTATATCCCGCCCCATTAGCGCTATCAATTACTACTCTAATATCTCTTAAGCTAATATCTTTTGGAAAAGAATGTTTAATATGCACAATGTAGCGCCCTATAACATCATCAATTCTCTTTGAAGAGCCAATATCTATTTTAGTCTTAAAATGTGCCCTTAATTCATCTAAATCATTAAAGATTGCCTCTATTTCATCTTCTTTCTTTTCATCTAGTTTTCTGCCATTATTATTAAAAAATTTTATTCCATTATCATAGAATGGATTATGTGAAGCGCTTATCATAATCCCCGCATCACAACGCATATCTTGCGTTAGAAATGCAATCGCTGGAGTCGGCATAGGACCTATTTGTATTACATCATATCCTAGCGAAGTAAAAGCAGATACTAGGGCATTTTCTATCATATAGCCACTTCTCCTAGTATCCTTTCCTATTAAGATTCTATTTGTATTTTTCTTAAAATAGATTCCCGCAGCAAGCCCTGCTCGAAGTGCGGTGAAAGGTGTGATTCTGCTTCCTGCCTCTCCTCTAATCCCATCTGTGCCAAAAATTTTCATATTTAATTCCTCTTATTTAAATTTCTTTTAGATTTTTATTATTTATTAAACTTTTGGAATGATTTTAAATTTTTGGATTCTATCTAAAAATGTATAGAATTTTTTAATTAAAAATAATTACAATACAAAAATTGATTTTTAGAATGCGTGGGGTAAAAAGTGCAGTTTGATTACTATGGATTTTATTTTGATTTTTCACTTCTAGGGGTGCTATGGATTTTTGGAATCATAATCGAGGCAATCACAGGGGCACTAGCCGCAGGAAAATACAAAATGGATCTTTTTGGCGTGATTTTTATTGCACTAGTAACTGCTATTGGCGGCGGTTCTATAAGAGATGTATTACTAAATCACTATCCACTCACTTGGGTAAAAAGCCCTCAATATATTATTCTAATTGCTTTTGCTGCTATTTTTACTACTAGGATTCCAAAGACTTTAATAAAACTTGAAAAATTATTCTTAAGCCTTGATGCTTTAGGGCTTGTAGTTTTTAGCATAATAGGTGCAAAGATTGCTATGGATATGGGCTATGGAATGATACTATCTATCGCTTCAGCGTGCATCACAGGAATCTTTGGCGGGATTTTGAGAGATATTTTTTGTAATCGCATTCCATTAGTTTTTCAAAAAGAGATTTATGCAGGTGTTTCAATCCTCTCTGCAATGCTTTACTATGCTCTAATTGTATTTATTGGACTAGATGAAATTACCTCAACAATAATAACTTTAATTATAGGCTCTAGTCTTAGAATCTTTGCGATTAGATACAAGCTTGGGCTGCCCATATTTTCCTATGAGAGCGATGAAACTAAAAATGAAGATAACAAAAAAAATTAAGATAAACTTCACTTTTTTGGCTCAAAGTTTAAACAAAGTTAAATCTAAATTTTTAAGAAACAAAATAAAAATAGATTCCAAATATTAAATAAAACATTCGCCTAAAATAAAGATTCTAAAATCTAGCAAACCAAATAAACTTCAAACTACAAAAATAAAAATTTCCAAAAATAGATAAAACTAAAAATTATTTTATAACCTTTGCTTTAGCACTTATTTGCTTAAGTTTTATTTCATATACATTAAAATAGCTAGATTCTAAATCTATTGAAATTTGTGCAAAATCAATGCTTTTTGGTGTATATTTTTCACATAGTAGTTGCATTGCTCTATTTCGCTTTACTCTGTCCTTTACCAAATAGATTTTCCCATAAGCAATCACACTTTCATACTCTGTGGTAAAAATATGGCTCCCTAGCTTTTTTGGCGTATTATTTGCAATAAATTCTACTTCTTCCTTGCTAAATAAATCTGGTACTTTTACCTTGCCTACAAATACCAAGCAAACCAAACTCTCATCATTAAAGAAACTTATTTTTCGCCCCTGTTTTGCTGTGTGAATAAAAATAGAATTATCATCATAAACAAACGAAATAGGAATGCTAAATATCGCATAATCAAGTGGATTTTGAATCGCTTTATCACTAATCTTAAAATCTTTCACACAATCAGCAGATGAGCTAATAGTGCAATATTGTGCTTCTTTCATTATATGAAGGGCTTGTAGTTTATCTAGCTCTCTATCTTTTCGTCTCATTTATATCCTTAAATAAAATATAAATCTAATATTTAACAATATTTTTATTTATTTAGATTCTAGAATCTAAAATCATAAAAAGCCAATCTATTGATTTTTTAAAATATAACACATATTTTTAGAATCCTAGATTCTAAAAATACAAGTTTAAAAACTATCTGCAAACTGCACAATAATAAAAAACGCCACAGCACTTACAAGTGCAGATATAGGCACAGTTACTATCCACGCCATAATGATTTTTACAATAGCACTTCGCTTTACTAACTCTTCCTTGACATTTCTTTTTAGTGCTTTTTTATCTTTTTTATTTATTTTATTTGCGAATTCTTTGTTGTTTTTTAGCTCTTTTAGAATTATTTGTTTTTTCTTAATGGAGGCTTTTTGAAAATTATTTAAGAATTTTTCTACAATTATGGCATCTTTTCCTTTATGTGCTTGAATGATTTCTTGCTCCATTTTTTTATAATTACTTTTTAAATACTCTCTTAAAAATCCTATACCAAAAATTGCTCCTATAGCTATATGTGTAGAGCTTACAGGAAGTCCTAATGCAGAAGCTATAATGACAGTAATTGAGGCAGAAAGTGCAATACAAAAAGCCCTAATTTTATCTAGCTCTGTTATTTCACTGCCAACAGTTTTAATTAGTTTTGGTCCATAAAGTGCAAGTCCAATGGAGATTCCAAGTCCGCCTAAAACCATAATCCAAATAGGCACACTTGATTTTGCCTGCATTACTCCGCTTAAAGCTTGATTGATTGCCGCTAGTGGGCCAATAGCATTTGCCACATCATTTGCACCATGTGCAAAACTAAGTAATGCTGCTGCAAATATTAGTGGAAATGTAAATAAATCTCCTATTGCATCTTTGGTATTTTTTAGCGAATCTGCTTTCTTACCAATGAGTGGCTTTGAAGCTACAAAAACTATTAATGATATGATAAAAGAAATTATTATTTGAGTTGCTAAATTTAGAGAAACTACTTTTGATAATCCCTTTTGAAATAAATACAAAATAAAAGACCACGACATTATGAAAATCAAAATTGGCACAACTTTTTTAGCCGCTATGGTTTTGTCCTGTTGATAGGTTATTGTTTGTTTTATAATCATAAGAAAAAGTGCGGCTATCACACCTCCAACTACAGGCGAAATTACCCAGCTTGAAGCAATTCCTAACATAACTTTCCAATTCACTACTCCAAATCCACCTGCTGCAATTGAAGCACCGATTAATCCACCTACAATTGAATGTGTTGTGGATACAGGAGCACCCACTAAAGTAGCAAGATTAAGCCATAATGCACCAGAAATGAGAGCTGATAACATCACAGCGATAAAAATATTTATATCACTAAAAGAATCTTGTGAGACAATTCCAGAGCGAATCGTATCGACAACATCACCACCTGCGATAATCGCTCCACCTGCTTCAAATATTACAGCGATAATTATTGCCATAAGCATACTCATCGTATTTGAACCAACAGCAGGTCCAACATTATTTGCCACATCATTTGCACCAATATTCATCGCCATATACATACCAACAACAACACTAAAAATTAGTAAAATATGATTTGTTGTGTTGCTAAATATCACTGCAATGAGTGAAGCTATAAACATAAAAATCAGCACTATACCTATTTTTCTTATATCTTTTAATCCAAATTGCGTTGCTTGCTCTATTTGTTTTATATTACCAATATCCATTAAAACAACCCCTTAAATATAAAATGCTGTAAGCTATAATTCTAGTAAAATTTATTAAAAAAAATGCTTTTATTTTAATTTTTTAAGATAAAATTATTTTTATTTTAAAAATTTTGAGTTTATATGAGAGTTAGTAAAATTATTGGTAGTGGAAATTTAGCTAGTTTATTATTTATTTTATTAAATATTATCTTTTCTTTGGTAATTATTTTTAAAGGGGAGATTGTTTTTGGATTCTTATTATTATCCTGCAGTTGCTTGATTGCAATAGTTTGCAAATACACACAAAGAAAGAAAGAAGGAAGATTACATAAATTAGAAAGATGCTTATACAATATAAAACAAGCTTTATCTTATATACCTTTTAATATTATGGTTAGGGATTTTGATAGTAATATTTTATTTTCAAATTGCGCTCATTTGGATTTAGAGAGTAAAAAATATGATATTTTAGATTCAATAGATGTGCTAAAAGATATTTCAAAAATTGTGAAAGTAAAAATCAATGATGAAATTATTAGTTACTTTTCATATAGAAACATTATTGATGATTATAAGAATAATTTTACTATTGATTTAGAATTAAATATCACAAATATTTTCAAATCAAGCTATCAGTTAGATTCCAGTAATATAAAGGGTAAATTTGATTATTATAGATTATTTAATATCAATAATGATGGCATCTTAATTTTCTCATACAATGTGGTGGATAATAAGATTCTAAAATATTTAGATTCTAATATTAAGATTAAGGAAATGTTAGGAGTGGAAGACTTTGATGATAATATTTTGGATTTATTTCACATTAGTGAGAGAGATCGAATTAGTGCAATATTATCAAAGCTAAACAAAGAATCTCTATTATTCGAAGCCCTAATGCTAAATAAAAATCAAAGTTTCCCTGTTGAGATTAATGCAAATATTAGCCATATTAATGGAGAAAATGTAGTTTATTTTAATATTCGCAATATTTCTATTAGAAAATATTTAGAAGATAAAAGAAATAGAAATAGACTACTCCTTGTGAAGCAAGACAGGTCTCATTCTATATTATTAACACTTCATATTTTAATTACAAAAATTTATCAATACACAAATTCAATAAAAGAACAAACAGATAAATTTAAAGCCCTCTATCCTAGTATAGAATCTGATGTAAATAGTATTAATTACTCACAAGAAAAAATAATTAGCACTATAAGAGATTTGATTGCATTTTATTCACCGACAGATATTAAATCATCAATAAATATTAAATCTTTAATAGAAAATATCCAAGAGACAATGTTTTTCAAAGATATGGTAAATAACATAGCAATAACCATAGTTCAAAAAGGTGACTTGCAAGAAATTTACTGCAATGAATATGCTTTGAGATTTGTGTTATTTAATATTATTGAAAATTCTATAGAAAGCATTAATAGAAATAAAGGCACAAATTATTATGGCAGAATTGACATTATCATAGAAAATTTAGATGATAATTTTATATCAATTAATATAGAAGATAATGCTGGTGGTATGAAAAAAGGTGAGATTGATAGAATCTTTGATTTATTTTATACGACCAAAAAGTCTAAATCAGGGCTAGGACTTCCAACTTGCAAGGTAATAGTAGAAGATATTTTATTTGGCAGTATAAAAGCTAAAAATATTGATGATGGAATAAAAATAGAAATAAAAATTGCAAAAAATTAAGAATTTACAAGTTTTTAATTAAGGATACAAAAAGTGAAAATAACATTAGATACTTATATTATTTCAGATACGCATTTTGGGCAAGATTCGGTTGCAAAGCGAGAGCAAATTAGAAATATGATAGCAAAACAGCTTGGGTATAAAAATCATTTTGATTTACTTGTAGATAACTGGAATGCCAAAGTTGGTAAAAATTGCAATATCTTGCATTTAGGCGATGTTTATTTTAAAGATGGATTAAGTTATGTAAAAAAACTAAATGGCAATAAAAGGCTAGTGATTGGCAACAATGATGTAAATAAATTTGAAAAATTGCTAAATCTTGGCTGGAAAACGAAAAATAAAGTGATTTTAAAAATCAATGAAAGGCAAAAAGTAAGAGAAAAAATAAAAAGAAAATACAAAAATATCGATGAAAAAATCTTTCTAAATGGTATTATTGTGGATATTGCTGGAGAGCGAATTTTATTTTCGCATTTTCCTGTATTTAACCGCAAAAAAGATGATAGATTCGATAAGATTCGTGATGTGCTAGATGACTATTATCGCTTTAGTGATTGTTCGCTAAATATTCACGGACACACACACTCAAAAGATACAAATAATAGCTTTTGCATAAACCTTTCTTGCGAAAAAACTATGCTCTCGCCAAAGCGATTAAAAGATATTTTAAAACAATATAAATAGATTCTATTGATAAGTGGATTATGCTTTAGTCAAATTTGGATTCTAAACAAAAAGCCAAATTTTTAGTTTAAATTAAAAATTATTGATTAATAAAATTTTTAATCATACTTAATTCAAAAAATATTTTTCTTTGATTATTGTTATTTTAATAAGTAATTTGCCTATATTTGCAAAAATTAAACTATTTTTTATTTAAGATTCCATTTATTTGCTAATTTTTATTTGCTCTAAAATTTAGTATTTTGGTTTTTAGCAATAATTAGCATCAATTAGCTTACTAAACAAAATCAAAGTAAATTTTATTTGTAATAATTAGAGAGAAATTAATTTAGAGAATAAAAAGAAAGGGTAAAAAGTGCTTATTATCTTATTCTAATCTTAATTCTTGTCTTGTAATGTTAAGATTTTAGCTTAAGTGTAAATTTAGAGATTTGATTTTAAAATGCTACTAAAGTTATTTTAAGGAGAAAAATTGAGTATTTTAGTGCCATTATATGAGGGATTTGAGGAGATTGAGTTTGTCTCAATAGTTGATATTTTAAGACGAGGCGGACTTGAAGTTATTATCGCAGGAGAAAGTAGTAGTGTGGTAGGCGCACACAACATAGAAATAAAAACTGATAGATTGATTAGTGAAATTGATGCTAAATCTTTAAGCGCAATAATTTTAGCTGGTGGTTATAATGGAATGCTAAATCTATGCAATAGTAAGGAAATTTTAGCAATCATTAAAGAGTTAGATTCTGTAAATAAGCTAGTAGCTGCGATTTGTGCCTCACCAATCGTGCTAGGAAAGGCTGGCGTGCTAAAAAATAGATTTTGCTGTTATCCAGGCTGTGAAGATTCTACCAACTCAAGCATAAAATGTGTCGATGAGGTGGTTTGTGTAGATAATAATATTATCACTTCTATCGGTCCGGCAAGTGCGATTCCCTTTGCCCTAGAATGCCTCAAATTTATAGGGGGAGAGAAAATCGCACAAAAAGTCTATGATGAGATTTTGCTTGAGCGAGTGAGAAAGGGGTAATGATAAGTTTATAGATTCCACTTTAGGCTAATTAACCCAAGCTAGAGAAATATAAAAATAAAAATTATTAAAAGATGAATATTATATTTTTGTATTATTCTTGGCTAATTGTTCCATAATAGATAGAGTTTTATAGCTAATTCCCTTCTTAGCAGTTTAAAATCGCTTATAAAAGCAACAGACAACATACCAATCATTTCAAATATAATGCTTTTATCATTTCTAGTTTTATGAGATTCAAATAAAGCCTTTTTTACAATTTTAGAATAAGCGTAGCACAAATTATATTTTTTCCACTCTTTCTCTTGCTCAAAGCAAAAAGTTGCTACCGAAATTGATACTACTAAAATTCTCCTACTAATTTGTTTTCATCTGTGTTATTTGCATTTATCAAGCTAGATATTAACATTAAACTAATTATAATTTTTTCATTTTTAAGCCCCAAATAATCAATTTTATCCCATAGAATATATAAATCCGTGGTATTCTACTCTAAAAGTTTCATATTAAATTTTAAAGCCTAGATTCTAAATTACTTACTTTAAAAAGTAGATTTTTTGATTCTAAACTTTTGAAATCTAAAGAAACAAAATCTTAAAAAATTATTTTTCAAATGTTTGTTTTGGGGTTTTATATTTTCTAGATTCCACTTGTGGAATCTAATTTAATCTTAAAAATTTAAATTCTTTAAAGCTTATTATCTATATAATTTTTCATTCAATTTACTAGCAAGGATATTTTTGTGCGTGATAATAAAGATAATTCAAATAATCTAAATATGAGCAGCAAATTCACTAATAATCAAAGCAAGGATAGTGAAATTCATATAGTTTTTTGTGGTGATGATAATTATATGAAATACATAGCTACTGCTATTTTTAGCATTATTAATACAGCTTGTAGTGAATATAAGGCAAATTTAGTGCCAAGCTTTAGTAGAGTAAAATTATTTGAAATATTAAGTGGAAAATTTAGCGAAGCAAATGAATTTTGTAAAATAGGGGGGGGGCAGCAAGGAATATTACAATAAACAGAATCTAAATAATTTAAACAAGCAAAATGCTAACCAAGCAAAATTTATCTTTCATATTTTATCTGATTTTATTTCTCCTATAAATAAGGCAAAGCTAGAAAATCTCTCACAAACTCTTAATATAGAAATAAAAACCTACTTACTAGATAATAACATTTTTACTAGCTATATTCCGTGGGGTGAGGGGCACAATTTTACCACATATTATCGCTTAAAAATCGCCTCATTTCTACCACAGCACATAGAAAAATGTATCTATTTGGATTCTGATATGATTGTAAATCACAATATTTTAGAGCTTTATCGCACCGATTTGCAGGGCAAAATGTGCGGGGTTGTAGGAGATGAGAGAATTTCAGATCAAACAATGGTGGTTTTAGATGAAAATAATAACTATAAAATTAATACAAAATATAGCTTCAATGCTGGACTTTTGCTACTAAATCTCAAAAAATGGCGAGAGCAAAACATCGAATCTAAACTTTTTAATCTCTTAAAAAATGTGAGGCTTACAGACCAAGACGCCCTAAATGTGGTATTTGATGATGATATTTTATTACTTGATAGTAGGTGGAATTGTTTTCCTGCACTTATTGAAAATAGCCCAAAAAAAGCGTGGCATCACATCTTTAGTGATGAGGCAAATGATGAAATTAAAGCCACGACAAAATCTACAAAAGAACAATACACAAATATTTGCAAAGAGGCGAAAATCATACATTTTGGAGGTCCAAAGCCCTGGCAGATCAAAATGTATACATTCCCAAACTCTTATATTTTTCAAACAAATCACTATTACTTTAGGTTATGGTGGGTAAATTCGGTTCATAGCAATTTTTATAGTGATATTAGAAATTCATTTTTAAAATCCTTTCTAAAAACTATTTATGTTAAAATTAAAAAACCAGAGCAAATTTTTAGAACTCACATAATTAAACCAATTAAAAATTTACGCAAAAAAGGCTAGGCTCTAAATTTTGATATTAAATAAAGTGGTGATAAAACACTATCAAATCTAGTAAAATAATATTTAAATCCTTTAGAATCTAATCTGTTAAATTTTTTAGCTAATACTAGATTCTAAAGAATTTAAATTTTTATAATCTTAGTTTCTAGTCTAATTCCCAAATTTAAGATATTGTAGTATTTTAATATGGAATGAATCTTAATTTAGATTCTTAAAGGTTATACTTATATCTAAAATTTAGCTTCCAAAGTAAAGTTATAGTTTTTAGAATATTACTTTAAAACAAATAATCTATTTTTAAATCTCTAAATAAACTTTTAGCAAAAAAAGATTAATTTTTAAGATTCTGCTACATAAAAATATCAAAATTAAAATCTAAATTATTTGTTTTAAAATAGATTTTCTAAATTCTACTTGTGGAATAACTATAAATTAAATCTAAAGATTTGCAAAACAGCTTCATTAATTAAAAGCTTTATTTAAACATATTTTTAAAATTAATAGCTAAATTTCTGTTTTTATATGCAGAATATGCTTATAAAAAAGGATTAAATTTGCAAATAAAAGTTTTTGGATTACAAATATTAAATATTTAAAATAAGCCTAAAAGCATAGAATCTTAATAAAGTCTAATAAATATTTTTAGATTCCATTTTAAAATCAAAATATTAAAATATAGAATTTAAAAATTTATTTTAATTAAATTTTATATTTTCTTTAGCTTTTGCAAAGCCTCTTTAATAATGCTTTGCGTATCTGTGTTAGTGATATTTTCTAGAATTTTCATAATTTCTGTGTTTTTAAATCCAAGAGATTCTAATGCTGCTAATGCCTCGATTTTTGGCTGTGGCAAAGAAATATTAGCGATATTTTCTAGTTTTCCACTTAATTCAACAATAATTCGTTTTGCCATTTTTTCACCAATTCCTGGGACTTTTTTTAGGGTTACAAAATCATTGCTATTTATTAGGCTAAAAAAATCACTAGGACTAAATGAGCTACAAATCGCAATCGCAATCCTAGCGCCAATACCATTAATTTTGATTAAATTATCAAATAAGTCTTTCTCGCCTTTTTCTAAAAATCCATACAAAGTGATTCCATCTTCTCGCACTATTTGCGTAATTAGCAAAGTATCACTATCATCTTTTAGAGCACTAAGTGCATTTAGCGACATAAAGACTTCATAAATCACACCATTTACATTAAATAGAATCTTGCTAGATTCCCTCATAAATACATTTCCCATAAGCCCAGCTATCATTCTTACTCCTTTTTAAAAGCCTTGATTATTGATCGTTTCATCTTCATCATTTTTAAATATTTTTTGATGAATTAATCTCTTTTCTTCACTGCTAAAATAATATCTACCTATGCCTTTAATGATAGTTTTAGAAGTGCTAACTTTAGGAACAATTAGCGTAAAAATTACATCATTATATTTTAACCAACCATCCTTGCATAAAAATTCTGCATCAAAAATACTTTTTTGGTATTCTTTAATATTATTGCTTAAATTTTGTATCTCATTATTAAGATTCTCCATTTTTAGTTTGGTCTGCTGTATTGATTTAGAAATTTGCAAAAATGAATTATAATTTTGCAATACATATTCTTTTGTCGGCTGATTTTTTTCTTTGTCGTTTTGTATTATTTGTTTTAGTTCTTGAGCTGTATCTTTGTATTTATTATATTTATAAATTAGCTTTTTTAACTGCAGTTCTAGAGCTTTTTGCTTATCTTTATTTAGACTTAGATTTTGCATAAGTTCTGTTATTTTTTCTTTTATTGTTAAATCTGCTAATGGTGTAAATATAATTTTGTTTCCACCACCTTTAAGGGAATTTATCACACATTTATTCGAAAAACTTATGCTAGAGTTTGAATAAAGCTCGATAATATTTATATTTTTAGATTCTATTATTCCACCATTTACCTTTGTAATTTCTACATCCTCACTTTTAATTTCTGCACTCTCAAAGCTATTTATTTTTGCACTGCTAGATTCTAGTGTGCCTTTATGGACATTTATCATTGCTTTTGTAGCAAAAATAATAGAATCTTTGTGACTCTGCCCAGAAATTTGCAGCTCATTTGCTTTAATTATAGTTTTTGCACCAATATTACCATTGACTATGATTTTATTTGCCATTATTGACACGCCATTTTTAAGTGCATCTTCAAACTCGCTTTTCGTGCTAATTGTTATTGTGGTATTAGAATCTATATCTCCGCTAAAATGATAATTATCCCTAATTTGCACATTAACCAAATTTAATTCTGTGCAAAAAGATAGATTATTATTTTCAAAAATCACAAATCCACTATCTTTATTCAAATATTCATTATAGTTTTCCTTTTGTATTTCAATTATATTTTCACCAAAGGTTGGCGGGGTTGAGACTTTTTGCTGTGGAATGATGTAGATTCCAGCAAGATTCCGCCCTGCATTTCCACGAGTGGATAAATGGAATTCACAAATTTTTGTATTTGCTTTTACACAAATAATATTTTTTTTATTCATATCGATATTTTTGGAAACAAATTTTATCTCTCCATCTCTTGCATTCCTAAAACTAGGGGCATTTGAGAGATTTATAAATACATCTTCTTGCAAAATATTTTGAATACTTTTTATTTCCTCAATTATTTTATTTTTTTCACTATCAATTTTTCTTAAAAAGATTCCATTCAAAACTTTCAAAGAATTGATTTCATTAATTAAAGTTTCGATTTCTTGCAGAGTTTTTGGAGGTTTAAAACCTCTAAATAGCACCAAAATCACATTTTCAAAATTATTTTCTACTTTTATATCAAAAAAGCGATATTTGATTTTTGTGATAGAAAAATCATAAGTTTGCTTTAATGTAATATCTTGATTATCAAAATAGCTATCATCGTCTAATTTAGCATTATCTACATCTACATAAGCTTGAGAATCTTTATTTTTAACATAATTTTTAAATGATTGTAAATTTATCTCTAACTCTTGTGGTGAAACATTTAGCTTGATACTGGCTTTGTGTATCATTTCAGCTACATTTTCAACATCTCTAATCAAATTTGTTTGCACTAAAATTTCTCCTTAAAAATTTTTATTATAAAATTCTTATTTCAAAATTTTAATATTTGGGGCTTAAAAACTTGTTTAAGAAAGCTTTTTTTACAAATAGTAGTGGAATCCTATGCTCTCGCATATTTGGCTTTTTAAGAGATTTATCAATGGCATCCATACTTGGAGCTGGAATTTATAGTGATATATTTTTTATTGCTTTTAAATTGCCAAATTTATTTAGAAGAATCTTTTCAGAAGGAGCTTTCACACAGAGCTTTTTGCCTAGTTTTATTAGCTCTAAAAAAAAGGGAAACTTTAGCGTTGCGATATTTTTGATATTTTTTAGTTTTTTAGTTTTTTTTAGCATTTTAGTTTATTTTTTTAGTGGTTTTTTTACAAAAATTCTAGCCTATGGCTTTGATGATACTACGATTATGCTTGCAAAACCCATAGTTGCGATAAATTTCTGGTATCTTTCTTTAATCTTTTGTGTGAATTTTTTTAGCTCACTTTTGCAATATAAAAATAATTTCTGGGTTAGTGCCTACAACACAGCGTTACTAAATATTGCAATGATTTTAGCTCTATTCTTAGCAAATGGTAAAGATAGCTATGAGATTGTGTATTTTCTTAGCTATGGAGTTTTAGCAGGCGGGATTGCTCAGATTCTGCTTCATTGCTATTCGCTTTATAGACTACGATTTTTCTTACTTTTTACTCTTGGATTTAGGGATTTATGCTCAATTTTTAAAGAAAATAATAAGGCTAAAAAAAGCATTTTAAAAAGTGAAATTAAAAGCTTTTTTAAGCAGTTTTTTCCTGCTATGCTTGGGAGTTCTACTGCACAGATTGCCTCTTTTATTGATACGCTTTTGGCTTCGTTTTTGGCTTCTGGCTCAATTTCTTATCTTTATTATGCAAATAGAATCTTTCAGCTACCACTTGCACTTTTTGCAATCGCGATTAGCACAGCACTTTTTCCTATGGTTGCTAAAATGATAAAAAATGATAATGAATTTGAGGCGCTAAAACTGCTAAAAAATGCTTTTTGGATTCTAGTTTTTTGCCTTTGTATTTGTGTTATAGGAGGCATTAACCTAAAAAATGAAATAATTTGGCTTCTATTTGAGCGAGGGAATTTCACTAGAAGCGATACATTAGCAGTTGGAAGTATATTTAGCGCATATTTGATAGGATTACTTCCATTTGGATTGGCTAGAATCTTTTCTCTTTGGCTTTATTCCTACAAAAAGCAAGCCCTGGCTGCCAAAATTTCTGCAATTTCACTAATCTGTGGAGTGGTATTTTCACTTATTTTAATGAAGCCTTTTGGTGCGTTTGGTTTAGCACTCTCATCTTCTATTGCTGGATTTGTTTTATTTATCCTCACAATTTTTGCTTTTGGAATAGATAAATTTAAAAATATTATTAATGATAAAAAATTTGTAATTTTACTTATAATAATACTTGTTGTAGAATACGCTATTCTAAAAATTTTTAAGTATTATTTATGGAGTATTTATGTTTATATTTGATAGTGTTAAAAAACAAAAAGTGAAGTTTGAGCCGATAGTTCCTAATGAAGTTAGAATCTATTTGTGTGGTCCAACGGTTTATGATAATGCACATTTAGGACACGCAAGAAGCTCAATCACATTTGACCTGCTCTTTAGAATCCTAAAAACAAATGGCTATAAAGTAACTTTTGTAAGGAATTTCACAGATATTGATGATAAGATTGTTAAAAAAAGTAAAGAGGTTAATAAAAGCGTAGAAGAGATTGCTACAACTTATACAAAAAGTTATTTAGAAGATATGGAAAGTCTTGGTGTTCAAAGGGCAACTTTAGAACCAAAGGCAACGCAGAATCTTGAATCTATGTTTAAAATGATACAAAAATTGCTTGATAAAGGTAGTGCATATAAAGCTCCTAATGGTGATATTTATATGAGAGTTAGCAAAGATTCAAAATATGGCACACTTTCAAATAGGGCGAATCTAGAATCTCAAATTAGCAGAATTGGTGAGAGCGAATACAAAGAGGATGTTAAAGATTTTGCTTTGTGGAAAATATTTGAAAATGATGTGAATTATCCATCTCCATTTGGTAGAGGGCGACCAGGCTGGCATATAGAATGCTCTGCTATGATTGATGAGCATTTGGCTTATAAAGATAAGGAATATTCTATTGATATTCACGCAGGCGGAGTTGACCTATTTTTTCCACATCACGAAAATGAAGCTTCCCAAAGTCGCTGTGTAAATAATAAAGAATTAGCAAAATATTGGATTCACAATGGCTTTGTCAATGTAAATGGGGAGAAAATGAGCAAAAGCTTAGGAAATAGTTTTTTTATAAAAGACGCTTTAAAAGTCTATGATGGTGAGGTTTTAAGATATTATCTTTTAAGTATGCACTATCGTGCGCCACTAAATTTTAGTCATAATGATTTAATGCAGAGCAAAAAAAGGCTAGATAGACTTTATAGGCTAAAAAAGAGACTCGGAAGCGATTTTGAATCTAAAAATCTAAAAATAGATTCTAGTTTTAGAGAGAGCTTTTTATTAGCTTTAAGTGATGATATAAATATTTCTATTGCGCTTAGTATTTTAGATTCTATGCTTTCAAGCTATAATGATTTGCTAGATAAAAATCCAAAGGACAAAGAAATTAAAGAAATGGCATCTAGCAATATTTTATTTATCAATGATTTGCTTGGAATTGGACTTAAAGACGCTACCTCTTACTTTCACATCGGGGTTAGTGAGAAGCTTAAAGATTATATTAATAGCAAAATTCAAGAGAGAGATTTAGCAAAGAAGGCAAAAGACTATATTTTAAGCGATAAAATTAGAGATGAATTAAAATCTAAAGGAATCTCACTACTAGATACAAAAGATGGTGTCCTTTGGGAGTATGAGCCAGAGGATTAGTTTATCAATGTAAAAATTTAATTATTAGGTTTGAATATACCCTATTTAACATTTAGAAAGCCTTGTTTTTTATAGCAATTAAATAGTTTAGATTCTAAAGCTTTTATATTATCATTATCTAAATTTTTAATTTAATGTTTTAGCAATTAATCTTGTATTTTTAAAAGTTTATCAAAGTTTGGTTTGTAAAAATAAATATTATCTATATTCTATTTTGCCTTTTTAGTAGCAGAATCTAACCATAATCAAAAGCTTAAGTTTTATTTCATAAAAATATCTTACAAATATTTTAATATTATGATTTATTCTCTAAATAAGATTCAAAGATAAATTTATGCTCTTGTGGCAGAGAATTAAAGATATTAAGAGCTAAATTTCTAATCTCTGCTAATGCACTTTTAGAGCTTCTTAATTTTAAAAAGTTTTGCAAACTCCTTGCATTTATACTCCAAGTCAGTTCTGTTTTGTAAGATTCTGGCATACAATATTTTGCTATATCAAGGCTGGTGTTTTGCTCTATTAAGATTCTTAAATTTTCTAGTGCGTTAATTGAGGCTTTATCTACTATATCATTATTTGTGAGATGTAGAAATTCACTTGCTCTTGCTATATTTTCATTATTTATAGGAAGAAAAGAAACTTTATTTTTTAGCTCTTTTAATGTATATCTGCTTGATTTTACGCTAAGAGAGGCAACCCTATGTCTTGCTAATTCTTGCAAACACGCTCTGCTAATCCCTTTGATATAAAAATTATAATAAAGATGCTCTAGTGTGGAGGAATGTTTGTATTTATTACCCACTCTATCTATTAATTCTAAATCCCTTTCTCCACCATTATCACTTTTATTAAAACTTTGCCAACAAGTCCTAATAGCATTTGAACAAATATTTAGAGGTGTGTGGTTTAGCAATGTTACTTTCATATTTTCTCCATTATTTAATTGATTTACTAATTGATAACACCATTCCAATTGTTATGCAAGTGGCTAGAATCGCACTTCCTCCATAGCTTAAAAATGGCACAGCTATACCTTTTATAGGGATTATTCCAACTATTCCAAAAGCATTGATTAAAAATGAAAATCCAAGCATAACGCAGATTCCTATGCAAAATAGAGCATAAACATTGCTATTAGTACGATTTGCTATCTTTAGAATTCTATGTAATATCAAAACAAAAAATATAATAAAAATGCCAATCCCAAGTAATCCTAACTCTTCGCTAAGCCCAGCTAAAACTATATCTGTATGCACTTCGCTCAAAAATCCTAGCTTTATTACGCCATTTCCAAAGCCAAGCCCAAAGAATCCGCCATTATTTATTGCAGCAATTGAATAATATATTTGATAAGGCTCTGGTGTATTTTCTATACGCATATTTTGTGCTATGCTTTCTGGAAAAATTGAGAGCACCATGTCTTGCACTCCTCCCCACCAAGTCTTTATTCTATGTATCCTATGAGCACTTGTTACTATTGCAAAAACTGCTAAAGATAAAATCAATAAAAATAAAGACCCAACCAGCTTAAAGCTTCCCCCTGCAAAAAGTAGCATAATGCCAAGTATTATTGCCATTAAAATTACTTGTCCTAAATCATTTTGCATAACGGCAATAAAAAATACTATAAAACTAAAAAATATGATATATGGAAGCAATGTTATAAATTCGCTAAAAACGCTATTTTGCTCTTTTCCAACAAATCTTCTTGAAAAGCTCCAAGCTAAAAATACAATAAATCCAATCTTAAAAAACTCTGATGGTGCTAACGAAAATCCTGGAAGTCGAATCCATCTCTTTGCTCCCCCAGCACTACTTGCCCAACTCTCTGGTAAAAATTGCATAATAACTAGCAAAGCAATGGAAATAAAAAGAATAAAAAAACCAAATTGTGTTATGAGTTTATTTGCGGGAATCTGCGATAGAATCCACATAATTAAGATTCCAACACATACTGCGATAAATTGTCTAATAAAAAAGTGATATTCATCATATCCATAGTAATCAATAGCATATACACTAAGCGAATAGCTTATTACAACGCTAAAAGATAGCAAGAAAGTTACATAAAAAAATAATTTTTTATCAATCAAATGAAAGTCCTAAAATATTTATTTTATATTAAAGATATTGATTACAATGCCAAAAAATGCTAAATCTTAGAGATACAAAAGCTTGCTCTAAGCTAATTTTCCCACAACTAAATAATTTTGGCATTATATATTTTTTTAATGCTTATTACAATTTATTTTATATTTTTATATTTAGTTTTTATAAAAATCGCATTTTTAACATTATTTATTTTTTCTCATCTATGAAATAATGCGCTCCTAAGCTCTCTTTACGATTTAATGCTGAAGTGATAATCTTTTTTGCAACCAAAAGTCTTAATTTTAGCATTCTTCCTATATCACCAAGCAACATCACTTCAATCCCACCAAGAGCAGAATCTAGACCACTTTTTGTCCTAACTATACCAACTTTATTCCACATAATATCACGAAGCACATTTTTTAGCCTCATATCACCATCTTTTTGTAAAATTTCATTGTTTAGTGGGAAATGTCGCTCTTTTGTTATTATGCTAGATTCTATTATATTTTTTGCAGCGATTTTACCAAAGACTAACCCTTCTAGTAAAGAATTTGAAGCAAGTCTATTTGCACCATGAACGCCATTATTTGCACATTCACCTATCGCATAAAGATTTTCAACTCCATTAACTCTAGCATTCAAATCGCATTCAATCCCGCCCATAGAGTAGTGAAATGCAGGAGAAATTGGAATCTTATCATTTGGAATATCTAACCCATAAGATGAAAGCTGACGATAGATATTTGGGAATCTATTCTCAAACCCAGCTTTACTAAAAATACTCAAATCAATAAAAGCCTTTTTGTTATTTTTTTTGCAATAATCAAAGATTCCGCGAGATACAATGTCTCTAGGTGCTAATTCACCTCTTTTATCATAATCAAAAAGGAATCTTTTATTGTTGCTATCTATAATTATTCCGCCATCACCTCTAACCGCCTCACTTACTAACTGCTTTCTTGCGTGATTTGTCTCTACAAAAACTGTGGGATGAAATTGCAACATTTCCATATCGCGTAAATTTAAATTATGCTCTAGTAAGATTCCGTGCATATCACTACTAATTGTATATGCGTTTGTGTGGTATTTAAAAAGCCCTCCAACGCCACCACTAGCAATGACTACATTATTTGCATAAATATTTAATAGCCCTTTTTTTGTAGATACGCAAACTCCATAAACTCTATTTTCTTCAATTAATAAATCAACTACATTTGCATTTTTCCACAAAGTATGCTTTAAATTATTGATTAAATGTGTGTGTAGCATTCTGCCTGTGCCATCGCCATTGCTGTGAATTATTCTTGAAATGCTATGTCCGCCCTCTTTTGCGAAAGTTATCTCACCTTTTTCATTTTTATCAACCGCAAAGCCCTCATTTAGTAATTCATTAAATATTTCTATGCTAGAAGTGCTTAACATTTCTACCGCTTTTTTATTATTCACATTGCTTCCAGCATCGAGCGTATCTTTGATATGCAAATTAATATCTTCTTTATTTTTTGCAATTGTAATTCCGCCTTGTGCGTAGAAAGTATTACACTCCCAAGGCTGCTCTTTGCATAAAATCAAAACTTTAAGATTCTGTGGTAAATGTTTAGCACAATATAGTCCAGCAGCACCAGCACCAATAATTATTACATCATATTTCATTATTTATTCCAAAGATTTATTTTTAGGTTTATTTCTTGCATGGCTTTATAAAATGGGTCAGCTTTATATCCACAACCAACTACAAACAAAAGCAAATATGCTATAATCACTAAATGAAAAGTTTTCAATCTGTCCTCTTTAATTTGTCTAAAAAAAAATGTTTTAAGCATTTAAAAACAATTAGCATTATAAACAAACTAATTTTAACTTTGCCTTGTAGTTTGAGAAAATCTGTGATTTTTACTTCGATAAAAAATGATACACTATTTATTGCGATGAATCATCCAGCATACACGAGTGAGTTTAATAATTTTAAGGCAAATATTTTGTTCTCAATCATAGAGCAGTTGAAAGAAAATTATCAAAATAAAGATGAATTAGATGAAATAAAAAATATAAAAAAAATAAAAGCTTATGTGCCAAAAGATGTTTTGAATAATTTTGCCATCTATTCTAAAAATGATGAAATAGATTTTACAATCAAAATAATACCAATCTATAAAGAACGCTCTAGTGGAGAGTTTATAGTGGAATCTAGCAATCCATTTAAAAAAGAATTTGACAATATTAAAAAGATAATTAAAAATGCAAACTCTAGCAGATAAAATTAGACAGATTCCACATAAAAGCGGAATCTATGAATATTTTGATTCTAATTATAGAATCCTCTATATAGGAAAAGCAAAGGATTTAAGAAAAAGGGTTAAAAATTATTTTATATTAAATGGGGAATTAGTCGCTCCAGCATCAAATTTAAGCCCACGCATTATTTCTATGGTAAGGCAAATTTATGATATAAAGACAATTATTACAGATAGTGAGCAAGATGCACTTATTTTAGAAAATTCGCTTATCAAACAATTAAAGCCAAAATATAATATTTTGCTTCGTGATGATAAGACTTATCCATATATTTTGGTTGATAAAAGTAGTCCATTCCCCCGTCTTGAAATTACAAGAAAAATTATAAATAATAAATCTAGTCTTTATTTTGGACCATATAGTAGTGGAATCAAGGATTTATTAGATAGTATTTATGAAATTGTGCCTTTGGTGCAGAAAAAATCCTGCCTAAAGTCTAAAAAAGCTTGCTTATTTCATCAAATAGGACGTTGCTATGCACCTTGTGAGAATAAAATTAGTAAAGAAAAATATGAGATTCTATTAAATGAAGCGCTAAATTTACTCTCAAATCCAAATAAATTAATCAAGATTCTGCATTCTAAAATGCAAGAGCAAAGCAATAACCTGCGTTTTGAAGAAGCAAATATAATAAAAAATAAGATTGAAAAAATAAAGCAAATAGCTACTTTCAGTGTGATTGATTTAGCAAAGTTGTATAATTTTGATATTTTTGCGATAGTTAGCAAAGATGTTAAAAGTATTGTGATAAAGATTTTTATGCGTGATGGGAAGGTAGTTTTTAGTGATTATTATTTTATAAATCACAATAATAATGATTTAGATTCAAATTATCTCTACACACAGGCTTTGATAAATCATTATAAACATAATCCTCCCTTAAAGCTGGATTCCATTCTTTTACCAATTGATTTAGAGGAATCTAGCGAAATAAGCGACTTTTTTAAAGAAAATTTTAAGATGAATATAAAGATTCTAAACCCTAAGAGTGGCGAGAAAAAGAAACTAATCGACCTTGCTATAAATAATGCAAAAAATATTTTAGAAAATAACAATGATGATGAAAATATTCTATACTCACTAAAAAGCCTTCTAAATTTAGAGAATTTGCCAAAACGAATTGAAATTTTTGATACAAGTCATCATCAAGGAAGTAGCATTGTAGGCGGTATGGTAGTATTTGAAAATAATGAGTTTATAAAAGATTCTTATAGAAAATATTTGCTTAATGGCAAAGATGAGTATTCCCAAATGAGTGAAATGCTAGAGCGTAGAGCAAAAAAATTTGAAGTGGAATCTCCACCAGACTTATGGCTAATAGATGGAGGAATCGCACAGATAAATATTGCAAAAGAAATTATAGAAAGTAGTGGATCAAATGTCGATATAGTAGCAATCTCAAAAGAAAAGCTAAATCACAAGGCTTACAGAGCAAAAGGTGCTGCAAGAGATATTTTGCGAACTCAAACTTTAGAATTACGATTAGATAAGTTTGATACAAGACTACTTTTTTTTCAAAAGCTACGCGACGAGGCGCATAGATATGCAATCACATTTCATAGAAATAAAAAGACAAAGAGTCTAAAAGATTCTAAATATTTGGATAAATATAGTGAAGCAGAGCTAAAAAGATTGCTAAATTATTTTGGCTCATTTAGTGGGCTTGATAGTGCAGATGGGGCACTAATAAAATCTATTTTAAAAAATAAAAAATAGGATACTCTGTAAAGATTTTTCCTAAATTTTTAGTTTTTTTAGTATGGATTCTAAATTTTTTATAAAGATTTTAGTGTGTAGTTTTAGCTTTATAAATTATTTTTTAATTTTACTAGTTTGTTTGCCTTAATTAATTTTTAAAAATAAGATTTGAGGGACAAGATTTTGAAATTTTATGTAATTTTTATATGAAAAATTTTAGATTCCACTTTTAATGGGATTCTAAATTTCTAGAATCTAAATTTGATTTTCTCTTTTATTTTATACAATTTAGTTTTTTAAAATCTCTAAAAATATTGTAGTATGTGGAATCTTATTCTTAAATACAAATTGATAATATTTTAAGTTTTAGAATCTAAATATTTAGTATTCCATTTTTAATTTATTTGTTTTGTGTAGTTTGTAAGTTCAATCTAGCACACCTTTGGTATTTAAAAATTAATTAAAGCTTTAAAATATTAGTTATGATTTATTTGCTAATTTTATGCTTTTGCTTGTATAATTTTTTTGGATTCCTCTATGACATTTAAACTTTTTTAGTCAAACCCTTGATTTTTTGCAAATTTTAAAAATTGCTTTATATTTTCTTTTTTTATTATTTTATTTCCACTTGAGATTCCAATAAGATTCCCTTGTATATCAAAATATGGGAATCCATTTTCAATATTGATTGTCTTTTTGTAATTATTTATGAAAAATGGGCTTTTAGAATCTAGTTTATCAATAATTACTAGCTTGTTTTGGCTATTTAGATTGATTATTTGATTGTGTATTAATTCATGATGATAGAATCTTTTTGGTGAATAATTGCAGTAATCATCGGTGTAATGCTTAATTTTTAGTAATGCTAGGGAATAGTCATCATCACTTACTATTAGATTTGCTTTCGCTATGCAGGTTATTAAGTTAGCATTTTTATCTTTGATTTTGATATTTATATCATTCGGATAGCCTATTTTATCTACTAGAGAACTTGTAAGTATTGTGCTATCATCAAGAAAGATTCCAAATGTGTGGTCAAATGCACCATTGCTAAAATTTATATCAAGTTTTATAGCCCCAAGAATCCAATCTTCTTTTTCTATCAGCATATAATCTTTTTTTCCTTGTGCGTGGAGACTTGCCAATATAACTAAACTTAATAGAATTTGTTTTATCAAAATACTTTTCCTTGCAGTTTAAAAAATTTCATTAAAAATCGGTAAAATACCACTTATCAAAAATCAAAATAAAGGTGGCAAAATGGAAGAATTAAGAATATATGAAATAGATAAAAATTTGCTTGAAAAGTCTAAATATGCGATTATAAAGACAAGTAAAGGTGATATAAATATTAAGCTTTTTGGGAAGGATTCACCTCAAGCGGTTAGTAACTTCGTTTTTCTAGCAAATAGCGGATTCTATAAAGATTTAAAATTTCATAGAGTTATTAGTGACTTTATGGCACAAGGTGGCTGCCCTTATAGTAAGGATAACAAGCCTTATGCTGGAAGTGGTGGTCCTGGATATAGAATTAAATGTGAGGTAGAAAATAATCCAAATAAACACGAACGAGGCACATTGAGTATGGCTCACGCAGGGAGAGATACAGGTGGAAGTCAGTTTTTTATCTGCTTTGTGCCTTGTCCACATTTAGATGGCGAGCATACTACATTTGGTAAAATAGAAAGTAATGATAAAAATAGCTTCAAGGTGCTAGATAGTATTAAACAGGGCGATACAATCAAAGATATTATCATAAAAGAAAATCTCTAATTTAATTTATAAAATTTGATATAGCTTTGGTAATCATAGACTCTAAAAACATTCTATAAAAAATGTAAATTTTAATAAAGCTTTATAAAATGTAGTATTCAGCCTAGTAGTTTTTATAATATTTGTTGAATCTTAAAAGTTTAGTAGAAAAATTATTGTCATAGTTTTAAAATCTTATTAGAATTTGGAAAGTTAAATTATATATTTAGGGAAGAGAATATTGAGAGAAAATGCAATGGTATTCCTCTATCTCTATATATTAATAAACAAGAACTATTAGAAGCTAAATCTTGCAATGGGTTAGAAAATATATAAATATATAAAAATATTATAAGAATATAAAAATTAGATAGATTAAGTTTTATTTTAAAGATTATAGAGAATGTTTAGTATGAAAATTTTATGATTTTTGAAATATAAAAGATTAATGCATTAAGTAAAAAATTAGATTTTAATCAAAAATATTTGCTAAATTTGTAAAAAATTGATTATAAGAAGATAAGAGATTCTATTTAGAATCTATAAAATAGAATCTAAATAGAGACTTAACTCCTATTTGTTTTGGAATTTATAAATAATTTTTAATGTTAAAATTTAACTGCACCAGTAGTAGCAAGTGGGATAATTCTATTTGAACCACTAGGATAGCTGTCTCTTAAATTATTACAAGTTGTTCCCCTTCCATTAGAACTTGATGTAATCGCATTTGGATTAAATATTAAATTACCACTAGCAATCTCTATGCTTATTATTCCATCATTAATAGAACAAGGCAAATTTACTTGAGCTTGTGAATATGTAGGGGTAATATAATTTTTATTAGCCATCCATCTACCCCTATCCATTCCACCTGTATCTATCATCCACTCACCCCAGTTGCT
>CAMWQM010000011.1 GCA_947176375.1 uncultured Helicobacteraceae bacterium
AACATTAATTGGAAAAAGTGTTTTAGTCACTTCTTAAATCACTTTATGGTAAAATTTTATTTTAAATCGTATCCCTTACCAAGAAGTTTTAGTCACTTCTTAAATCACTTTATGGTAAAATCTAGTGATGAAAAGAGCTAGTTTAAGGGGATTTGATAGATGTTTACTACATAAAATACCCTTAAATTTTAAGAATTATGCTATAATTCTTTTTAAGTGATTTAAGAAGTGACTAAAATAAGGGAGTTTAGAGTCTTCCGCAGGGTTACAATCCCTATCAAAACTCTAATTTTTATAATCTAAATCCTAATCAAATTTATATAAAATCCATTAATCTCAATAAATACAAAAAGATATAGCAAAGTATACTTTGATCTTACAATTAAATTTCTAGAATCATTAATATAATTTAAAAATAAACCATAAATGAAAGTTTCAGATTTTTTCTTTAAAAAGCCTTTGTATGGCAGTAATTTTTATATCTTAATTCAAATCTCTACTAATAGCAAAATCACAACAATACTTTTAAATACAAATACATTCTTACCATAATTTCGAAGATTTCCTTAAATATTAGCTATAAATTTGCTTTAAATTCTATATTTTACAAATAAATGGTGAAAACATTTTGACGAGGACTAGACTACATTAGATGCGTTAGAGCATATAGAGATAATTTAGAAGGCATTATTCAATAATGTAAAGCCATATTTTGGAATTAAATGTGGCAAAAAACATTAATTTATCGCATACAAACACAGCCATTTTTATAATGTAGATTTGACAAAATATATAAAAATATTTACAAATCCACAACATGTTTAAAAATAAAAATCTCATAGTAAGCTATAAAATAAACAATTTAATAATAATATGATTATATTTTAAGTCATACTTTAAGAAAATATAACACAAAAAATAAGGAAAAATGTTAAATGAAATTTTTAAAGTGGCAAAGATTTTACAAAGTAGAAAAACCATCGTTACAATTTTTGACAATATTGCTATATGATGCCTTTGGTAAAGCTTATGATTCTTATAGCAAGATTAAAGATAAAGATATTATTGCCTTGCATTTAGGATTCTATCTAGCAAGTTGGAGAATATATCATGGAATCTCTCAACTCCTAAAAAAGGATTATAAAATTCATGCAAAAAGCTGTTAAAATGAACTTATACTAAAAATAAAACTAACAATCACCTTCTTTTCATCATATTTTATCAAAAGAGGAGGTAAAATCGGTGATGAATGTAACAATGAGTTCTAAAATACTCACAACCCAGCTAGTGTGTGCGATACTCACATTATACACTTTAGCTACAATGGGCAGCATACTCATCACTCCAAACTCCATACTTAAAAGTGCAAATACTCCACGCTTAGTGTAGAGAGGAAAAGTTTATTTATTTTTCATTTCAATTCCTTATGAGCACAATAAAAATGACATTATAAAGCCCAATGCTCAGTGCTTGCCAAGGGCTTTTATGTAAATAAAAGCCAAAATATATTAGAATCCAAAATACCAAAATGTGACACTTTTTAAACCAAAAATTATTAATGATTTTTTAAATCAAATCACCTTTGGCACACTTGTAATTGCTGATAGCATTCCTTATGCTGTTCCGCTTAGCTTTTGTTATGAGGATTCACAAATTTATATGCATGGAGCAAAAGCAGGGCAAAAATACGCACTTTTTAAGCATAATCCCAAAGTTGCCTTTAGTGCGTCAAAGCCCTATGCATATATTCCTAGCCATTTTTTATTCCTACGCAGTTTTTCTTCTCTGTCTTTATAGAGGGGCAGTTTTGCGTGGTGGAGTATTTGGCAGAGAAAAAGACATATTTTAAATACTTTGTTGTGAAAATATGAGCCAAAAAATACACAAATGAATATGGGTAAAGGCCAGTTTATCGGCAAAGAAAAAGTCACTTTTGTAGGCAAGATTATTATAGAATCTTTAAGCGCTAAAGCAAAATTTGGACAGAATCTAAAGAGCGAAGATTTTGAGCAGATTATGCTAGATTTAGAACATCGTGGAAGCACGATAGATATAGAGACGATTAAACTGATGAAGCAATTTTTAACATAAAAGATTAAGTTTTATATTAAAAATTTATCTTATGATAGTCTATGATAATCTGCACAGCACTTAATATAAGTAAAACTAACATTGTGAGATGAGTGATTTTATAATGATAAAAAGCTTTAAGTGTGACACCAATGATGATTTACAGCAGTATCTCAAAACCAATAGAATAAATAATAAAAGCCTTTTGCCACTGCTTTATCTCTAAATTTTAAAAGTATTTTATCAAAAAATTCAAATCAAGGGGTAGGAGAATAAATGAGTATATCACTTAAGCCTCTAATCCTTTATTTCAAAGCATTTTGTATTCATCACTAATGCTGAATTCCTAAGCCTTCAAGCCATTATGATTGGGCAAATAAGTGCATTAAAAATCCACAAAGGATTTATAGAATTAACCACAAAATTTCTTTAATCTTTCTATTTTTATGTGTTTTTATAGCTAATCCTCATTTTGTTAGCTATTGCTTGCGAAACAGAGATTGGACTGAATTTGTAAATGGCGCATTAGGTGGTTCAGCACAACCAAATATTAATGCAAAACAAATGTCTGATTTTCGCCTTAAACTTCCGCCCCTTAAAGTCCAACAACAAATCGCAGAGATTCTAAGTAGTTTTGATGACAAGATAGATTTGCTTCATCGCCAAAACAAAACTCTAGAATCCTTAAGCCTCACTCTTTTCCGCCATACTTTTATAGACAATCCTAAACGCAATGAGTGGGAGGAAAAACCTTTAAGCGAGATTGCAGATTTTCTTAATGGTTTAGCTTGTCAAAAGTTACCACCCCAAAATGAAATAAACAGATTGCCTGTTTTAAAAATTAAAGAACTTCGGGAAGGCATAACAGAATCTTCAGATTGGGCAACTTCAAAGGTGGATTCTAAATATATTGTGCAAAATGGAGATGTTATTTTTGCTTGGTCTGCTTCATTAATGGTAAAAGTTTGGGCTGGTGAAAAGTGCATTCTTAATCAACATTTATTTAAGGTGAGTTCTAAGGAGTATCCAAAATGGTTTTATTATTTTTTGGTGCTTGTTTCATTTGGAAAATTTTATTTCTATTGCTTCAGCTCAAGCCACAACAATGGGACATATTAAAAGAAAGGATTTAGACAATTCAATATGCGATATTCCACCTAAAGATTTTTTAGATTCTATGGATAAACAAATCTCCCCGATTTTTGATAAAATCTACAATAACTCTAAGCAGATTCAAAACTTAGAATCTTTGCGTGATATAATGCTACCGAAATTACTAAGCGGTGAAATGGAGATAAAGAGAGATTAAGATGATTCATTTAATTACTATCAAAAATGTAGCGAGCTATAATGAAGCCGCATTAGAAGATTTAAAAAGAATAAATTTGATTTATGGTTTGAATGGAGCAGGTAAAACTATTTTGTCAAATTATTTAAAAGATAGAGAAAATGAGAGTTTTAAAGAGTGTGAAATTCAAGGGCTAAATGATGAAAAAATCTTAGTCTATAATCAAAATTTTATAGAAGAAAATTTTTATTCACAGGACAACCTAAAAGGAATTTTTACTTTGTCTAAGGTTAATGCTGAAGTTGAAGAAATAATCAAAAATTCTAAAGAAACAAAAGAAAAACTTTCTAATGAAAAAAGCGAAAAAGAAAAAAGTAAAAACGAGCTAGAAAAGAAATTAAATGACGAAGCTAATTCTATTAAAGACAAATTGTGGAAAATAAAAACTTCGCACACAGGAGGAGATAGAATCTTAGATTATTGTTTTGAAGGAGTTAAAAGCTCTAAAGATAAACTATTTGAAAAAATCAAAGATATTACAAAAGGCAATCAATCCACAAGAAGCATTGATGATTTAAAGAAAGAATTGTCTAAAATAGGGGAAAATACGCAAGAAATACCACAAGTAAGTTTGATAAATCTTGATAATGTTTTAGGCATTGAAAAAGAAGTTATTTTTAATGAAGTGGTTGTAGGAAACGAAAACAGTGTGGTTTCTACTTTAATTAAGGAATTAGGAAATTTTGATTGGGTGAAACAAGGTTTTGAAAGTTATGTTAGGGAGGATAGTAAATGTCCATTTTGTCAGGAAAACACTATTACGAAAGATTTAAAAAATGAATTTGAAAAATATTTTGATAAGGTTTTTAAAGAGAAAATGCAACAAATACAAAATTTATCTCAACAATACTCTAATTATTTGGAGGGAACACCAAGCCAAAATAAATTTTTAGAGAATATATTTATAAAAGATGAGGAAAGTAATTTTATAAATCTATACTCTCAACTTTACCATAATTTAAAGACAAATGAACAATCTATTAAGAAAAAAATAAATAACCCTAGCACAAAAATTATTTTGCAATCATCGCAAGAACTATTAGAAAAATTAAACAGCTTTCTTGTGAATATACAAAAGAAAATTGATGGGTATAATGAAAAAATTAAAAACAAAAAAGAAATCAAAGAAAATCTTAAAAATGAATTTTGGCAGATTATGCGTTGGCAATATGATGACGATATTACAGGATATGAAAAATATAAGAATAAACAAGAATCTGAAATTAAAAAAGTTGAGACTGATATATCCAATTTGCAACAAAAAATTAAAGAACAAGATAAAATTATCCTAGAAAATCAAGCAAAGACTATCAATATAGAAAATACTATAATATCAATTAACCAAAGTTTGAAAGATTTGGGGCTCGTTGGATTTACAATAGAAAAATACGAAGAAAAATTTTATAGAATTGTTAGAAATAAGGATAAAAATCCAAACTTTAAATTTCTTAGTGAGGGCGAAAAAATGATTATTAGCTTTTTGTATTTCTTGGAATTATGCAAAGGCAAAACATCTAAAACTGAAGAGGATAAAAAGAAAGTAATAGTTATTGATGACCCAATATCTAGCTTATCACATAATCATATTTTTAATGTAGCCCAACTTATTAAACAAATATTTTTTAGCAAAAATAATGAATTTGAACAAATTTTTGTTTTAACTCATAATCTTTATTTTTTTAATGAACTTCGTAGAATAGTAGAACAAGAATATAAAAAAGAAAATAAAAGGAAAGAAATGTTATCTAAAATTAGAATTTTAAAAGACGAAAATAATTTTTCTTTGTTTAATGAAATTAAAGATAATGAAATTCTAAATGACTATCAAGCATATTGGCAAATATTAAAAGACTTTGATAATCAGAAAGGATATTTAGCTATTATTCCTAATACAATGAGGAATATTTTAGAACATTTTTTTACATTTATTGGAAAAGACTATAAAAACGAATTGAATAAATCGAACAATATTAAAGACAAGGCTTTCTTGAGATATATCAATAGAGAATCTCATTCAGATTCTGAAAATTTAAGTGATACGAAAGACATAGACATTAAAAGTTTTGAGGGATGCTTTAAACAGATTTTCACAAATTTGGGATATGAAGAGCATTATAATATTATGATGAATGTTGATAACCAAGCCAACTAAATATTTTTATTTTCCACATTTCAATTTGCACCCAACTTTTGCTATAATATCCCGCAAAATGTGGAATCCTAAAGGCAGATACAACAAGGGAAGGAACAAGAATGACCTTAATTATTACAAACGCAAATAAACAATTTGCAAAAGCGGTAAAGAGTATGGCAAAGGCATGTGATTCCAAGATAAAAATCATAGAACAAAACGAAACTTTCTTAGAAAAGCAGCCAAGCGATGAGCTTTTGGAAGCTATTAGAGAAGTGCGAAATGGGGAAGTAGAGCGATATGAAAGCTTTGAGGATTTCAAAAAGGCAATGCTAGATGAAGTATCGCATTGAACATTCCAAACGATTCAAAAAGGCACTCAAAAAGCTTTGCCTTGATGATGTGAATCTTATTTTGCACGTTGTTGGCAAGCTTGCCAATGATGAGCCTTTGGATTCTAAATATAAAGACCATAAGCTTAAGGGGAATCTTGAGGATTTTCGCGAATGCCATATTAAGCCAGACTTACTGCTCATCTATCAAAAGCAAGAGGATATTCTAATCCTTACTTGTATCTCTGTAGGTAGCCATAGCATACTTTTTAAACTCTAAGGCAAACAATGCAAGAACCTCAAAAGCTTGATGAAAACGCGGTAGAATCCTTGCTCCTGCAACATTTAGAAAATGCAGGATACACTTACAAAAGCGGCAAAGAGCTAGAGCGCGTCAGCGAGGAGTGGATACTTGAGGGCGCATTTAAAGAGGCGGTGCGGAGGATTAACTTTGCGGATTCCAAACCTTGCAATCTTAACCTAAGTTATGAAATCCAAGAGCAGCTTATAAGCGAGGCATTGGCTAGACTTAAAGCCCTTGAAAATGAGGAACTTTTAGAAGCAAATGCGAAATGCCACGCTTATCTTACGCAGGATATCCCGCTTGAAGTGCTACTTGATGGTGAAATGCGAGGCATTCTCTTGCAAGTGCTAGATTTTGAAAACCCGCAAAACAATCACTTTTTGTGTGCTAATCAACTCCATTTTGAATCTAAAATGCCCAAACGCCCTGATGTTGTGCTCTTTATCAATGGCTTACCCTTAGTGGTGTGTGAGCTTAAAAATCCTCTAAATCCAAATGCTACCTTGCAAAACGCCTATCATCAGATTCAAACTTACAAGGCGCAGATTCCTATGCTTTTTATCTCCAATGCGCTATGTATGGTAAGCGATGGGCTAAATAGCAAGGTGGGGAGTTTGAGTGCAGACTTCACACGCTTTATGGTGTGGAAAAACGAGGATAAAACCAATACGCAAATGCCCCAAATACCTGATGTATTAAAGCCTCACAATCTTTTGGAATTTACGCGCTTTTTTATCCTCTTTGAAAAAGAGACTTTTTATGATAAAGCAGGCTTATCCACGACACAAATCAACAAAAAAATCGCTGCCTATCATCAATACTATGCGGTGCAAAAGGCAATAGAATCCGCTAGAAGCGCAATGAATGGAGACAAAAGAGGAGGGGTGCTCTGGCACACGCAAGGGAGTGGCAAAAGTCTCACAATGGTGTTTTTTAGTGCAAAGGCGATTGCGAGCTTTGCCAACCCCACGTTTTTACTCATCACGGATAGAAATGACCTTGATGAGCAGCTTTTTGGCACTTTTGCTAGAGCAAAGGAGCTTTTACGCACAGAGCCGATACTCGCAACGAGCACACAGGACTTAAAAGCAAAGCTTAAAAGGGCAAGTGGAGGCATTGTCTTTAGCACGATTCAAAAATTTAGAAGCGAAAAAGAAAGCTTTGAATGCTTAAGCAAGAGGGAAAATATCCTCGTGCTATGTGATGAAGCCCACAGAAGCCAATATGGCTTTGAAGTGCGACTTGATGAGGAGGCGCAACTCCGCTATGGCTATGCAAAATATTTGCGAGACGCGCTACCAAATGCCACTTATCTAGGCTTTAGCGGCACGCCGATAGAAAAGGCAGACGCGGACACAAGGCGCGTTTTTGGAGAATACATTGATATTTATGATATTGCAAGAGCGGTAGAGGATAAGGCGACTTTGCCAATTTATTATGAAAGCAGGTTAGCTAAAATTGCTTTAAGCACAGAGGGACAAGAGATTTTAAGCGCGCTAGATTCTAAACTAAGCAAAAGTGAGGAGCAAGAGAAAATCAACGCCAAAGCCACAAGATTATGCGAGATTGTCGGGGCAAAGGATAGACTACAAACTATTGCAAAGGATATTTTAGAGCATTTTACACAGCGACAGAAGATTTTGCAAGGCAAGGCGATGATTGTTTGTATGAGCCGAGAAATCGCAGTGTCTTTGTATGAGCAAATCGTGCATTTAAATCCCTTGTGGCATAATGAGGATTCCACAAAGGGTAAAATCAAAGTGATTATCACCGCAAAGAGCGATGATGGAGAAAAGATAGGCAAACACCACACGAGCAAGGCGCAAAGAAGCGAAATCGCTAAAAGGCTTAAAAAGCATTGATGATGAACTACAAATGGTTATTGTGTGCGATATGTGGCTCACAGGCTTTGATGTGCCACCCCTACATACGCTTTATATGGATAAATTCCTAAGCGGACATAACCTTATGCAAGCCATAGCGAGGATAAATCGCGTGTATAAAGACAAACCGGCGGGGCTAGTGGTGGATTATTTAGGAATTGCCAATGAACTAAAAAATGCACTAGAATTTTACACTCAAAGCGGAGGCAAGGGCGCGTTTGTGCAGGATAAAGACAAAATCATTGACAAAATGCAAGAAAACTATGAAATTTTGATGCAGATGATTCACAGAATCAACCCGCTAGACTATTTCACACTTGATAGTCAAGGCAAGCTTGCATTGATTGCCCAGCCTGATTTTATCACACAAGAACTCTTTGAATGGGCGTGTGAGGAGGTGCAGAGCAAAAAGGGCATAGACTGCTCCAATGCGCGATTATTGCGCTTTGAAGAGGGACTTTGCGTGCAGATACTACATATCGGCTCGTATGATGAGGAGCCACAAAGTCTCGCAAAAATAGAGGAATTTATCACTCGTAATGGCTTGCAAAATGACATCGGCAAAGATAATCTCACAAGAGCGCACCACGAAATCTATTTGAGTAATCCAAACAAAACTCCCACGCATAAATTTAAAACAATTTTACGCATTCCTGTGCGTGATGGGTGAAAGGCTGACATTTGCTGCAAATTAGGCTTTTAGTTCAATTTGTTTATAGCTTGGTTTGGTATAATATTGGATTCGAAATTACAATAGAAAATAAGGAAAGTTTAAGGAGGATTTTATGACCGCAATAATAGAGAGTATGCAAAAGGATTCTAATGTGGAATCTACATTAAACTATAATATTTATAACAAAGATTGCATAAAGGGGCTTAAAATACTTCCTAATGATTCTATTGATTGCATTATTACCGACCCACCTTATTTCATTGATGGTATGGGGAGTGAATGGAATGATACAAATCTTAAAACCAAAGCTTCAAAAAGTGGAGTAATTGGGGGCTTACCTGTGGGTATGAAGTTTGATAAAGCTCAAGGGGAGAGATTGCAAGAGTTTATGAATCCTCTAGCAAATGAGTTTTATAGAATCTTAAAGCCCGGGGCATTTTGCATAGTGTTTTCACAAGCAAGGCTTTATCATAGAATGGCAATGAGTTTGGATTTAGCAGGGTTTGAAATACGAGATATGTTAGTGTGGAAATATGAGGGACAAGCAAAGGCATTTTCTCAAACACACTTTATCAAAAAAGATAAGAAACTCACAGAGATACAAAAAGAATCTTTAATCAAAGAATTGGAAGGATATAAAACACCTCAATTAAAACCTCAAATTGAACCTATGGTAATGGCACAAAAACCAAAAGATGGAACATTCGTGCAAAATTGGCAAAAGCATAAATTAGGGCTTATTAATACGAAAGAAAGTTTAGATGGTAAGTTTCCTAGCAATGTAATGGAGGTCTCTAAGCACACAAGAAAAAGTGAAAGCAATATAAAAATAGAACATTTAACACCAAAACCCGTGTGTCTTATCTCTCATCTTATCAGGCTTTTTACACAAGAGGGGCAAATCGTGCTGGACCCCTTTATGGGAAGTGGCTCTCACGGTATTGCTGCCTTAAACAATCATCGCTTTTTTGTAGGCTATGAGATTGAGAAAAAATATTTTGAAATAGCAAAAAAACGAATAGAACAAGAAGTTTTATAAAGCAGGATTTTAAGGTGAATGAGCAAGAAATTTTAGAAACTTTCAAAATAATTACTAAATATTACGAAGAATGCCTTAAAGATTATGGTGTAAAATCTATAAAATTAAAAGATTCAAAGGGAAATTACACCAAAGATGCTTTAGTTCTTGTATATTTGGCACGAAACTATCCAAATACAAAAGCAATTTCAAAGACAGAATTAACAGATTTTGTAAGAAAATTTTATCCCGATGTGAGTGATGTGCAACAAGCAAGGCATTTAAGCAAACAAGGCGGATATAATATTATTTCGGGCACAAGAGGAGATATAGGGCAGAAGATTCCAGCAGGATACTATCAACTTATCACGTTAGAAAAACCTTATCTTTCATTCAAACCAAATAGAAGAAACGGAATAGAATCTGCAGATTTTGAAGAATTGAAAAAGGAATATGATTATAAATGTGCGACTTGTGGAAGCGTGGAGGGAAAACCTCACAATATTCGCAAAAATGAGATTACAAAATTACAAGAGGGACATATGAATCCGAGCCTACCGCTAGAAATTGGCAATATTATCCCCCAATGCCAAGTGTGTAACCGACCTGATAGGGATAGATGGATTTATGATAAAACAGGGAGAGTGATAGAAATAGCCGATTCTGATGATGGCAAAAGAGTGGTTGAAAAATATTTTAAAAGAGTAAGCACACATACAAAGGAATATTTTTTAGAATTTTTGAAAAAGCTTTTGAAATTGAGATGATTAAATAAGGAACTCCAATGCGCTACTTCATCGGCATAGCATCAAAAAATCATATTCAAATAGGACAAGCAGGGGGATTTTGCCAACTCTGCCACGGCAAAGCCGCACCGCTTAAAAGAATGAAGCAAGGGGATAAAATCATTTATTATAGCCCAAAGCTCACTATGGAATCTAAAGAGCCTTATCAAGCTTTCACTGCACTAGGCGAAATCGCAGATGAAAATGTGTATCAAGTGGAGATGTTTAAGGGATTTTTACCTTTGCCAAAATCTTTTAGAATCTCAATAATATGATAGTTTGCTTCCATTGCATCAGGTTGAAATCTAGGGAATGAAGCTCGATTATCATTTTTTGCATCAAATTTTGTATTTTTAGTTAGTTTGCCACTTAGATATCCACGATTAAGCGGAGAATAAGCTACAAAGCCAATTTTTAGTTTCTCAAGAGTAGGGAATATCTCATTCTCTACATTACGCCACATCAAATGATATTCACTTTGCACTGCTGTAATTGGACAAATTTTATGTGCTTTTTGTATGGTATTTGCGCTCAATTCACAAACACCAAAACGAGCAACTTTACCTTCTTTGATTAAATCTTTCACACATAAAGCTACTTCTTCAATTGGTGTTTTAGGATCAAAGCGGTGCTGATACAAAAGCGGGATTTGCTCTAAATGTAGACGCTTTAGGGAATTTTCTACAACTTCACGAATGCGTTTTGGAGAGGAATCTAAAGTGTTTATATACTTGCCAAAACCAAATTTAGTTGTGATAAAAATCTTTTTATTATAGGGTTTTAGCAACTCACCTACAAGAATCTCATTACTATCAGGTCCATAGACTTGTGCAGTATCAAAAAGCGTGATACCAGAATCAATTGCTTTTTCTAATATTATTAAAGCCTGTTTTTTGGAAAGCTTAGCAGAGCGATGATAATTTAACCCCATACATCCAAAAGCAAGAGCTGAAACTTCAAAAGCATAATTACCATCACCAAATGTGCGTTTAGGCATTAGAATCTTATTTGTTTTATTTGTCTCTGCAAACAGAGTATTAAAGCCTCCTGCGCTTAGTGCTACGCCAAGCACTGCATAAGTTTTTAAAAATTCTCTGCGAGAATATAGGCTTTGTGATGATATGTTTTCCATTTTTTGCTCCTTAAAAATAAAAATTTTATAATTATAAAGCATTACACTTAGTGTTTATCAAGGGCTATAATGTGATTTTATGTTTGTATTATTTTTTGAGATGTTTTAGTTTTTAGAGTTTTATTAGTATTTATCTTTTTATAATAAGATTCAACTTTTGGATTCTTAAACTTCATTTTTTCTTTAAGATTCCTATCAGAGTAAAATGTTATAATTATACCATCATAGGGGGATAGTGGCGGGATGAGACCCTCCCCTTTGATTTTATCAGTTGCTATTCTAAAACGCACACTTTCATTATTTTCCCATTCATATACTTTTCCGCCTCTTCCATCATCAAAAGGTTCTTTAAATATCTTTAAATATTTTCTTATTGAATTCCCAATATTTAATAATTCTTCTAAAGTGATTTGTCCTTCACTATTTGGTTCTAAATGTAGTTTTATATGTTCTGCACCCCTACCTTTATCCCTTTTTACATTATGCCAACCTTTCACATAGTGAATCACATAATCAATCACTGCATTTTCAATAGCTTCTAATTCTGCATTTATAGGAGTAGAAGATTTATTATTAAAACTTACTTATAGATTCCAATCTTTTCTTTTTTATCCATTTATTTACCTGTTATTCCTAGTATTTTCTTGTTTATTTTCTTTTTTGATATTTTTAATTGCATTGTTAATATAATTATTTAGTTTATTACTAGCAGAATCTAAATATTTCTTATCAATATCTTTATTTTCTAAAATATTATTAGCATTATGTGCTACTTCCTCACCTGCATACCAAGATAAGGCATTTTTAATGTTTGTATGTGTAAAGTTATTTTCGCTTTCACCTTTAAAATTACAAATTTCATTTATATCTTTTAGTGTTATTGTTTCTCCTTTAAGGCAATTAAAGTTCTCTAACATTTCTAATTCATTTTTATATCCAAAATCTTGAGCTTGATTATTTAATAATTCTAGTATCAAATCTTTATTATCATCAAAGAATTTTGCAGTATCGCTATAATAAATAAACCCACCATAACCACCATTTATGCCATAATTTGATATATTTTTAAATTCATCACTTAACTCTAATAGTTCTAGGGTTTTATTTTTATCATATCCTAACTGCTTGATAACATTTTTAGCTAATTTAGCCAAGACCCCCCTTATCACTATCAAGAGTAGCCATAATAGAAGCAATTTTTTCAATATTTTCATTAGTTTTTAAATTTTTAATATTTTGTATTTCATCTTTTGTAGCCATTTTAATTCTCCTAAAAATTCACTCTAAATTAATAAATTTGATTAGTTTAATCAAAAAAATAAATTAATCCAAATGCTAAAATGGCAAAGTTACACAACTTTTACACAACTTTTTTAATAAGGAAAATATTTGAATTTAGGAATCTTAAATTAATTTTACTTTAAATTTTAAAGCCATAATTCTTAGGCTATAATACAAAATTTAACAAATTTAAAGGAGAATCTATGCGAAGCGATACTATTAAAAAGGGCTACCAGAGAGTGCCACATAGGAGTTTATTACGAGCCACAGGACTAAAAGATGAGGATTTTGATAAGCCATTTATCGGCGTGGCAAATAGCTATATTGATATCATTCCAGGACATTTTTTCTTGCAAGATTATGGTCGTATTATAAAAGAGGAAATTAGAAAGGCTGGTGGCGTGCCATTTGAATTTAATACTATAGGGGTTGATGATGGAATCGCTATGGGGCATAGTGGAATGCTCTATTCTCTACCAAGCAGGGAGCTAATCGCTGATAGCATAGAGAGTGTGATGAACGCACACTGCCTTGATGCGATGATTTGTATCCCAAATTGCGATAAAATCGTGCCAGGTATGATTATGGGAGCATTGCGTGTGAATGTCCCTACAATCTTTGTGAGTGGAGGTCCAATGCTAGCTGGTAAATTAGAAGATGGCACTACGCTTGATTTAAACTCTGCATTTGAAGCTGTGGGGGCATTTGGCGAGGGTAAGATTGATGAAAAAAGACTACACGAGATAGAATGTAAGGCTTGTCCTAGTGGTGGGAGTTGTAGTGGAATGTTTACTGCAAACTCGATGAATACTCTTTGTGAGGCTATGGGGATTGCATTAAGTGGAAATGGGACAATTCCAGCTCTCACAAAAGAGCGAGAGGAGTTATTGCGAAAAGCAACAAGAAGAATTGTAGAAATCGCATTAGATACTAAAAAAAGCGAACAATTTAGGCTAAAAAATATCCTTAATGAAAATGCTGTCCATAACGCCTTTGTGATAGATTTAGCAATGGGTGGAAGCACAAATACTATTCTTCATATGCTTGCTATTGCTAAAGAAGCGGGAGTGGAATTCAATCTTCAAAAAATCAATGAAATCGCCAAAAATGTAGCCCATATCGCTAAAATTGCTCCAGCTTTAAGTAGTGTGCATATGGAAGATATTAATCGTGCAGGAGGCGTGAATGCAGTGATGAATGAAGTCTCAAAAAAGTGTGAGATTTTAAAGCTTAATGCGCTAACTATCACAGGCGAAACTTTAGGAGAGAGGATAAGTGGGGCAGAAATTTTAGATTTTAATATTATTCGCACAAATGAAAATGCCTACTCACAAGTAGGTGGGCTAAAAGTCTTCTTTGGAAATCTAGCAAGAGAAGGAGCTGTATTAAAAGTCGCAGCAGTCGCAGAATCTATGAAAGAGTTTAAGGGTAAGGCAATTTGTTTTAACTCCCAAGATGAAGCGATAAAAGGTATTATAGGAGGTAAAGTAAAGGCTGGAAATGTTGTCGTTATTCGCTATGAAGGACCAAAGGGAGGACCTGGAATGCAAGAAATGCTTTCTCCCACAAGTTTAATTATGGGAATGGGGCTAGGGGAGAGTGTGGCATTAATTACTGATGGGCGATTTAGTGGGGCTACTCGTGGGGCTTGTATCGGGCACATTAGCCCAGAGGCAGCAGAAGGAGGGCTTATCGCACTTATAGAAGATAATGATGAGATAGAAATTTCTGTTTCTCAAGGGAGATTAGAATTGCTCGTAGATGAGGAGATTTTAAAGGTTAGGCAAGAAAAATGGCAAAATGGAAATGTAGCTAAAAATATTATGAACAATAAAAATATAACAAGTAAGTGGTTAAAAAGATATGCTATTTTAGTAAGTAATGCAGCAAATGGAGCGGTGCTAAAAACGGAGCTGTAAGGCGGAATCTGAATAATAAAGAAATTAAGTTTATTAAAAATAGGTTAGAAATTCTAATCAATTAGATTTATTTCTACCCTACAAGATATACAGAAATAATTATTTAAAAAATTTAAAATAAACTGCACATTTTTACAAATAAATATATTTTTAATCAATTATACAAGGAAAAATATATGAAAATACTTTATATAATAATACTTTTATTCTCTTGTGTTACTGCTAAACCACAACAAGAGATACCTCCTATTAACATAAAAGCAAATGAAATTTTTGAGATTAAAACTATTGATATGCAAAATACAAAGGGAATATATTATAAAATCCATATTGCTTTGCCAAAGCATAATAAAGATAATAGTGTATTGTATACACTAGATGGAAATGCATTTTTCCCTATATTACTTAATCTTATTGCGTTAAATAAGAAAGATTTTACAAAGCTTCCTATTATCGTAGGTATTGGACATAATACTCATTTAGCGTTTGATAGGGCTTTACGCACTAAAGATTATTTGCCTCCTCTTGAAGAATCCTTGCAAAGTGAATTTAGTGGGGGTGGTGGAGCAAATGAATTCCTAGACTTTATTACACAAAAGCTACAACCCTTTATCTATAAGCAATTTGGCACACCTCAAAAAGAGCTGCTTTTGGGGCATTCTTTTGGAGGGCTTTTTGTGCTATATGCAATAATAAATAAGAATATAAGTTTTACACATTATATTATCGGCTCACCATCTCTATGGTGGGGGTATGGGAGATTTGTAAAAGAAGGATTAGTAAATTTAAAAAATATCAATGCAAAAATCATTTTAACGCAAGGCAGTCTAGAGGCACATAAATTAGTTAAGCACCCTACTAAAGCTAATAATATTACAAAATCAGATTCCACACCTACAACTAAAGAAGTGCTAGAGTTGCTTCAGCTAAATTCTACAAATCCTAATAATATTAGATTTATAGAATTTGAGAATGAATCACACGGAAGCTCTATCCCAAAGACTTTGATATTAGGGATAAAAATATTAGAGGAATAATAATATTTTTATTTACTGCACTGCCACACCCACAAGAATTAGAATCAATTTTATCATTTTTATTAGTTTTTAATTTAAAAAGCTTATAAAAAGGACAAAATGAAAAATAAGCACTACCTAAAAGCAAGATTCCAAATATCCATAAAAGATTAGCAAATATCACACCACAACTTATAAATAAAAGTCCCAATATTATTCTTATAATCTTATCAATTTTACCAATATTTTATCATTATATAAACCCTTCTACATTTATTTTTTGCAATATTCTTGATAAAGTCTCTTGAGAGATATTTAATAATTGTGAAATTGTCTTTATGACAAGCAAAAGCAGAATTAATAATACAGATATAAAAATTTACAATTTAAGCTTTCTGTATAGAGTGAATGACTACTTACCTACATCACTTATTTCTCTACTCTTTAATAATCATTTGATTTTGGGTCAAGCATTAGATTCCAATAAAATTCCTATTTTAAAAATCATTTTTTATAAATTTATCTATTATTCTTATAAGACTAGCTTGATTTATCTGCATAAATGGGTATTATTTAGCAGCACTTTTGGTTAAATTTGAGATTTAGCAATCCTAACTAAAAACAACTTCTGCCTTAAAGAGTGAGTAATCCTCCTTATATTAACCAATAGTATTATTTCTAGTAATCTCATTTGAATTAAATTTCTTGCTACTCTCCACCATATATTTTAGTTCTCTAGGCTATAATGATTAAAAGATTTAAATCTATTTGACTAGAATCTAGTGGCTCTAAAATCTTATTCCTATCACTTAAAATTTTATAGATAAACAAATACAATCTTTATAATTCTTCTTTAATTATGCAGTAACTATATCCCCCTCTATTAGGTATTTACCTCTCTTTTATGTAGTTTTCTTTATCCAAATCATAATAAAAGCCAAGATAGGCGGGGTGCTCTATAATGCTTAAAATATCATAGTGGTTACTTGCCTCCTACTTATGATTAAAAATTTTCTTATCGTTAAATTCCATCTCTTAACATTAGCACATAGATTATAACACGAGACTTTTTGACTTTATGATATTAAAAAGCCTTTGTTTTTTAGCTTTGTGAGTAAGTCTGGTGGGATTACTAGCATTTCTAAGCTAGGATTACTAAGCTCTCTTATCTAAAACTTCTTTTTGATAATCCCCTATGGCGTGATAATAAAATGGCTGAGATTCTAAATCTAGAATTCTTTTACGCATTATCATACAACTTGGTTTACTAATATCACCCATCCATTTGCGATTTAGAATCTAGATTTGTATTTGAATTTTCTAAATTATAGCTGCTGCCATCCCATATGAGACTATTTGTGATTTGTTGGTTTCTTAGATGGAATATAAATATCTACTTTTGCTATTGTGTAAGCAATAATAAAGGCAAATAAAGATGAAACTATGCATCACATTAATTAAAATTAGATTATAAATTAAATGGGAGAATGAGTTTTTATAATTTTTATTTTTATGGTAATTTTACTCTAGCACAATTCTATTTTTATGAGTATAAATGTTGATTGTCTCCCCCCTCGCAAATCCAATGAGTGTGATACCAAGTTTTAATGCACTTTTAATTGCTAAAAGTGTGGTGGCAGACTTTGAAATGACTATAGGAATATCATTCATCGCACATTTTATTACCATTTCCATTGAGAGCCTACCACTCACTATCAAAATAGCTTTGCTCATATCTACCCCTTTTAGTCTAGCTTTGCCAATAGCCTTATCGAGGGCATTGTGTCTGCCTATATCCTCAGCTAAAAAGCATTTATTTTCACAAAATAGCATTACCTTATGGCTACAACCAGTCAAATTAAAAAGTTCTGAATCTTTTCTAAAGATATCTAAAAACTCCCCAATTTGTGTTAGATTAAAACTAATTTTAGAAGTGATAAATTTACTTATAATTTTCCCCTCGAAATTCGCACTTACCCCAACGCAGCAGCCTGAAGTTAGTGTTTTCTCGTGATAGAGATTTGATAGATTAGATTCTAATATTTTAGCATTCACATAAACTTTTAGCCCATCTTGCGAGATTTTAATACTCTCTATATCACTAATTTTTTCAATCACCCCCTCACTCATTAAAAAGCCCACGGCATATGCGTCCTGACTATCTAGCAAGCACATTGTAGAGATGATTTTAGTGCCATTTAGATAAACGCTAAGTCTATCTTCTAGTATCACAAAGTCGTTATTAGAAAAGCTATTTATAAAATCATTGGTGGCAAATTCATTGTTTTTGTGGTTTTGGTTGATAAGGTGAATAGGAGGCTTGTTAGCTGTATGTTTTGAATGGTTAGATTCTAGCTTTTGTTTAAAATGTGTGGAATCCTGTGAACTAGATTTAAGAAATTTAGATTCTAAATTAAGTGAAACTTTTGTGATAGGCACTTTGAATACAAATTTATTAATTTCTTTAGAATCTGCTAAATTTTCTAAATTTAGCAAATCTTTTTGTATGGAATTTGTTTTATTTAAAACTATGGGTTTTGAATCTATCGAAGTTAAACTCAGCTTATTTATCATATTTGGCAAATCTAAATCTTGTGGTTTTGAATCTAGATTAGATTCTAGATTCAAATCTATAGTATATTTTTTCATTATGTTTTAATGTCTTACTCGCATTGAATTGAGTTTAGAACTAGATTCTAATTCTTTATAATAAATGCTATGTAAAATAGATAATTCTTCTTCACCCATTTTGCCATTTAAAATAGATTCTACCGCCCCTTCTATTGCAAATAAACTCATATAAATATGAGTAATTAACATAGCAATTATCATAAAACCAACTAAATTATGAAGTATTGCCATTAAACGCAAAGTGTTTATATCTGTGTATTGAAAGAACATAATTGCACCTGTGAAAGCCATAATGCCGCCACCAAGAGTGGCTATCCAAAACCACATTTTTTGTCCAGCATTAAACTTACCAGCAGGTATAGGCTTATTTTCTTGACTTAGATATCCACCCATTATTTTAAACCAACTAATATCATATTTTTTAAATAATGCTTCTTTAAACCACATTAAAAACATCATTGAACCAAATATTATAAACATAATAGTTGCTAAGCCGTGTAAATCTCTTGCAAGTCTTACAAAAGAACCACCACCAAAATATGAACCAAATACCATAATAAGACCTGTCAAACATATTAACACAAAAGGTATGGCAGCTCCCCAATGCACTATGATATTAAATTTTGAGAAAACTTGAAGTTTTTGATGATGATTGAATCGTCTTTGTCCAACCACAACAAAATGTCCTAAAAATGATAAAGGCACTAGGATAATTATTGCAAGAAAAATCCATTTAAAGTATTGATTTTGCAAAATTGTGAAAAGCTCTCCTAGCCCACTCATTCCACGAATTCCACCTATTTTTTCTCCACTATTTATAGGATTTATGCTCCCACTCTCAAAGTTTAGTGTATTGCCTAGTGATATGCCAGAAGTTTTGGAATCTAATCCCCAGCTCCTAATTGCTTCAATTTGATTTTTGCCATAAATATCTTCATTATAGCTTAAATCAGTAGCTCCTTTAAAATCTTCTGCCCCAAAAGCAAGGCTCAAAATTAGGGAAAATAGTAACAATTTTATTAATTTCATTTCTCCCTCCTTATTCCTTATATGCCGCACTCCACATAGTTGAGGAAGTATTTGCATTTTGACCTTTTTTAATTACTCTAGTTCTAATTATTGCACTAACCTCATCACTATTTCCAGCAAGTAGGGCTTTTGTAGAACACATAGCGGCACACATCGGCACTTTACCTTCTGCTATTCTATTTTGTCCATAGAGCTCAAATTCCTCTTTGCTAAAAGTTTCCTCTGGTCCTCCAGCGCAGAATGTGCATTTATCCATAGCTCCTCTGCTACCAAAAACATCTGATTTAGGAAATTGTGGTGCGCCAAAAGGACAAGCATATAGGCAGTATCCGCAGCCTATGCAAGTTTTTTTATCGTGTAAAACAACTCCATCAGCTCTAATATAGAAACAATCAACAGGGCAGACTTGCGCACAAGGTGCGTCAGAGCAGTGCATACAGGCGATAGAAATGGATTTTTCTTTTCCTACTAGCCCATCATTTATGGATATTACTCTTCGTCTATTTATCCCAACAGGCAAGTGATGAGCTTCTTTACAGGCTACATCACATCCGTGGCAATCTATACATCTAAGCTCATCGCAGTAGAATTTGATTCTTGCGTGATTAGTGGCATTGAAGCCCCCAGTAGTTACATTACTCATAATTTCCCCCTTTAAGCTTTTTCAATTCTGCATAGTCCGCATTTTGTCTCAGGACACGCAGTATTATAATCAAATCCATAGCTTGTAACTAAACTAGCAGCTTCACCTATTGCATAAGGTTCTGTGCCTTTTGGATATTTATCAAGTAGGCTTTGTCCGCTATATACACCCGAGAAATTTTGGGGTAAAAATACGCTGTTTTCATCTACACGATAAGAATACCTTGCCTTTACTAGAATCTTAGTATATGATGTCCCATGAACCCATACCATATCCCCATCTCTTACTCCAAGTTTTAGAGCAGTATCTGGGTGGATTTCTACAAACATCTCTCCTTGCACTTCAGCTAGATATTTCGCACTTCTAGTTTCTGTGCCTGTTCCCATATGTGCTACAAGTCTTCCTGTTAGCATATTAAGTGGGAATTCACTCTTCCAATCTTTTTCTTTCTGCCTCGAGATATATTTAATATTTGCCCTAAAATGGTCTTTTTTATCTGGGAAGCTAGGATATTTATCAACTAAATCGTTTCTAAAGCTATGCAAAGGCTCTCTATGAAGTGGAATCTTATCATACCAATTCCAAGCTACCATTCTAGCTTTTCCATTGCCATAAGGGCATATTCCTGCCTCTAATGATTTAGAAACTAGTATATTGCTATTATCAGTAGCGAAAGTTGTGCCTTTTACTTTCTCTTTTTCTTCATTACTTAATTTTATTCCTAGCACACTCTCAATATTTTCAGCAGTAATTGCAGGGTGTCCTTTAATTTTGGAATCTGGTAAGCCTCTTAAGCTCATCATATTTGTTCCATCAGGTGCAGTTATGCCCCAATTTACTCTAAAGCCCATACCACCTTTCATAACAGGTATATCATCAGCATACATTATTGGAGTTCCTGGGTGTTTCTCACTCCAGCAAGGCCAAGGTAGTGCATAATATTGTCCTTTCATAGGACCTTTGCCTTCTAATGTAACGCTATCAAACATATGCCAATTATCACAATGCTCTTTTAATCTTTTTGCACTAAGTCCTTGTAATCCGATGCTTCTAATACTTTGTGCCATTTCTGTTGTTGCATCATCAGGCCAAATAAATTCGCTTCTACCATCTTTTTTAGCAATCTCATATAAAGATTTTTGATATTCATTTTTAAAGCCGAGTCTATGTGCTAAATCAAATAAAATATCGTGGTCTTCCCTACACTCAAACATAGGCTTGATTACTTGATATCTCCATTGATAGCTTCTATTTGTAGCTGCCACACAACCGCTTGTTTCCATTTGAGAGGCTGCAGGAAGTAAAAAAAGATTATCTTTTTTATCAGTAATTACCGCTACATCATTTACATAAGGATCGATAAATACGAGTAATTCAAGTTTATCAAGCGCTGCTTTTGTTTTATCGAGTAAGGTTGTAGTTGAGATTCCATTGCCTATAACTATCATTGCTTTAATTTGTGTGTCTGCGTTGTTTGCATAATTTTCTTCATCAAGCACACCAAATCGCCAAGTAGATAGTGCATAGCCGGTTTTCTCCATCATTTCTTTGCTTTTAAATCTACTTTTCATCCACTCATAATCTACATACCAATGCTTGCAGAAATGTCTCCAAGGTCCTTCGCCTAATCCATAGTATCCTGGAAGTGAATCAGAGAGATTGTTCATATCGCTTGCACCTTGCACATTATCGTGTCCTCGAAGGATATTTACTCCACCACCTTTTTTACCAATATTGCCTAGTATTAGTTGTAAGATAGGCATTATTCTTGTGTTGTTTGTACCGATTGTATGCTGTGTTAAGCCTTGATTCCAAATCAGGCTTGCAGGTTTTGCTTTTGCCATTTCTTTTGCAATTCTTATTATTGTATCAGCTGGAATCCCTGTAATATCTTCTGTTACTTCTAGGCTGTATTTTTGAGCCTCTTTGAAAATCTCCTCATAGCCATAAACTCGCTCTTTTAGATATTTTTCATCATATAGTTTATTTTTTACAATAACATTTATCATTCCATAGATAAAGGCTACATCGGTTCCACTTCTAATTCTTACATACTCATTTGCTTTTGCAGCAGTTTTACTAAAGTGAGGATCAACGCATACAATCTTAGCTCCAGATTCTTTTGCCCTTAAAATATGTACCATTGATACAGGATGATTTACTGCAGGATTTGCACCAATTATTAATATAAATTTAGAAAACATCATATCTGCTATATGGTTTGTCATTCCACCATATCCAAAAGTATTTGCCACACCGGCAACTGTTGGAGAATGTCAGATTCTAGCTTGATGGTCTATATTATTAGTGCCAAAAAATGCTGCAAATTTCCTAATGTAGTAACTTTGCTCATTGCTAACTTTTGCACTTCCTATAAACATAACACTATCTGGTCCATGTTTTTCTCTTAATTCGTTTAATTTTTTAGCAATCTTATCCATAGAGCTATCCCAAGTAGTTTTTTGCCATTCGCCATTTACTTTCTCAATAGGATAGCGAAGTCTTGTCGTGCTTCTAACCCTATCGATCATATCAGCACCTTTGCAGCAGTGTCCGCCTTGAGAGATAGGGTGGTCTTGCGCTACTTCTTGCCTAACCCATACATCATCATTTACTTCAGCTATGATTCCACAGCCCACAGAGCAGTGTGTGCAAATGGTTTTGATTTTTTTAGAATTTGGAAAATTCTCTTTTAATTCACTGCTTGTAGCTTCTCTTAAGATTCTACCATCATCATTACCAAATACTTGCGTAGTAGCGATTGCAGAACCAAGCAAAGAGAGCTTTAAAAAATTTCGTCTATTGCTTTTGGTATTTTGCAAATTTGTATCACTCATAATTTCCTCCTTATTTTTAATATGCTACTTTATAGTAGGCTTCCCAATATGGGCTTTTTTGGTATAAAACTTCTTGTTTTTTGCTTTTTCCTTTGAATACTTCTTGCTGCGTTTTTGTGCTATTAGAACAAGCACTAATAGCCACTCCAGTAGCAACAGCTGCTACACCGACTTTCGCACTATCTTTTAGAAATTTTCTTCGTGGATTCATCGCATCTCCTTGATATTTATTTTAGCTTGAGTAATTAAACCCAGTAGAATCTTTAAAATTTAAAGATTCTAATCGATTTAAGCACTCTCTAATTCTAAAAAGCTCTCCAGAATATAGGCTATATGACTATACAAACTCTCCTTCCTTCTTTTTAATCCCTCTATAATACTATCTTGCATAGGCTTTAAGCAATCTATAAATGTTTCATCAAATAATTCAAACTCATTATTTTGTAATAAATTTTTCATAAATACAAGCAGGAATCCAAAATGTTCTTCATTTTCCTTAAAGCTCTTTTCATTTAATCTAAATTTACTTTTCTTAACTTTGCTTTTAGCTAGAATTAGCCCACCTCCCGCGATAGTTTTATCTAAATAGTATGAAAGATAGAGAATTACTGCGTCTTTATTTTCCATTTTTCGTTTACCTTTTTTGCGACTTAAGCCCTCTTTAATCTCATCTTTAATATTTGGATTAAAGGGTAGCATAAAAAGATAGGTATATTCAAAGATCAGATTTTTCACTCCGTTTGCATTAATTTCATTTTCTATTGCCTCAAAATGTGAAATATCAGCTATCGGCTCTTGCTTTAGCAACTTTATTTGCTCTTTTAGAAGAATTTCGCGCTCTAGCAATAAATCATAAGTAAAAAGCCCAGCAAAGAAGTCATAATATAAGATTCTAGCTTGTAGTATCTCATCAATCTTATTTTCTTTTCTTTTTATCATTCTTTTGCCTCTTTTGATCTTATTTTTCTTGCTTTTACCATCTCTAGCCATTAAACATAACTTTAACCTTGCAATCACTACAACATAGCAAAGTCTTATTTTTTACTTCGTTATTCCCAAAGATTGGCTGCATAATGCTTTTGACCTTTTGTATTGATTTGGTGCTAGCAAATACTTTTCCACATTCAATACAGGCAAATGGCTCATCTTTTGCCTTTACATTGTAGTTTAAAAAGCTATTTTTTAGTTCAAAGCCAGAAAAAGGAATAGAGATAGCAGCTTCTGGGCAAATATCTTCACAGATTCCACAAGTTGTGCAAAGAGATGGATTTAAAAGAAGAGAAAAATTATCTTTAGAACTAATCAATGCCTTTGCATTGCAAGATTCTACACAGGACATACAAAGTGTGCATTTAGAACTATCTATTAAAAGGTTTGTATAGAGGATATTTTTAGCATTAGGCAGGATTCCAAAGTCGCTATCTTTAATAAAATATTTTAGACGATTTGAAAAGATTTCCCTGCTAAACTCTTCACTGCTGACTTCATAGCTATAATGTGGAATCCTAACTAAAGCTATTTCCTTTAAAACAAGAGAATTTATAGAATCTAATATAGTTTCTGTGTCTTTCACATTATTTAAATCCCTAAAGTGAATTACTTGTTTTTTAAAAATCGTGGTATAAAGGATATTTACATAATCTATACTCTCTTTTAAAAGATTTTCAACCTCTCCTAAAATAATGCACTCTCTCGCGCTCTCCTGTAAAATTGATAGTAAATAGACTTCATTTAGCATATTAATATTTGGCAAAATTAGAGGAAATAACTCACTTTGATTTATAGATTCCACTAAGGATTCTGCTAATTTGTGTGGTATCTCATCGATGAAATTTTGGCTTAAAATTAATATAGGCTTATTTTTATAAAGCTTTAGAGCTTTGGTGAAATTAATTAGCGAAGCATTTGCCTTTTGCATCGCACCACTTGGACAGATATTCACACAAAGTCCACAAGTTATGCAGTCTAAATCACTAAATTTTAACTCTCTAATGCTATCATCTTTACTAATTGCTATATTCGGGCAAATATTAGCACATAAATGGCAGTAGGAAAGTTCGTTTTTATCTCTATGAAAATATTGACATTTATTTTCATCGTAGAGTATGGTTTTCTCAAAGCTAAAGTCGCCTATAAGGCTATCAATCTCATTTATCAAAGATTCTTGTGAGTTAAAATCATTTGCAAAGTGGATTCCAAGTTGAGGTTTTAGAATCTCAAATTTGCTAAAAAATACAATCTGTGCAACTTTAATTTGTAAATCTTTATTCTTTATGGTTTGAGATGAAGCATTAATGTTAGTTTCTATTTGTTTGGGTTGTTTAGATTTGGTATTAAAGTTGTTAGATTTCTCTATTTGAGTTTCCAATTGAGTCTCTAAAGTAGAATCTGTGGCGCTATGGCTAAAATCTTTATTAGATTGAAATAATAAAGTGGAAGGCGTTTTTACGCTAAAATTCCCTAGATTCCCGCTAAAACTCTCAATATAATCTACTTGTATAATATCATATTCATTTTTTTGGGAATCTATAAAATCCTGTGTTAGTTTACTTTTTCCTACAACTAAAATGCTATTATTTACGCTAATATCGCTAGTATAGTTTTGAGTTAGATTGTTGGAAAAAACTTCAAAGCTTTGGTTTAAAATCTTTGCTTTGCTAGATTCTAAACTATTTAGAAAAGTTACTATAGTAGTGCTTAGGCTAAAATTGTGCATTTGTTAAAGTATCCAAATTTACAAAATATTAAGTGAAATTTTAACTAAAATAAAATTTTTAAAGCACTAAAAAGCCATATTTTAATCTATAAATTACTTTTTGTTACTAGCTTGAATATTGTTTAGATTTTACATAAAGTTTATATGAAAGTTGTGCGGAATTTGCATAAGTTTTATGGTATGTATTTTATAGTATATATGTGAAACTAATAAATTTTTATATGTGAATTATATATACAACAGAAGCCACTTTTTAGATCCTATTTTTAAAGATAAAAATTTAAGCATTTAGATTCTACTTTTAAAGCGGAATCTAAATCCAAAAGCATTTATAAATGCGGAATTAAAATATAATTTTTTAATCTATTTTTGCAATTATTTGCTTGTCTTTTACATCAAAAATTATGCTAGATTCCTCTTTTATCTCATCTTTTAAAATCATCTCACTTAAACGATTTTCTATCTCCTCTTGCAATGCCCTTTTTAGCGGTCTAGCACCAAAAATTGGGTCGAATCCCACTTCTGCTATTAGCTCTTTTGCCTCTTTTGTAAGAGTAATTTTGATGTCTTGTAAGGCAGCTTTTTGTTTAATTTCCTCAAACATAATATCAACGATTTTTACAATCTCTTCCTTGTCTAGCGGATTAAAAATCACTATCTCATCTAAGCGATTTAAAAATTCTGGCTTAAAATGCTTCTTTAGCTCATTATTCACTGCCTCTTTTCTCTCTTCTTTGGAGCTAATTTCCATAATCTTATCACTTGCGATATTTGAAGTGAGAATTATTATAGTATTTTTAAAATCCACTACTACACCTTTATTATCAGTCAATCGCCCATCATCAAGCACTTGAAGAAGGGTATTAAATACATCATTATGCGCTTTTTCAATCTCATCAAAAAGAACCACACTATAAGGCTTTCTACGCACTGCTTCAGTTAGCTGTCCGCCTTCCTCATAGCCTACATAGCCAGGTGGTGAGCCAATTAATCTGCTAACAGCATGCTTTTCCATATATTCACTCATATCAATTCTAATTAAATTTCTGTCGCTATCAAATAAGAAATTTGCTAGAGATTTTGCAGATTGCGTTTTTCCAACTCCTGTAGGTCCTAGGAATAAAAAGCTTCCAATAGGGCGATTTGACGCACTAAATCCTGCTTTATTTCTCTTAATTGCTTTTGAAATTGCATTTAATGCCTCATTTTGTCCTACTACACTTTTTTCTAGCTCATCTTTAATGTGTAAAACTCTCTCTTTATCAGAAGAGAGCATTTTAGTAACAGGAATCTTACTCCATTTAGAAATAATGCCTGCAATAGTCTCCTCATTAACTTCATTTTTAAGCAATGAACCTTCTTTTGTCATATTTTCCCATTTTTCTTCCAAAGCCTTGTTTTTTGCCTCAAGCTCAGGAATCTTACCATAATCAATTTCGGCAGCTTTGTTAAATTCCCCATTTCTCTTTGCAATCTCAGAGCTAGTTTTTAGAGAATCTATCTCATTTTTGATATTTGCAATCTCCTCAAACACTTTCTTTTCGCTGCTAAATTTTGCTTCAAGCTCGGAGTGTTTTTCCTTTGCATTTGCCAATTCACGCTCTAGCTCCTCTATCCTATCCTTATTTTTATCGCCTTCTAAACGCAAAGCTTCTTTCTCAACCTCCAAATTCGCAATGAGTCTTTTTGTAGCAAGTAGCTCTGCTGGGGAAGATTCTATTTGCATTCGAATCTCGCTTGCTGCCTCATCGATTAAATCAATAGCCTTATCAGGCAAGAATCTATCCGTGATATACCTAGAAGAAAGCCTTACAGCAGCCACAAGAGCGGAATCTAGAATCGTTACATTATGATGAGATTCTAATTTTTCTTTTATTCCTCTTAACATATGAAGAGCTTCGCTTTGACTAGGTTCCTCAAGGCTTATGGGCTGGAATCTTCTCTGTAATGCCATATCTTTTTCAAAATATTTTCTATATTCTTTTAGCGTTGTTGCGCCAATTGTGTGCATTTCACCTCTTGCAAGTGCTGGTTTGAGGATATTTGCAGCATCCATTGAGCCTTCGCTTCCGCCTGCTCCTACAATTGTGTGAATCTCATCGATAAAAAGTATTATATTTCCACTTTTTTTGACCTCATTCACCACGCTTTTTAGTCTATCTTCAAACTCACCTCGATATTTCGCACCAGCAATTAGGGCAGTCATATCAATGGCAATCAATCTCTTATTTTGCAGACTTAAAGGCACATCTTTTTTAATAATTCTTTGAGCTAATCCTTCTACCACAGCCGTTTTACCAACACCTGGCTCACCTAGCAAAATGGGATTATTTTTAGTTTTTCTAATTAGAATCTGCATCATTCTAGTGATTTCCTCATCTCTGCCAATTATAGGGTCTAGTTTGCCCTCTAGTGCCTTTTTTGTCAAATCGATCCCATATTTTTCTAGGCTTTGTAAATTCTCATCTCCTGAGTTAGATTCTATCTTTGTGCCATTTCGCATAGTTTCTAAAGTCTTTTTTAACTCATTTATATCAAAATATTTTTTGAAAATGTCCTTCAAAGGCTCTTTTTGACTAGCTACAATAAGCCAAATATCAAGTGCGATAAAGCTATCACCATTTTGCGTAGCATAGCCATAGGCTTCATTTATGCTATCAAGCAAAGTTCTTGCAATGCTAATGTTTTCCTTGCTGACGATGGAGCTTTTAGGGTATCCATCAATTAGACTTTTTAGCTCTAAATTTAGTGCATTTGTATTGATATTCATAGAATGTAGGGCAGAATTTAGTATCGAATTAGAATTTGAAATTAAAGCAAAGGCTAAATGCCCAATATTTACCTCTTGATTTTTATTATTAAGTGCTAGTGCCACAGCAGAATCTAGCATTTCTCTAAACTGGTTTGTAAGCTTTTCTATTATATTCATTTTTTAACTCCTAATAGAATTACTATAAAAAATATTATAGTGGGTTACATTATATAACTTTAGTCTATTATTGTCAAGTATTGGAGATGAAATTGTTTAAAATATCCAGATAATGAAATTATATAAATTTATAGAATCTCCAGATAATCAAAATATAAAAGCTTAATTTATGCTACATCAATGCCAAATTTTGGAATCTGAATTTCTGCAATCAATCACTTTAAAAGTTATAATATAAATTTAAAATTTTTTAGGGGTTGTGCAAAAGGAGTAAAAAATGAAAACAATAATAAAAAAGTGTGTATTTTTAATCTCAATATTTAGCTTTAGTGACAATATGAAGAATTTTGTGGCGATTGTTTTAGTTATGAGATGGCAAAAATCTATTCTAGATGTGATAATAATGATAAAAATGCTTGTAAAAAATTATTTGATATAAGTGCTAAAGCGCATAATGATGTATTTAATACCCTTCTTCAAGTGCTTGATGATGGGCGATTGACTGATAATAAAGGTGTAGTAGTGGATTTTAAAAATACTATAATAATTCTCACTTCAAATATCGCAAGTGATAAGATTATGGAAATTAGCTCCAAAGAAGAGAGAAAAGAGGCAGTGAATAATGAGCTAAAGAAGCTAAAAAGCACAATAGAATTAGGGCTTTAAAAATATAAAAATGTAATCTAAAAGCATTTTTGCTAATTGCTGGCTTAAAGATTATGTTGAGTTTTAGTTGAAAGCTTTAGATTAAAAAGCATTTTATGAAATAGGATTTATTGCATAAATGAACTTTAATTTTTAAAAGTTATTTTTACGCAAAATAGCAATCTTAATATAAAATGCCCAAACCACAATTTTAGATCCTATTAAATAATAAAGATTATAAAATTTCTAGCAAAGTTAAAGCTTAAGGAGCTATTTTATAATGTGTGGGACAAATTTTGCAAAATTATCCATTATATTACCACCTTTTCTAATTCCTAGCCCACAGCTCTCATAGGCAAAAAATACATTTGGCTGATAGTAGATTCCATTATGTGAATTTAGCTCATAAAATTCTTGATACACGCTTTTATAATTCCCATATTCGCCATTTTTTTTCTCTATTACAGAATTATTTTCTAATATCTCAATATTTGCTCCCTCACGCCCAAAAGAGACTTTTTTAACCTGCTTTTTATTTAGCGGATTGTATGAAGTTTCTAGCAATAATGGGTGATTTGGAAATAAATCCCATAGTATTTTTAATATTCTTTTACTTTGGAAAAGTAGCGTATATGCAGGGTTTAGGAATATTGTATTTTTATTTTGTATCATTTTATTAATGATTAATGCAAGTTCTGGCTCATCAATACTAATTATCTCCCAAGGAAGTAGTTTAAAAAGGAATTCAAATTTTCTATCATTAAAGAATACTCCCTCCTCCTCGCTAAAATTCACTTCATCAATATAGCAGAATTCTGTCTCCAGTCCCGCATTTTTAGCGCACTCAAGCAAGAATCTCGTCGTTTGCTCCTCCTCGCTATTACCTCGAATGCTTGAAAATAGCACACCCCAGCCCTCATACATTTCATCAAATCTGTTTATATCCTCACCTAGTGTAATCATTCTTTTAAAATTATCGCTAATACAATCAAAAATATTGTTAAACTGCGAGTTAGAATCCATTCTATTATATTTTAATAATGCCCATTGGATCATAGCGCTTTCATAAAGAAGTGTCGGCGTATCAGCATTAAACTCAAGTAATTTTATAGGCTTATTGTCAAATCCACCTGCAAAGTCAAATCTCCCATAAATATGCCAATGCACCTCATTTTCCCAACTATCCTTAATTGTGTCAATCAAAGTCGTAGGAATATCAAGCTCAAAGAAAAGATTATTATCAATCACATACTGCCCAGCCTCCACAAACATATCATAAAGCTCATTTCCAGCCTCATAAAACGTCTCTGCCTCACTCTTGCTTATCTCTACTACTTCATTTGATATATAGTCGGTATTATCGCTATCTGTGTGCCACTCTAGCCCAATTTCTTCCAGTGATTGCTTATCTAGCGGTTTTATCTCTTTTATATTCATTATTGTCCTTTTAAATTAAATTTTGCAAAATTAATCTATTGCTAGCACTTGTTCTTTAGTATTTCTTGTGCTTTGTTATAATCCTCTTGTGTGTCAATTCCAATTGACTTGCTTTCTACTTCTAGCATAAAAATATTTTTTTTGTGCCATATGGCACGAAGCTGCTCTAGCTTTTCTATATTTTCTAAATAAGAGTGAGGCAAAGAGCAAAATTCTAGCAGACTTTTCCTGCTAAAAGCGTAGATTCCAAGGTGTCCATAATATTTTTGCTCCACATTTTCTCTATTAAATGGAATCTTACTTCGTGAAAAATACAATGCATAAGAGTTTTTATCAAGCACAACTTTTACTAAATTGCTATCATTTGCATTTTTTTCATCAATGATTTTATAACAGCTTGCCATAAAAGTAGAATCTTGTCTCTCTAGCATCGCATTTTTTAGGTCTTTAATTATTTGGCTTTCGATAAATGGCTCATCTCCTTGCAGATTTATCACAATCTCACTATCTTTTAGTTTTAATTTTGTGGCTGCTTCAGCGCACCTATCAGTGCCACTTTGATGAGTATTTGAGGTTAAAATGCAATTAATATTATGTTTTTTACAAACCTCTAGAATCTCATTACTATCGCAAGCCACAATATAATCATCTATTTCTTTTGCGATATTTGCAACTCTAACAATAATAGGGATTCTATCAAGTAGCAGGAGTAGCTTATTTGGCAGTCTGTTTGAGTGTAGCCTTGCAGGTATGATAATCATTGCTTGACCTTTAGAGAAAATTGATAAGGAATTTTTTTAGATTCTACAATAATTTTTGAGATAAATTTTCTCTAAACTCTATTTTAAACTTTAAATAATGGAATCTAATTTTTCAAAAGAAAGGAGTAATCTTATCTAAGTTGGAGTAAAATTTCTATAAGATTGCGTTATAGGCAAAACATTATAATGATAGTCAAAAGCATCTGTGATATTCATTGTATCAGGTATATAAATAGTTAAATAATTAAAAATTTAAAATAATTAGTCAATTTTATTTTCATTAATATCCATAAATATCCATAGATGACTTTATTGCATTTATCTTTAAGTAATTATATTTTCTTACCCCTTCTTGCTTTATTTTATTTCTAAATTCTTTATATTTTATGCAGAGTTTTAAATTGCTTGTTTTATTCTATCAAGTCCATATATAGTTTTATTAATCATTTTAATGCCAAAAATCATAATGTTTAAATTAAAAGTTATAGGATTCTTACTAATGGATTAATCCACATAAAATCTTTATTTTCTCCGTATATCCCTTTTGTCTTGTAAAATAAAATATATATGCTTAAGTTTATATTTCATATTTATCCTTTTGATTAGTTTGTTGTTAGGGTAAGATTGTCTTTAAAAATGCTTTTTTGGCGATAGATTTGTAGAATTTACATCGCTGCATTTATGCTAGATTCTGCTTTATTTGCAATTTTTTTGAATCTAAATATAATGATTTTGATAAATTTCTAAAATTTGCTAAATAGAGAGAGGGGGGGGGTAGAATTAGATTTTTTAGAATGGAAACTATATGAAATCTATTTGTTTTAAAGTGGAACCTGAATTTATGCTATAAAATCCTTTGAATTTGTTTTTAAATTAGGATTTTTTGCGTGGAAGTTAAAACAAAATTTTATATATTTAGTAAAAAATCTTTAGAAAAAAGTATCCATAAAACCCTATAAAACTATTAGTATGCGTTTGTAACTAGATTTGCATTTTTAGTGATTGTTTAAAATAATCCGCAATATTTACAAATTTAATTTTTAATTAAGAGGAGGCTCTTATCGCTTTGCTGTTGTAAGTATTCTGGTGTTTTATTTTAATTTTTAAATTTGTGACACATCTTACTTTCTATCCATATTTTGGTAGTATTATTAAAGAGTTTATAAGCCTATTCTTGTAAAAAACTTATTTTTAGAATCTGCATTACAAATTGCATAAAATTTAAGAGGTTGAAATATTTGCATTTGCTTAATTTAGCTATTTTTTAAAAACTTTTTATGCTAGAATTTGCATTTTAAATTTTATTAATTTTTTAAGATAAGCATTTAAAAATAATTTGCAAACAAAAGGATGAATATGCTACTTTTTACTCCTGGTCCTACACCAACTCCAGAGATTCTTCGTCAAGCAATGGCGACTCCTACACTTCATCATAGAACCAAAGAATTTGAATCTTATTTTGCATTTTGCAGAGAAAATCTAACCAAAATGCTTCAAATGCCAGAAGTGCTAATGCTAGCTTGTAGTGGAAGCGGTGCGATGGAGGCTAGTGTGCTTACATTTTGTAAAAAGCCACTTTGTATTAATAGCGGGAAATTTGGTGAGCGATTTGGCAAGATTGCAAAGGCACACAATATTGATTTTGTAGAGCTAAAAAACTCTTGGGATACAGCACCTAGCGCTAATGATATTGAAGATATTTTAAAGCAAGATGATAAAATAGATTCTATTTGTATTCAAGTATGTGAGAGTGCTGGAGGGCTTAGGCATAATGTAGAGAAGATTGCAAAGATGGCAAAAGAAATTAATAAAGATATAATAGTTATTGCAGATGCAATCACTGCAATAGGTGTAGAGCCACTAGATACCTCAAATATTGATGTTTTGATTGGTGGTAGTCAAAAGGCTTTTATGTTACCGCCTGGAATGGCGATTTTAGGCTTAAGTAAGAGAGCAGTTGAGATTATTGAAAATAGGGATGTTGGATTTTATTTTAATCTAAAAAGTGAGCTTAAAAATCAGCGTAAAAATACCACAGCCTACACTTCGCCAACGACTATAATCATTGGACTTGCAAAGTATTTTGAAATAGCTAATTTAAATATGATTTATAAAGAGACAAAGGCTCGCTCCATTGCTACTAAAGAGGCACTAGGTTCATTAGGATTAAAAATTTATCCTAAAAATCCAGCCATAGCAATGACCACCATTTTTAATGAAAATTCTCCTGACATTAGAAAGCTACTAAAAGAAAAATATTCTCTAAATCTAGCAGGTGGACAAGACAGCCTAAAAGATAGCATTTTTAGAATTAATAATATGGGGATAATTCCTATTTATGAGGTTCTTTGGGTTGTCAATGCTTTGGAGCTAGCATTAGATGAGCTAAATATTAGGAAATTTGAAGGTATTGCGAATAAAGTATTTTTAGATAAATATTATGGTGAGATTAATAGAGATTAAAAGCTTAAATTGATACAATTCCTAAAAATTATTTTAAGATAGAGAGAAAAGCTATGAGACTAAAAATATCACATATACAATATATTGCAGATAAGATTGCACTAGATTTAGGGAATGCAGGTTTTGTCGAGATCCTGACAAATAGTGGAGATATTATTAGGATTGCTAGTAAGTATTTAGAAGAGGACATAAGCAAAGAATTATCCATTGAGGAGCGGGTTAGAGTATTTATTGATGAAAATATTGATGATATGGAATCAAGTGGTGTGAATGAAAAGCAGCTATTCTTTTTGCTTAAAAAAAGATTCGCAGATGAAAGTGGCTTTACACTCTCATGGGAGGATAGATATAGTAATTTATCACATGAAATTATGGACGAGCTAATCGATACTAGCATTATCAATTTTAGAGTATCTGAAATAATGATAAAAAATATTATTTTTAAGGCGATAAACAGCTATGCAAAGGCTTATAAAGACATAGAATATAAAGTTATAGATAGGATTAAAAACTATAAAAAGAAGCTCCTTGTTGGCACTGAAGAATATGAATTAGTTTTTGGCAAAATGTATGAAGAAGAATTGCGAAAACAGGGCTTTTTATAGGATTTACAAGTGGAATTAATTGAGCTCTGCACTAAAGTTAATTTTTGTAATTTAAAAACATTGGAATTTTAAAATATGGAAACTAAAATAGCTTATATATATTTAGAAAATGGTGAGATGGTAGAGGCTCTATCATTTGGTGCTAGTGGGACAAAAACAGGAGAGATGATATTTAACACTTCCTTAACAGGCTATCAAGAAATTCTCACAGATCCAAGCTATGCAGGGCAATTTGTGGTGTTTTGTATGCCAGAGATTGGTATTGTTGGTGTGAATGATAAAGATGTGGAATCCTATAGCAAGATTCCATTTAGCAAGGGCATTATTGTTAGAAATTATAATGATTTTTGCTCAAATTTCCGCTCCACACAGTGTCTTGCTTCTTATTTGAAAGAAAATGATATTATGGGAATCTCAAATGTTGATACTAGATTTTTAACAAAATTTATTAGGGATAATGGGGCGATCAATATTGTCGTCTCAACAGAATTTTCTTCTGGCAAAAAATTAAAAGATATTTTGGAATCTAGCCCAAAAATAGAGGAGATAAATTATATTAAAGATATTAGCACAAAAAAAGTTAGTAAATATGATAAAAGCACTTTTAGCTTTGATTTATTAGATTATAAAAAGCCAAAATTTAGCAAAAAAATTATTGTGATTGATTTTGGGATAAAACAAAATATATTAAATGAATTGAGTGCAGTCGGACTAGAATGTGAAGTGATGGGGCATAAATTTAGTTCTAGTGAAATTATAAAAAGATATAAAAATAAAGAAATTGGCGGAGTGTTTTTATCGAATGGACCTGGAGATCCTAGCATTTTAGTAGAAGAAATAGCAGAGATTAAAAAGCTAATCAAAGAAAAGATTCCGATGTTTGGAATCTGCCTAGGACATCAGCTTTTATCCCTAGCACATGGATATAAAACCTATAAACTTGCCTTTGGACACCACGGGGCAAATCATCCTGTGAAAAATATGCAAACAAATGAAGTTGAAATCACCTCACAAAATCATATCTACTCTGTGCCAGAATCTATTTGTGAAATTGCAGAAGTCACACATAAGAATCTTTTTGATGGCACAATTGAGGGGCTCAAATATAAAGATTCTCCTATTATTTCTTTGCAGCATCACCCAGAGGCAAGCCCAGGACCAAAAGAGGCAGCAAAGATATTTAAGGAATTTTTTAAGATGGTTAAATAATGGAAAATTTAATAAGAATAAAGTCTCTAGCTAGATTCCTATCTATTGCGTTTTTATCATTTTTATTTATATCTTGTTCTACCAGTGTAGAGGAGATGAATAAACCCGCATTATTTTGGTATGAGCGGATGATTATAGCAATCACAGATGGGGATTTAGAGCGAGCAGATAATTTTTTTAACTCACTTCAAAGTGAACACATTTCATCGCCTTTGATACAGGAGGCTTTGATTTTACTTGCAAATGCACATATGGAGAAAAATGAGCATTTATTAGCTGGATTCTTCGCAAGTGAATATAAAACTAGATATAGTAATGTTAATAATGTCGATTACATCGCATTTTTAGGAATAGAAACTAATTATTATGCTTTTGGTAATTATGCAAAAGATCAAGGCTTTATTAATAGCAATATAAGTAATATTTCAGGTTTTGTTTTGTTAAATAAAAATAATAAATATTTGCCTTACATTCGGCATATTTTAACGGCTTTTAGATTATCTCAATTAGAGATTAATAAAGAAGTAATTAGAATCTACAATATGAAAGACAAAGAAGAGGCAGTCAAAATCTATCAGCAAAAAAATGAAGAATTAGGGGTAAATGATATTGAATATACACCTTCTAACATACCATGGTATGTTAGAATCTTTAGCTGGTAATATAATTTATAAAAAGGATTTTTAATTTGAAAGATATAAAATTTCCAACCATTTTACCTATATTAATTGAGGAGAGTTCTTTTGTATATCCTTATACAATTAGTCCTATTTTTATTAGCGATGAGGCGAATCTAGCTGCGTTAAATAAGGCGCAAGAGGAAAGCAATATTATTTTTATTACAACTTTAAAGGATAATATTGATTTTGAAAGCGATGATAGAGAGGAATTTTATGATGTAGGAGTAGTGGGTAAAATAATGCGTAAGCAAGCTATTCCAAATGGTAAGACTAAATTTTTATTTCAAGGAATTTCAAGAGCTAGAATTATAAAATATGAGTATCAAAAGCCACTCATTGGAATGATAGATTTGATACTACCAGATAATCCAGAGCCAGCGAAGCTAAATGCGGCTATGGCATTTCTAAACGAAAAGCTAGAGATTATGAGTAAGCTAATCCAATATTTCCCAACAGATTTGCTAAAGACTATTGAAAACTACGAGCCAAATCGCATAATTGATACAATTTTAAGCACGATTAGAATCTCAAAAGATAAAGTTTATAATGTTTATTCAAATAGCAATACGATAGAGCGTCTAATCACGCTCATAAGCTACATTGATGAGGAAATAGAATCTCTAAAACTCCAAAAAGAAATTAAAACAAAAGTAAATAATAAAGTCGAAAAAATTAATAGAGAGTTTTATCTAAAAGAGCAATTAAAACAGATTCAAAAAGAGCTAGGCATTGATAAAGCAAAAAATGAGGAGATAGAAAACTACATTAAAAGGCTAGAATCTATCAAACCTCATATCAATGAAGATGGTTATAAGGAGATTAAAAAACAGATAAATCGCCTCTCACGGATGCACCAAGACAGCTCAGAATCTAGTATGATACAAAATTATATCGAGTGGATGCTAGAGATTCCATTTGGCAAATATGCTACTAAAAAGCTCTCTATTGAGGCAGTTTCAAAGCAGCTTGATAGTGACCATTTCTCACTTACCAAACCAAAAGAGCGAATCGCAGAATATTTCGCAGTAAAAGAATTATTAAACTTAAGAGGCAAAAGCAGTGAATTTAAAGGGACGATTCTATGCTTTTATGGACCACCAGGCGTTGGTAAAACTTCACTTGCAAACTCAATTGCAAAGGCACTCAAACGCTCACTTGTTAGAATCGCGCTAGGTGGGCTAGAAGATGTAAATGAATTAAGAGGGCATAGAAGGACATATCTAGGGGCGATGCCTGGACGCATAATTCAAGGGCTAATTGACGCAAAAGAGATGAATCCTGTAATCGTGCTAGATGAAGTTGATAAGGTAGGCAGGAACTATCGAGGTGATCCTACTTCTGTATTACTAGAGATTCTAGACCCAGAGCAAAATGTAGCATTTAGAGACTATTATGCAAATTTTAATATTAATTTGAGTCAAGTGGTATTCATAGCTACTGCAAATGATGTAAGTCAGATTCCAGCTCCTCTTAGAGATAGAATGGAATTTATTGAACTTTATAGCTATACTCCACAAGAAAAGTTAGAAATTGCCAGAAAATATCTTCTTCCACAAGAGCTGAAAAAACATGGAATCTCAAATACAGAATTTAGTCTAAATACAGGTGCTTTGAAAGAGATTATTGAAAAATATACTAGAGAATCAGGAGTTAGAAAATTAAGAGAACGAATCGCCCAAATTATGCGAAAAAGCGCAAAAATGATTTTAGAAAATAAAAAAAATAAAAAGATAAATATCACTACAAGTAATCTAAAGTCATTTTTAGATAAGAGCATTTTTGAGATAGAGAACACTAAAGGTATTGATAAGATTGGCGTTGTAAATGGACTTGCTTGGACAAGTGTAGGTGGAGATGTGCTAAAGATTGAGGCGATTAAAATCAATGGTAAAGGAACTTTAGAATTAACAGGGAATCTTGGTGATGTGATGAAAGAATCTGCTAAAATTGCTTTTTCTGTGAATAAAGCGTTTATTGATAAAAATTTCAAAACAAAACATCAAATTTATAATAAATTTGATATTCACATTCATGTCCCAGAAGGTGCTACGCCAAAAGATGGACCTAGTGCGGGTATTGCTATGGCTCTTGCTATCGCCTCTGTTTTGCTAGATAAGAAAGTGGATTCTAAAATTGCAATGACCGGAGAGTTAACATTAAGTGGAGATGTGCTTCCTATTGGCGGACTAAAAGAAAAGCTAATAGCAGCGCATAAAGCCGGAATGGAAAGTGTTTTAATCCCTATAAAAAATCATAAAAGAGATTTAGATGAGATTCCAAAAGAAGTTCTTGATACTATGAAAATTATCCCTGTTAGTAGGATTGAAGAGGTTTTATCTAAAGCTTTAAGAAAGTAGCTTAAAAATGGCTAATATAAAAATTAATAAAACGGATAGCGTAAAAACTCTATGCCTAATATCGCTTGGTTGCACGAAGAATCTAGTAGATAGTGAAGTAATGTTAGGCAAACTAAAAGATTATACACTAATAAATAGCCCAAAGCAAGCCGATTTAATCATCATAAATACTTGCGGATTTATCGCTAGTGCGAAGCAAGAGAGTATTGAGAAGATATTAGAAGTTGGAATGCAGAAGAAAAAAGGTGCGATTTTAGTCGTAAGTGGTTGTTTGAGTGAGCGGTATGCAAATGAGCTAAAAGAGGAGATTAGAGAGATTGATATAATAAGTGGTGTGGGCGATTATAACAAGATTGATTTAATGATTAAAGATTTGCAAAATAAGCAAAATAAGATTCCTACAAATAGCACTTCTACATTGAATCTAGATTCTTTAAACATAGCTTCATCAAATATTGCCCTAAATAGAGTAAAAACTTTTTTGATAGATAAAGAGGAGAGGATAGTTACAGGCTCAAAGATTCACACTTATATTAAGATTAGTGAGGGTTGTAATCAAAAGTGTAGTTTTTGTGCAATTCCAAATATCAAAGGAAAGCTTAATTCAAGGAGTATAGAATCTTGTATAAACGAGATGGAGAATCTAGTAAAAAAAGGCTATTTTGATTTTAGCTTTATAGCACAGGATTCTAGCTCATATATGAGGGATTTAGGTAAGAATGATGCTTTAGTTGATTTAATAAATGAGGTGGAAAAAATTAAGGGCATAAGAAGCGCTAGAATTTTATATCTATATCCAAGCACCACTTCAAATAGGCTAATTGAGCGGATAATTGATTCTAAAGTTTTCCAAAACTATTTTGATATACCTTTGCAGCATATTTCATCATCTATGCTTTCAGTTATGAAGCGAGGGGCAAGTCAAGCCAGGCATATTGAGCTACTTAATTTGATGCGAAGTGCTAAAGATAGTTTTATTAGAACTACATTTCTACTAGGACACCCAAAGGAGAGTGAGAGTGATTTTGAGGAGTTGTGCGATTTTGTAGAGAACTTTATCTTTGATAGGATAAATATATTTGCATTTTCAAAAGAAGAGGGCACAAAGGCTTATGATATGAATGATTTGCCTAGCAAAGAAGTTACAAATGAGCGAATAAAAAAGCTAGATAAAATCATTCAAAAACAGCAAAAAAAATTATTAAAAAGCTATGTTGGAGAGACACTAACAGCTATAATTGAAGGTGTGTCAAAAGAGAGTAATTTGCTTTATTCTGCAAGGGATGTAAAATGGGATAGGGAGATTGACGGGGAGATTTTAATAAATGAGAATCTAACTTCTAGTGCGCTAGAGTGTGGATATTATGAAGTTAAAGTGCAAGATTTTAATAATGGATATTTAATTGGCAAGGCAATTAAGAGGCTTTGAGAATTTTAATCTTCTTGGATTGGAGAAGTTAAGCGGGGTTAAAAATCTGCTTGGCTTTAGTGCACAGGTGGATTCTACTTGTCTTTTTTATTTGTTAAAAGAGAGAGAAATTGACTTCGATATTGCAATAATTAATTATCAAACTAGAGCTCAAAGCAAAGATGAGCTCAAACTAGCCAAAAAGCTAGCCAAAAAATTTGATAAAAAAATTTTTATAAAAAATGCAAAATTACTAGATTCTAACTTTGAGTGCAGGGCTAGAGACATTCGCTTTAAGTTTTTTAGCAAGATTATAAAAAAGTATAATTACTCAAATCTAATCCTAGCAAACCAGCTAAATGACAGGCTAGAGTGGTTTTTAATACAGATTACTAAAGGAAGCGGGATAAACTCAGCTCTAGGCTTTAGTGCTATTTCTAAATATTTTTATAAAGATAAATTTTATAATATTATCCGTCCACTCTCAAATACGCCAAGAAATGATATAGAGGTATTTTTAAAGCAAAATAAAATAAAACATTTTAAAGATAAAAGTAATAAAGATGAAAAATATTTAAGGAATTTTTTTAGGAAAAAATATGCAAATTCTTTGATTAAACACTTTAAGAACGGAATTTTAAAGTCATTTTCATACATGCAAAGCGAGTATGACGCCTTATATCAAAGTGAGATTTTAAATGTGGATTCTATTTTTGTTTTTAAAAAAAAGAGTGATTTGCTAAATTTAAATAATATCTCACTTTGTGCCAAAAGGCTAGGCTATGTAGTTTCAAAGCCTCAAAGAGATGAGATTATCAAGTCTCAATTTTCTTGTATTATTGCCTCAAAAATTGTGATTGATAGCAGTGATGATTTTGTTTTTATAACAGAATCTAGAGAAAAAATCAAGCATAGTAAAGCCTTTAGAGAAAATTTAAGAGTGGCTAATATCCCGCCAAAAATTCGCCCTTTTGTAGATATTGAGATTTTGGCTAAGCTTAAAATTTTGACTAATTAAAATCTAAATTGATTTTAGAATTTAATTTTGTATGCATTATATTCTAAATTTAGATTCTAATTTTGGAATCTAGAATTGATTTAAAAGGTTAAGATTTAGATTCTGCTTTAAACTCCAATCTACCATCCTTCTTACTTTTAACAAGATAGATAAAAGGAGAGTTTATATTTAAATACTAATTTTCTCACCTGCAAATATCTCCTTAATCCTTTTATAAAAAGATTTAGGAAAGTATTAGAATGTTTCCAGCTAGAATCTAAATTAAATGTGGAATCTAAAGTTAGAATCAAAGTTGGATTCAATATTAGAAACTGCGATAGTTTCCACTCCTTTAAAATTTAAAATAGATTTAGAACCTAAAATTAAATATTTGTGAAATATCTTATAATATGGGATTTGTGAGTATTAGTAGTTTTTAAGCAAAAAATTTAACAAAAGTATTTAATGCTAAATTCATTTTTAGGATTTTATAAGTTTGTTGGAGCTTTTAAAAAATGTGTGTGGAAAAAAAGAGGATAGATGCTATTTTGGCTAAAAAATGTTTGATAATAGTTGGTTAAAACTTGTGATATTTAATTAAATATTAAAAATTTAAATGATTATAAGATAAATACAATTTAAAATATACACAACCTCTAAATCATAACATTCAAATAATGCTTAAAAATTCCTACTAGTTAGTTCCAATTCTATGCTAGATAGAACAATCTATCTTTATTTAAGTTTTTTTATTTTTATAGATTCTATCTAGCGATTTACAGCCATTTTGTATGCAAAATTCAGCACAAGCCTTTTGTAGATAAAATATTGCTTTTCTCATCTGTAAATTCTGCCTTTGGTGTCAGAGAGTTTATCTACATCATATAAATTTCCCACAAACGCACAAGCCCTATCTTTGCCTAAATCACAAGCTTTCTTTAGATAGTTTTTTATTTAGCTCTAATGCTTTTTCTATACTCTACTTGCACTTTTGGATAGCATATTATACATACTAGCTATTAGGAACCTCCTATAAAGCTTTCAGCTGCTTAAAAATTACAGAGATATGTGTAACTTAATATTTAGAGAATATCATCTCCCATTTGATTTACTGTATTATTATAGTTGGAGTTGCATCTCTCCAAGTCCATCTTGAGATACCATAGCCGAAGTCAGCTCTATTATAGAATGCCTCTAAAAGCACATAAGCCTCTGTTTGGTTCCTTATAGGTTGGTTCTCTATTATTCACATTAAAGCCCCTTTTTTGTAAATTTTATTGTATATATTTTTTTTAAGGTTGTATTTTAATACTAAATAATTTTCATTGTAGGTTTTAAGCGGTTTTGTGGAATTTTGCAATAAATACTACAATAGATAAAATATATTTTAGAGATGGATTGTGCTTTCTATTACACCAAACCTTTGAGCTAAAATGTTGATACTAGCCCTTTGATTATGATATCGTGTGTAATGGCTTTTTGATAGTAGTGTTTTCTGGCAATATTTAGGAAAAAGACAAAGAAGAGGAAATACATTTAAGAAATATAAATATAAGTTTTATGTTGTCGTGCTTATTTATTGTAGGATTTATAGTTTTAAAAATATTATTTATTTTAAGGAAAGTTTTATATTTATTAGCACTAATATTTATTATTGGTGACTGGTAGCAGATTGGAAAAGATTGGTAAAAAGGACTATTCTGTAAAAAATCATTTTTTATCTCATTGTGTGCTTGGCTTCAGTAATTATCTCAATAAATATAATGCTTAATAAATAATTTTAGAATTAATGTTATACTTCCGCTTCTGATTTTATAATTAATATGGATAAAATAAATGAGATTTTTATTAATATGTATGTTCTTTGCTATGAGTTTTGCAGGTGGATTTTATCATGGTGATATTGAGGGTGTTTGGGAGATTCCAGAGGAGATTGAAGGACAAAGTTCAATAGGCAAGATTTTTATAGAAAATGACAAGGCTTTTGTTTATACATTTAAATACATTTTTAGTGAAGATTCTAGTGAGCGAAATATCGATAATGAGGAGAGTAATGCAAAACTTCTTAAAAATAAAATCTTTATATCAAATTTAGAGTTTGACGGCAAGCAGTGGGATAATGGAAAGGTATATAATCCTAATGATGGCGAGATTTATAATGTCAGCGCTGAGCTTAGCGATGATAAAAATACATTGCTTGTTAGAATCTCCTATGATAGATTCGGCTTTTTGGGTAAAACTTTACAATGGAGCAGGGTTAGCAACTTCAGTCATCATATTCCCAAACACGATGGCTTTGTAAGCTTAGATTTGGTAAATTAGATTTTGTTTTGTTTAGATTTTAAAAGGAGGAGATATTGAGTAAATTGTTTGTATGTTTAGTTGATTATCTAGCAGATATTAGCGAAGTAGAGAGCGTTAGAGTAGAACATAGAGAATATTTAGGTGAATTTTATAAAAAAGGAGTTTTATTGGTATCGGGTCCTAGGAATCCACTCAATGGAGGGTTAATAATAGGAAAATTTGAAAATATGAATGAGGCTAGAGAATTTAGCAAAAACGACCCTTTTGTTAAGAAAAATATCGCAGAATATAGAATATTTGAATTTGAAACTGTTATGTTTGATAATTGTTTGAGGAATTTTCTATAATGATAGAATTAATACTTTGTTATAACTAAACTAAATAATCTTATTATATACATATAATATAAGTTTAGTCTATAAGTATAAACTTTATAAAAAATCTTAATTTTTATATTGACTTAATAATTAAAAAAACATATAATTAGCACTTAAATTTTAAGAGTGCTAAATTGAAATCCATTTAAAAATATTATATTTTGGCAGTTTTTAATCACTTTTAATTTTTAAGAATATTTTTTAAATATAAGGAGTATCTTATGAAATTTAGACCACTTGATAAGAGGGTTGTGTTAGAAAGAGTAGAAGAAGAGACAAAAACTACTTCTGGAATTATCATTCCAGATAATGCAAAAGAAAAACCACTTGTAGGGGTTGTAAAAGCAATCAGTAAGAAAATTGAAAAAGATTGTGGTTTTAAAGTAGGCGATAGTGTTGTATTTGATAAATATAAAGGTTCAGAAGTAAAGATTGATGGCAAGGAATACATAATCCTTGATGTAGAAGATTTATTAGGCGTTTTAGGCTAAAAATAAAATTTTAAGGAGTTAATATGGCAAGTAAAGAAATTATGTTTTCGGATAATGCGAGAAATAAACTATTTGATGGAATTAAGCAATTAAATGATGCAGTAAAAGTTACAATGGGACCAAAAGGCAGAAATGTTTTGATACAAAAGAGCTATGGTGCTCCAGCTATCACAAAAGATGGCGTTAGTGTTGCTAAAGAAATCGAGCTAAAAGAGCCTATCGCAAATATGGGTGCTCAACTTGTAAAAGAAGTAGCGTCTAAAACTGCAGATGCAGCAGGTGATGGCACTACAACAGCAACCGTTTTGGCTTATAGTATATTTAAAGAAGGACTTAGAAATATCACAGCAGGTGCGAATCCAATAGAGGTAAAAAGAGGAATGGATAAAGCTACTTCTGCGATAATTACTGAGCTTAAAAAATTAAGCAAAACAATTAAAGGCAAAAAAGAAATCGCACAAGTAGCGACAATTTCTGCAAATTCTGATGAAAATATTGGGAATCTAATTGCTGAGGCAATGGATAAAGTAGGCAAAGATGGTGTTATAACCGTTGAGGAAGCAAAAGGAATAAATGACGAGCTAAATGTAGTCGAGGGAATGCAGTTTGATAGAGGATATTTAAGCCCATATTTTGTAACAAATAGCGACAAAATGACAATCGAACTAGAAAATCCTTATATTCTTTTAACTGATAAGAAAATCACTTCTATGAAAGATATTCTTCCATTATTAGAAGCTACTATGAAAAGTGGAAAGCCACTATTAATAATCGCTGAAGATATTGAAGGTGAGGCATTAACTACTCTTGTTGTAAATAAACTTAGAGGTGTGCTAAATGTAGCAGCTGTAAAAGCTCCAGGCTTTGGTGATAGAAGAAAAGAAATGCTAAAAGATATAGCAATTCTTACAGGAGGACAAGTAATAAGTGAGGAATTAGGAAGCACACTAGAGGGTGCTGCAATCGCTGATTTAGGACAATGCTCAAGAATCTCTATTGATAAAGATAATACAACTATTGTAGATGGTAAGGGCAAAAAAGATGAAGTTAAAGCAAGAATAGGGCAAATCAAAGCTCAAATTGAAACTACAACAAGCGATTATGATAAAGAAAAGCTCCAAGAGAGACTTGCAAAATTAAGCGGTGGAGTAGCTGTTATTAAAGTAGGTGCTGCAAGTGAAGTAGAAATGAAAGAGAAAAAAGATAGAGTAGATGATGCGCTTTCTGCTACTAAAGCTGCTGTTGAAGAAGGTATCGTAGTAGGTGGTGGTATAGCTCTAATTCGTGCAGGAATTAAAGTCAAACTAAATCTTAATGGAGATGAGGCAATCGGCTATGATATTATCAAAAGAGCAATCACAGCACCATTAAAACAAATTGCACAAAATGCAGGATATGATGAGGGAGTGGTTGTCAATGAGATTGAAAAATCTAAAAAAGATAGCTATGGATTTGATGCTGCTAAAGGTGAGTATGTAGATATGTTTGAAAAAGGTATTATTGATCCACTAAAAGTTGAGAGAATTGCTCTTCAAAATGCTGTTTCAGTATCTAGCTTGCTTTTAACAACTGAAGCTACAATTAATGAAATAAAAGAAGATAAACCAGCTCCGGCAATGCCTGATATGGGTGGAATGGGTGGAATGGGCGGTATGATGTAATCGCACTTTACTTTTTTAGTAATTTTAAAATATATCTTGCTTTTTAAAGTGAGATATATTTTGTTTAAAAATTAATTTTTATATAATCACTTTTTTAAATAATCAATTATAAAACAAAAAATTTCAAAAAAAAGATTTATCTAGTTTTAGTAAAAATGGAATCTATTTTTTAAATCTCATATTAAATTTAAGTTTTTCAAAAACCCTCTTAAGTTATCTCCTTTTGCTTTATTAAGTTTATATTGAGGTTTAAGAAATAGATTTTTTAGTTTTTGGGATTTTAGTTTATGGTTTTAAAAGTGTTTTTAAGATTTTTGTTCCTCTTTTTTAGCTTTGGAATCTAGATTCTTTAAATTATTTTTCGTAGATTCTGTTTTTAATTGTGGCTTGATAGATTTTTTAGAATCCTATTAAGTAGTGTTATTAATGCGAGAATTTAGCTACTTACAAAGAATCTAAATAAATCTTTAAAGAAATTTAAGTTTTTGGAATCTTAAAGCCTAGTTGCCATTTTTAAAAATAATCAAACTTTCTTTGTAACAAGCCAAAATTGTTTGGCATTAGTGTAAAAATTAACTTGGTTGGAGTGCTTAATTGTCTCATTTAATCTTTTAAGGATTTAAAGTAGTGGTGTTAGATTGCGCCTTAGAATCTTGTTTATTGGGATTATTTGTAGGATTTTTGTTCTCCATTGCTTTAATTTTGTCTATATCTTGCATTTCTAGCTCGTGAGTGCTATTATAAAACATTAGTGACAATGCGATGTCTAAATCACCATAATCACTTTTATTAATTTTTATGGGAAAGGCTATTCTAATGCTGTATTCTAAGCTTGAGAGTGAGTTTAGAAATTTTATAATGTTGTTCGTATTTTTACTATTAGCATTAATTCTTATCGTAGTTATTTCTAGTTCATTGCTAGGCTTGTCTTCCGTGCCAAGATTTTGTATCTTTACATTAAAGAAATATTGATTTGCTATTTTATTTATAGTCTCAATATTTAGCTTGTTTCTAAAATTGCTAAAAATATGCAGATTTCCATCTATTACATTTTCCCTGTCTTGGCTTGCTTGAGTTAGATTCTGCTTGATTTGATTCTCTAAATTTAGTGCTTTTTTGTAATCCAGCATTTGAGCTTTGTAACTATCAATAGTTGGGATTAGATAAAAATATACACAGACAATTATCACACTAATATATACAAGCAAGAAGATAATATTTTTAGTCCAATCAATCTCATTAAGAAAATCAAATATTTTCATCTATTTCTCATCTAGTGTGCTAATTGAAGTGAAATTATACCAACCATTTGGCAATGGAAAATAATCCACTCTGCTAGTGTTAAAAATCGACTTTAGCGGTGCTTGAAGCAAGAAAGAGTAGGTTTCTCTTGATGGTGTGATACCCTTTAAAACTAGCTTCTTTTCCTCTAGTTCTATATAAGTTATTGTGATTTGGTCTGGGATAAGAGAAAAAAGCTTAATGATCGCATCTTTTAGCTCATTATTATAATATTTATTTAGATTGTCCAACTTTAACTCATAGTTTAGGCGATTTGTATGAATATTGACTGTATTAATATTTTCATCTTGTGTATCAATTTGCGTATCTAGCATATTTTTTGTAGCTTTGAAAGTATCAGCTTTAATATTAAGATAGATTCCATTTAGATAAATCATTCCAACGCTTAATATAATGTAAAAAAGCCAAATTTTGGTTAGATATGAGATTATGGATTTTGGAAATGGTTGAGTAAAGCTATATTTCATAATTTTAGCTCCATTTTTGCTAGTTTTTCAATCTCCTCACAAGTATCAATCCTCAAAAATTGCGTTTCTAACATAATATTATTTGTTAGGTGAGTTATAGAGCTATCGCTTATTCCACAACCATCTAATATCAAAAGCTCCTCTATAAAATCACTTGCATATCTATCATCTTTATAAAAATTATTTAATGTATCTTTTATGATATTTATCATCGTATTTGCGACAGATAGGTCGTTTAGAGCGGATTTATCTTGAATAGTATCTTTATCATCAAAATCTTTGATAATGATATTTTCATCCATATCACTTATTGCTTCAAATTCAATATTTGTGCTAGTAGAATCTATTTCTTCTATTTCTTGCATACTATTTTCTTCTACAAACTTATTTTGCTCTAAAATTTTATAATCACCAAAATAAACTCCATTGCTATCAGCTACTAGCAAAGTGCAAGAGCCTTTTTCTTGCAGAATGTAGAGCTTTTTTATTTCATTTACCCTATCTTTTATTTTTTCATAAATTAGCACAAATGGAGAAAAGATAAAATCCACTCCCTGCACTTTGCTAAATTTATTTTTATCTTTTATAATATCCTCTTTATTTATATAAACAAACCATTTTTTGCTAATCAAAATAATTGCTAGTGATTGTGCGCTAATATTGAATTTCTCAAATGAGTTAATTTTATTTCCAGCTATTAAGCCTTGATTTTTAGACCTAGACATTGTTGCTATATATGTAAATGGATATTTATTTTTAATGCGCCTTATATACTTTGCTGCTTCTATGGGAAAGTCGCCATTTATTGTTTTATATGTTTTTTCTTCTTGTGATAAATTATTATTGTTATGGTAGGCGATTCTAACTTTGCAAGTATAAACATCAATATCAACAGATATAATCACTTTTTGATATAATCTTCTTAAAAATGACACACCAATCCCTTTGAAAAATTATGTGAAATTCTACAATTTTGTCTTTAAAAATTAAGTAAAATGCATTTATTTTATAATAAAATTAAAAGTTTGCTAGTATGTTTTTATTTTTTAATCACTTTTTGATTATTTTTACAAAATAACTATAACCCACTCTTCTTAAGCCAAAAGCACTAGAATCTGCTTTTAAATGTAAGCTTTATTGCGTCAATTGCTATCTTATGCTAGGCGACATCAAATCATTTGGTTTTAAAAGCTTGTTATTTAGATGTCTATAATTTTTGCAAGATTTTTTTAAACCTTTATCGCAAGCTATTCCATACAACTCCATTGCTTTATCGTAGTTTTGTCTAACTCCACTACCATTTTCATACATCACTGCTAAATTATTACAACTACTCAAGATTCCACCCTCGCAGGCAATATTTAGATATTTTACTGCATTATAGTCGCTAATGGGAGTGTCCTTTAAACCAGTAGCATACATATAACCGAGATTCGCACAGCCTATCAAATCACCTTGATTGCAAGCTATGTAGTTTAAATCTAGAATTCCTAATTTATCTTTATTTAGTCCAAAAATATTATAAGTATTGCTTAGCAATCCCAGGTTATAGCACCCAAGCGAGCTTCCAGCATCACAAGCAAATTTATAATACTGCAAACTTTTAAAATAATCTTTTTTTACACCAATCCCATTTGCATACATATAACCCAAATTGTTACACGCAAAAACATCTCCACCATTGCAACCAACCATATATAATTCGCTTGCCATTAGCTTATCTTGTGGGATTATATCTGTGCCATTATCATAAATTGAGGCAAGATTCGAACACGCAAGAGCATTGCCACCACTACAAGCTCTTTTATAATATTTTAGAGCTTTTGCGTGGTCGCCATTTGTGCCAACTGCATACATATACATAAGCCCAACCCCAAGGCAGCCATCAGCATCACCCATTTCATCACAAGCCTTTGAAAATAAGTTAAATGCTTCTGCATAACTTCCCTTTTGTGCTAATGCAATACCTGCATTTGTCGCAGATGAGGCACCAAATAGAAAACTAACCATTAAAAACATAGATATAAAAATATATTTCATTTTAGCTCCATTTTTTATAGAGGATTTATAATATGAAGCAAAAATAGTGCCAAATTGATTTGTAATAGTAGGATAGGCAAAGATGCAAGCAAAAAAAGTGATAAAAATTATGGGATAAAATATGAGGACAAAAACCTCTTATCTATTATTTTATAGTTTATAAACAAAGGGATTATTGCACTCTAAATTTAATTATGTTTTATGCTTATAATTTTTTATTAAATTTTTTAAAAAATAAAGTTTGCGATATAATTTAAGCAAATAGTTTTTAATTAATGTTAAAAAATTGTTTGAATTAGATTTGGCATAAAATAACTAGAATCTTTTAAGAAGATTCTATCAAATCACCCATTTCTACGTTTATAATCTTTATAGTTAAATTTTTTTACTATTTTAAAATCCCCATTTTTCTTTAGGATTGCGAGACTAGGAAGCGGAATTCCATTAAAAGTATTATTTTTTACGATAGTGTAGTGAATCATATCTTCGATAATGATTTTATCGCCAATCTCTAGACTATCTCTAAACGCATAGTCCCCAATAATATCCCCTGCTAAACAACTAGGAGAGCCGAGACGATAGCAATATTTAAAATCTTTAGGCAAATCTTGCAAATTGTTTAAATCTATGATTTTAGAATCTCTGATTTGTGGTGTATATGGCATTTCAAGGCAGTCTGGCATATGGGTTGCTGCGCTTAAATCTGTGATTGCAATATCAAAAGTATTGTGTATTAGATCCACTACTTCTCCCACTAAAACCCCACATTTCCAACCGATAGCCTCACCTGGCTCAAGATATACATCTACATTATATTTTGCTTTGAAGTCTTTGATGATTTTAATGAGTAAATCAATATCGTAATCCTCTCTTGTAATGTGGTGTCCTCCGCCAAAATTTACCCATTTTAAGCCATTTAAATATTTTCCAAAATATTTAATAAAATGCTCTAATGTCCGCTTTAGTGCATCACTATTTTGTTCGCAATGCGTGTGAAAGTGCAATCCACTCACATTTTTAAGCGAATAAATTTCTAGTGCTTTGCTAAACTCAAAAGGATTTATACCAAGTCTGCTACCTTGAATACAGGGGTTATAAATCTCTGGGTTAACTTCAGAATACATAGGATTTACACGCAAGCCAATCTCAACATTTTTAAGCAAATGGTGGTATTTTATCATTTGATTAAATGAATTAAAAATAATGTGATTTGCAAATGGCGCTATATTTTTAATATCTTTTTGCTTGAAAGCTGGGGAAAATACAGAAATAATAGAATCTTTTTTGTGCCTCCTAAACTCCTCTAGCCCAAGCTTTGCTTCATAGAATCCACTCGCAGTAATACCATCTAAGTATTTTGCTACCATTTTAAAGCTACTCCAAAATGCAAATCCTTTAAGCGCTAAAAGGATTTTTGCCCCACTTTTTTCTCTGACATATTGTAGGATTTTTAGATTTTTTTCTAATTTTTCTTCCTCTAAAATATAGCAAGGCTTTTTTAATTTCTTTGCTATTTGCTTAATATCAATCATTTTTGATTCCCCTTATATATTAGGAATTTTGCTAAAACAATATAAAATGAGAGTTTAAAAAGCAATTAATTCGCAAGATTTGAGAAAGCCTTTAGTTTTGCATTAAAATTTTTGGCAAGTTTGTTTTTAAGATTATCATTTAGATTCTATGTTTAAATTTTTAGAATTCGCACTTCAAATAGATTCTAAACTTTATTAATTTTTTTTAACATCCACTTAAATCTTTTTACAAAAGGCAATAAGGAAATATTATGTAGTGAAATATGAGTAAAACCACAGAATTTGAGGCAAAAACTAAAATTTTTAGAATCGCCTTAAAAATTAAATCTTTTTTAGATTCTTAAAGATCTCAATGTGGATTTCAATTCAATTTATAAAATTTTTAAATTTATATTCTAGTTATTGTCTTTTTTGATTTTAAACCACACAATCTAAAATTAAGCAATTAATTTGCCAAATAAATATTCTGATTTTTAGCTTTTATCCACCCATTTTTTCTAATGCTTTAATTCTTTGCTCTAGTGGTGGGTGAGTTGCAAAGATTGAATCAAATCCTTTTAAGAAAAACATATGAGCACAAGGTTTAGCATTGGGGTTGCTTATAATCGAGGGTTTGGTAGCGTTTATGCTTTTATATGGGGAGTGATTAACATATATTTTTCTAGTTTGAATATCAAATAATTTTTGTAGAGCGGATTTTATCCCTCTTGGATTTCTAGTGTATTGCACACTTGAGGCATCCGCTAGGAATTCCTTTTGCTTTGAGATTGCTGCTTGAATAATTTGAGCAAAAAGATTTCCTACAAATCCTAAAATATAGAAAACTAATGCAAATAACACTATTACGATTATGCCCTTTGCCCCATCTTTTGAGCTTCTTCTTCCTTTGTTACCCTTTATAACTGAGCGCATTATCACTTCGCCAATTAGCATTATAAAACCTAGCGCAAAAATAAAAGAAAAAATTTTAAGATTGAGTGCCACATCATTATGAAATGCGTGTGAAAACTCGTGTCCTATTACGCCTTGCATTTCATCTCTACTAAAGTGATCAATCGCACCCTGTGTTACAAAAATTGCAATTCTCTCATTATGTTCCCCGAATTTCTCTCCACTACACATCGCATTAATTCCGCTTTCATCCTTCATTATGAAAACTCGAGGCATTGGCATAGTCGAGGCGATTGCCATTTCTTCAATGATATTAATAAGCTCTTTTTCTTTTGAACCTATCATAATTTTAGAATCTGTAATTTCTGTTGCATTTAGGCTTTTAGCAAGGTTATCAATGCTATGTTTTGCGATTAAAATTGATTTAAACAAATATGCAAAAAATATTGCCAAAACAATCACAAAGCTCACTCCTAGCGAAATAGCATTATATGCCAAATAATTATCTATAGGTAGAGTTCTAGGATAAAGCTCGATTTGAGAAATATGCAAAATTATCTCAAACAGACTAAATGCGGTTAGAAAAATCAAAAATAACATTATGAAAAATAAAATATTTAGCCACAGAATCTTACTTTTTGCAAGATTTTGATTTTCCCAAAAATCATTTTGAATGGCAGTTTGTTTGCCTAGCAGTTTGCGTGTCAAAATGAATAGAACAAAGGCACTAATTGCCACAAAAACTAATATCACACAACTAAAAGGATACATATTAAGTCTTGCGATATAGGCAAATGTGCTAGCAATAGAATCCTTGCTATTCATACTAGATTCGCTAGTATTAAGAGCGTTTTTTAAAGATAATTCTAAAAAATAGATTTGCTCTAAAGAATTTATTAGCAATACTAAAGCCACGCAAAAGAGACAGAATGCCACAAAAAATAGAATAATTTTATTTCTAACCACATTAAAAATAATTATTCCAAATATTACTAAAGCAACTAATATTAATGCCTTAAAACCTAAAGGTAAAGCTTGAATGATGGCATTTTTAAATAAAAAAGATAGAATCCACAATATTTTATCCAACTTTTTTAGAAATTTGTTTTAAAAAAATCAACTTAAAACTGCACTTTAGGAGCTTTATTTAACTCTTCTGTGCTTTCTTCAAACTCTAAAATATCTAAATCATTTTTAAATTTAGAGAATAAACTAGCAACGATGTTTGCAGGAAAAATCTGCTTTGTGATATTAAAATTCATTACACTATCATTGTATGCTTGTCTTGAAAATGCGATTTTGTTCTCCATTGAGCTTAACTCCTCGCTTAATTGCATCATATTTTTATTTGCTTTTAGATCCGGGTAAGCTTCCACAGCAACATTCAATCCACCTAACGCTCCTAGCAATCCACTTTCTGCTTTATTGAAATCTTTTATTCCGCCAGATTCTAGTCCTCTTGAATTTAGCGAATCTAGTGCTCCTTTTGCATTATTTCTTGCAGCTATAACTTTAGTTAGCGTTTGCTCTTCGTGTGCCATATATCGTTTTGCCACTTCTACTAGATTTGGGATTAAATCATATCGCTTTTTTAACTGCACATCAATTTGTCCAAAAGCATTTTTAGCCCTATTTAGCAAAACTACGAGCTTGTTATATACACTAATCACATAAGCTGTAATTACAATTGTCACAACCAAAATAATTATTAAAACAAGTATTGAAGCAAACATCTTTTCCATTTCCTTAATTTAATAAATTCTAGAATTTAATATGTATTATAAAATATTTAGATTAAAAATTGTAGAATACACCTTTATTTTCCTGAAATTTGTAAAACAATCTTTTAAAAGGGTAGATTATGAAAGTAAAATTTGGGTTAATACTGCTGGCATTGATTGCATTTATGGGCTGTAAGAAAGAGAATTTAAGTGTAGCTACTTCGGCAAATTTCGCGCCATTTGAATACATTGAAGGTGGAGAGTTTAGGGGTATAGATATGGAGATTGCAAAGGTTTTAGCAGAAGAGCTAAAATTAAAATTAGTCATTAATGATATGGAATTTGATTCGGTTGTGCAATCGGTAGCTTCTAAAAATGCTAGACTTGGAATTTCTGGACTAACTATTAATGAAACTAGAAAGCAAGTAATTGATTTTAGCGATACATATTTTAGTGCTTCTCAAATGATTTTAACAAAAGAAAGTGATACAAATTTTGATAATCTAAAAACTAGCAATGAAGTTGTAGAAAAATTAAGTAGCCTAAAAGGCGTAAAAATTGGCGTTCAAGTTGGCACAACAGGAGAATTTTATGCAAAAGGTGATAAGGATTGGGGATTTAGTGGATTTGCTAATGCAGAGATTTTAAGCTTTACAAATGGTGCAATGGCAGTAAATGCAATGCTAAATAATCAAATTGATATAGTAATTATTGATGAAATGCCTGCAAAAGTGCTAGAAAAGTCAAATAAAGGAACAAAACTAATAAATATTGCCTTGACAAGTGAAAGCTATGCGATCGGTATCAATAAGGATGATAAAGATTTGCTAGAAAAAGTAAATAATGTAATAAAAGCTATGAAAGAAGATGGCAGAATGGAACAAATCATAAATAAATATTACATAAAATCTTAATTTATTAGATTCTACAAATGTTATAAGTTCTATTATAGATAGACTAGGAGATAAATAAGCCAAAGCCATCTTATAATTCCACCAATACACTAAAGCGACAAAAGCTTCAAATCACAGCAATAAGATTTAAAAAATAAAGATGATAGGAGTGAGCAGTTTTGCATCCTAGATATTCCAAATAAAACCGATGAGGTATATCACATATTTTCACATCATTTGTAAGCCACAATATTACACAATGATGGGTTTGGTTTACTGGTGGATATAATAATAAAATTGATATGATATTTTAGTATGGCTTCAGCTTGGTTTAACCATAGAGAGATAAAAGAGAATGATTTTAATAGTGTGATTAATTCTATGGCTTTATAGACAATTCACTAAAAATGGATTTACTATATGACTTATATTTTAAGCTTCTAGGCAATGTGTAATGACTTTGGGCTAAATGCTCAAGCTGGAATGAAAATATTAGTTGGTGATACTCATCCACACAAATAAATGTCTTTAATAGCAATGCTTTGTATAGCATAGGAGTAGATAGTTTTATAGGCTATGTGGGAGTTATGGCGAATTATGCAGTGAATGGTTAGAATTAAGTTTAGATTATCTTATGAAGCTATGGAAATAAATCTATGAGCAATAGCCGATTTTCAATGTGATGGCGTTGCGGTAAAATATAAATAATTATCTTTGTAAGCTATACAAATATGTTTTAGAATCTTGAAAATTTTTATATAAGTTTATTTTGTAATTGTTTATATACAATTTTTAAAATATTCTTCGTCAAATAATTCTAAAATATTTAGATGTGGAGTTTTTAAACCCAAAGAAGTGGAATCTAAAAAACACTAATATAAAATTAATAAAATCGACACTTGCACTATAAACTCCATT
>CAMWQM010000012.1 GCA_947176375.1 uncultured Helicobacteraceae bacterium
TTTGGCATTAAATAACATTCTTGAATATCAGGCGTTTGGCTCTCGTCCTCTCCGCAATATCATTTGATAATCAAGCGATTATCAAAAAAGTACACGAAAAGGTACACGAAGCGACCCCGAAAGTCACATTTCCGGGGTCGCTTTTTTGTGTGAGTAATCACTCACAGACCCAAAAAGAAAACGCCCGACAAGATGCCGGGCGAATTGTCATTGTTCCCCTTTCGGGGCTTTCGCAACAATGATGTTGCAAAGGTAAGAATTTTTTTCAAAAGATGCGGCGCAACCCTGATAAAATTCTTTTTATCCAATTCAAGATTGGAACACGTTTCAGGTATAGAAGCGCAACCGCGCCGACGGCGACAATATAAAAGATGTACCGCCAACGCTTGGGGTCGGGCGCGGGTTGTTCGACACGATTGTTTGTTTCTTCGGCGACCGAAACATTTGCATTGCATTTGGATTCCTCTTGCTTTCGGGATTCCTTGCTTTCACCGTTAGTCTTGTTTTCCGATTCAATGACGGTTTGCCGAATTGATTTGATGTTGCCGGACACCTGACCAAAACCGGGAATGTTAACGGATGCGGTCGGGGGTGTTCGTGTCGGGGCGGGTTCGGGATTATCCTTTGCCGCGTCGGGCGATGCCTTTGCGTCCGGCGAAGCTGCCGGGGTTGGGGTCGTGTCAAAGATAATTTCAGTTATTACGACTTTGCCGTGTTCCGTCCGGGTCGTGTCAACAACCGTTTCGGTTTCTTGCTTGGTCGCTTCCTGAACACTTGTCGAATCGACCGACACGGCGGTGGTCGCTTCCTGAACCTTGCGTATCGAAGCACACGACGCAAGCATCAGGGCAAGGGCGATGAAGAAGAACACACGTTTCATGAGCGAAATTCTTTTATCGCTTCAAGACGGCGCAACCATCCATTGATGAAGCGTTTGTTGGTGTGCTTCTTCAATTCGGCTTCCGTCGCCTTGCGTCCGATTTTGCGTTCATACTTTGCCACCGATTGCGCGGTGATGTCGTTTAAGAACTTCTTGCGGGCTTCAAAGATTGCGTCGAAAAGCTGCTGTGGGTTGGCGGCATTGACGGCGGCAAGGGTCTTTTCGCCAACGATGCCATCAGGTGTGACACCCAAGACACGTTGCGGAATTACAATGCCGTGCTTGCCTGACCCCCATACCCAATCGACAAGGATGTTTGCGACACCTTGCGACAAGATGCGGTCGGCTTTCCACCTATCCCAAAAAGCGGGCTTCAACACGCGGTCGCGCACGTCGGCATCGGTCAGCATTTTCAGGTCGGCAACATCAATGTCGCCGTCGCCGTCTTTGTCGTAACCGACTTGTCGCCACGTTGCGATTGTTACGCCTTTGTTTGTCGCGCCCCCGGCATCGGCGGGGTCATTGACAAAACCACCCTCAAATTTGAGGATGTAAGGCAATAAGGAATCAACATTTGCCATGTGGATAAATGATTGGGGTTAATTACTCAACACCGGGCGATGTTGCCGTGGTGTCATTGTTCTTGTTCCTTTCGGGGTGCTTCAATTCGTGCAAGTCGATGTCAAAATGCCTTTCGGTCTTATCAACCATGATTCGTTGTGCGACATCTGCCCAACGTGCATCATTACAAGACGATTCGTTTTCAAGCATTGACCATATTTGCCAAAAACACACCGTTCCGGCAACGATGTTGGGCAACATCATCGCCATGTCGGGGAAAATGATTGTGTCTATCAGGTAGGCAAGCACGGTCACGGCATAAACTTTCACAAGTGTAATGAAAACACGTCCGGCGTAATGGCTTTTGAACTTGCCATCGTTTGCACCGGGAAATTTCTTCTTGACGCGGCGCGACAATGACCATGCCGTGTAACAATCAAGCAACACGGCAAAGGTGCAAACGATGATGAAAGGGAATGTCGGGCGCAAGAATCCTATCAGTGCGCCGACCGCCCCCATCAGGTATTTGCCGACCGCCGAAATAAGCGGATGGAGTTCGTTTGTCATATCAAGTGAAATTGAAACACTTTCCGACTTTGACAATGGTTGTGTCAATCGGATAAAGTTCAACGGGTGATTCGCCCTTTGCGGCGCGTTCATCATTGATTGTCGAAATCTTTGCTTCTGCTTCTTGGATTCCCTCAATAAGGATGTCCGACCCGGTGAAGCAACAACGCCTTTCGCCGTCGGGTGTGCCATCCGGCTTCTTCACAAAGAAGTCGCCGTTTGAATCTGCACTTTCATTGAACGACGCAAGAACGACTTGCATTTGCAGTCGCAACCCTGAATTGTTCTTGCCCGTGAACTTTGATTTTGAAATCTTGGTTTTCTCAATCAAAATCCGCTTGCCGAACAATTCTTCAATCTCGATTCCTTTTCCGATTATTGCCCCGGATTCAATTCCGAGGTCGCCAAACCTTGCCATTGTTAGTAAGTGTTAGTGAATATTAGATTTTCAGCGCATCGACCACTGCCGCGTCGATTTCTTCGGTCAGCATCAAGAAATCCTTGTAACGCTGAACGGCATCTTCATCGACCTTGATTCCGAAAACGTGCTTGTTGTATGAATTGACAAGTTCAAATTCGGCGGTTTCGTCCACAAGTGAACGGATGATTTCACGCTTTAAGTTCGCTTTTGTCGGGTTTGCAAATGTCCTGACCTCATAGCAAGACCAACCCGTTTGTGTTTCTTCCGCATCGGCGGACTGAACGGCGATGTCACCGCCGGGGTTGCCCATTTCGGGGGCGACATTCAGGCGCACGACGCAAGACCCGTCGTTGTCTTTTTCAAGCGTCAGGGGCTTTCCGTGCGTCATGTCGTAGTGCGCGTTGGGGGCGATTGAAACTAATTTCATACGGCATTTTTGTTTTTAGTTTGTTAAAAAGGTTGATTGAATTGCAGTATTTACACCAGCCCCACCAACTGCAAATTTGTTGGCGATAGGCTTCTTTCGGCATCGGCTTTTTGCGTTTGTTCAAACGTGCCACCCGGCGGCACAACCGTTGCTTGATAGACTTGCGCAATCGCGTGTGGGTGTGATAAAAGACGTAACCCAAGAAGTCAATTCCGCGCGAATCGACGGGGAACACTTGATAATTCCTTTTGACTTTCAGTTTCAGCCCGACAAGATATGCCCGGATGTCGTGCAATAGTTGATGCAAGGATTCCTTGTTGTCGGATAGAATCACAATATCATCGGCATATCGCCAATAATACTTCACCTGCTTTTCCTCTTTCAACCAATGGTCAAAGTAAGCCAAGACAAGGTTTGCAAAGTATTGTGACAAGTAGTTGCCAATCGGTACGCCTGACGGCACGGAATCAATGATTTCATCAAGAAGTGAAAGCAATCGTGCGTCTTTGATTTTACGGCGCACGATGCTTTTCAAAACTGAATGGTCGATTGACGGATAAAACTTGCGGATGTCGATTTTCAGGCAATACCGTGTGCCGTCCTTATCTTCACGCAACGCCCGGCGGACGGACTTTGCACAAGCATGGATGCCGCGATTCTTGATGCACGAATAAGTGTCTTTTGTAAACACCGACACCCAAATGGGTTCAAGCACGTTCATCAAGGCATGATGCAAGATTCGGTCGGGATAGTATGGCAAGCGATAAATCAACCGCTCTTTGGGTTCGTAGATTGTGAAAACGTGATAAGGCGATGTCTTGAAAGTTCCGTTCTTTAATTGCTCATGCAACGCAAGAATGTGTGCTTCACGGTTCTTGTCGTGAAGTTGCACACCATAAGACCGCAACTTTCCACGCCTTGCCCTTTCGTCGGCAAGACGTAAATTGTCAAGGCTTATGACCTTTTCAAAAAGGTTGTTCAAACGCTTCATGTTTGCTTGAATAATAGGCTTCTTCGGTTGCCCTACCAAAGCCGTTCAACGTGATTTGTTTTTTGCCGTGGGTCGCCCCACTCATTCATCCCCGGAACGGGATGTTTTTGTGGCAAGGTTTCAGGTGATGCAACTATATTTTTACAAGCATAGCTGAGAACCGATATTCGCATTCGTATTCGACGGCGCATTATTCGTATTCGCATACACGAAGCCTGCATTCGCACCATTATTCGCATTACCGCTGAACAAAACGCCGCGACACCTGACAACCCTTTTATCTTCGTTTCAAGATTCGCTTAAAATGCTTTCGGGGAACGATTTCCGCTTACGCGGCGGCTTCGATTGGGTAAAAGCAAAGCCGAGAACCGATAGTCGCAGACGTATTCGACGGCGCATAAAGCGTATTCGCAAACACGAAGCCCGCATTCGCACCAGTATGCGCAGCACCGCCGAACAAAACGCCGCGTGTGGCTTCACCACTTGCGGGGATGTTTGTATAGAAATAGTCGCAGAAATAGGTGGTTGTTCCCGCGCCGATGTCATGGGGCATGATTTCGCCGTGTTCGCCGAGAATCAGGGCTTTTACATATCCCTCTTTACGGGGCAAGTTGCCGCGCAACTGATAGTCAGACCCGATGGTGCTTGCAAAGGATTCGGGCTTGTCGCAAACGTAAAATTCCGACACACCCCCGGCGGCATCCGACTGAATGTTGCAAAGGCAACCATCAGTCCATTTCCAAATATGCCCGAAAGGATTTGTCACACCGCGATAAGACGGCACGGCAACGACAAGGGGTGTTGTGGCATCATAGGACGCGGGCAAGGTGTAATCGACACACCCGGTCTTGTTGCCAAGCGACAAAGTGTGACCACAAGGGATGAAAGGATTGTAACCGTTCATCGTGTTCCACTTTGTGCTGTTCAGGGTGGTAACACCCGCGCCAAGTCCGCCTTGATGGAATCCGTCGGCGGTCAATGCGGCGTTGAAAGCTGCTTGCGAATTGAAGTTGCAATATTCAATCGCAAAGAACCACCACAACTTGCGGTGTGTCTGATACAAGTTGCAGTTCCACGACACTGACCCGCGCTTGCGGGCGTATGCTCGAAAGTTTGTCAGGCTGATTCCCGTTGCCGGGCGACCTAACAACGTGTGGTCGGTATCGTCGTATGTGGCATTGTTAGTGCCGCCGCGATAATCGACACCGTTGTTGACCACGGCGCAAAGGGTGTTTGTTGACCTCTGCACGCACGCTTCATCGGCGGAAACATAGTCTTTGCGCCACTTGATGAAGCCCGGCAAGGGTTGGTCGGACATCAGGGCGCGGCACTTGTTGCCGTCCATTTCAAAACGCATATAAGCGTCGGGCAACTCAACCATGAATTGACCGTCTGCCCCGGTCAGGTTTGCCGCCGCGCCGTTGTCGCGCTTTGAAGAATCGTTTGCGTGTAAGTAGTAGTTGACCGTTCCATTGTCGCGTAAAACGCAACGTCGCATAAGTGACTGCACGGGCAAAGACTTGTGAAGTTCATCTTTGCCGACACGGGTCGGGATGGGATTTGAAACGGTCTTATCCCATTCGATGCCGTAATAATAGTCATAAGCGAATGTGGGCGTTGTGTTGCCCATTCCGATTAAAAGACCCATATTAGAAGCCCCATTTTAGGTTAATATTAGCCAACGACGTTGGCGCGATTTGTCTCACGATTTCAGGATTCCACCCGCAGTTGAATTGCGTTTCGATGAAATCACCGTCAGGCATCCCCGCAAGTCGCACGGAAAGCACGACCGGGGCGATGCCGTCGTTCTTGATGTTGAAGCACTGACCGTCCGGCAATGAAAAGCCGGAATCAGTCAGGGCAACGACACCCATTTTGCCAATTTGGGCGGAAACTTGTTCGCCCGACCTTGTTGTGTTCATTTCGTTTTCGATTTAGTCGATGCAAAATTACTTTAATGTGTCGCACTATGAAACACAGTTGAATAAATAAAGCATAACTTGTCAGGTGTTACCCGGTCGCCTGACAAGCCATGACCCGGTTATGTTACGTTTTTTATCTTCCAATAGGAGTTGCGCCCATCGTGAATTAAAGTGACTTCGTGGGTGGTATCGCCCCCGATTGTGTATGTCCCCGACACGGCGTTTCTTCCGTTGTAAAGCGGTGTTCCATCGTTTGGTGTTTGTAATGCGATATTTGCATTTCCGCGCATTGACAAAATGCGTAATTTTGCCGTGAACGGCGTTCCACCGCGAATGCCAAGCAAGTATCTCATTGTTTGGACACCGGGCAATTGTGCAAGTTTGTTGGCAACGGCATTCTTCACAATGAAAACCGACCCAAGAAACGGTGTTAGATTAACAATTGATATTGCCGATGAATTCGTTTCAATATAGTTTCCAATCTCTGCAATCGCACCTTGTGCCACAATCGCACCATTGGTTTTTAAGGCAACGCCCCCGCCGTGTTGGGTGTATGTTTCAATCAGGAATGCGGGTTGCATACATTGTTCATACCCGGTCAAAACATCATATTTGTAAATGTGTCCAAGTGTACCAAACTGATATGATGAATTGATGTTTGCGTAATGACCGAAGGACACACGCCCGAAAGGGTGTTGTGCGGCATTGCCCTGATTAGTGTTTTGGGTTTGAATCCTTATGGATTCGGGGGAAATCAACATTTTTGTTCCCGTCGTTAACGCCCAATTTGAAACATCGCCATAAGACAACCCGTTTGCCGTTATCTGCAAAGACGTTGCACCTGAACCAATCGTGCCGGAAATTGCCTTGATAACACCCTCGACCGTTGCTTTGGTCATAACAACCGACCCGTCTTGCATAACCCGATAAGGCGCGGATGCTCGATTCTCAAAGGATGCACCAGCCCAAAAGCGAATCGACGATGCCGCCGTTCCCTGCCCGGTCATACCCGCAAGGATGCTCTTGTTGTTGCCCGCAACCTGAATCGTGCCGGACGTAACAATGCCGCCGTCGATGGTCGTTTTGGTGTTGTCATAATACACCGCAACAACCCAATCATTGACATTGTATGATTGCCCGGTGGCTTTTGCAGTGACACAACGGCGCAATTCTTTTCCGTCCACCCAAAGGTCGCCGATGTCATAAGGTGGGTAAGGGGTTGAAACGAAAACTTGACGTTTGCCGTCAGCGGTGTCTTGTGCTTTTGACGCGGCTTCATAAGCTGCAACGGCTTTTTCATCCTGAACAATCGTCCAATTGTAGATGGGTGTCCGCTCCCCCGTAAGTGGATGGTCGAAAAAAGCGACAATGCCATAATATTTTAGCTGCTTTGCCGTAGGCTTATACCACATATCGCCGGAGTGTCTTTCTCTAAGGGGGGTTGTTGTCCATGCGGTTGCGGGGTCGGATTCCTGAAACCACGTTTCAACCTTGCCGTCGATTTGCGTTACAAGGTTATCAATCGTGTTGGCAAAGTTGCCATTGATAAAATTGTTCAACGCTGAATCATCGGTGTATTTTGAAGCCTTTTCCCAATCGCTTGACGTGAAAGAACCTGAACTTCGGGCGGTCTTGCATCGGAATATGTCGCCGCTTGCGCCCTGAACCCAAAGGTCGCCGACCGAATAAGGGGGATAAGGTGTTGACGTGAAAATGCGGGCTTTGGAGTTTGCCGCGTCAAGGGCATCTTGCGCCAATGACAAGGCTTGCGCCAATTCCGTATCTTCCAACTCTTTCCAATAGTAATAATCAAAGGTTGACAATGCCGCACCGGGTCGGGGGCGAATCTTGCCTTTGACATATCGCCACACCTTGCCCGTTTCGGTGTTATAATACAAGTCGCCCAAATGCTTTTCACGTTCAGTTGTGCCGCCGCTTGTGGTGTCGGCTTCAATCCAATCTTTCGCGGGTTCATTGGCTGTTGCCAACGGCGTGATGCTGTCCGGGGTCGGGTCAACGGTATAAAACCATTGTTCAATCACGCCGTCAAGCTGCGATTGGATTTCCGAAAGAAGCCCCGGCAAGGTGTTGTTGATGAAATCCTTGCTTTCAAGGGCTTCATTGCCCAATTCTTCAAGGGTCTTTTGCTCTCCGTTGGAGTTGAACACGATACGACCGCCGATTTCGGAATTATCCAAATCGAAGTATGTTTCACCGTCGGCGGATTCGATGCGCCCGGTCTTGATGAACCGCCCGTTTATCATCGTGAACCCATAGGTCAGGGCGACGGAACGTGCTTTGATGTCAGGGTCAACCGAATTAACAACGCCAATCCAAAACCAATAATAATTGGAATCTTCATTGACCTTGTGTTGTGTCGATGTGATTTGAATCGTGCCGTCCTGACCTGACTTGTTGCACCGGGCATAAATATAAAATGCCTGATTGTCCGGCGAAAGGGTTTGTTGCCCGTCGCCAAGAACCCACGACACCGCCGATTCTTCGTTGATGGTGTAATGGGTCAGCACACCGCCTTTCCAACGGAACAATCGCGGGTCGCCCTGAAAGTTCGGTTCAAAAACGGTGTTGGTCAATCCGAATTGCATTGACTTTGCACCGACGGAAAGTGCAAGTGTATCAATCGAATTGGGCTTGATTTTGTCGGTGTAATAGTCGCCTTCCGGGTCAAACACCATGTCAAGCACTTCACGACTTGACCGCCAATTTGCGCGAGCGCGGGCGGGGTCTTTTAGGTTGTTGATTTCCAAAACCTTGTCAATGTCGATAAGGTCGGAAATAACGCGGTTGGTGATGTTGGTTGTCACCGTGTCCGAAATGGTCAAGTTGTATTCGTAAGGGTCAAGCACGTTGCGCGTGATTGCCTTGATGCGAATTGCCTTGTCCACGTCGATGTCAGGGTCTTTAATAGGCACATAATCGCCCGGAACAAACACATTGACAATGCCCGAATCAGTTGCAAAGTTTTTTTCAATGTATGCCTTTGTAACGCTGACCGAATATTGCACTTTGGGTTGTGAATTTTGGTCATAATACTTTTCTCCCGCTTCCAAAAGTTCGGCTTCCGCCTTGCTTATCAGTTCCGGGGGCAAAGTGATGTCCAAAATCTTATATTCGTTGCCGGGGGCAAATTGGAAAGCTGCCGATGTTTCGGATGGGAACACGTCGCCCCGGTCATCGGTGAACTTGCGCAAGGTGATTTTGTGCGTCGCATGGTCATATTTTGCGATTTCAAATTCATATCCGGCAAGGTTGCCCGAATTGAAGTGAACCTTTGCGGCGACACCGTCAAGCAAATATATTGTGCCGTTGGCATCTTTTGCGTTCAGGTCAAACGAAATCGACGGGTCGATAAATTCAAATACGGAATCCCCGACCGACTGAACATGACCCGTGAATGTGGGCTTGATGTTGTCGAAGTGTTTGCGCCCCTCAAAGATGCCATATTTTGCAACCGCTTCGGGCTTCTCGATGTATGATTGCCCCTTTGTCTTGCCGGGCAAACAAAGGCGGTCGGCGCGATATTTCGATGTGATGTTTGACGCGCTGCCATAGACTTTAAGGCGGGTCACGATATTTGAGGATGAAACATTGTCGCGGCTTAACACATAAAGACCTTTGTTTTTGCCAAATTCAAGGGTGAACGGCAAAGTCCGGCTTGCCGAAAGGATGTTCAGAACATACACCCCGCCGACAACCTGAATGTCGAAGAAAAAGGATTCATCAAACTTGCCCATCAGGGATTGAAGCACCGAAAGGCAATTATCGGATTCACCAAAAGTCAAGGTGACATCGGTTGCAGTATCAGGACACGACCCCAAACGCCATTTGCCGGGGAACACACGGTTTGCGTTGGCAATAAGCACCGTCAGGAAACGGCACAAATCACCCGTCAGGGAATCGCCCTGAACGTCTTGCAATTTGTTGTTGGTCGTGTCAATGGTTACATCATAAGTCGCCCGCAAAAGGTCGTATTGCACCCCCTCGAACTGCAATGAATATTGAAATTCGTGCATCCCGGTTTTCTTCGGCTTGGGCAAGCGGTTAAGGGTGTAATCACGCCCGAAAACGCTTATCTTGTCGCCGATGTCATAGCGTTGGGGGAATGGCGATTCAACGGTGATGTCCACCGTGTCGTCGCCGTTCAACGTCCAATTCTGCCGGGCGGATGTAACGGCGGTTGCCGTGCGCCGCGATTGAAGCGGCACACGGTTTCCGTTGCGTTTTGTGATAATTAGATTTTCTCCCATACGACAATCGCGTTGGTTTCAAAATTGCTGATTTCGTCGATGCAACCCGTTATCACCGGGAAATAATCGCCATTGGTTTCATAGTTATGGGAAATCACTTTGTCAGTTCCGAACACGTCATAATCAACCGTGCCATCGCCCCAATAGATGTTCACATATTTGCGGGTGGTCAGTTTGATTGTGCAAGTCTTTGTCGCTTCACCGACGCGGATGTGCTTCAATACTCGCTTGACGGGTTCGGGTTCAATCAATTTCAACTTGAACGTGCCGACCATAAGATTGTCGTTCCATTCTTTGGTGATTTCAATTGCGTCCTTGCAATAGACTTCATAAACAAGGGGCTTGACGGGGTGAACGTCTATAACAAGACGTTGTGTGCCTTTCTTGTCGAAAAGACGTTCAAAGGCGGCAATTTCGGTGATGAAGTCGATTTTTGAAGCTGCCTTTTTGAAGCACGACAATGTGATTTCGCGGGGTTCATAGAACTTGTGCATCAGGTCAACCGCTTCACCGTGGTAATCATCCCACGAAATTGAAGCCGGGTTTTTGAGTTTCGGACGGTTCAAGATGCCGTCGGACGCTGACACATAAACGCCGTATGTTTTGAAGTCTATGCCGTCAACAAGATATGCGATTTCTTTGTTGTTGGCGACTTCATCCATCAGGTCGGTTTGCGACAATGCGACATTGAACACCTTGACATCATCAAGAAGCCCAAAACCGTAGTCGCCGGAATAGGTGTCTTGATTCAGGGAAATGCCAATGGGTGTTCCGGCTTTCGTTACTGACTTGATAAGGGTTGAGTTCACATAGAAGTCGTAAACCGTGCCGTGCTTGACAAGGGCGACGGAATACCACGACCCCGGCGTTGCTTCAAACGAAAATTCGATGAAGTTTTTCAGCCCGGCAAAGTTGATAAGCCATATCAGCTTCGACGGCGACCCCGTGAATTTTATTCCGGGTTGAACCCACGCAAGAATCGTGAAATCCACACCCAAGTTCGGCAAGATGTTCTTTGACACCTCGCAAGTGTCGTTTCCGGCAAAGGAAATGGCATTACCATTCTTTCCGGCGACAAAGTGCGCCCCGTTCACCGTACCATCGGCACGGTTTGGCGAATAATCGTAAGCGGTCAACGCTCCGTCGCTTTCGTCAAAGGGCATTTGAAAGATACTGTTTTCGGTGTTCATTCCTTAATAAGTTTTTTGATTTTTAACCCGGATTTTCACTTGTGCTTCGGCTTCCTCAACAACGATATTGACGCGCCCGCCGTCGCCATATTTGTTCACACACACTTTTGCCCGGTCGTGCGCGTGGATGTTGACAACTGAATTATCGAACACGTCAATCATCACAAAGGCATTGTCGGCGGCAACCACGTTCAATTCGGCGTGATGTTTGGCGAATATTTCGGTAACATTGAAATTGTCGGTCTTGACAACTCCGAAAGTCGCCCCAAGACACACGCATTTGGGGCTATTTTCGATGCTGATTTCAGAATCGACAAACACACCCATCCGGGGCGCGATGTCCGCGAAATGGGCTTTTATGAAATTGTTGGTCGGATAATCATTGCGCAAGCAAAAGTCAATGCCGCGCAAATACATATCGACCATTGCTTCACGGTCGTTCAACGACCGCAAGGCGGCAAGCCATTCTTTGCAAATTCCTTTCTTCTTTGCTTCTTTGGCAAGGGTTCTTGATAGTCCTTTTTCCATTTCTTTTTCAGGTGTTTTATTTTATGCCAACCCTTGCGACCTCAAAGAATCGCCGCCGTTGGATTCAAGAATTGTAATGATTCGGTCAATCTTGGCAAGATGCTTGTTGAAAGACGTATTTGTGGCAATGGCATTGAGGACAAGAAGTTGTTGGCGCAAGATGTCTTTGATTTCAAGTTGATTGATGCGCACGGCATTCATTTGTCCGGCGACCAATGACGCGGTTTCCTCGGAAACGCCCTTGACCGCCCCGGTTAAAGACGTGTCGGCATCTTCTTCGTCGGTAAGGTCTTTGAATAAATCCGAATAGATGCCCAACGCCTGATTGAAGTTGTTGGCGGCGGCTTGCACCTTTGCTTTGAATGCTGCAATCTCCGAATCGGTCAGTCCATCGAAAACGAAATCATCGCCGTTCCAATAGCCCATCGAATTTGTCAGGTTGTCAAGTGCGCCTTGAAGTTGTTGTTCAAGGAACTTTTTTTTCAACTGATTCACGATGGCATTTTTCAACACCTCGTTCACCGTTTCTTCAAAGGCTTTCGCGGCGGATTCGCCCTTTTCAAATGCACCAACAAGGTTTTCGGCAAGCTGCGCGGAAAAGTCCTTTGCGTTGGTCTGCGCAATGTCGTTGGCGATTTCGTCAAGCATATCTTGAATTGAACGGTCAAGTTCGGCAATCTGCTCTTGATATTCGCGGATTTTGCCGTTGTCGGTTTTCTTCTTGCTCCGTTCATCGTTAATCATTCCGTAAAGATGCGCTTGTTGTTGTTGCATATTACGGATTGCGGCTTGCTGATTCTTGTAAACTTCACCGCCCAACGCCTTGTTGATGTTCCATTCAAGTTGCTTGTAAGCGTTTGAAAGGATGTCGATTTGTTCTTTGTGCTTCTTAATTGATTTTTCCGCTTTGCGGTCGCGGGAATTGAACAAGTCGAATGCCGATGATAAAAGGGTGATTGAACCCTGAATCACGGCAAGGGGATTGCCGGACGCGATGCCCTCGGCGGCTTGCGATGCGCCCGAAAGGATGCCGCCGATGTCGCCAAGAATCGCGGACGTTTCTTCATCCATAGCAACGCCCATCTTTTCCATGCCTGACACAACCGAATCGAATGTGCCGGAAACAAGGCTTAATGTTGAACCGACATTTGAAAACACGTCTTTCAACGCATCTTTCATCATGTCGCCCGCCGACTTGCCGGATTCGACCTTGCGAATAAGTGCGTCGATAACTTGCATCGAATTTCCGACATCAACGCCCATGTCGATTTTGCCTTGCAATTGGGCTTTCTTGCTTTTCAGGTAGTCAAGATATGTGCCGCCTTGTGCAAGAAGCCCGGCAAAAGCATCTTGCGACCCTTGCACAAGGTCTTTGTTACCCGACTGAATCCACTTTGCATAAAGTTTGTATTCATCTTCTTTGGCTTTGAGTTCCGCCAAGAACGGGTCATTGTCATTCGACAATAACTTATTATCGGAAATTTGACGGCGCAATTCTTCAAAGGCATTGCCCAACGCCTTGAACGGATTGCGCTTGTTGATTTCTTCACGCGCCTTTTCAAGCTGCTCATTGATGGCGGCAAGGTCGGCGGGGTTGAAGTCGCCCGAAAACTGAATCTTTTGTTCCTCGATGTCTTTAATAAGACGCTCGATTGTGGATGTGGTCAAGCCCTCTAAATTGCCGAATAACATTTGCCAATCGGCTGATTGGGTCAATATCTCATTCGACAACTTGGAAAGTTCTTCTTGTTCGGCATGGGCAATCCGGGCAAGCATTTCTTGGTCGCCATGTTCACGGGCAAGGCGGCGTTCTTCATCGTACTTTTTAGCGATGGCGGCGCGTTTCTGCTCATAACCCGTGTATTGTTCAACCAACTTGTCATAATCGGTATCACCCGTTCCGTCGGTGTCCTTTTCATATTGACGGCGGCGGTTGGCAATGGCGGCATCTACACTTGCCCGGTCTGCGTCCGTTGTGGCGGCGGCACGGGCGCGGTTAAGCAATTCCATGTCCTTGTTGAATTGTTCTTCAATCGCGCGGCGTTTGTCGGTGTAAGACGCAAATTCATCAAGCAATGCTTCGGTCTGCTCCTTTGCTTGTTTCCGGGCATCCTTTTCGGCATCATCCAAGATGTCGGATTTGCCGTTGTCAATTTCCGTGCCGTCTTTGGCAAGTTCTTGTCGGCGACGTTCAATGATATTAAGCATTTCAATCACCGATTTGGCATTGGTCAGTTGCTCGGACAATTCTTGATTGAATTGTTCAAGGACGGTTCGTTTCGTTTCTTCGGCGATTTGGTCGTTCAGGGTGCGCAACTGCTTGTTCTGCTCCTTTGTCCGGGCGGCAACATCGACCGCCAAGATTTGGTCGCGTTGCTTCTTCAAATAGTCAATGTAGGTCGCGCCTTGTTCAAGAAGTCCGGCAAACTCCTGATTGGCGGATGCAACAAGCACGGAATCGCCCGAATTTACCCACTTCAAAAAGCGTTGATATTCGGCTTTGCGCTTCTGCAACTTTTCCAAGAACGGGTCGGTCTTTGCACCACCCCCGCCGCCGTTGCGGTTGTTAGTTGTTCCCGTGATTGCATCGGCTTTTTTTTGCAAAGCGTCGATTTCGCCCATCACTTTTTTGTAAGTGTCGGCATCAAGGGATTTCAACAGTTCTTCACGCTTTGCGGCGATTTGTTGGTTCAGGTCGCCAAGTGACCCGGCAACAACTTCGTTGGTGTCAATCATTGCGTCAGCAAGAATTTGTGTGCCAGATGCTTCGGCTTGACGTGCCTTTTCAAAGTAATCGCGCATTTCAGCTTCCAAACCGATTGCTTCATTGGTCAACTCGGTTCGCTTTTCGCGCAACATCTTTGCGCCCGCGCCGCCATAAGAAAATATTTCTTCAAGCCAATTCAATGACACATTTTCGGCATCTTCACGCTTCTGCAAGGCTTCTTTCAACTTTGCCATGCCCATTTCGATATATGCAAGGGCTTTCGCCTTTTCGATTTGGGCTTGAATGAATGCTTCCTTGTTGTTGACAAGGGCATTTTCGGCGGCGGTCACACCATCAATCGAAATGCCCAATTCGTCAAAGGCTTGCTTGTTCTTGCGAATAAATGCTTCCTTTGCTTCGATGTTGTCGCCCAACGCATCCCAAGCGGCGGAAAGTTCTTCAATCTTGCCGATGGGCTTGTAACAATTTTCGACAAGGGCTTTTGAAAATTCTTCTTGCGCTTTCTTCGCTTCGGCGGCTTTGCTTGAAAAGTGAGAATACAAGCCGATAAGGGCGGATATTCCGGCAAGAATCCACCCGAACACGGGAATTGACTTAATCGCCGCGCCGACCATACGGAAAGCCCCGGCAAGACCAATGTTTGCCGCCGTTCCCGCCGTTGCGGATGCAGCTTGCGCCCCGGTCGCGGCGGTGTTTGCGCCCTGAACTGCCGTGTTTGCGGTGGTTGCGGCGGTTGCCTGACCACGGGCGGCGGCATTTGCGCGGTTGGCGGCGGCACTTGCTTCGTCTGCGGCGGCATTTACCCCGGTTGCCGTGGCGTTTTCGGCTTGTGCGGCGGTGTTTGACTGAATCGCGGCGGTTTCGGCGACTTGGGCATTGCGTCCGACTTCAAGAAGCCCGTTCCACCACTCTTTGAGGCGACCGACCGTGCCAAGCATGAAAGCGGAATCCTTGTTCAATGCTTGCGACACTTGCATCAAACCATTTGTCACCGCCATAATCGACTGCGTTTTCAGCATGATTTGTTGCAGATTTTCGGATTCTTCACCGAAAAGACCAGCCATGCCCGCAACGGCGGAAAAACCGCCCGTCAAGCCCGTAAGACCCGACATGACACCCGCGAATCCGGCATCATCGTTGGCAAGGATGTTGGCTTGCGCTTGCGCGTCGCCCCACGCATCAGTCAGGGCGGCGACTTCTGCCCGCACTTCCCGGTAACGTGCTGTGTTTCGCTGTCCGGCGGCTTCCATTTCGACCATTTCCATCTTCAATTCGCGCAACCGTTGACGCAAAGATGTTTGCGATTTGGCGTTTTCTTCCACCGCCTTTTGTTCGGCAAGCATAGCATCGCGGGCATCGTCAAGTTCGCTTGACTGATTCCGCAATTCGTTCAAAAGCTGCTTGCGTGTTGCAATTTCGCCTTGAATCGCCTTTTGCTTGTCTTTTAAGGCTTTATATTCTGCTGACCACCCGTTTTTCTCCCATTCTTGCGATGAAAGTTGTTTAAGGGCTTCAAATTCATCTTCAAGTTTCCAAATTGCCGTTTCTTGCTTTTCGCATTCTTCACCGATTTGCCCAAGCATCGTGCCGATTTCGGCGACCGTCTTATCAACGGTATCACCGACACCAACCATGCCGTCGGACAAACCTTGAACCCGGCGCAAGGTTTCTTGTATAGCTGCTTCAAGTTGGGCATTGTCCATGTCGGACGTAAAGGACAAGCCGCCACCATCAATATCTGCCATGTTTACATCATTGAGTTTACATAACTTAAAACTTGTTGTTGGTTGCTTTCCGAAAGGGCGATTTCCTGAACATCCGGGTTTGAATCGGTGTCATAACTCGGTGCATCAACCATCATTCTTTCGACAAGACCCCACGCAACGCCGTTCATCAAATAGTCATAAGTCCACCCGAAATGCGCACACAACGCACCCCGGCGACCGTGCGGGCTGTTTAGACCTTTTTGTTTTCCTCTATCCGAATCGGCGTTGTCGTGCGGTCGATTGTTGACATCAATCGAATAGAGTTCATAAAATCCCCCATATTGGACATTGAATTGACCAACACGGCGAATTGGTGCAATCGCGACGGCTTGATTTGTCGGGCGAATAGTTCGGTCAGCTTGTTCAACTTCTCGGTGTCCTCGACCCAATGTGGGAATCCGCCCTTGATACTGCATTTCAGGCGGTCAACGCCAAGAACGGCGATTGCGACAATGCGGGCGCAACGAATTGAATGTTCATGCGCCATTGTGCGGGCTTTGACCATCGCATCATCGGATTTCAACGCCGTTTCATCAATGGTTAATTCTATCCATTCGGCTGAAAGGCGGTCAAGGGTTGAAAGGGTCGCTTCTTCGATGGTGAACTTGCGCGTCACCTCAACAAGCCGACGTTTGCGGATAAGCCCGAAAAATCGCTTTTCGGTCACAACTTCGGTGTCCTTGACCTCAAACGACACACCCTTGCGGATAAGGGCATTCAATTCGGCTTTTTCTTTTTCAAGGGGTGTTTTGTTTGCTTCTTCCATTTGCTTTGTGAGAATTAAGGAAAAACGCCCCCAAAGGGTGCTTGAAACTCTCCGGGGGCGTTGTCGATGGTTCTTGCGCTCCCCCGCTTATTCGTGGGGGATTCCGCGTAACGCCTTGCCGGATGATACCGCCATCGGCGTAACGGTGAAGTCCACAAGGAAAATGCCAGATGCCGTAAGGTCGGCATTGATGACCGCTTCGATGTCGCCGTTGGGAATCTCAAAGTCAAGACCTTGTTCAGTTATGACCTTGATTGCCTTGTTTGCAACAACTTCGTTGCCATCGTAACCCCAAACGGGTTTGGTGGTTGTACCGACATTTTCGCCGCCGACATAATCCACAAGGTCTTGCACGGACGCATCCATGATTGAGAACACAAGGGTTGGGATTTTGCGCGATTTACGGCGCACTTCGGGCGCGGCTTTGCCTTCCTCAAAGTGTTCCGTCACGTCGGATGAATCCTGCGCGATTTTGGCGGTGTCCTTGTAGGTCTTGCCAATCTTTACAAGCGTCGTGGGCATTACACCCGACGGGGCGGCTTCTCCCACCTGAATCTCGCAAAGACCCAGCGTGATAAGGTTGGTTTTGTTGGTTGTAGCCATATTTGTTGAAAATTAAGTCGTTTGAATATTCCAATCAATCCGAATGTTCATAAAGTGCTGCTTGCAATTCGGCTCATACATTGTTGTGGTCGATTTGGGGATTGCTTTTATCCCCGGCAAGACGGTTTCACGAACTATCTTCAAGACTTCATGGGTTAGCACATTCAGGCGCGGACGGTTGGCGGACACTTGCATTTTCCCGTTGATGTTCATGGACACGTCAGGAACATAGATGTTGATGTTGGACGTGCCGATTTGGGGCAATGCGTCCGCTTCAAGGTCTATTGTGTTCACGACAATATCTTCTTCGGTTGAATCTTCGGGGCGACCGTCGCCGACATATATGCCGCCTTTGTTGGTCGTTTTCCCGGAAAGCAACTGAAACAAGATGCCATCCGTGTCAATTGGGGTTTTCAAGTTGTCTTTCATTCGGCTGCTGCTTTTATGTTGCTGATTAGTTTTTCTAACATCCGGGGCAATTCCCGTTGTGCAAGATGTTCGGCACTTGATAGCACGTTATATCCTTTTGCTTCGACGTATGCCGCATAATTCATTCCGGCGACCACAACAAGGGCGATGCCCTTTGTTTCCTTGCCGACCTTTTCCGCAAGACTTGAACCCGCCTTGATGCCGTTTTGCGCCGCGTTGGATTCCGCGCCGCTTGCCGCGTCAAATTGGGTGTGAAGCGCAACGCCATCACGGAATATCATGTAACCCGTCGATGAAAGCAACGCCCCGGACTGCATCATGTAACCCTTATTGTTTCGGGCTTCAATCAGGCACATTTCACCCAACCTTTGCAATCGCGCGATTTGCTTCTTCTCGACCATTGCCAAGAATGCGTCAAGGCGTTTTTGCACGTCTGCAAGGGTGAAATTCGGTCTTATAGCCATAGCCGACAATGAAGTTGTGCGGGGTCAAAGTTCAGGCAAATGCCCTCTATTCGGACACTTTCGCAATCTCGGTCGTTTGCAATTACCACCTTTGCGCCGATGCTTACTTTCGGGCAAGATTTGGGGCATTGAATCAGGGATGTAGCTTTGTGGTATTCACCGCCCGCAACCTGAAATTCCGCCCCGCGTCCGTCCGATTCTTCACGACACATTGAAAGGAACTTGCGCGACACATTCGATGCCGTCCAATTGCCTTGCTCATCCTGAACCGACGAATCAGCAACTTCGATGAAAAGGAAATGCGGATATTGCTTCACGATTGCCATAATCACCAAAAGTTTGAACGGTTACGAATTTTCGGTTTTGCTTCCAACACGTTTTCTTTGCCAAGTTCACGACAAATCGCGTTATACCACAATTTCACCGCATCCATGTTCCACGAAATCGAATATCCGCCCTCGGAAACATTCTGCATCATCGACGCAAGGACAACCGACACACGGTTGTATGCGGCAAGGTCGCAAGCTGCGATGTCGGCGGGCGCGTCTGCGTCCATTCCGGCTTTAAGTAGTATCACGTCAATGTCAGTGTCGGACACGTTCAGGTTGCCCAAGCTCATTGACAAATATTCCTTGTTGGTTTTTGTTGCCATGTCGAAATCTTGTTATAACCGCCGGGGAATCATCCGGGGAATCAACCCCGGCGGTTGATGTTAGTTTTTAGTCCACGATGTAGCGTTAATCTGCATCAGGACGGAACGACCCGAAAGTTTCCACGCGGGGAATGCGTTTGCGATGCCCTCGGTGACTTCCTTGACGGGGGTTGCGTCGTCGGAATACTTCTGCACAAGGGTGTGACCGTGCATAACCTTTTCGGCAACGCTGCCGGGGCGTTTCTTTGCTTCGATGGGCTTCTTCCAAAAAGTTGTGCCAAGCACTTTGCTTTCCGAAAAAAGAATCACATCATCTTCAAAGGGGTTGCCCGTGATGCGTGTGCCGTCAGCAAGTTCAACCGTGATGTCTTGGTCAATCACGATTATCTGCAAGCCACGGAAAGTTTCGGTGCGCTTCGCAAGATAGGCGTTGACCGTCTGCAAGTTCGGCGCGTCGTTGGTGTCGGTCAGGTTCTGAACAAGGGTCGCGCAACGCTTGTAAACCTCTTCTTGCGATGCAAGTTTTTCAAAGGTTTCCACGTTCATAAACGCGAACTTGTACTTCGCCCCATAGAGTTTGCGACCGATTTTCAGGGCGTTGGGGATGTCCTTTGTGAAAGGTTTGCCCGACGTTCCCGTGGTGTACGATGTTGCAACGCCGATTTTCTGCTCTGCGGGAATCAGGTAGTCACAATCGTATTCGGTCACAACGGTGGCATTGTTGGAGTTGGTGATTTTGAGTTTGCCACCGCACGATATTTGTTTGAGCGCAATCCATTCAAGGCGGGCGGCTACGCCATCCCAACAAAACTTGGTGTCCTCTGCCCAAAACTCGACAAGGGCGATAAGGTCGGCATTGCCGGATGCCATCGCAACCATGATGTCGTATTCGGTGAGTTCATCTTCAAGTTTTTCACGCGAAATGGTGATTTTGGGAATGTCGCCTTGAATGCGGGCGATTGCGTCGCGGGTCTTTTTGGGGATGCTTGAACCCCTTGCCGTCAGGTCGGCGGCAATCTTTAAGCCCGTTTGCGCTTCAAGCACTTTCCACGTCAAAGAATTGGTTTCTTTGGGCGGGAAAAGCGTGGGGTAATAATACTCTTTCAGGTCATAGGTGCGGATTTCCGCTTCCATGTCCTTTTCAGTAAGCCCCACCATCAGTGTTTTCTGCATAATGTTGGCGTGTTAGGGGTTAGAAATATACGATGCCTTTAAGGGCTGATTTGATTGCGTCGGACACGGCGGGCGCGTTGGATTCGCGCACAGCGCCGATAAGCCACGCATCAACCCAAAGGTTGTCACCGTCGGGGTCAACGTCCCAGTTAGACCCGGCAACGGCGGTCGGCTGAACTTTTAGAGTGGTGTTTGCTCCGGCGGATTCAAAGGCGGTGTCGCCCACCTTGACGGCTTTTCCAAGCGTCGCGGAAAGGGTGATAACGTCCTTTGCGGGGTCGCTCTTGTCAATGGTCGAAATGACCTGACCGTTTGCGCCCCCCGCTGAAAAGCGGTCGCCCACCTTGAAGTGATGCCCTTTGGCAACTTCATAAGCGGTCGCGGCGGCAACGGCGGTGGTCACAATCTGCGCGGTTTTTACCACGTTGAAAAGACCGTCTTTGCCCTTGCCAAGCGGTGTTCCCTCAAAAAGTGCCTTGCCGCCAAGTGAAGCGGTTTCGACCGTCACACCGCCGGGGATGTCGGCTATACGGTGAACGATACATTTCACCACGCGGCTATCCTTTTTGCGTTTTACCTGCATTGTCATGCTTGTAAGGATTTAGGGGGTTTGACATTAGATTTCTTTGCCCGCGAACTGATTGTTTTCGGGCTTCTTGCTTGCCACATAGTCGGCGACGGCTTGGGAAACGCCCGATTCACTCTTGTTTGTGAAAAGGGGCGAACCGCCGGAACGACCCATGTTGTTGTCGGCAAACGATTGATTTGCGGTTGCGATGTCTGCGGTCTTGTCGGTCAAGTATTCATCGAAAGAAGAATCATCGTCAAACTTCATGCGGGCAAAGTCTTTCAGGGTTTGAGCCTTGAAAGTTTCATCCTTGCATGATGCCAACGCTTCATTCAGTCGGTCAAGCCTTGATTTCGTCACATTAGCGGCTTCCATGCTTGCGATTCGGTCAACGTAAGGTTTCACCGCCGCGTCAACCGCGTTTTTCACGATTTCCGCGATGTTGTCACCACCGCCACCGCCGGGTTCGGTAACGGTTGTCTTTTCCTTGAAGTCGTACTTCTTACGCAAGTTGGTTTCCGATGTTTTCACACCGTCGGACACCTCTTTGTCCACGTCCGAACGATAGTCCTTGATGAACTCGCTAACTTGCGCATCGGTCAGTTTGTCCACAATCGCTCTCGCTTCTTCGATATTCGCACATTGTAACATGATAGCACGCGCCAAGTGCTTCAATCCGTCTTGTCGCGCGCCTGAAAACTTGGTTGTCAGTAACGCAATGATTTCTTGGAGTGTCATTTTTTGTGATGTTATTGGTTTACAAATCACCGCAAATTTAGCGTGTTTTATAGTGATACACACACGAAAGCCTTTTAAGTTATCATGTACTTATCCACAATTTGCAATGCACATGGATATAAAATGCACTACAAAAGCAAAATTTTCCCCGAAAAAGTTTGTTATTTCCAAAATAACAACTAACTTTGCGGCGTCTTACTATAAGACACAATGTTTAACCGGTGCAACCCCACAATCTTTCGCAACAATGAACAACGCCCGTCGCAAAGAAATTGACAAACTGACCGCGCAAATCGAAGAAATCAAAGAAGCCATCGAAGCATTGCGCGATGAAGAACAAGAAGCATTCGACAATATGCCCGAATCACTGCAAGACGGTGAACGGGGCGAAAAGATGCAATCGGCGATTGATGCCCTTGAATATGCTGCCGATGATTTGCAAGAATGCCTTGACCACCTTTCCGAAGCATCCGAATAAAACAAACCGGGGCGGTACGTCCGCCCTTATTAAATAATCTTGTGTGTCTTATAGTGTTACACTAAATCTTTCGCAACGATGACATTCACCCGCACACCTGAAACAATCGCCCTTAACGCCAAACTTGAAATCAAGGCGTTGAAAGGGTTGTATTTCAACACCCACAAAGGGATGTGCCGCTTCACACGCGGTTACGCCCTTTTCATCCCCGGCAAAGGCTTCGTGAAGTTCAAGCACGAAACAACCGCCGTGCCATACACCCCTTGCGGCGGCAAAAAGGCACTTGAAGCCATCATCGCCGACGGCGGCTTTGTCGATTATGATTCCCTTGAATTTGTCAACGCCCTTAATGAAGTTGTAGCATGAAGCCCCGGCACATCATCAAAGCACAACGCGCCCGCCTGATGTTCGATTTGGCGGTGCGCCGCCTTTCGGGTGAAATAACATCCGAACAACACCGGGCGATGTGCAAGCGTGTTGAACGCGCATTTGTGAACGTATGGTTTTGTTATGCAAAATGATGTCTTACTATAAAACATTTTCAAGATGAACAACCGTCTTGCAAGACTTGAAGAAGAAGCAATCGCATTCATTCGTAATGCCGAAAACCTTGCTTTGCGGATGGATGAAAAGGGGTTTTATGTCGCCTTTTCCGGCGGCAAGGATTCCCAAGTTATGCTTGCGCTTGCCGAAATGGCGGGCGTGAAGTATCATGCCGAAATGCAAGTGACAAGCATTGACCCGCCAAACCTTATGCGCTTCGTGCGCAAGCATTATCCGCAAGTTAAGTTGAACTTGCCCAAACTTAATATGCGGCAACTTATCATCAAAAAGAAAATGTTGCCGACGCGCATTGCCCGGTTCTGTTGTGCGGAACTTAAAGAACAAGCCGGGGCGGGATGCGTAACGTGCATTGGTATTCGTGCGGCGGAATCAACCAAACGTGCGAAACGTCATGCAATCGAAGTTCAGGGGAAAAGAATTGGTTTCGACATCATCAATGACAAGTTGGTTGAATCGACACCGGGCGGTGAACAACTTTTTGAAATGGATTCCGAAACAAAGGTGTATTGCGTCAACGGCAAAGACAAAGTAACGCTTGCCCCGATTTTCAATTGGACGGACACCGATGTTTGGGATTTCATAAGGGAACACAATTTGCCTTATTGCGACTTATACGACAAAGGCTTTCATCGCATAGGTTGTATGCTTTGCCCAATGTCGCAACCCGCAACAAAGCGGCGTGAAATGGAAATGTTCCCGTTGGTTGCCGAAAGGGTCTATATTAAAGCAATCCGCGAACTTATGGAAATGGGCAAATATGACCGCTTCGATTCTGCCGAACAAGTCTTTGAATGGTGGATTTCCGGCGAAAGTGTGAATGATTGGTTTGCAATGCAAGTCCGGAATTATAATCAACCAAATCTTTTTGATGATGAACCCGAAAATTAAATAACATCATGCAAGATTTTAGAATGTGCGCTTGTCGTACTGTCACCGGGAATTGCACAAAGGACGCGCACACCGGGAAAGGCGGCAAGATTATCGGAATGGCACGTTGCCGACTTCACGACAAGACGGCGAAAAATTGCCCGTATTATTTTGAAAGTGCCGATTTACGCGAATATTACACCAAACATCCGCTTGCGGACTAAACAACAAATAAAATGAAGAAAAAAGACATCGCAACAATCATCCTTTTGTGGCTGACCGTGCTTTTGGTCGCCCTGAAACTGACCACTTACCCCGACATGAATTGGGGATGGGTCTTTGCGCCGATATGGATTCCGTGCGCAATCGGCATAATCGCGTTTTTCGCGGTGGTCGTGTTCTTCTCAATCCTTAAACGCAAGAAGTGATGGATGAATTAGCACTTACAATCCCGCAAATGGACGCATTGAAGCACATGGGCATCGACACAAGCGACGCATCAATGCGATGGGGTCACGTTGCAAAAACGATTGACAAAACCATTTTCACAATCATGCCGACTATTGCCGTGCCGGATGAAGTGATGCCGCACACGTCGCCCGCATACACTTTGGGCGACATCCTGAACAAGTTGCCGGGGTTAATCCCTGAACCACATCCAATGCCGTTGACCCTGAAACATGGCTTGTCCGGCAAATGGTGTGCTTACTACGGGCAAGCATCGCCCTGTTGTGTCGGCGAAAGCCCGCTTGAAGCGATGTTTGCGATGCTCTGCTTCGTCGCTCAATATTACCCCACCACAATCAAGCAAATCAATAAATAGCCCCTTTTTAAAATGGAATCAACAATCAAATCCCTTTCGGAACGATTCAACCTTTCGGTTGAGTTCCTGACCGAACTTTACTACAAAATCGTGGACAAAGAAAACTTCACCCGCGCCGTGCGGATGTTTGTTGACGGGCTTATGCCTTACGACATAGCAACCGGGCAAGAACCCATCAATGTTGCAAAGCTGCGTCACAAGGTCGCCGCCGACATCGTGGCATTCCGCAAGGACAAGACGGCGAAAATCCGTGCCGCCCTTGAACAACAAAAGCGCATCCAAGAATATTATTCAGGGTGCAAGGCGATAAGATACCCCAAGAAGCCCAAAGGCGGCGTTTCCGACGTTGCTTTCATCAAAGATGGACACTTGGTTGCCCTTGCACACTTTGAACCGTCAGCGGGCGGAATTTACGCCGCCGACAATGAAGTGATGCCGGGGTGGAATTGGCGACCCCATGAATATCTTGCCCGGCTTCGTAAATTGAACAAAGCCTTTTACCGGGAAATCAAAAAAGCGGCGGGCAATTCGCCCCGCGAATGGTTTAACTTCAACGACACGACCAAATGACAAAAGAAGAATATCTTTCAAGGGTCGCAAGCATCCGCCGTGAAATGTGCGAACAAATCGTTGCCGTCACGTCCGAATATATCAGGGAAAGCCCCGGCAAGGTTGATGAACTTGATGCCGACGGAATCCGTTTAATTCGCAAAGATACATATATCACATCAAGCAAATGGAATTTCGTCAAGCCCGTCAAGGGTGGCAAAGAATTGACCTTGTTTTTCTCCGCTATCCTTGAAGCATCATTCCCCGGTGCTTGAAATTCACCAAAAGGTTGTATCTTTGCACACTACAATCAAGACACGATGAAGAATGAATCAGTTGTCCACGTCTGCTTGGGCGATGATAGACACTATTATTTCGGGTCGGTCGCCGCAATCTTCGACACGTTCACGTCTGATGACTTGGGCGTGTCGATGACAACCTTGTGGAATTACGGGCTTGCGCCTGACCGCCCTTATAAAAACAATCGTTGCGCCATCTATCGGGGCAACATAGCACGAAAGAAACATGGCAAACGATAATAACAATTTCTTTACCGAATTGCAAAAACTTCTTGAAAAATACGATGCGCATATAATTGTTGAATGCAATGATGATGCGCACGAACAAGAAGAATATGAATGTTGCGTAAGAATCGGTGGATATAAGGGTTTTAATTCTTTTATGACCGGGAATTGTATTAACAAATATAACGCGCTCAATTTCAAAACTCCTATATTATGAAACCGAACCAAACAATCATTGACCTTGCCAAATCTTATGACTTTGACGGGGCTAAATTCCTGACCGAATGGAACGGGTTTCAGGTGTTCACACCAATAAACGACGACGGGGATGCCCCGGCGGTCGGTGAACCCATCTTGATATTATACAATGGCAAGGACACAAGGGTTGCCGCCCGTGATGAATGGGGGCGAATCCTTGATGCCCTCGCCGACAAGAAGTAAATCACTTCTTCTTTTTGGTTTTCTTTGCCTTATTTCCTTTAAGGCATCCGGCATAAAGCGGGTTGAAGCGCAAGTTATCAACCCGCAAAATTTTTAATGTGCCGTGCAAGAACCTCTTGCCATAGGTCGCAAAGTCGGTAATGATTTCACCGCATTGTGGGTCATAGATGCGCAACGTGCCGTTTTTCAATCGCTCACAAGTAATTATGTGTCCGCTTGCCATAGTGTACCATGTCCACTTGATGTGATAACGTCCGACCGCCTTTGTTGCCGCTTCAAGGTTTGCAATCATAGATGCCGCCGTTGCATCAGCATCGCCGGGCGAATAGACCCAACCGACACTTGTTGACTTCGGGGTGTTTCCGTCGTTATCAAGCCAAGCCAATTCAGTATGCCGGGAAAGAATCGCGGGGATTGAATTTTTCGTCTTTCCAATGGCTTCAACGTCAAATCCACGTCGGCGCAATTCGTGTGCAACAACACAAGATTGGCAATTTATAGTGAATTTCTTTTTGTAAGCCGGATTCTTGCGGATATAAACCTTTTTGCCGTCGCGTGTTGTCGTGTGTGTTGCTTCCTTTTGGTCGCATTCAAGCCATTCTTCTGTATAGTTGGGATTGCCGCGCAAATCGTTTGATTCCTCAAAGGTCATGTCAACGCCCTTTTCAATGCCCAAAGTCTTTTCAATTTCCTTGTCATTTTCCGATTTGGCGATTGTTCCGGCTTCCTCGGTTCGCTTTCGCCAATCGTCCATTGTTGCGCCCGTTGCAACTGCTGACTTCTTCTTTTCTTCCTCTTGCTTGCGACGCAACAATTCATCCTGAATCGCCCTTTTCAGGGATTCAAGATTATTTTGATAAGACCCGAAATTGTTTTTCCAATTCTTCTTGTCAGTTTGCGCCGCCATCAGGTTTTGAGTTACCACGGCAAATTCGGGCAACTTCTTGATGTCAATGCCTTGTTCCGCCGCATTCTTGGTTACATCTGCAACATCCTTGACAAACTTTGAAAGCATTGAAAGAAGTTCATTTGCCTTTTGGGTAATGGTCGCAATTCGCTCATTTATTTTGTTAATTTCACGATTGGCAACGGCTTTGTCAAGCGTGTTTCGCTGAATAGTAAGCCCCCATTCGTCGGCAACCTTGCGGGCTGCTTCAATTTGGGGCATCAGTGCGTCAAGCTGCGCTTGCACGGGGTCGGTTTTTGGGGCTTCTTTGCCGGGAACTGCGAATGGGTCACGACCGATTTTTGTTTTGACCTTATCAACAAATTTCTTCATCATTTCGGCGGTCACTTCTCCCAACTTGTCGCGGTCTGCACTCATGAACATTGCAAATGCTTCGGCAAAATATTCATCTTCACAAGTTGATGCGTAATAACCCAAGACTTCGGCAACCTCATTGAAAGGCTTGCCATTTTTCATTACGGATTTACCTGCTTTCCCGAATGCGTCTATCACTTCGGATTTGAAGTAAAACCTCGACATCAGGCAATGCCCGATTTCATGGTCAATCGTTTGCCTTACAACATCGGCTTCATCGACAAAGTGCGTCCATTTCACGCCCTTTTTAGTTATCCACTTTTGGGCGTTTGTCCAAACGGTCGAACCTGAAAGACGGGACAAATTCACGTTCAATGAATTATCGTGACCATCCCACGATGCTTCGGCTTTTGAACTTGCGGGTTTGCCAAAGTTGTTGAATTTAGGCAATCCAAAGGCTTGCATCCGTTGGTTTACTTGATTGATGATGCGGTTGACCAACGGCAAGTCTTTCGGTTTTATTTGCAGACTGCACGATTCGGCAATGTTGGCAAGAATGAAGTCGATTGCTTCTTGTGGCGTTTTAGCTTCAAACAAGGGGATTTCGGGAACACCCGGCACATCAGGTTCAAGGGTTGGCAAGGCAATCTTCAATCCCTTTGACAAGTCGCCATCAACAAAGTTGTCCTTGATGAAATACGGGGTTGATGCCCAGCCCGCCGATGCTTCCATGTTTTCGGCGACCCATTCTTTGAACCCGTCGGGAACATCGGTCACAAGGTTGTGCGATTGCTTCTTCTTGTACTCCGTGCCGCGCAAAGCTGCTTTGAGGTCGCCCAATTCGTTTTCGTCAAAGGTTTCTTCATCCATCAGGATTGGCACGGCGTAACACATACATTGCGGATGCCACCCTTTGAACTTGAACGTCTTTGGATAACGCCCTTGCAGTCGGTCGCACATCTTGCATTTGCAAAGGGGTTCATGGTTACTTCGGTGAATCTCAAAGCCGACAACGAAATCAAGTTGTTGCCACCGCAAAAAGTCGCTTTCCCGGTAAGCCATATTGATTTCTGAGCGTGTCAGGCGTTGGGCGTTCTTCACGCTCGACCGATAGACACCTTGCCCCGGATGGAATGCCCGTGCCGCCTTTGACAACACAAGGTTGCCCCGCTTGTCGCGCACACGGCGAAACAAACGGTCAGGTTCTCGCAAGTTTTGTTTGACATCGCGGGCAAGTTGTTGTGCGCTGCGCCCCTCGCCCAAACCGACATCAAGGGCGGTTTCCAATTGGTCGCGGTATTGCCCGACATATCGCCACACACGTTGCGACAAGTCCATGCCCGCAATCTTTCGCCCCTGAAAGGCACTTAAAGCGTCCAAATTGCGGTCTTGCATCTTCTTCAACCGCGCCTTTGACAACTTCGACGTGTCTATGATTGAATCAATGAACCCGTCGTTCTTGTCGCAAGCAAACAACCATTGTTTCTTCGACCCGGTTTCAATCGCGGTTTGAAGCTGCGACGCAAGTTGCCCGACAACCTTTTGCAATTCGGCTTTTACTTCGGGGTAATCATCGAAAGAAAAAGGCTTGTCGGGGTCAATGGTGCGCCGTGTTGCTGATTGGGCAATCGCAAGGGTCGCACGGTCAAACAAGACTTGCACCATCGACGCATATTGCTCGGTGGTGCGGTAATGGTTCAGGTCGAAACCCTGAATCGAAAAACGGGTTGTCTTTTGACGCTTTGCCATTCGGGATTATTTCTTTTTGAAGTGTTCGCAATAATCGTATTTCAGGAACTTGCACCACTTTTGAAACTTGCAGTTGCAAAAGATGGGGTTTCCGTCCGCGCCGATGTTGTGCCAATTCTCGGAATGCGCACAATCCTTGCAAGTGTATTCCGGCGCGGCGGGTTTAGTCGCTTTCTTTGCCATAGGACAAGCGGATTTTTTCACCCCTGACCGCCGAATCAAAGGTGGGTTTGTCAATGTGTACGGTGCGCACGGCGGTTGAATCGGCGACATAAAGAATCCGCATTTCAGGGATGATGCGGACGCGCGTTGTCTGCGTTGCCGGGTCGCGGGTGGTGTAATATCTTCGTGGGGCATACCGTTTGCCGACAACATAGCCGGACACGGAGTTGCCATCGCCGCATGATGCCAAAAGAAGCATCAGGGCGACGGCAAGGAATGTGAAAAGCCTTTTCATTGTCGATTCGGTTTTAAGCATCGTTTTCAAGTTGGGGTTCTCCGACCATGAATGAATTTTCGCGGGTGGTCTGCTCATTGATTTTCAGCATGGTCATTTTTGCATCGCCGGACAAGCCCGCCTTTTCAACTGATTCTTCTTGCGAAATCACAGGTTTGTTGCCGTTGGCGGTAAGCCAATAATTCAATTCGTCGATTTCGCTTGTCAGGATGTACGGGGTCACTTCGGGTTCGACTTCAAGTTCATCACAAGCGGTTGCAAGCTGCGTGTTGAATTGTCCGACATAGGCAAGAAGCACGTTCACGCGGCGTTGTAGGAAATCATCGAAAATTTCCATCTTGTCTTGCACTTTGAGGTGGGCATCCATGAAAAGCAACTTCAAGGCAAGCCCGGAAATCGCGCCAAGACCTTTGACGGCATCAAAGGAAATGTCGGGGGTCTGCGTGATAGTGTATATCAGGCGCAAAAGGGTTTCAATCTCCAACTTGACCGCTTCAGGGGCGTTTGCCCATGATACATATTGCATCGTTGCGCCCGGTTCGCCCTCGATAACCGCGCCGGATTCGCCCTTTTTCGCCCATCCGTTGATTGTACCCGTGACAAAGATTTTTGGGCTTGCGTGATAGTCGTTTGTGTCAGCAAAGTTCGACAAAAGCGTTTCCAAGCGGTCAATCAACTTGTCCACATCTTCGGTTTCAAACTGTTCCTGATACCCGTAAACAATCGGAATTTTGCCGATTGCAACGGGTTTGGGGTAGCCCTCGACAAGCTGTGCCCCGACACCGCCGCCGTTGGTTCGCCAAAGCCAATGTTCTTCGTCGGTGAATGTTTCAAAGTAATCAGTTGAAACACCCTTGTTGTCCTTGTGGCTGTAAGCACGGGAAAACGCCACCATGTCGCCGGAATCATCGAAGTAAGGGTAAAGCGTATCACCAAAGGCGGGCGACAAGATGGTGCAACGCAATTTGAACTTGCTTTTGAATCCATATTTGCCGTGTTCCTTTGCGACGGGATACCAATATTCGGCGCACTCCTTAAATCCGAAAATCGCGCGGGCAATCTTGCGGTTTAACGAATTGGTCTTAACATCTTTCAAGATGCGTTTCAGGGCGAAAAGAACCGCTTTTTCTTGGTCGTTGGCGGGGGTTGCGTTATACTCGGGCGGATTGCCGAAACAAAACGACACGGCACGTTTGATAATCAGCTTTTGAAGCGCAACGGCGATGCGGGCGACCTTTTCCGTGCGTGTGGCGACCGCTTCACCGTCGGCGGTGATAACTTTCTTTGCGGAATCACTTTCGGCATCTACATCGACGCGCACTTGCTTGTCCTTGCGCTTGATGGGGTCGTTGATGTCATGCAACTTCGGGTCAAGTGCCTTTTTCGCTTGTTCGGCATCCGGGATGGGATGATTGCGCCCCGACTGCAAAAGGCTGATTTGGTCGGTCGGGTTCTCTGATTGGATGATGTCTTTTAACTTCATTTGTTCACTTGATGTTTTATAGTGATACACATTAGCGACCAAAAAGGGATGCGACCCCCGATTTGGCGCGTTTTCTTCTTTTCTCAATTGTTCCCGTCAATGCGTCGGGCGCATCGTCGTGGTCATTTTGTCCGGCTTTCAAGTAACCGCATATCGCTTTCGCAAATTCAGTGAATCGGCGTTTCCACCCCAACGGCATAAATGTAAGATTTTGCACCATCGCCGAATGCTCATAAATGCGGATGTCCTTGTTCTCGGTTTGATGAAATGCCGTGAAACGAGTTTTGGCATTGCCCAGCAATCGGCATTGCTTTTCAACATTGTTCTTGAAAAGGCGACCGCCGTTGTTCGCTTCAATCACACATTCGGCAACGCCGTGTTTTGTCAGCATCTTTGCAAGGGCGGGTTCGGTGTACTCGACCGGGCGCGTGGTGTAAAGCACATCGACAATGTAATTCCCATGCTCGGTTTCATCATAGATGATTGCGCACAAATAGTCTTTGCCCGTGTCTGCCACGTCAACATAAGCCTTGCGGACGCAATATTGTGTCACCGGGCGAATCTCATATTCCACAAATCCGGCTTCATACATAAGACCCTCGCGGGGCTGCGGGTTCTGCTGATAAAGCGAATCAAAGACTTGTGGATTGCGCTTGCGTGTGGCAAGCAACTTTTCACGCGAATGCCTTTCTTCCCAAAGGGCTTCACCCTCTTGTCGGGGGTCATAATCGGTCGGTGCGCCCTCTTTGATTGCCTGATAAATGACAACGACCCAACCGTTAGGATTTTCCACGGGGTCATAAACCCCTTGTTCACGCAATAACTTTCCCGCCAAATCATCCTCATGCCATCGGGTAAAGACAATCAATTGTTGGGAATCGTTATGAAGTCGGGTTTCGGCAACGGTGTCATACCAATCCGACACGGATTCACGGACAATCGGCGACCATGCCGTTTTCGCATCCTTGTAAATATCATCCATAATCAGGATGTCAACGGGTTCACCCGTCAAAGCACCCCCGACACCAACGGTCTTGAAGCCCCCACGATGCCCGACAATTTCGCATTCATCGGTTGTTCTGACATATCCCCCCGGAACATCAGCAACAAGCGAATTTGATAAACACGTTTCGGGGAAAATAGCATGATATTCGGGGGAATCAATGATGCGTTGAATCTCCCGGTTAAATTTACGCGCCTTGCTTGCATTATAGGACACAATCGCCAATCGATTGTCAGGATTATGACCAACAAGAAAAGACGGCAAACGCCTTGTTGAACCCTCTGACTTGCCGTGTTGCGGGGGCATAAAGACCATAAGTTTCTTGATGTCGCCGTGCGCAAAATCAGTCAGCACCGAATAATAACGGCGGTGAAAGTCTGCCGGGCGAAAGGTCGGCATGGTGGAAAGGGTAAAACGCAACAAATCGGAACGACTTTCACGCACAAGTCGTTCTTGCATTGCTTTGATGTATTGCACCATGTCCGACCGCTTCATCAGGAATCCAATTTGCGGTGCAAGTCCTGAATTATCGCCGCCAATTCTTCATCGGTCTTTTTGGCGAATAGGTCTTGCCCATCCTTGCCCGTCACTTCGGTTGATTGTCGGTTGCGCCAATGGTCAGGGTCGCCGTTGGTCAGGGTGAAAATGATTGCGGCGGTGTCGGCGGCAACGTGCTTCGTGGTGGTGATTTGCTCCTTGATAACGGGTTTCGGCTTGCCGTCCTTTGTCTTTTCCTTGCCGGGAACGGTAACGGTGCGTGTTTCCGTTACGTCGTACCCCTCTAATTTGCGGCGCAAAGACTTTTTGGCAATCATCGCCATTGTCTGCATCAGTTCCGCCCGCGCTTCCTCGACCGCAAGGGCAAATTCTTCGTGTTCATTGACCCATTCGTGATAAGTCTTTGTGGAAATCCCGACTTGACGGCAAATTTCGGCAATGGTGAAAGTGTCCGACTTGATAAGCCCGACAATCTTTTCAACCATCTTTTTGTTGTACTTTGCCATGTGCGGTTAATCTCTTTTTTAGCTTGAAAAAATTACTTTCATTACTCTTTCAACTCGACTTCAAAGCCCCGGTCTTGCAATTCTGAAAAAAGCATTGACAATTTGGTTACATCCTTGCACTCGACAATCAGGCGTGTGGAAATCTCCTTTTTGGTCGGTTCTTCTTCGGCTTCTTCGTCATCGGCAAACCCCTCGACACTCACGCCCCAATCATCCGGGGCAATGCCGAAAGTTTCAATGGCTTCGGCAATCGCCTTTTCATCCCAATCAAGGTTTGCTTTGGCGGTTGCATTGTCAGCAAGGGCAAGTTCGCGTCCGGCTTTTGAATCCAAGTCAATGTCGGTGCGCTTAACGGCGACAAGTGTTTTGCCGTCGGTTTCCACGACAAGAACATCTTCAAAGCCCAATTCTCCCGCCTTTTCGGTGGTCTTGTTTCCGGCAATGATGCGGTTGTTCTTGTCGATAAGGATTGAACGACCCAACCCGAATTGACGCAAGGATTCATCCATCAGGTGGTCGCCGTATTGTGTACCCTTGTTGAAATTGAGGTTGTCGCCCACAAGGTCGGTGATTCTTGCTTTGCTCGTCTTTGCCATCACCAAATGATTGAATGAAGAATGAAAGACGGAATCAGGGCGGCGACCGCTCCGAAACAAGTAAACAAGAAGTCCATCAGTTCGACTGTGCCATGACCTTTGGAATCCCACCATTCCTTGATTGCTCCGGCGACACTTCCGGCGAATAAGCCAAGAATCGGCAAGAAGAATCCGACAACAAGCGAAATCAGGAAACCACACACGAAATGAATGCGTTTGTCACGCTGCTTTGCGGCGTTCCTGACGGCTTTTGCCGCTTCTTTGGCGTTATCCCATACATCTTCAAGCCAAAGACGTACACGGGCAAAAAACGGGGGCGTAACAAACGGCATTTCCCCGGTGATGTAAACGGGCGGTTGTGAATATCCGGCATTAACGCCCAACCACACCTTGCCCGCGAACAATATGCGGACACGTTCTTTGAAAGTCGGTCGCCAGCACGACACACATTGTTTGCCATCACTCCAAACGGGTAACGGCTTGCAATCCGCGTCAAACATATCTTCCGGCTTCTGCAATACCTTTGTGGATTGCGGGAAATCAATCGGTTTCATATTTTGCGATTTTGATTGGTGAATTTGAGTGCAAAAATAAAGCGTGTATCACTATGAAACACGCTTTATCAAAAAAAGAAGTAAAAAAGTTATTCAACCCTTGCGGGGGTTCAGGCGAATAGGGAAATTAGCAAACGACCATGCAAGCAAGGCGGCATCGCGTTCTTCCTGATTCGTGCGTTTTTTTTCGACCGGGCAAAACTGCGTCAATTCTTCGTGTGTAATCTTGCGGTCTTTGCCTGACCAACATTTGCGCAACGGGATGTGTTCGACAACAGGGATGCCGTAAAACTTGCACATTTCGACAATCAGTTGCCCGACTTGATGATTGCACCCCACCTTGTAACCCGTCGCGGCGGCATATTGCTTCCGCCCCTTATCGACAAGATGCCAATTCCCGTGAATCATCCAAGATGCTTCGACAACGACAACCAAAGACACGTCAAGGCTTCGGGCGCGGTCGGCAAGTGCGGTCAAGTACGATTGAAGTTGAAAGAAGCCCAACGCATCAAGGGTTGTCACCTTGCGTTCATCGCATTTCAATACGGCATATCCGCTTTTGCCAATATCGGGGTCGATGCCCACGATGATGTCGTAATTCGTGCGCATCAATACCCGGTGTTATATCCGCCGGGCTGACCGCCGAATGGGTCGTTGTTACTTACCGGGGCGGTGTTCTCGTTTTTCAGCCCGCAAAGCTGCACTTCACTTGCCGACACGTTGATGCCGACGTTCCATTGCCCGTTGTTGCCCTGATACTGCTTGACCGAAAGGTTGCCACGAACAAACACTTTCGCGCCTTTTTTCAGGTAGGGGGTAAGGTTGCCGCCATTGCCGTTCATCAGGACGGACACCCATGTGGTGTATTCCGTGCCATTGCGCTTCTCGGAACTTGCGACGTTGAACGACACACATTCATTGCCGTTGATGTTCTTGATTTCGGCATCGTTGCCGATGTTGCCGATAACTTCGATTTTTAACATGATGATTTATTGTTTTAGTTAAAGATGGTCTTGTTCGATGTCTTGCCACGTTTCGCCGTCGAAAGTGACAAGATGATGGGTTTGGTCAATCACAACCATGTCGGCATCCGGGTTGAAATGATTGTCGGCTTGAAACCAATCGGTGTAAAATGCCGACCTTTCACCCGTCACCAGGTCGGTTGTAATGACAAGATATTTCATTCGTGCCATATCCTTTTGATGTGCATTTGCATTGCTTTTGTTCTGCATTTGCATCAATACTTTTTGCCGTGCTTTAACGGACGTGTGGCATTGTAGCGCATTTTTGCCCGGACGTGCCAATCAAGATGAAAACCCCTGCACTTTGCCCATTCGCTGACATAGTGAATGCCGAATTGAATGCGCTTGAAAATGTTGATGTTTTCACGGCACAGCCCTTTGGTCAGTGCAAAGGCATTTTCGGTGAAGCTGAATCGGTCGAATGCCCGGTGATACTTGTTCGGGCTGAACTTGTCGAAGTCGATGCCCAAACGTCCGGCAAGGTCAAGAAGCCGAATCACCACATCCGCCATTTCATCTTCCACGGTGTTTTTGATGAATGATTCAAACACACCGTGGAAACTCTTGGAGGTTTCGATGGCTTCACGCAAGTTTTCGCGCATAGTGTTCGTTGCCGGGCCGATGTTGGTTCTTTCAAGGTTGCTATAACGTCCGGCGCGGTCGGCTTCGACCATTTCGGCAACTTCGGTGACAACAAGCATCAAACAATGTTCAATGCTTGGGTCGCTTTCCCACCATCCATGCTTGACGGCGTTTTCGTGGGCGGCTTGTGATAGTTCATTCAGATTTTTCATTTCAGAAAAGTTTTAATTGTTGTTGATGATACAAAAGACGTTGTTTCGCGGCTTGATAATACCCGGCATCAAGCTCGATTCCCAACATTTCAAAGTTTAGGTCATGCGCTGCAAGGCAAATTGACCCTGACCCCAAGTGTGTGTCAAGAATCTTATCGCCCGGTTTTGCATAGTTGTTGAGCAACCAACCGTAAAGCGATTTTGGCTTTTCGGTCGGATGGATTGTGTGTTGCTTTGCAAGTTCACATCGGTTGATTGTAACAAGGCGGGTCGGGCAATCGAATGATGAATAAGCCAATTCACAATCCGACATTGTAAGCCCGGTTTGACCTTTGAACCACACAATCCACCCTTTTGTGCCTTTGTCAAGCATCGGAACAAAGTAATTTGCGCCCCAAATGATTTGATTTTTACTAACACGTTGCAACTCAGTAAAATAAATGGGGGGGGTAATTTATCCCATCCCTTTGTGTCGTGATGCTTTCGGTTGTGCTTCGGGTTCTTGCAAATGCAAGCCTTTTGCCCGTCAATGCCGATGCCATAAGGCGGGTCAACGATTGCAAGGTCAAAGGCGTTGTCCGGCAACGTCGCCATGACTTCAAGGCAATCAGCATTGACAAGGCTTATTCGCCCGAATGTTTCAATCTCGTTCATCAGTGTTGCGCTTGTTGGTTTCCTCCTGATTCACCTTGCGCCGTGCAATGCTTTCAAAAACGAAACGATAGTTTATTTTCGGAAACAAATAACGATGGTCAAATTCAAAACAATAGAATGTTCCACCCTTTTTGTCATTCGTTTTCTTGCCCATTACACCCCGCGCATTATGAATTTCGACATGATGAAGTCAAACACTGCCTTTGTCACATAGATGTCAAAGGATGCGTCGTGAAGTTTTCCGGCGGTCGTGTCGATGCCCAAGAAGTCGGCGACGGTCGCAAGTTTGAAGTTCTGCAATTCGGCGCGGCGGTCAGCAAGGAATGTCGATGCAAGCACAAGAACGTCGATTGAATCCGCCCAAAAGAACGAACCAAAGAACTTGTCGCCGTTCTGCAAGAAGAATCCGCGCAAAAAGTTATCATCGAATCCCCGGTTGTTGTACCCGACAAGGTGGAATTTGTCGGTCTTGTCGAATTTATCAACGTACTTTGAAAGCATTGCGACAAGCTGCGTGTAAACCTGACCCATCGGGGGATAAGCCATGATTTGTTCACGGGTAACGCCACCGACTTCAAGGGCGGCATCATCGATTTGTGCTTTGGGGTTCGGCTGAACCTTAAAGTCGAATGTTTCAACGGTCTTGCCGTCAATCACGATTTCACCGCTTATTTGGTGGATGCCGTGGCGACCGGGGTTTGTTCCCGTTGTTTCAAGGTCGTAAAAGAATAATTTTGACATTGTAATTTATATTTTGATGCCTTACTATAAGACAAAGTTAATTAAATTTTTGATAACCATTGTTCCCATATCGCGGACGCAATTTGCGCCATCATCACGGGCGGCACGGACATTCCGCAAATGTAGTGTGGTGATTGTCCGGCAAAGTTATAATCTTGTGGGAATGTTGACACGCTGCACACTTCGGATGTACCCAAATAACGGGGTTGGTCAAAGTGAATCAAGCATGATTCCTTGCTTGCAAGTGTTGGACACACCTTGTCGGGGTAAACATAGGATTGATTGAAGTTCGACCCTTTTCCGAATAGACGCTCATTTGCCGACCCTTGGTTGATGTCGCCCGGTTTGCGGTTATCCCACAAAAGCCGAATGACCTTTGAAGAAAATTCGCGTCCTGAATAGTCGGTCACATCGCTCATCGGAATCGGACTTTCGTTGAAATCCAAGACCAAACGGGGCATAACGTCAAAAAGGTTATATTCTAATGGCACACGTTCCACAAGGTCTTTTCGCAAACACACGAAAAAGACACGTTCACGGCGTTGTGGCACACCCATTGTTTGAGCGTCAAGAAGCCAATGTTGCACGATATATCCGGCATCTTCAAATGCTTGATATATTTTTCCGACATAGGCTTTTGCTTCTCCAAGCAATAGCCCTTTGACATTTTCGGCGACAACAACTTTCGGTTTAAGTCGTTTGGCAAGGTCGATGAAGTCGAAAAACAACGTGTCAAGCACTTGTTCCGCCTGACCCTCGCGGAATTTCTTTTTCTTACCCCATGCTTCTTCACGGCTTCCAGCCATCGAAAAAGTTGAACAAGGGGGCGACCCGTCCAAGATGTCAAGGTTAAATAGTTCCGGCGGTAAGTCGGCACGGTTCTTAAACTCTTGGATGGGTTCAAGGAAGGGAAACCAGGGGTCGTGGTTCTGACAATAGGCATACATCATTCGGTGGTCAATCTCGTTACATCCTACAACGTCATAACCCGCTAATTTATAACCCATTGTTGACCCCCCCCACAAGCGAAACACGAAAAAACTTTTCCTTTGTCTTTCGTGAATTGAGCATCTTTCAATGTCCAACGATAAGGGAATTTATGATTCATTTACTTTTTGTTAAAGGGGTTATTGATTCAATCGAATATTCATATCGGATTTGTTCCGACCTCTTGTGAATGCCGCACACTTTTTCTTCTCTGCCATCTTGAAACCTGACAAGCCATTTTGCCGGGCGTGAACATGGTGTGGAATTGTGCCATCCCCGGACACGGCTTGCGCCGCAATCCACAAGGCATTCGCATTTGATAGATTCTTTCATTTGGTTTACTTTACATTTAATAATTTATTTACTTTTTCGGCAAGTTCATGGAATTGCGGGTTGTAGTTGAAATCATCATCATATTTCCGCAAGAAGTGAAGCATTGAAGAATGGTCACGGTGAACGTGCTTTGCAATCTGCGTCAACGTCATTTTCAGACGGCGGCAATGATGCACGAAAAGCATCCGGGCATAAAAACAATCACGTTTCCGGCTTTTGGTCGCATACTGATTCAGGCGCAACCCAGTAACCTCGTGAATTGCGTTTTGAATGCGTAGCACCGCGCGGTTTTCGCGTCGGATATTCGATTCAAACCAAACATCAAAGTTCAGGCGGTTGGCGATGTCATATTCAATCGACGCGCCCCGGCTTTCAATCCAATTATCCATCATGTAAATTGCTTCACAATCAAGAAGCATTCGGATGTCTGCAACCATGTGGTCTTTCCATGTCGCCTTATCATCAAGCCCATTATTCAGGGGATTCACCGCTTCAAACCCGATTGCATTCAGCAAGTCGGCGGCATCGGCAAACCGTTGTCGGGCTTCGGACAACGGCAACCCCGTTATTTTTCCACTGATATAGATTTTCATGGGTGTTCGGATTTATAGACAAATTTGTTGATGAAATACTGTTGCCCCTTGATGGTGACAAGCGTTGTCCGGGTTTGGATGGGTTCGCCCGTGTGCGGGTGATAGCGTGTTCCCGTCCTGACCTCAAACAAGCCCATTTCAAGGGCGCGTTGGGTCGGGTCGTTATATTCCGACCCGCACTTGTGCAAGAAGCCATTTTCGCGCATCCACTGATAAAGCCGGATTTCGCCCGTGTCAACCCCGTTTTGACGTATCAGTTTCGCAAGCTGCCCAATCAGGATTGATTCACCCGCGATTTCAAGGGCATTGGCAAAGTTTACTTTCGGGGCTTGCGCGGCAAGTTGCTTTTGTTGGGCTTCGATGGTTTCGGCTTGTTCGGCGGCAAGGCGTAAGGCTTGGGCGAATGTCTGCGGGATTGCCGGGGTTTGAGGTTGCACCGGGGCAATCTCTTTCAAGGCTTGTTCCATCGCGTCGAATTGCTGAATGAAGCCGACCTTGAATTGCAAGGCGCGTTCCCCGGTCAGGCTCATGGCAAGCAAAGAAAAACCGTCGCGGTTCATTAGGAACATGGGTTGCGTTTGTCCGCGCCCGTCAAGATATGTGATTTCGTGAAACCATGATTTCGCGGCTAAATTTTGAGCCGCCAAATTACGAATCGACTTCAAGACATTCTTGTGCATCTTGCCGAACACTTGCGCCACCTTGACGGAATCGGTCACGGGCGTTCCTTTGTCAGTCTTATAGACCACTTGTTGAATTGCCGTTTCCATTGCAATACGCGGTTAGATTGTGAACAAGTCAGGTTCTTTCACGGTGGGCGGCTCAATAAGTCTTTGCGCTTCTTCATCAAACCGCTTTTCAAGAATTTTTGATTGACGCAAAGCGACATAATCACGGGTCTTGAAGTATTCCTTTTGCGCCTTGCGCATTTCGACCGCAAGGGCGATGACTGATTTTAATTTTTCTTCCATTGTAATTTAATTTTTGATTTTATAGTTTTCGGCGGTCTTTGCCCTTAATGACAAGGTTGTTGCACATTTGACGCAAGCGGGATGCCACACGGTCGCCATAACGGGCAACAAGGCGGTCACTTCCCATCGGCAAATTCGATGTGATAAGGGTTAATTCGTTGGTCAGGTCGCCCCGATATTCGATAAGCTGCCGGACGGCATCAACGCGGTTGCCCATGTAAAGGGATTCTTCTTGTTCTTGCCCGAAATCCTGAATGGCGATAATCGGCGACTTCTTCAAGTCGGTAATCTTGCCATCTTCGGCGAAAATTTCGCACACTTCATCAGCGCGAACAATTCGCCACCACAACGTGCGGTTGTCATCTTTTTCATAATTGACTGGAATTGAAATTTTGAATCCAAGTGCCGACACATAAGCCCGCATAATTTCAAGACACCACGATTTGCCCGACCCGGTTGTGCCGCCGATGTATATGCCCGCGTAAAGGTCGCCCGGCACAATTTCCCCGGTGTCGGGGTGAATCTGCTTCATCGACGCATCGCAATGACACCACTTGATGAAATTTTCGTATGCAAAGCGGTTTTCCGAATCAATCACAAATTTGCGGTCGCGGGTCTTGCCGATTGCTTCAATTATCTTCAAGGCATTTTCGATGTTATAATCTGCCCCGGTGTACTTGTAGCGGGTCATGCGGGCAAATGTGCCGCGCTCCTCGATTGCTCGCAAGATTTTTTCAAGGCCGGGAATTTCATTTTTATTGTTCATTGCCATTCATCATTTACGTTTCGTGATTCACTTGTTTTTGTTTTTCGGGGTGAAGCCGGACGGCTGGGATTCGCCCTTTCTCGCTTTTCCCAAGTCAGGATTGCAGCTTTCCAATCTTTCATTTTGTTTTTGCCGACCATCCAATTTTTCGATTGGTAAAAGGCAATGAAACTTTCAGCATCGACGGAATAACCCTTTTCAACGATATATGCTTGCACTTCTTCAAGTGTCGGTGGAACAAACCGCTTTTGCGGTTTTTCCCTTTCTATATCGTTAGATATAGATATATTTTCTTTTCTTTTCTTTTCTTTTGCATCATTTTGCATTGCACTTGCATCGGGTTTGCATTGCTCCTGCATTGAGGGCGTTGATTGCCAGCGTGTTAAGGCGGCTTTCTTTCTCCTTTCGCTGATTTGCTGACGCTTGCCAATACGCTTGTTGACCGAATTTGACCAAAACTTTTCACCGTCATTTTCAAACAATCCAAAGTCCTTGACTACACTTTCAACCATCTTGCATTCCTGATGCAATGCAAATGCAATGCTTTTGCAAGATTTCAAGGGCAATTCCCCGCCTTGCTCAAATAGCTGCTCGACGATACACCAAAACACGCCAAGACCCGCCGCGCCGTGTTCAATCAACACGTCTTGCAATTTGGGGTCATTCCGGGCATTGTAATCGTGCGGGAAATAGTAGGTTTTATCTTTCATTGTCTTTGGCTTTAACCACCGGGGGCGGATTCCCCCGGTGGGTGGTTGGTGATTCGGTTGGTTAAACCTCGATGATTGCGATGTCTGGTGCGACTTCCTGAATCTTGACAAGTTCATCGTCAAGAACCTTATCCCGCAAATCTTCAAGGGTTGCTTGTGCGCCGGGCGACATTAGGATGAAGTGAACGTCGCGCCCGTCGATTTGTGCGAATGTTTCGACTTCAAGCGTTTCAGGTGGCAACCCCTTGAAAATCGGGATTAGCAATGTGAACGATTCGGGCAAGTTTGAATTGACCACTTGCGCGAAATTGTCGGTGCGGCTTCCGTTCATTTTGATGTCGCGGTCGATAGTTGCCTGAACCGTGCCGTTGAAATTCATAAGACGTGACACAAGTTCCATGTTGTCTTTGCGGTCAGGAAAGAACGTGCGGTTCATTTTGAAGAATAAGCCAAGTTCGGCGGGTGTCCACACCTTGTTCCCGTCGTTGATGCCGAATTTCACGAATTGTGGGTTGAATTGAAGTTTCGACACCACCGTTCCGCGAGTGTAATAGTCCGATTCGTTGATTGTAAGGGTCATTTTGACGCTTTCGCGGTCAACTGTGATGAAACATTCGGTTTGCTTGAACTGACCCGCATTGACGCGCTTTTTCAGGTATTCAAGAATTGTTCCGATTGTTCCGACAATTTCAGTCTTGACCGGGGCTTTGGGGTCAAGCTGCTTTGTCGCGTCGCCCTCTCGAATGATGATTTCAGCGGTCGTTTGACCGGGGGCGAAATTGATTTGCATTTTTTCGTTGTCCATGCTGATTGATGGTTTAGTCGTTTGTTCCCGTTAGCGGCGGAACATTCCCGGTGCGCAATGCGCCAAATATGGTTGGTTGCAGTTCGTCGGCGGTCGCCGCACGGCTTTCAATCAAAAGTCCGTCGGCATTGTAGAACCCCGTCATTTTCGCTTCTTGGTCGGTGAAGCGGAAACAAGGTTCGGTGACATATTCCGCCTTTGCTTTGATGTTGGACACCATGCCCGCCCGCTGCTCTTTCAGGGGCTTCAATCGCCCCTTATATTCGGCGGTGATTTGTTTCATTTCCGCTTCGATTTCGGCGATTTCGATTGACACGTTGGCAAGGCTCTCTTTGTGTCCTTGCAATTCTTCCGGGGAATAGGGCTTCATGTAACCCTTATCCACAACGGCATCGCAGTTGTCCGCAAGGAATTGACGGCGGGCAATCGGGTTTTCAATATCGCTTCCAAGTGTTCGTTCCATACTTGTTTTGTTTTATAGTAAGACACGGCGGCGATTAGAACAAAAGAACCTTGTTCCAAAGGTCGATGAATTGTTCGCCGAATTGACGGGCGCGATTTGCGCTTTTGAAGCAAAGCCGAGAACCGACATACGCAGCCGCATTCGACGGCGCATTATTCGTAGCCGCACACACGAAGCCCGCACGGTCTTTGTCATAGACAAACCACGGAAACCACTTGTCTTGTCGGCGGTCGGAGTAGTCCGGCACGAAATCATCTGCCTTGTTCCATGCTTGCGCGATGGTGAACAATTCGTTCAGGGCGATAAGGGCTTCAACGTGCGACGGATTCAGGGCATCGACAAGGCGGGTAACATCCATAAGCCCCGGCACGGTGTTCATGCTTGCCACACGTTGCGACACGGTGAATTGCTTGTTTGCCTTGCCGCCAAGATATTCACGGGCGGAATTGTAGTCCACGATGATTTCGTTGGGTGCTTCCTTGACTTCGACTTCTTCAAGGTCGAAGTCAAAAGGCGTTAACCATTCTTCATCGGATGGGTCAAGACCATCGTTTGTTTCGGCGATGTACTGATTCATCGCGTCGGCGGCATCCTGACGGGTCTTAAATTGACCCAAGATTTCGCCGTTTTCGGTGTTTGATAATTTGTACTTAATCATTTTTTTAGTTGTTAAAAAGGTGTTTTATTGAAATTTTTAATTGTCATTCCCGATTCGGCGACCGTTACGGTTTTGCCCGTTACAGCTTCAATATCGGCTTGAAATTCGGAGGCATTGGCGTTACCGTCCGAAAGATGAATCAAGACAATGTTGTTGACTGCCGAAAGGTCTTGTTCAAGAAGCGTCGCCCGGCATTCGGCAAAACTGCAATGACTTTTCTTGGTTCGATTTGCCATTGCCGGGTGTAAGCGTCCGGCGACAATGTTGGCTTCCAAGATGTCGTGCCGATAGTTGCATTCAAGCAAGATGTTGTTCAGTCCGGGAAACTTGATGATGTTTTCGTTCTTAAACGGGGCATATCGCAAATAACGGGTGTCGGTTGCGAACAAGACCGTTCCCATTTCGGGGTGATGAATCAGGAATCCGAAAGGTTCGGCGGCATCATGTTCGACCCTGAAAGGCATTACACGGAATTTGCCAATTGCAACCAATTCGTGGTCGGCAACCTGATGCACAAGGGCGTTGCCCTCGATGCCCAAAGACATTGCCGTTCCCCTCGACGTATAAACCGGGATGAACAATTCAAGGAACTTGCCGACGTGTTTTGCATGGTCGCCATGTTCATGCGATATGACCGCGCCGACGATATGTTTTATCTTGAAGTCCATTTTACGTCTTACCCGGTTGAAAGGGATGCCACATTCAACGACAAGGGCTTCTTCTCCATTGTCGAAAATGTAGCAATTACCCTTTGAGCTGCTGCCGATAATTTTCAAGTCCATATCAGAATCCGGGGCTTTCGGTTTCAGGTTGTGCGGATTGCGTTTCTTTTGCTGTTTCCGGCTCTATCGGAGTGGGGGCGGGGATTTCATCACCCTTTGTCACTTCCGTTAATTGTGGCGCATTTATGGCTTCTTCCATGCTGATTGTCGATGCGGTGTTGTTTGAGGTCGCGGCGGGCGTGGTCGGGATTTCTTCAAACTCGACATCCACGATGTCTTGTTGCTCCTCGATTGTGCGCATACCCATCGAAAGTTCGGGGGCGTAAGCGTTTGTCCACATCGACGCGGCGCGGTACATCAGCATTTGACGTGGCATTGTGCGCCACTTTGAACCGTCCTTTGTGAACCATCGTTCCTCGACGGCAAGAAGAATCGACACCGGGGCGGATTCAAGGACATCTTTTGACCCTTTCTTGGTTGTGTAAGCCACACATTCAAGGTTGCGAATGTTCGTGCCGTCAAGGGTCTTTGTGACTGCTTCTTTGCGGCGGGTGTGGTCATTCCACGCATAATCGACGTAATCGACTTTGCCGATGTTGCCCTTGTCGGTGAAACGGAATTGCAAGGGTTCAAAGCGACCGCACGAATTGACCGTTGCAATCAGGAATTTTGACGACCACGATGGGCGACCATAAATGACCGCCATGTTCTGCATGACCATCAAGGGCGATGCGCCGATGCGCATTGACACTTCAACGGCAATCATGCAATTGGCAACCGCCTTGTCCATTGCCGCCTTGTTTTCGGCTTGCATCGCCGCAATGGCTTCGGGGGATGCGTTGGCTGGGATGGGCTTTGTCTTGGGCTTGTAGGTGTCCGGCACAAGGTCGGATGATGCGAACATCTTACACACACGTTGCATGGTTTCAAACTGCACGGGGTCAAAGAAGTTGAACCCGACCGTTGCGGGGGCGGCGGTTGTTACCACCCCGATGGGATTTTGTTTTTGAATTTCGTTGTTCATTGAACTGAAAGTTTTGTGTCGTTGGTCACGACAAGGTTAATGATTTGGCTTTCGGTCGGGATAAGGTTGTTGACCGATTCGCGGTTGTCAATGAATATCGGGGCGCAAATGCCGTGGAATCGGCAAAGCGTGTTGATGATGTCAAGACCCGCGTTGACTTGTCCGGCGGTATTTGCCGCGCCGAAAGGAACACCCTCGACAAGCGGAATGCAAGTTTCATAAGTGTTGCCCTCAAAGGTCTTGTCGAAAAGGCGGAATGTGATGTTGTGGAATAATCCATTGATGCGGCTTTCGCATTCGTCAATTTTGGTGCGGGTGAACTCCTGAACGGTGTATTCTTCTTTTTCAAGGTCGGCGATTTGTTGCGCAAGATGCTTGCTGGATTCTTTCAGGCTTTCAATCTCCTTTTCGGAACGGGCGATTTCGTCACGGGCGGCAAGACGCTTTTTCAGGGCATCGCGGCGGTCGGTCAATTCCTTTTTCTTTGCCTTGTGTTCGGAATCATCCGGGGCGGTCTTGTCGGTTGAAATGGCGGCTTGCGCTTCCTCGATTTGTCGTGTCAATTCGCCATATCCGGCGACTTCTTCCGGCACGATAGTTGCGGCGGTCGTTTCAGGCATCGCGGCAAGGGCGGCTTCCTTTTCCTTGATTTCGGCTTTGGCCTTTTCGATTTCGGCTTCTTGGTCGGCAACTTCCTTTGCGGAATCCTGATGCGATTGCTTGCGGGCGGCAAGACGTTTGGCAAGTTCTTTGCCATCTGCCTGAATTTCATCTTTCTTTGCCTTTTGCGTGTCCTTGAAGTCTTGCAAGTTCTTGTCGCGCATTTCCTTTGGCAAGACTTGTCCGCAATGGTGGCAAACATTATCGCCGGAATATGCCTTTGCGTTTTCGGCATACCATTCGCCGCGCTTCTGCTCGATTTCCATTTCAAGGGCTGACACATCGGCGGCATATCGGTCGCAAGTGTTTATCAGGGTGCGCAAGGTGCGTTCCATCGCCGACAATTCACGCTTCTTCGATGCGATGCCAGATTCAAGTTCACGGCGGGTCGCATTGGCTTCAAAGGCGGCATTCTTGGCAGCTTGTTCGGCATCCCTGACAAGGTTGTTGCGTCGGGTGGTCAGGTCGTTCACAATGCGTTGCTTCTCTTGTTCCGCCTGATATTCGGCACTGATGCGGGCGGCGTTGTCCGACAAGATTTTTTCAATGTCGGCAATCTGCTTTTCAACATCGGCGATTTCGGCTTCAATCGCGGCGAAATCTTCACTTTCCGGCATCATCTTTTGTGTTTGGTCGATGCGGGGTTGAATCTCGTTCAATTCCTTTTGCAAACGCGATTTTTTTGCCGATAATTCTTTCTTGAAATCTGCAAGCGATTTGCCGTTCAGTTTGTCAAGAAGAAGCACGAAATCGGGATTTGTGGCGGCAATTTCGGCATCGTTGAGTGTTCCGGCAAGTTGGAAAAGTTGTGCGCGTTGCAACTTCCAATCCATAGATGCAAAGAACATCGGGTTTGTTATCATCTTGAACAAGGACGGTTCAAGAATGGCGGCGACACGGGCGTTAAACTCATTAACTTTGACGGGGGTTTCATTCCACCAACATTCGTTGTGGTTGCCTTTCAACACCCGGTCAACCTGACCACGGGGTTTCACCCATTCTTCGACGGATTCGCGCTTCAACGTGATTTCCTGACCGTCGATGTCAAGAACACCCGTCACGCTGCATTCCACTTCGTGAAGCAATGTGCCGTCGGCGTTGTGTGTCCTGACCTCATAATCTTTGCGGTCTTGAACATCCTTGCCGAATAAAAGCCACATGAATGCGTCAAAGTGTCTTGATTTGCCAAGACCGTTGCCGCCGGATATGGTCGTAACATCGGCGTTGAAGTGCGTTGTTCTTGCTTGTTCCCCTTTGAAGTTGCAAAGGGTAAGCGATTTCAAGATAACTTTCTTCATTGTTATGTAGTTATTTATTAAATAGATTTATAGCTTGTTCCGCGTCTATGACAATCAGCCGACCACGTTGTGAAATTGCCTTGTCAATCTTTCCACTTGCCTTGATTCGGTTTGCGGTGCTGATACTGCAATTAAAGATTCGGGCAATTCCGGCGATGCCATATTCAAGGCGACGTTCTTTCGGTGCGTCTTGCGTCGGTTTCCCTGATGCCGATTCTATCAGTTCAAGAAGCTGCCCAACCGTCAAGTCAATCAACCGCGTGTTCGGGTCAATATCAATCATATTTCTTCGGATTCATCTTTTGGCACGGGAACTTCTTTCTTCAAATAGTGGCTTGACACGGCGAATGAAACAACGCAAAGGGCGCAAAGGGTAAGACATTCACCAAATATCACTGCAAAGGTCAAGGACAATGCCCACCACATGAAAATCGCACGTTGGCGCGGTGTCAGGTCTTGACCGCCTGAAAACTCTTTAAGGCAAAAAATTATCTTATTCATTGTTGCGAAATTTAGAAGTTTATAAAATCAAGGTCGGATTCATTGCGCGACCGACGGGCGCGGACAACACGATTTGTGCGGTTTTCAACTCTTATACGGCGGCAATAATCGTGATGGTCAAGGGCGAAAACTTGCGGGGCAAGTAGTGTCAGAAACATTCCGACTATCACTTTGCGTTTCAGTGGTGATAAGTCAAAGGAGATGTGGAATTTTGTGCAAAACCACCACGCGCACAATTCATTGATTTTCTGACACCCGACTTTTGCATATATGTTCCGGGCGTGATTTTCAACGGTACGTTCCGAAATGAAAAGGCGATTTGCAACATCTTTCTTGCTTGCGCCCCATGCGAACAATTCCGCAATTTCGGATTCGCGTTTGGTAAGGTTTGCAACTTCCATCATGCTACCCCCCAAACTTCTTTGATGCCGTATTCAGCAAAAACCGCTTCGACGGCGCGGGCTTCGGAAATCTTCGGTTCGACTTCACCTTTCAGGCGTTTGCCCCAAGCGGCGCGGGTGGTGATGTTTAACGCCGCCATCAGCTTGTCGCGGCATTCTGCAAGGTCGCCATTCTTGACTTGCGACCATCCTTTCAGAAATGAAAAGTTTTCTTTGCTCATATTTTGAGGATTATGCGGGGCGGCATTACACCGCCCCGGCGGTTATTTACTTGTATTCGTAGCCCTTTGCGGGTAATTGGATTGTCAACCATTGAATTTCATCCTTTGCATATCCGGCGGCGCGGGCTTTTTCCCATGCTTCTTCCGGGGTTTTCGCATCGCTGAATGCAACGGTTTTGGTGTCATAGTCAAGACCGTAAAACGATTTGTCCTTACCGCTACCAACTGAATGAATTTCGACAATGTGGCTTTTGATGCTTTCCGTTCTCATGTCGCTTGATTTTGCTTGTTACACACATTTGGGCAATTCGTGCGACTTCAAGCGATGTCCGGCAAGAATCAGCATTGCGACATCCATTTTAAATGACCGGGCGACCGTTCCGGGGCAACCGTGGTTGATGGTCGGCGACCAATAGGTGAAGCACACACCCGAACCATCGGAATAAAATTCGATAGATTGACCCTTTCCGTTGTCAAGGGCTTTGATGGTGTCAAGCACCCGTGACCGGGTTTCATAGTCAAGACCATCAATTTGTGCTTTAATTTCTTTTCTCATTATTGCGAAATATTAAGTGTCAATTTTGAAATTTTGGGGCTTCGGTTGCGGGTTTTTCGCTAAAATGACGTAACTTTGCTATTTGTTAGCGTTCATTTTCGCTTTAACTTTGCAACGTGTTCCGTTTACACTTGCAAAGATACACAATATTTGGTGTCTGTCAATAGAAAACACCCAATATTTTGCAAGGCGACAATGTTAAAAATTGTTACATAATTAAAAATGAATGATTTAAACATAAAAGATTTGCGCACAAAATTGGGTCTTACTCAAAGACAATTCGCCGAATTGGTCGGCGTTTCGGTGAATACCATCCAAAATTGGGAATCAGGCGGCACAATTCCAAAGTCAAAACACCCAATATTGCGGTCGCTATTGACCAAACCCCATGTCGTGTTCGGCGGTCAGCACGTTCAAAATGGCGATGCGGTCAATGGCGACAAGATTATTCAGGAAGTCGCCGATGTAAAAGATTCCGTTGAAGAAGTTGTGAAAGAAGAAGTCAACATCAAAAAGGTTGTGACGTGTGAAACTGACCGTCTTTTGTCCTTGCTTGAAGCCAAGCAAAAATCACTTGACAACCTGATTGCCCAACAAGACCGTTATTTGACTATAATTGAAAACCTTTCAAATCCAAAAGCATGATTCAAGTTAATATCGCTGACCCGGCATTCAAGATTCATACCTTGCCGGAATCTATCTTTGATAAAATTGAAGCAATAGACCTGAAAAGGGCATTGCATCCCAACATCGCCCCTGTGGTTGATTTATCCCTTGATGAATATGCGGCTATAAGTGCCGATGTAATGACAACGACCGTTGGAATTGCCGTGTCGGGTTTTTATGGCGTACCGTCTTATTATTCGGTGATGCCGCAAGCAATCTTTGATGCCCTTGAATTGGCTGCACTCAACGATGAAGAAACCGCAATGGTCAGCAAGGAACAATTCGACAAGATGATTGCCGACTATGAAATCAAGATGCGCCATGAATAAGATAGGCAAAACCATTGTCGCCTTATGCGCTTGTGTGTTCATGGTCGCTTGTTCAACAACCGAAGCGTCCGAGGATGACCCCGCCGTTATCCTTTCAACCATTGCTGGGCATTGGAACGTCACCGCATATCAGGACGGCGCAAACTTCATCCCGGCGACCAACCCGGAATATTACGACTTTACACAGGGCGGCGACTTCATGCACGTTTACGAACACACCGCCGATTTGATAGACACCACGACGGGGCGTTATACATACGACCGCGACAATCAAACAATTCATGTCGAAGAACCGCGCGGGTGGAATCTTGACATCGCCGTGCAATTCGTTTCGGAAACATCCGGCGAATATCAAGCAATTTTCAACGTCAAGGGGCGCACCCCGGCACAATCCAAAATCGTAAGGGTTAAACGCCGATGAATGCAAATGCAATGCAATTCTACACACTTGTAATGCAAATTTGTGCAAAAGAAAAGAAAATATAATAAATAAAATAACAAAGTTATTTTTATATAGAATAGAGCAAAACAAGTTTTGCGACGCTCTTTTCGATAAAATATTAAAAATCAATGAAAAAGTCAGTCAACCCCGAAGCACTTGAAATAACACGCCGATTCTTTCAAGCCCTGAATCTCGCAATCGAGTTGGGCAAGATTGACAGCATAAAGGTTTTTTGCGCGGCACATAACTTAAACCGAACAAAGTATGCAACATTAAAAATGACAATCGACAAGCCCATTGATGAAATGACTTACAAATGTATTGACGTGGACGCATTGGCGGCTATTTGTATAGATTTTGGGGTGTCGGCTGAATGGTTGTTGCTTGGACGCGGTAAAATGCTTAAAACGGATGCACAATGAAAATTGCATGGTCTGTAAAATTCATATTGCACAAACGTGGCAAGTCGGTTTGTCCAATCCGAATGCGCGTAACACTCCGGGGGCAAACACCACTTGATTTTCCTTTGGGGCAATCTGTGAACATTGATTCTTGGGATGCCGACGCACAAAGGGTCAAGCCCGGCAATCCTGATGCAACGACAATCAACCGCATCATTGATGAATGGCGGTCGGCTATCGGTGAAGTAATGGCGCGTTATGAATTACTTGAAAAGCGGATTCCTGACCCCGGCGAAGTCAAGGAATTGTTTAATGATTTGGTCGGTCGGAACACCGCCGTTAAAGAAGTTATCCAAGACCCGGTTTCATTGTCGTTCTTCCAAGTATATGACAAATTCACGTCAACGGTCGGCAATGAAAATCAATGGACGGCGGCGACGTTTCAAAAGTTCAAGGCATTAAAGAAGCGGTTGCAGACATTCGACCGCCTTTTGTCGTTCCACACCTTGACCGACGCAAAGATGCAAGAATTTGTGGCGCACATGATGAAAAAGGGATTGAAGAATACGACCATTGCCAAAAACCTTGCCTTTGTGCGTTGGTTTGTCAGGTGGGCGGCGGTTCACGGCTATTATTCCGGCAATGTGCATGAAACATTCCGCCCGAAACTTAAAGGCACGGATGGAAACGCAAAGGAAATAATATATTTGACCAAAGAAGAAGTCAGGGCAATTTCCGAAATGACATTCACGGATGCCGACCGCCACTTGGAACACACCCGCGATGTGTTCTTGTTTTGTTGTTACACCGGGCTTCGATTCTCCGATGTCGCCAAATTGAAACGGTGTGATGTCAAAGACACTTATATTGACGTGGTAACACAAAAGACGGTTGACGGGCTGAAAATCGAGTTGAACAAGCATTCACGCGCAATCCTTGACAAATACAAGGATATTAAATTTCGACACGACCTTGCCTTGCCCGTGCCGTGCAACGTGCGGATGAATCTTTATTTGAAAGACATTGCGAAAGCTGCGGGCATCGACACCCCGACGCGCATTGTGTATTTCAATGGCAACCAGCGGCATGAAGAAGTCTTGCCGAAATGGGCATTGATAACAACACACGTCGCCCGGCGCACATTCGTTGTCACTGCCTTGCAACTTGGCATCGCTGCCGAGGTCATTATGCGATGGACGGGGCATTCAAAGTTTGAAGCGATGAAGCCTTACATTGCCATTGTCGATGAATTGAAGAAGAAGTCAATGACAAAGTTTGATGAAATATGATGGTACACGATGAAGTACACGAATTTTGGACACGATTTTGACACGTTATGACATTCCCCAATATCAAAAAAATCGCCCAATAATCAAGTTTTCACCGATTTGGCATTAAATAACATTCTTGAATATCAGGCGTTTGGCTCTCGTCCTCTCCGCCAAAGTACAATCAAAAATCCTGCAAGCAACTGACTTGCAGGATTTTGTTTTGTTCGCCCGACATGGGCATAATCTAACGGGTGTAAGTCCCGAGCGCGCCCCGATAGCGGGACGCGCATAGTCCGAGGCAACGGTGTCTGCGGCGCATAGTAATATTCCCCCGTCTCAATCTATCCGCATCGCCTTATTCTTTTGCCCATCCATCCCCATATATATAGGTTTAGGTTTAGTCGGGCATATATAATGCCCGAACCAAACCAAACTTATGACAAGCAACGATGAGCGTCACCAATCCTCATCTTGGTCTGAGTACATTTCGTCCAAATCTTCATAGAGGTCATCCAGTTCATCTTGCAGGTCATCAAAGTATTATACCCAACATAAGCCAAGTGGTTATCTGATTAATACACTATACATCAGCCCCGTCTTTGAGAGCCTGACCAATCCATGCAAAAGCGCAGAGAATAGCAATTATAAATGTCATAAATATTTGTAATTTTGCACAAAGCATATCGGGAATGGCAATCTGGCAATTTAGACCTAAGCGCCGCCTTGTATGCTTTTTCTTTTATAGGAAAGACGCGACAACTCGGCATACTGACAGTAGTTGACCGCGTAATCCAGCAATCCATAACCCAGGTGCTGAGCCTGGTGTACGAACCGAAATTTTCGGAGACAAGCTACGGCTT